>NZ_DASUIT010000071.1:0-61443 GCF_036279655.1 Aquabacterium sp. | reverse complement strand
CAGGACCCAGATCTCGCCAGAGTTGCCGGTCATGGCGTAGCGGATGAACTTGCGGATGTTGTCGAAGATGCGACGTCCCTCCCGCACGGCGCCGACGATGGTGGCGAAGTTGTCGTCCAGCAGCACCAGGCTGGCGGCCTCGCGGGCCACATCGGTGCCACCCAGGCCCATGGCCACGCCGATGTCGGCGGCCTTGAGTGCCGGGGCATCGTTGACCCCGTCACCTGTCATGGCCACGAACTCGCCTTGTGCCTGCAAGGCCTGCACGATGCGGATCTTCTGGGTGGGGTCCATGCGTGCAAAGACGCTGATGCGGCTCACGGCCGTGCGCAGGGCGTCGTCGTCCATGCCGGCCAGCTCGGCGCCGGTGAGGGCCTGCGCGCGAGGTGCGCCCTCCACGGCGCCGGGGGCCACGATGCCCAACTGGCCGGCGATGGCCAGGGCCGTGGCCGGGTGGTCCCCGGTGATCATCACCGGCCGGATCCCGGCGCTCAGGCATTCGGCCACGGCGGCGGTGGCTTCGGGGCGTGGTGGATCGATCAGACCGATCAGGCCCAGCAGTTGGAGTTCCTGCTCGATCTGATCGGCGGAGCAGGCCTCCACCGGGCCCTGGCCCTCGCGTCGGGCCAGAGCCAGCACGCGCAGGCCCTGTGCCGCCAGCGATTGAGCCTGCGCCAACCAGCGGGCCTGATCCATGGGCTCGGGCCCCTGGATGCCCGCCTGGCTGGTGCAGCGCGGCAGGACCATTTCAGGGGCCCCCTTGGTGCACAGGCGCCAGCCCTTCGCGTGGGCATGCAGGGTGCTCATGCGCTTGCGGTCGGCATCGAAGGGCCATTCATGCTGTCGTGGCTGTTGCCGGATCAGATCGTGCACGTCCAGCCCCTGGCGGGCCGCCGCCGCCAGCAAGGCGGTTTCCGTGGGGTCACCCACCCAGCTCGCGCCTTCGGCGCGGGCATCGTTGCAGAGCACGGCCGTGGTCAGCAGTGCCGCATCCTGCCCTGCCGATGCATGAACGCTCTGCACCGTCATGCGGTTGAGCGTCAGCGTGCCGGTCTTGTCGGAGCAGATGGTGGTGACCGAGCCCAGGGTCTCGACCGATGGCAACCGGCGCACCAGCGCATGGACCTTGACCAGTCGCCTGGCCCCCAGGGCCAGCAGCACCGTGACCACGGCGGGCAAGGCTTCCGGGATGGCCGCCACCGCGAGGCTGATGGCCGTCAGGGCCATGAGCAGCACCGACTCGCCACGGATGACGCCGATGGCAAAGACCACGGCACAGATGGCCAGCACGACCACCGAGAGCCGCTTGCCAAATGCGGCCAGGCGTTGCTGGAGCGGGGTGCTGCGGTCCGGTGCCTGCTGCAAGAGTGAGGCCACCTGGCCCAGTTCAGTGTCGTGCCCGGTGGCCACCACCAGACCCGTGGCGCGGCCATGGGTGACCAGCGTGCCCTTGTAGGCCATGTTGAGGCGATCACCCAGGGGATGTTCGCCTTCGGGCAGGTGGTGGGTGTGCTTCTCGACCGTGATCGACTCGCCGGTGAGGGCCGACTCGTCCACGCGCAACTGGGCCACCTCGTGCAAGCGCAGATCGGCGGGCACAAGGTTGCCTGCCTCTAGCAGCACCACATCACCAGGCACCAGATGCTCTGTGGCGATGCAGTCGTGGCTTCCCGCGCGGCGCACCGTGGCCTTGGCGGCGGACATCTGGCGCAGGGCATCGATGGCGCGGTCGGCCTGCCACTCCTGCGTCACGGCGATGGCGGCGTTGAGCACGACGATCAGCAGAATGACCAGGGTGTCGGTCACATCCCCCATCACGCCGGACAGCAGGGCGGCGGCCAGCAGCACCACGATCATGAAGTCCTTGAAGGGACTCAACAGGCGCGAGGCCCAGCTTCGGGGTGCGGCGTCGTCCAGGGCATTGAGGCCGTGCTGGTCCCGTCGGGTGTTGACTTCGTCTGCGGCCAGTCCCTCATCCGGGTTGACGCGCAGGCGCGCCGCCACCTCTGCTGCCGTGTGCAGGTGGGCGGTCCGCAGGGCCGCCGGGTGTTCGGGCTTCGTGGTCATGGACTGCGCGATGGAACGGGGTCCCGTCAAGTGCCTGGGTCGGGATGATCATAAGGCGGCGCGTGTGCACGCCACCCCTATAGTAGGGACTCTTTGATCCATGGTCCGTTGGCAGAAGGAGCCTTCTTGGAAGAGCAGCACAGCTTTCCTTTCTTGCGTGAAACGCTCTTGTTTCTGGTGATGGCGGGCGTCCTGATCCCTCTGTTGCAGCGCTGGCGCATCAACCAGGTTCTGGGTTTCCTGGCTGCCGGTGTGGCTCTGGGGCCCTACGGTCTGGGCCTGTGGGTGGACCGCTGGCCAGAGCTGGCCTGGTTCACCTTCCCGCAGCTCAAGGGTGTGGAGGCTCTGGCCGAACTGGGCGTGCTCTTTCTGATGTTCATGATCGGCCTGGAGCTGTCGGCCGAGCGTCTGTGGGCCTTGAGGCGCTGGGTGTTCGGTGGCGGCGGGGTGCAGGTGGCCCTGAGTGCCGGTGTCATCGGGGCCTTGGCGCTGGCCTTTGGCAATACCTGGCAGGCCGCGCTGGTGATGGGGCTGGTGCTGTCGCTGTCATCCACCGCCGTGGTGATGCAGCTCTTGTCACAGCGGCAGGCGCTGGCCACCCCCATGGGGCAGGCCAGTTTCTCGGTGCTGATGTTGCAGGACCTGGCCGTGGTGCCCCTGCTGATCCTGATCGGGCTGCTGGGGGCGGGCGCACCGGAGGGTGGCATGGGGCGGGTCGTCGCGATCACCCTGCTCAAATCGGTGGGGGCCGTGTTGCTGATCTTTCTGGTGGGGCGCCAGTTGATCCGGCCTGTGTTCCGCCATCTGGCCGGGCGACGTCAGCCCGATGTCTTCATGGCCCTGACCTTGCTGTCCACCATGGGCATCGCCGGGCTCACGGCGGCGGCGGGCCTGTCCATGGCCCTGGGAGCCTTGCTGGCCGGGTTGCTGCTGGCCGAGACCGAGTATCGCCATGAGGTCGAGGTGACCGTCGAGCCTTTCAAGGGCTTGCTGATGGGCTTGTTCTTCATGTCGGTGGGCATGGGCATCGATGTGCGGGAAGTGATGCGCAATCCCCTGTGGGTGCCGCTGAGTGTGGCCGGTCTCATCGCCATCAAGGCGGCGGTCGTGATGGGCGTGTTCCGTGTGGGGGGCTTGAGCTGGGGGCGCTCCCTGGAGGCGGGCCTGCTGCTGGGACAGGGGGGCGAGTTCGCCTTCATCGTGGTGGGTGTGGCCACCGCAAGCGGCCTGTTCACGCCGCCCTTGGGTCAGTTCATCTTGCTGGTGGTGGGCCTGAGCCTGTTCGTGACGCCGGTGCTGGCGCGTTGGGGGTCGATCTGGGGGGACCGCATCGATGCCCGATGGTCCGCCGCGACGACGCAGGCCATGCCTGAGGACGTCGGGGTGCCTCCCGGTCATGTGGTGATCGCCGGGTTTGGCCGGGTGGGGCAACTGATGGGCGAGGTGCTCGCGCGCCAGGGCGTGCCCTTCATTGCCGTGGAGCACGATGCCCATGCGGTGGCGCGCATGCGTTCGGGCGGCGCGCCGGTGTTCTACGGCGATGCCAGCCGGGTCGAGATGCTGCATCGCCTCCATGTGGACCGCGCGGCGGCCGTGGTGATCACGATGGACAGCCCGCAGGCTGCCTTGCGCGCGGTCAAGGCAGTGCGCGCCAACTACCCGGTCCTGCCGCTGGTGGCGCGCTCCCATGACGAAGCGCATGCCCGCGAACTGTTGGCGGCTGGCGCCTCGGCGGTGATCCCCGAGACCCAGGAGGCGGGCCTGCAGATGTCAGCCTTCGTGCTGCAGAGCCTGGGGGTGCTGGACGCGGCCGTTCTCCAGATCATCGAGCAGGAACGCGCCCTGCGCGTGGTCCAGCTTCATCAGGGCTGAGCCAGCCAGGCCTGGGCCAGCTTCACCCACAAGGTGGCGCCCAGAGGAATCAGTTCGTCGTTGAAGTCGTAGCTGGGGTTGTGCAGCATGCAGGGCCCCAGGCCGTGGCCACCATCGCGGTGCTGGCCATCGCCATTGCCGATCACGAAGTAAGCCCCCGGGTGGGCCTGCAGGAAGAAGCTGAAATCCTCGGCCCCCATGGTGGGCTCGAACTCCAGAACCTGATCGGCGCCGACCACCTCGCACATCACCTGCCTCGCAAAGGCCGTTTCTGCCGGGTGGTTGACCGTGGGTGGATAGTTGCGGTGGAAATCGAAGCTGGCCTGGGCGCCAAAGGCCGCGCACACATGCTCGGTCATCTCGCGCATGCGCTGCTCGATCAGGTCCAGGGTGTCGACCGTGAAGGTGCGCACGGTGCCCTGAATGGTGACCTCGTCGGGGATGACGTTGGTGGCCTCGCCGGCCTGGATCATGGTGACCGAGATCACCCCGGTTTCGACCGGCCGCATATTGCGCGTCAGGATGGTCTGGAAGGCCTGGACCAACTGGCAGGCCACCGGCACGGGGTCGGTGCCGAGGTGGGGCATGGCGGCATGGCAGCCCTTGCCGCTGATGGTGATGCGGAACTCGTTGCTGGAGGCAAAACAGGGCCCGCTGCGGATGGCGAACTGGCCGACGGCGAGCCCCGGCCAGTTGTGCATGCCGTAGATGGCCTCCATGGGGAAGCGCTGGAACAGCCCGTCCTTCATCATTTCGCGAGCGCCCCCGCCCCCTTCCTCGGCAGGCTGGAACACCAGATAGACCGTGCCAGCGAAGTCGCGCTCGGTGGCCAGGTGCCGCGCGGCGGCCAGCAGCATGGCGGTGTGGCCATCGTGGCCGCAGGCGTGCATCTTGCCGGGGTGGCGGCTGGCATGCGCAAACTGGTTGTGCTCGGTCATGGGCAGGGCGTCCATGTCGGCGCGCAGGCCGATCGAGCGGGGGCCGGCGCGTCCCTGGATGACGCCGACCACGCCGGTGCCGCCCAGCCCTCGGTGCACCTCGATGCCCCATTCGCTCAGCCGCGCCGCTACCAGATCGCTGGTGCGCTGCTCTTCAAAGCAGAGCTCGGGGTGGGCATGGATGTCGCGTCGCAGGGCCACCATCTCGGAGGTCTGCGCCAGCAGGGCGGGCAAGGCAGCGGTCATGGGTCAATGGCAGGTGAGCAAGTCGGTGGGATCTTAGCGGAGCGGGCGTGCAGGCGGGCCGGACCCCTTGAACAGGTGGGGCCATATTGCGTTGCAGCAAAACTGGTCTGCCCCTTGCTATATGAAAAACAGATCCTCCATTTTTCAGATCCTGCGCACCAGATGAGCACCTCTCTCGCCACCGACCTCCACAGCCTGCGGGCCGCCATCGACATGCTGTGGCTGGTGGTGGCCGGCGCTCTGGTCTTCTTCATGCAGGCGGGCTTTGCCTTTCTGGAAGCCGGCATGGCCCGCAGCAAGAACACGGTCAACGTGATCATGAAGAACTACTGCGACATGTGCTTTGGCGCCGTGGCGTACTGGATGCTGGGCTATGGGCTGATGTTCGGCCTCAACGAGACAGGCTGGCTGGGCACCACGGCCTTCGGCCTGCATGCGGTGCCCGAATCCCAATACGGCATGCTGTTCTTCCAGATGATGTTTGCGGCCACCTCGGCCACCATCGTCAGTGGGGCCATTGCCGAGCGCACGCGTTTTTCGGCCTACATCATCGGCTCGGTCATCATCACCGGCCTGATCTACCCGGTCTTCGGCGCCTGGGCCTGGGGCTCGGTCTACGGTGGCGAAGGCTGGCTCAAGAAACTGGGCTTTGTCGACTTTGCCGGCTCCACCGTGGTGCATTCGATCGGCGGTTGGGCGGCGCTGGCGGCCCTCATGGTGGTGGGGCCGCGCTTGGGCCGCTTCGGGCCCGACGGGCAGCCCCGCCAGATCCTGGGTCACAACCTGACCCTGGTGGCCCTGGGCTCCTTCATCCTGTGGATCGGCTGGTTTGGCTTCAATGCGGGCAGCACACTGGCGGCGAACGTGAGCCTGGGCAAAATCGCATTGAACACCCACCTCGGGGGCGCGGCCGGTGCCCTCGGCGCCATGGCCATGCTGACGGTGCTGCGCCAGAAGGTCCTGCTCACGGCCACCCTGAACGGATCCATCGCCGGACTGGTGGGTGTGACAGCGGGCTGCCACGTCATGGAGCCCGCCTATGCCTTGCTGACAGGGGCCGTGGCCGGCGGGCTGAGTGTGCTGGCCGCCAAAGTGCTGGAGTCCCGGCGCATCGATGATGTCGTGGGCGCCGTGTCGGTGCATGTGGTGGGTGGGGTGTGGGGCACTTTGGCTGCCGGGCTGTTCGATGCCAGCGACATGTTCAATCCGGCGCGGGTGGGGGTGCAGGCCCTGGGCTGCATCGTGGCCTGCATCTGGGGGTTTGGCGCCTCTTTGCTGATGTACTGGCTGATCGACATGGTCGTGCCCCTGCGCGCTTCGACCCTGGATGAGCAACGCGGACTTGACTTCACGGAACACTATGAACAGGGCTATCCCGAATTCCAGCACGATGCCATCCACCGCGGCAAGCATGCTCCCGTCTGAGGTGGATCCGGCCACCAGCCGTGCCCTGATGCTGGCCTTGGGCGCCTACCTGGCGCCCGATCAGGCCCGACACGCCGCCTCGCTGTGGCGAGGTCCGGCCTCGGGGCAGGGCTCGGTCATGTCCGGGCTGAGTCGCTATTGCCGCGCCGTGGCTCAGCAGTTCGGGCTGCAGGGCAAGGAGGCCGAGATGCACTTGAGCATCATCCGCGCCATGCGTGCCCAGGGCATCGGCCGTGCTCAGGCCGCGGAGCCACCCCAGACCGCGCGGATCGAGCCGGGCCTCAGTGCCAATGATTCGGTCCCGCCGGGCATCTCTGCCGTGGCGGTGCAGCGCTTTGTCGAAGCCGTCGAGCAGTGTGTGGCACGTGAAGCGCCCGACACCTATTCGCCCCAGCGCTGGCGCCAGTCGCTGCTGGTGCATGCGCGCCGCATCCCGCCCGTGCTGTTGCAGCAGGCGGCCGACTGGCTGTGGGGACGCAGCCCCCAGTTGACGGGGGACTGGCCCGCACGCGGGGCCGGCACACGCCTGATCAATACGGCCTATGTGACCCTGGCCGAGTGGCTGGGGCCGGTGCGGGCCGATGCCTGCTTCACCGCCATCGTCCGGGAGTTCGAAAACAGCCAGGATCCTTTGCTGGCGGGGGTGCGAAGGTATTTATAGTGTGGGCCTGAGTGATTGAGAACGAGGAGCACACCATGAGCGATATCCAATACCAGCAAGCCCATACCCTGGGCATCGACCGTGCACGCGAACTGGCGCGCGAGTGGATGGACGACGCGGCCCGCAAGATGGGCCTGTCGTGCAAGCACGAACAGGGCGCCGATCGCGACACCATCACGTTCGAGCGCATGGGCGTCACCGGCACCATGCTGGTGTCGGGCAACAGCTTTGATCTCGATGTGAACCTGGGCCTGATGATGAAGGCCTTCAAGCCCATGATCGAGGCCGAGGTTTCCAAGAATCTGGCCCGCATCATTGAAAAAGCCTCAGGCTCATCACAAGCCTGAGGCCTTCGGTGCCCAGTCGGGCGGGGCTCACTTCTTGAGTGACACCTTCAGCGATTCGATCAGATCGATGTAGGCCTGCTGGGCGGCGTCCTGGGTCTTGCCTTTGAGCGCGGCCCAGGCGTCGTACTTGGCGCGGCCCACAAAGTCCATCATGCCGGGGCGATCGCCCTGCACATCGCCCACGCTGCCTTGCTTGAAGAGCGAATAGATCTGCAGCAGGGTGTTGTTGTCGGGCTTGGCGGGCAGCAGCTTGGAGTCGGCCAGGGCTTGTTCGAAGCGGGCTTTCAGGTCGGACATGGGGTCTCCTTCGGTGATCCTGAGGTACATCGGTCGAGCGAGGATCTTACCCGTCCGACGGGCGCAGCCACCAGGGGTTGCTCCCCAGCACATCCCCCCTGCTCAGGTGGGTGGACAGGGCGTCTCGCACCGTGGGCGACAGGGCCGGGCAGATCGTGCCCAGAGCGCGTCCCAGCGCCCGCTGAATGAATTGCTCATCCGTGCCGCCCAGGCGCTCACGCGGGTCGAGTGCACCGTCCAGACCGATGCATCCGGTCAGGCTGGCCAGCAAGAGGCCGCTCCACACTGCCACGGATTCCGACGCGCTTTCTTCGTGTTCCCAGGGCAGGGCGCTCAGGGCCTGATGCAAGGCGTGCTCCTGGCGACGCAGCAGGGCGGGCAGACCTTCCTCCAGCACGCGGTGGCGCGAGACCAGATCGCTCAGATCCCGGTACAGAAAGCGGTAAGTGCGCGCCGTGCGGGCCAGATCCTCGCACAGCCAGCTCAGCCGGGCCAGGGGCGGATCCAGCGCATGCCACCAGGGGCTGGGCTCCTCGATCGACACCCGCAGGGGCTGAGGGGGTGTGCTCTCGTGGATCTGCAGCACGGCATCCAGGGCCTGGGCATAGCGCTGGAACAGCGCGGCCACCAGGGCATCCCGCGTGGGGTGGTGGTAGAAGAGATTGCCCGGGCTGATGCCCATCTCGCCGCATAACTGGCTGGTCGACACATTCGGTTCACCGAAGCGGTTGAACAGCGTCAGCGTCACATCCAGGATGCGATCGAAGGTTCTGCGAGGTCTTTTGGCGATCATTCAGCGTGCGGGGCGGTGACTTCCTACAATTGTCGCCTCCATGAACGCCATCTCCTTCCAGCACATCACCAAGACCTTTGCTTCGGGCGGGCGAGTCGTCCCGGCCCTGCAGGGGGTGAGCTTTGACATCGCGCAGGGCGAATTCTTCGGTTTGCTGGGCCCCAACGGGGCGGGCAAGACCACCTTGATCAGCATCCTGGCGGGCCTCTCGCGCGCCAGCACCGGGCAGGCCCTGGTGCTGGGCCATGACGTGCGCACCGACTATCAGGCCGCGCGCCGCGCCCTGGGGGTCGTGCCGCAAGAGCTGGTGTTCGACCCCTTCTTCTCGGTGCGCGAGACCTTGCGCATCCAGAGCGGCTACTTCGGTATCCGCCACAACGATGCCTGGATCGACGAGTTGCTGCACGAGCTGGGCCTGAGCGACAAGGCCGACGCCAATATGCGCCAGCTCTCGGGGGGCATGAAGCGGCGCGTGCTGGTGGCCCAGGCCCTGGTGCACAAGCCGCCGGTCATCGTGCTCGACGAGCCCACGGCCGGGGTGGACGTGGAGCTGCGCCAGACCCTGTGGCATTTCATCGCCCGGCTCAACAAGCAGGGCCACACCGTGCTCCTGACCACCCATTACCTGGAAGAGGCCGAAGCCCTGTGCCACCGCATCGGCATGCTCAAGCAGGGTCAACTGGTGGCGCTGGATCGCACCTCGGCCTTGCTCGCTGGCACGGCCAGCACCATGCTGCGCTTCAAGACGGACGACCCTTTGCCCCCCGGCCTGCAGGCGGTAGCCCGCATCACCGGGCGTGTGGTGCAACTGCCGGCCCGAGATGCGGCGGGGGTGGAGCAGACGCTGGCCTCCCTGCGCCAGGCCGCGTGCCGCGTCGAAGACCTCGAGATCGGCCGGGCCGACCTGGAGGACGTCTTCCTGTCCATCATGCAAGGGCAGGGGGCGCCACGCGAGGTGTCTGCGGAGGTGCCGGCATGAACTGGGCCAACAGCTTTGCCGGTGCCTCGCCCTTGTTCCGCAAGGAGGTGCTGCGCTTCTGGAAGGTGAGTTTCCAGACCGTGGGTGCCCCGGTGCTCACGGCGGTGCTCTACCTGCTGATCTTCGGTCATGTGCTGGAGGACCATGTGCAGGTCTTCAAGGACGTGGGCTACACCCGCTTCCTGATCCCGGGCCTGGTCATGATGAGCCTGTTGCAGAACGCCTTTGCCAACAGCTCCTCATCGCTCATCCAGAGCAAGATCACGGGCAATCTGGTCTTTGTGCTGCTCACGCCGCTGTCGCACCGGGCCTGGTTCCTGGCCTATGTGGGCGCATCGCTCGTGCGGGGCTTGACCGTGGGGACCGGCGTGTTCCTCGTCACCGCCTGGTTTGCGCCGCCCGGGCTGGCCGAGCCGGGGTGGGCCCTGTGCTTTGCCGTGCTGGGCGGCACCCTGCTGGGGGCGCTGGGGCTGATCGCGGGCCTGTGGGCGGAAAAGTTCGACCAGATGGCGGCCTTCCAGAATTTCATCATCATGCCCATGACCTTCCTGTCGGGCGTGTTCTATTCGGTGCACTCTCTGCCGCCGTTCTGGCAGGCGCTGTCTCACTTCAATCCCTTCTTCTACCTGATCGACGGTTTCCGGCGCGGCTTCTTCGGTGTCAGCGATGTGAGCCCCTGGCTCAGCCTGGCCGTGGTGTCGTCGGCCACGCTGGGGGTGTCGCTGCTGGCGCTGCGTCTGCTCCAGGTCGGGTACAAAATCCGGCATTGAGCGCATCCTTCATCCCTCTCACCCGTATCGCGAGTCCACCATGTCCAACCCCACACCCGCCGACGTCCAGCAGTACATTGCCGCCGGTCTGCCCTGCGAGCATCTGGACGTCGAAGGCGATGGTCAGCACTTTTTCGCCACCATCGTGTCCACCGAGTTCGAGGGCAAGAGCCGCATCCAGCGTCATCAGCGCGTTTACCAGGCCCTGGGCGATAGAATGCGGGCTCAGATCCACGCACTGTCGATGAAGACCCTCACCCCGGCCGAATGGTCGACCCAGGGCAAGGCCGCCTGACCTCGTTGTCGGCTCACTTGTCCGGTGGTGGTTGCCGTGGCAAGTTGTTGATCTGAAATCGTTTTTTTCTGTCAGCCCTCATTTTTTGGCGCGACCCCGTCACCGCGGAGGCATCGCGCCCTCTGTGCTTCATGGACAAACTCCTGATTCGCGGCGGTCGTCGCCTGCAAGGCGAAGTGACGATCTCCGGCGCCAAAAACGCTGCTTTGCCTGACCTGTGCGCCGTGCTGCTCAGCCCGGAGCCTGTCACCCTGGCCAATGTGCCGCAGTTGCAGGACGTGTCGACCACGCTCAAGCTGCTGGCCAATATGGGTGTGACGGGGGCCCGCCAAGCGGACGACCCGAACCGGGTCACGCTGGACGCTGGCCAGGTGAACAACCCTGAAGCGCCCTACGAACTGGTCAAGACCATGCGGGCATCCATCCTGGTGCTGGGGCCGCTGCTGGCGCGCTTTGGCCGGGCGCGGGTGTCCTTGCCCGGCGGCTGCGCCATCGGATCGCGCCCTGTCGATCAGCACATCAAGGGCCTGCAGGCCATGGGGGCCCAGATCACGGTGGAGCACGGCTACATCGAGGCGCGCACTCCCGTGGGCGCCGATGGTCAGCCCACGCGGCTGCAGGGCGCGCGCATCACCACCGACATGGTCACCGTCACCGGCACCGAGAACCTGCTGATGGCCGCCGTGCTGGCCGAGGGTGAAACCGTGCTCGAAAACGCCGCACAAGAGCCCGAGATCACCGACCTGGCCGAGATGCTGATCGCCATGGGCGCGAAGATCGAAGGTCATGGCACCCACCGCATCCGCATCATGGGTGTCGAGCGCCTGCATGGCCTGAGCCCTGCCCATGCCCACCAGATCATTCCCGACCGCATCGAGACGGGCACCTTCCTGTGCGCCGTGGGCGCTGCCGGTGGCGATGTCACCTTGCGCAAGGCCAACGCCGGCCACCTCGAGTCGGTGATCGACAAGCTGCGCGAAGCGGGTGTCTCCATCGAGGCCGGTGCGGACTGGATCCGTGTCCAGGCCGATGCGCGCCCCAAGTCGGTGGGTTTCCGCACTCGTGAGTACCCGGCCTTCCCGACCGACATGCAGGCGCAGTTCATGGCGCTCAACTGCGTGGCCGAGGGCACAGCGGTGATCCACGAGACCATTTTTGAAAACCGCTTCATGCACGTCAACGAGCTGATCCGCCTGGGCGCCAAGATCGAAGTTGACGGGCACAGCGCCGTGGTCACGGGCGTGCCCCAGTTGTCGGGTGCCACCGTGATGGCCACGGACCTGCGTGCTTCTGCCAGCCTGGTGATTGCCGGCCTGGTGGCCGATGGCGAGACCCTGGTCGATCGCATCTACCACCTCGACCGGGGCTATGACCGCATGGAAGCCAAGCTGCGTGCCATTGGCGCCGACATCGAACGGGTCAAGGCATGAGCATGATCACCCTCGCACTCTCCAAAGGCCGCATCTTCGAAGAGACCTTGCCCCTGCTGGCCGCGGCCGGCATCGAGGTCACCGAAGACCCGGAAAAGACCCGCAAGCTCATCCTGCCCACCAACCGCCCGGATGTGCGTGTGGTGCTGGTGCGCGCCACCGATGTGCCCACCTATGTGGAGCATGGCGGCGCCGACATCGGCGTGGCCGGCAAGGACATCCTGATCGAGCATGGCGGCGACAACCTCTACCAGCCGCTGGACCTCAACATCGCCAAGTGCCACATGAGCGTGGCCGTGCGGGCCGACTTTGACTATGCTGCGGCCGTCAAGCAAGGCTCGCGCATCCGCGTGGCCACCAAGTACACCACCATCGCCCGCGAGCACTTTGCCAACAAGGGCGTGCACGTGGACCTGATCAAGCTGTACGGCTCGATGGAGCTCGCACCGCTGACTGGCCTGGCCGATGCCATCGTGGACCTGGTGTCCACCGGCAACACGCTCAAGGCCAACAAGCTGGTCGAGGTCGAGCAGATCATGAACATCTCCTCGCGTCTGGTGGTCAACCAGGCGGCGCTCAAGCTCAAGCGCGAGCCCATCCGAGCCCTGATCGAGGCCTTCCGCTCTGCCACCCCGGCCTGATGGCTGGAGGGGTGACCCCAGGGCCTGCGGGCCCATGTGTTTTTCTGACAAGCTAGCGTCCATGACCGTCCAGATCCGCCACCTCGCCACCTCGCAGCCTGACTTCGATGCCGCCTTCCAGAAGGTGCTGCACTGGTCGGCCGAGACCGACACGGCCATCGAGGACCGCGTGGCCGCCATCCTGGCCGATGTGCGCACACGCGGTGATGCCGCCGTGCTGGAATACACCGCCCGCTTCGACCACCTGACGGTGGACGGCATGGGGGCGCTGGAGCTGGGGCAGGGCGAGCTCAAGGCCGCCTTTGACAGCCTGCCGGCCGATCAGCGCACCGCGCTGCAATCGGCTGCGGCGCGTGTGCGCAGCTACCACGAGCGCCAGAAGCAGGCCTGCGGCCTGAGCTGGTCCTACCGCGACGAAGACGGCACGCTGCTGGGGCAGAAGGTCACCCCGCTGGACCGCGTGGGCATCTATGTGCCGGGTGGCAAGGCGGCCTATCCTTCATCCGTGCTGATGAACGCCATTCCCGCCCATGTGGCGGGTGTGGAAGAGATCATCATGGTCGTGCCCACTCCGCGTGGCGAGAAGAACCCCTTGGTGCTGGCCGCCGCCTACGTGGCTGGGGTGTCCCGTGCATTCACCATCGGTGGCGCGCAGGCCGTGGCGGCGCTGGCCTATGGCACCGCCACCGTCCCGAAGGTCGACAAGATCACGGGCCCGGGCAATGCCTATGTGGCCAGTGCCAAGAAGCATGTCTTCGGGCAGGTCGGCATCGACATGATCGCCGGGCCCAGCGAGATCCTGGTGCTGGCCGATGGCAGCACGCCGCCCGACTGGGTGGCCATGGACCTGTTCAGCCAGGCCGAGCATGACGAGCTGGCCCAGAGCATCCTGCTGTGTCCGGATGCCGCCTACATCGCCAAGGTGCAGGCCGAGATCGACCGCCTGCTGCCCACCATGCCGCGCGCGGCCATCATCCGTGCGTCGCTGGAGGGGCGTGGCGCCTTGATCCACACCCGCAGCATGGACGAGGCGTGCGAGATCAGTAACCGGATTGCGCCAGAGCACCTGGAGGTGTCTTCCAGTGATCCGCACCGCTGGGAGCCTTTGCTCAAGCATGCGGGCGCCATTTTCCTGGGCGCCTGGACCAGTGAGTCGCTGGGCGACTACTGTGCCGGCCCCAACCACGTGCTGCCCACCTCGGGCACGGCGCGTTTTTCGTCGCCCCTGGGGGTGTATGACTTCCAGAAGCGCTCCAGCCTGATCGAGGTCAGCGAAGCGGGTGCCCAGGTGCTGGGCAAGACGGCGGCGGTGCTGGCCTATGGCGAGGGTTTGCAGGCGCATGCGCAGGCGGCTGAGTTCCGTTTGAAGTCGCGCTGATCTGCTGAGCGTTTTTTCGGGGAGTCGTGGGGCGCGGGCCGAGAGGGGCTCTGTCCGGGCTTCACGGGGGCGGTCCCGCTGCGCGGGACACACCTGCGCTGCTCGCGTCGAGGTGGCGTCGGGGAACTCGCTACTCGCCCTGCAGGCGATCCGCTCAGACAACCCCGACGAGTCAGTTATTGAAGCGCGCTGCGCGCGCCCACCTCGACACTGTGCTGCTCGGCGCCCCCGAGGCGCCCGGCCAGAGCCCCCCTCGGCCCTTCATCGCCCCACTGGTGGCATGCGAAGAGCGCGCGGCGCTATCGTGTGCTCTCACGCGTCAACCGATGCATGCCTCGTCCCCGGGGCCTGTGCATGCCACCAGCAGGGCGACCAAGGGCGGAGGGGGCCTGTCGGGCGGGCGCCTGAGTGGGTGCTGAGGAGCGCAGGCGGGAGGCAGGCGTGCGCAGCACGCATCAAGCTCAAACTCGTTGGCGTTGTCTGAGCGAAGAGCCCGCAGGGCGCGCAGCGAGTTCGCCAACGCTGCCTCCTGACGAGCACCGGAAGGGAGTCCCGCGCAGCGGGACCACCCACTTGAAGCCCGAACGACAGGCCCCCTCCGACCCAGCCCTGCGCTCTCACGCCAAAGCGCTTCTACCCATCGCAAGCCATCCGTTCCCCCCCCGAGGTGGGTGGTCCCCGCTTGGCATTAATTGGCATGCATGCGATAGTGAATCCAGCCGAGTTGGACCCCAAGGCTTGAGAATTCAGGGGTGAAATCTCCTGAATGGTGTGGCCGTGTTTCCCAGTGCAGTTTCCCCGTCGATCAGCAGTGACTCGTCCCAGTATGTGGAAATCTGGGCGCTGATGGTGTTCCTGCTGGTGCTCTGCCTGGCCATGCTGATCAGCTGCCGCAACCAGCACACCTCCCGCTGGCCCCTGCTTGCGCGCCTCAGTGACTGGGCGTTTTCGGCCGATCCGCACCAGAAGGCCCACATCTGGCGTTTCATGGTCGGCGTGACCAACTGCACCGCAGGTGTGCTGGCCCTGAACTATGGCGCCGCGCGTGGCGTGGTCAACCCGCTGGACGCGCAACAACTCACACTTTGTGCGCTGGCCGCCCTGGTGGGCATCTTCACGATCTACCGCACCGGCTTGAACAAGTCACTGTCCGATCCCTCCATGATCGAGGCCAATATGGTGGTCTGCGTGGTGTTTCTCGGCTGGGGCTATGTGATCGGTGGCCCGGGACGCGGCATCGCGCTGATGCTGCTCTTCATCATCCTCATGTTCGGCATGTTCACCGTCACGTCGCGCCAACTGGTCCATGCCTGCACACTGGCCGGGGCCGTGTTCGCCGGCGCATTCGGCATGGTGGCCCATGAGGAGCGGGCGGTGACCCACATGGCCGAGTTGCAATGGGTCCACTTCGGCGTCCTGCTGGTCATCCTGATCAGCCTGAGCATGCTGGGGCACCAGCTCTCGCTCATGCGTGCGCGCTCCACCGAGCGCAAGACCGAACTCATCGCTGCACTGGCCAAGTTGCAGGGCCAGGCCATCCGTGACGAGTTGACCGGGCTCTTCAATCGCCGCCACATGCTGGCCTTGCTGGACACGGAGCGCACCCGCGCCGACCGCTCCGGCCGGTCCTGCTGTGTGTGCATGCTCGATCTGGACTTCTTCAAGCACGTCAATGACGAACATGGCCATGCCGTGGGCGACGAGGTGCTGCGCTCCACCGCCCAGGTCATCACGGCCGGCCTGCGCAATGCCGACCAGGTGGCGCGCTGGGGTGGGGAGGAGTTCCTCATCATGTTCCCGGACACCGACTGCCACAGCGCCCGGCTGGTGCTCGAGCGCATCCGCCAGGCCCTGTCGCGCACCGAGGTCAGCCCCACCGTGCCCGGTTTGCGCGTGACCTTCTCTTCCGGCATCACCTGCTATGCCACGGGCGAGCTCATGTCCGAGACGGTGGATCGCGCCGACCAGGCGCTCTACCGCGCCAAGGCGGCCGGGCGCAACCGCACCGAACGTCTGGACAAGGGCGGCGAGGACGAGTTGCAACAAGCCCTCGTGAGATAATCCCTCAGGCTAACTCGGCTGTTTGCAGCCTTAGCCTCATGAGCACCAACGACCGTCTCCAAGAAACCTTTCGCGCCGATGTGCGCGCCATGCACGCTTATGTCGTGCAGGATGCTGCGGGCTTCATCAAGCTCGACGCGATGGAAAACCCCTTCACCCTGCCGTCCGCGCTGCAGGCTGAACTCGGGCAGCGCCTGGGCGCTGTGGCGCTCAACCGCTATCCCGGCCCCCGCATCAACGATCTGCATGCCGCCTTGCGCGCTTACGCGCAGGTCAGCGACGAGCAGGGTCTGGTGCTGGGCAATGGCTCGGACGAGCTGATCTCCCTCTTGTCGGTGGCCTGTGCCCAGCCGGGTGCCACGGTGCTGGCCCCGCTGCCGGGCTTCGTCATGTACGAGATGTCCGCCAAGCTGGCGGGTCTGCGCTTCGTGGGCGTGCCCCTCACCGCCGACTTCGAACTCGATGCCCCTGCCATGGTGGCGGCCGTGCGCGAACACCGCCCGGCCATCACCTACATCGCCTACCCCAACAACCCCACGGCCAATCTGTGGAGCGACGACGCCATCGAACAGGTCGTGCAGGCCGTGGGCGAGCAGGGCTGCGGCCTGGTCGTGATCGACGAGGCTTACCAGCCCTTTGCGAGCCGCCACTACGCCGAGCGCCTGCGCCAGCACCCCCATGTGCTGCTGATGCGCACGCTGTCCAAGTTCGGCCTGGCGGGCGTGCGCCTGGGCTATATGTTCGGCCCCCGCGCCCTGATCGAACAGGTCGACAAGGTGCGTCCGCCCTACAACATCAGCGTGCTCAACACCGAGGCCGCCCTCTTCGCCCTGGAGCATGCCGACGAGTTCGCACGCCAGGCCGAGGTCATCAAGGCCGAGCGCGCCCGCCTGATGGCCGCTCTGGCCGCCATGCCGGGTGCACGGGCCTATCCCAGCCAGGCCAACATGATCCTGGTGCGCGTGAACGATTCAGCCGCTGTGTTTACCGCGCTCAAGCAGCGTGGCATCCTGATCAAAAATGTGGCGGGTCTGCACCAATTGCTGGCAAACTGTATCCGCCTGACCGTGGGGCTGCCCTCTGAAAACGACGCCCTGATCGCGGCATTGACCGATCTCCTGCGCGAACCCCTGACCCTCCATCCTGCATGAACGCTCCTGAATGCGATCGCGTGGCCGAAGTCACGCGCCACACCGCTGAAACCCAGATCACCGTGCGCGTCAATCTGGACGGCACCGGTGCGGCCAAGCTGCACACCGGCATCGGCTTCTTCGACCACATGCTTGACCAGATCGCCCGCCATGGTCTGATCGATCTGGACATCCATGCCGTGGGCGATCTGCACATCGATGGCCATCACACCGTCGAGGACGTGGGCATCACCCTGGGCCAGGCCTTTGCCAAGGCCGTGGGCGACAAGAAGGGCATCCGCCGTTACGGCCACGCCTACGTGCCGCTTGATGAGGCACTGTCCCGCGTGGTGATCGACTTCTCCGGTCGCCCCGGCCTGCACATCGACATCCCCTTCACCTCGGGCAGCATCGGTGGTTTCGACACGCAGTTGACCTATGAGTTCTTCCAGGGCTTCGTCAACCATGCGGGCGTCACCTTGCACATCGACAACCTCAAGGGCGTCAATGCGCACCACCAGTGCGAAACGGTGTTCAAGGCCTTTGCGCGTGCCTTGCGCGGTGCGCTGGAGCGTGATCCGCGCATGGCGGGGGTCATTCCCTCCACCAAGGGTTCCCTGTGAGCCGCCCTCTCTGTGATGCTTCTTTCCTGATGCCATGAGCCAGACATCGACGGTGGCCGTGATCGACTACGGCATGGGCAATCTGCGCTCCGTCTCCCAGGCGGTCGAGCACGCAGCCCAGGGTTTGAACCTGAAGGTGGTGGTGACCAACGACCCCGACGTCGTGCTCGCCGCCGAACGCGTGGTGTTGCCCGGGCAGGGCGCCATGCGCGACTGCATGCGCGAGCTGCGTGAAGCCCATGGCGGCGGCCTGCTGAGCGCGGTGCTCGATGCGGCCGCCCGCAAGCCCCTGATGGGCGTGTGCGTGGGCATGCAGATGCTGCTGGACCACTCAGAAGAGCAGGACACCCCCGGCCTGGGCCTCATCCCCGGTCAGGTGCGGCGCTTCCGCCTCGATGGCATGCGCCAGGCCGATGGCAGCCGCTACAAGGTGCCCCAGATGGGCTGGAACCAGGTCCACCAGGTCAGCCACCCCGGTCTGTGGGGCGGACAGCCCCATCCTGTGTGGGCCGGAATCCCGCAGGACAGCTATTTCTATTTCGTCCACAGCTACCATGCGCTTGTGGATAATCCCCAACACAGCAGCGGTGAAACCGACTACGGTGTCCGCTTTACCTGCGCGGTTGCTCGGGATAATATTTTTGCAACACAGTTTCACCCTGAAAAGAGCGCGGAGCATGGCTTGGCGCTGTACCGCAATTTCCTGACCTGGCAGCCCTGATCCTCAGAGACTGCTTTTCGATCATCTAATTTGTTCTGGCACAGCCATGCTGCTGATTCCTGCGATTGACCTGAAAGACGGCAAGTGCGTCCGCCTCAAACAAGGCGATATGAATGACTCCACCACGTTTGGCGAGGACCCGGCCGCGATGGCCCGGCGCTGGCTGGACGCCGGGGCACGTCGCCTTCACCTGGTGGACCTCAACGGCGCCTTTGCCGGCAAGCCCGTCAACGAGGCGGCCATCAAGGCCATCCTCAAGGAAGTCGGCGAGGAAATCCCCGTGCAACTGGGCGGTGGCATCCGTGATCTCGACACCATCGAGCGCTACCTGGATGGCGGCCTGAGCTACGTCATCATCGGCACGGCCGCGGTCAAGAACCCCGGCTTCCTGCGCGATGCCTGCACGGCCTTTGGCGGCCACATCATCGTCGGCCTGGACGCCAAGGACGGCAAGGTGGCCACCGATGGCTGGAGCAAGCTCTCCGGCCACGAGGTGGTGGATCTGGCCAGGAAGTTCGAAGACTACGGTGTCGAAGGCGTCATCTACACCGACATCGGGCGTGACGGCATGCTGTCGGGCGTCAACATTGAAGCCACCGTCAAGCTGGCGCAGGCCCTGACGGTGCCAGTCATTGCTTCGGGCGGCCTGTCCAACATCCAGAACATCGAAGAACTCTGCGCGGTCGAATCCGAGGGCGTTGAAGGCGTGATCTGCGGTCGTGCCATCTACACCGGCGATCTGGACTTTGCCGCTGCGCAAAAACGCGCTGACGAACTCAACGGCGGTCTGTAAGGTGCTGGCCAAACGCATCATTCCTTGCCTGGATGTGACAGGCGGGCGGGTCGTCAAGGGCGTCAACTTCGTGGAGCTGCGCGACGCCGGGGATCCGGTCGAGATCGCCGCCCGCTACAACGAGCAGGGCGCCGACGAGCTCACCTTCCTGGACATCACCGCCACCAGCGATGGTCGCGATGTCATCCTGCACATCATCGAGGCCGTGGCCTCGCAGGTCTTCATCCCCCTGACGGTGGGTGGGGGCGTGCGCACGGTCGACGACGTCCGCCGCCTGCTCAATGCCGGGGCCGACAAGGTCAGCTTCAACTCGGCCGCCGTGGCCAACCCCCAGGTCATCCGCGATGCCTCCGACCGTTATGGCTCGCAATGCATCGTCGTGGCCATCGACGCCAAACGCCGCCAGGGTGACGATCTGGCTGCGCGTGGTCCGGGTTGGGATGTCTACACCCATGGCGGGCGCAAGAACGTCGGGCTCGATGCCGTGGCCTGGGCTCGTCAGATGGCCGAGTACGGGGCGGGCGAGATCCTGCTCACCAGCATGGACCGCGACGGGACCAAGTCCGGTTTCGATCTGGAGCTGACCCGCGCGGTCAGCGATGCCGTGGGCGTGCCGGTGATCGCCTCTGGTGGTGTCGGCAACCTCGATCACCTGGCCGATGGGGTGCAGCAAGGCGGCGCCGATGCGGTGCTGGCGGCCAGCATCTTCCATTACGGCGAGTACACCGTGGCCGAGGCCAAGGCCTTGATGGCCCGACGGGGCATCCCGGTCCGGCTGTGATGCGGCAGCCGCCAAGGCGGCCCGCAAGCGGCACAAATTCACGTTAATGAGGGTGTGCGAGGGCGCAATTACTGCCTTTGCCGCCGCGTGCGCAGGCGTACATTGAAACAAACGGGCTCTCAAGGCCCTGGTTGTTGAAAGGAACGCTCATGCCACACGATCCTCGCTTTCGTCCCTTACCGCTCTCATCCCTCAAAGTGGCACCCAAGGTCCCCCAACTGGTGCGCAGCGCTCGTCTGGAAGACCGGGCCCTGCCGCTGTTGACGGACCTGCGCTTCAGCGCCCTGGTGGTGGCCAGTCACCGCGACGGGCTCGATGAAACCTTGCACGTCATGCTGCGCGCGGGTGTGCGCATGGCCTTTGTCTCCGGCCCCACGGGCGACCTGGTGGGCATGGTCACGGCCGACGTGCTGATGGGCGAGCGCCCCGTGGTGCGTGCCCTCAGCGACCGCATCCAGCACGATGAACTGACCCTGGCTGACGTCATGACGCCGCTGACCCAATGGGAGGTCAGCGACATGCACCATGTGCGCCATGCCCAGGTGGGCGACATCGTGGCCACCCTGCGTGAGCACGGTTTGCGCTACCTGCTGGTCACCGAGGTGCAGGGCGGCCAGATCGCCCTGCGTGGTCTGTTCTCGGCCAAACGCCTGGAAATGGCCCTGGGCCAGTCGATCGAATCGGATCTGCATGCCCACAGCTTTGCCGAGCTGGAGTCCGTCATCGGGCACTGAACTTGCTGGCATGTGGGGTGTACAGTAGACGCCGCATGCCAGTTGACTATCTCTCACGCCTGACCGATCACCAGCGCACCGCGCGCAGCAATCTGCATCTGGGCATGGTGCTGGCCTTTGTGGCCGGGGCCCTGAACGCCGGGGGCTTTCTGGCCATCGGCCTGTACACCTCGCACATGACCGGCCTGATCTCCATGGTGGCCGACGAGATCGTGCTGGGCCAGTTCGTGCTGGCCATCAGCGCTGTGCTGGCGGTGGGGTCCTTTGTCTCCGGGGCGGCCACCACCGCCTTGCTGGTCAACTACAGCCACCGCCGCTGGCCGCGACATCCCTACATCCCCTCTTTGCTGCTCGAAGCCGCCTTGCTGCTGATCTTCGGGCTGGTGGGCCGGCGCCTGCTGCAGCATGAGATCGTGAGCCTGTCGATGACGGCGATCTTGCTGTGCTTTGCCATGGGCCTGCAAAACGCCCTGATCACCAAGATCTCCAATGCCGAGATCCGCACCACCCACCTGACCGGCCTGCTCACCGACATCGGCATCGAGCTGGGCAAGATGTTCTACTGGAACCGCACGGCCGATGTGCCCGGCGAGCAGCGCGTGCAGGCCAATCTGGCCAAGCTGCACATCCATGTCCGTCTGGTGATCTGTTTTTTCGTGGGCGGCCTGTGCGGTGCCCTGGGCTTCAAGTACGTGGGCTTCGTGACCACGGTGCCGCTGGCACTCACCCTGGTCACCCTGGCCCTGGCCAACCTGATCAGGCCGGGTTCTCAATCTCGATGAACTCGTGCTCCAGGCCGAACTCGGCGGCCAGGGCGGCCCCCAGCGCCTGCACGCCATAGCGTTCGCTGGCGTGGTGGCCACAGGCCATGAAGGCCACGCCCGTCTCCCGCGCGTAGTGGGCCTGGGGTTCGGACACCTCTCCCGTCAGGTAGACGTCGGCACCGGCCGCGATGGCCTGCTCAAAATAGCCCTGCGCGCCCCCGCTGCACCAAGCCACCCGCCGCAGTGGGCGGCCATCGCCGGGCAGTATCGTGGGTGCCTTGCCCAGGGCCTGCGTCATCTGCGCGGCCAGGCTGTCCAGGCTCAGGCCCTGAGGCGCCGGGCCGATGAAGCCCAGATCCTGCTCGCCAAAGCGTGCATCGGCCACCAGCCCCAGGCGTTGCCCCCATTGAGCGTTGTTGCCCAGCTCGGCGTGGGCGTCCAGCGGCAGGTGGTAGGCCAGCAGATTGATGTCGTGCGCCAGCAAGGCGCCCAGGCGCTGGCGCATCCAGCCCGTCACCCGGCCATCCTGGCCACGCCAGAACAGACCGTGGTGCACCAGCAGGGCATCGGCCCCGGCGGCCACCGCAGCCTCGATCAGGGCCAGGCTGGCGGTCACGCCACTCACGATCTTGTGAATTTGGGGCTTGCCCTCAACTTGAAGACCGTTCGGCCCATAATCGCGAAAGCGGCTGGCATCGAGCCATTGGTCGATGCGGGCGGTCAACAGTTCACGTTCGATCACGGTGGTGGTCATTTCCAGATTTCCTTGCATGCGCAGACTCTGGCTCATTTTCTCCCAAGCCGTCACGGTCTCGGTGGCCGTGGTGTTCGTGGTGTCCACGCTCAAGCCTCAGTGGATCGAGGCCTTGCCCTGGAAGCAGGGTGGGCCCGTGTCACTGCAGGTGGCCACCGCACCGCCCGTGGCCCGCACGGCCTCCGGGGCGGTCGCGGCGGCCGTGGGCTTCAGCGAGGCGGCACGCCTGGCGGCGCCCACCGTGGTGAGCATCGTCACCAGCAAGAGCGCGGCGCGGCACCCCCAGCGCAACGATCCCTGGTTCCGCTATTTCTTTGGTGACCAGGACAACAACTCGCCCCAGTCCGGCGTGGGCTCGGGCGTCATCGTTTCGGGCGATGGCTATGTGCTGACCAACAACCATGTCGTCGAGCACATGGACGACATCGAAGTGATGCTGATCGATGGCCGCAAGGCCCGTGCCAAGGTCATCGGCACCGACCCGGAGTCCGATCTGGCCGTGCTCAAGATCGATCTGGACAAGTTGCCCACCATCACCTTCGGGGATTCCGACACCCTGCAGGTGGGCGATGCCGTGCTGGCCATCGGCAACCCCTTTGGCGTGGGGCAGACGGTCACCTCCGGCATCGTCAGTGCCCTGGGCCGCAACCAGCTGGGCATCAACACCTTCGAGAACTTCATCCAGACCGACGCGGCCATCAACCCCGGCAACTCGGGCGGCGCCCTGGTCGATGCCAATGGCCACCTGATGGGCATCAACAGTGCCATCTACTCGCGCTCGGGCGGCAACATGGGCATCGGCTTTGCCATCCCCGTGTCCACGGCCCGCCAGGTCATGGAAAGCCTGATCCGCGATGGGCAGGTCACCCGCGGCTGGATCGGCGTGGAGCCTCGCGACCTCACCCCCGAGATCGCCGAGACCTTCAACCTGCCGGTCAAGGAAGGCGTGCTGATCACAGGCGTGCTGCACAACGGCCCGGCGGCCACGGGCGGTGTGCGCCCGGGCGATGTGGTGGTGCAGGTGGCTCAGGCCAAAGTGGCCAACACGGCCCAGTTGCTCAATGCCGTGGCGGGCCTCAAGCCGGGCGCCGTGGCGCAACTCAAGGTGCAGCGCGGCGCCGAGATCCTGACCGTCAACGTGACGGTGGCGCAGCGGCCCAAGATGGCGCGGGCGGAACAAGCGCAGAGCGAATGATTGTTCAGTGTGTGGCCATGGCGGGTGCGATGGATGCCTGTCGGGCCTCGCAACGCACCGCGCTGTAGCCAATGCCCCAATCCCATTGAGCGAAGCAGACTTTTACTTGCGGCGTGCCTGCCGATGGGTGAACTTCGATCGAGTGCAGAGCTTCGTTATTGGCACAATGGTGGTTGAACAGCTCAGGATGTGCGAACACACTTTTGCCATCTAGTGCCAAGCGCTCGATCGTGACATGAGCGATCCCTCCGCACAGGCCCCTGGGTAGCGGAGGCCGGATACGGATTCGAGCGCTGACCACAGAGCGGCCGACTTTGCATTGCACCGAGCGCGTGTCATGCACCCTTGTGTAATGAGGGGGCGGGAGCACGGTTCCCGCATCGTCGGGGGAGCTCGTCGCCATGACGGACACAAGAGAGAAGGCCTGATGGCTTTTGTCGCACCGGAACGCAATACCAGGGTCGACCCAATCAGCGAGCGCCGGTGAGTATGCGATGGAAAGAGCGGTGGTGACTATCAGTGTTGAGCGCATGTGAGACCGACACTTGTCTGACCCCCGTCAAATGTAGCCGACACACGGCTGCGCAAGGTGCAGATTCGTGCGGTGACTCTCCCCTATTGGGGCTGAAGTACTTGACGATGCGCCGAAGATCGGAGCTAATGATCTGCATATGCGATGTCGTGCGTTTGATTCATGCCGATGTGTTCGAGCATGAGTCAGTATGCGACGCGCCGCATTCCTATATCAATCCCGGGAGCCATATGGGCCGTCTATCGAGAGTGATGCTGCATCTTGCATTCTTGTGCTGTGTTGCCTTTGCACATGCAGGGGAAGGGGGAGCTAGTGCTGCGGCGAAAGCGTCTGGACCGGCTGATAAAAAATTTAACTTCGATGACTACTCAACATGGCCCAGATCAATATCTGCCTTGAAGAAGCTCAAGGAAGTTTCTGACGAACAGTCAGGATACAAACTTTTCGCTGGGCGTGCTTTGTATGGGGAGCAGGATCAAGATCGAAAATGCCAATACTATTTGAATATATTGACTTCTTCGGCGCTGAAGGAGGAGGAGCCTGTGTATTCGACAGATGATGATCAGGCAGCGACTCTGAAGAAGTATAGAAAGCAATGTCCGATCTATTCGAAAAATGGTGAGCATGCAAGGGATGATGATTATTTGCTGCAATATATCGGAAGTTTCAATTACAAAATATTCAAGCTGAAGAGAAAGTCTGGCGCAGTTGTTGATTTGATTTGTGCTGATGTTAATCCGTTGCTCAGTGAGGCCGATGGATTTGTTCGGTGTGCTTTGCCTGATGTTAGGCGGTGCGACTTTGTTAAGTATGGTCGAGTAGGGAATTGTGCTGACCCGGTATTGGTGATTGAAAATTCAATGCTGGGGCCGCGTCATGAGCCAAATCCGGATTATCCATATGGTATGTCTGTGGTTTATGTTGGTGATGGGTATTATGGCTTGTCTGTGGCGAGGCGGCTTGTAAGTGACGCTTCTGGATTTTACGCATTTGGTTTTAAGTCATTGAATCCTAGTGATAGAACTTGGTGTCATTGGAGTTTTTCTACTGATAACTGAGGGGTGATATGGCCAAGTTTGAGTGAGGGTTGTGATGTGAATATAAAGTTTGACGCTGATCAGTGCATGCCCAAGCACAGAGGCCTGACGACCACCTCCTTTAGCCAGCAGTGGCGCCGTTTGATGTCGGCGTTGCGTGGCATGTATGCTGAGATCGAGTCCACTCGAAATGGCAAATAGCATTTGCCGCATCATGACGTAATTCCATGAAAACCGTCCGCACCATCCTGCTCTTAATGTCACTCTTGGCATCAGCCTCTCGCGCCGAACTGCCACCCGAGCCACCACTGCCTCCACCTCTTCCCTGCCCACATTGCGGGAAATGGGTGGTGGAGGACGCATCTCCTGGCGGATTGACCGGGGAGCGCATTTCAATCGACCAAGATAGCATCGACATTTCAACCTGCGGGTTTTTTGATGTGACGGCAACCCAGCAATCCATTTCGGAGGGCTTTGATAAACTATATGGCAATTATCGTATATATTATCTAAAAATAAGCTTGATGCCCAGTAGTTCTCTCAGGCCTCTGTGCAACTCAGAAGATGATGATACAGGAGGGGGCTCTGCGATGCGCATGGAGATAAAGATATGGGATCACAGCCATAATCGCTATGGAGGTGTCGCTTCATTTCATGTGTTCAAGAACAACCAAAAGGATCCCGTGATCAGTGCGGATGCCTGGAACCCTGATCGTGATAATCCTTGTGATGCTACCTCGGGGCTAGCCAATGAAGCTTGTCATAGAATATTGATTGCACAAGCCTACAAAGCGCTGGCCTACGAAGTTTATGAAACTCCACCAAAAGCGTCTTCTGTATTGAATCGTAAATTCAACGTGGCGAGCTTCGCATCAGCCTCGTTACAATTTTGCCTTAAGCGAGAGGAGAAAAGCGGGGCGGGCTATTGGCCCTATGCGTGGGCACAGGATTGTCAATTGGAGCATGTTGAGAGTAAGCTGAATGAGGTGCGCGCATGGCATAACTGCGTGGGTGAGAAAGGAGTTCGCAAGTGCAAAACTCCAACCAATGATTTCGATCGCTCAGAGGTTGGAATTAAATGATCGATGCCCTGACCGACCTTTACTCATGCACATTTCTTTAGGAAGCGTTTGCAAATGCACAAAACCACGTTATGGGTATACGGGCTCGCCGGCATCATGTCATGGGCAGATGCGGTGGCTTCCTGCGAAGCGAGCGATCGCGAGGGCATGCTCAAGTGCCACACTGTGGCGTTATCCAAGACAGACGCAGACATTGCGCGCAAGCTTGATCAGATCGCCGCAGGGCTCTCAACCAACCCCATGACAAGAGGCTCTACCGCTGTTGAGCAACTGCGCGCCTCACAGCGGGCCTGGGAGCAGTACCGCTCCTCTCATTGCGCTGCCGTTGGCATGGCCACGTCGGGCCCCAATGAATGGAGCTACTTGCATCAAGCAGACTGTGCAGAAGATCTGAGCGAGCAGCGATTGAAGGAGCTTGAAGAGCTCCACGCACTGGTCTTCCCGTAGCTGGCGCTCAGGCCAGAGCCAAAGCCGCTCAGGCCGCCTTGTCTTTGCTCGCTTCGTCGGCCTGTTCGGGCTTGCCCGTCAACTGCGCAGCCCAGATCCCCAGTTCATACAGGATGCACATGGGGATGGCCAGGGCCAACTGAGAGACCACATCCGGCGGTGTGACCACGGCGGCGATCACAAAGGCCACCACGATGAAGTAGCCGCGGAACTCCTTGAGCTTCTCGATGGACACAATGCCCATGCGCGCCAGGATCACCACCACCACCGGCACCTCGAACGAGGCGCCAAAGGCCAGGAACATATTCAGCACAAAGCCCAGATAGGACTCGATGTCGGGTGCGGCCGTGATGCTCTTGGGCGCAAACTGCTGGATGAAGACGAAGACCTTCTGGAAGACGAAGAAGTAGCAGAAGGCCACGCCGATGTAGAACAGCAGCGTGCTGGAGACAATCAGGGGCAGCACGAGCTTTTTCTCGTGCGTGTACAGGCCGGGCGCCACAAAAGCCCACACCTGGTAGAGCACCACGGGCAGGGCCATCATGAAGGCCGCCAGCATGGTGATCTTGATGGGCACCATGAAGGGCGAGATCACATTGGTGGCGATCATGGTCGCGCCCTTGGGCAAGGCCGAGATCAGCGGGGCGGCCAGCCAGTCATACAGGCCGGACGGCCCCGGGTAGAGCGCCAGCACGATGAAGCAGATCCCGATGGCAAACACCGCACGGATCAGTCGATCGCGCAGTTCGATGAGGTGCGTGACGAAGGGCTGTTCATTGCCCTCCAGTTCATCTGGGCGCTGTTCTTGGCTCACGGGGTGTTGGCGTTAAGAGGCGGTGTCAACGGGGGCCAGTCGGGGGGCGGAAACGCGCCACACGGGCGGCGCCCGACTGCACATGCCGCCGGACCCCCGTGTGTTGCTTGTACCAGAGCGGTGTGGCGCCACGTTTGAGCCGCCAGTTCTTGCGCGCAGCCGGCTGGCTGGCGTAGTAGGGCGTGTGGTGAATCTCACTGCCGAAGTCTGCACCACTGTAGGGCGTGTCGTGCTCGCTGGTGCCACTGCCTGCCAGGGCCGATTCGGCCTCCTGCAGTTCGTGGCGCACGGTCTGCTCGACCGAGCGGGCCGCATCCTGGATGCCCGTCTGCATCTTCTTGAGCTCTTCCAGCTCGATGGAGCGATTGACCTCGGATTGCACCTGGGCCACGTAGCGCTGCGCCTTGCCCAGCAGCACGCCCACGGTGCGGGCGACCTTGGGCAGGCGCTCGGGGCCGATCACGATCAGTGCCACCGCACCGATCAGGGCCAGCTTGTCAAAACCGAAATCAATCACGTCGCCAGTGTCCTAGCGTCGATCAGGACTTGCTCTTGGCTTCGACGTCCACCGTGTTGGCGTCGGTCTTGGCCGTGTTGGTCACCTGCTGGGGCGGGGCGTCGGCGGTACCGCCATCCTTCATGCCGTCCTTGAAGCCCTTGACCGCGGCGCCCAGGTCGGTGCCCACGTTCTTGAGTTTCTTGGTGCCAAACACCATCACCACAATCACCAGCACGATCAGCCAGTGCCAAATGCTCAACGATCCCATGTCATGCTCCTTCAGTGGCCGCCTGGCCACATCAAATTCAACCGCAACTTAACCGATCTTCCAGGGGCGGGGGCCCCCCATCACGTGAACGTGCAGATGGTAGACCTCCTGGCCGCCATCCTCACCGTTGTTGATCACGACCCTGAACCCATTGGTGACACCCTGTTCGGCCGCCAGCTTGGGCGCCAGCAGCAGCATCTTGCCCAGCAGGGCCTGATGATCCGATCCGCTGTCCTGCAGGCGCGGGATGTGTTCGCGCGGCACGATCAGGAAGTGCACCGGCGCGGCCGGGCGGATGTCGTGGAATGCGATCACCTCATCGTCCTGATAGAAGATGCTGCTGGGGATTTCACCCTTCGAAATCTTGCAGAAGATGCAGTTCGGATCGTGGCTCATGGTGTGTCAGGTGTCTTGCGAGATATGTGCCAGCTTGGGGCTGGGCGGCCATGTTCAAGGATCAGTGTGACAGTTCTTCAGCGGTGCGCGCGGCTGGCGAACTCTTCCAGGCCCGACAGGCCCTCGCGCCGGGCCAGCTCGGCCACCACATCGCGCGGGCTCAGGCCCAGGTGAGCCATGGCCACCATGGAGTGAAACCACAGGTCTGCCATTTCACCCACCAGGGCCTGGCGGGTTTGATCGCTGGGCTGGTGTGCCAGGTCTTTGGCCGCCATCACGGTTTCACAGGCTTCTTCGCCGATCTTCTTGAGGACGGCGTCCGTGCCCTTGTGGAACAGCCGTGCCACATAGCTCTTGTCGGGGTCACCGCCCTTGCGGGATTCGATCACCTCGGCCAAGCGTTGCAAGACATCGATGGCGTCAGCGGAAGTGGCTTGCGGATCGGTGGGCATGGTCGATGATGTCATTTGTAGATGCGCTCAGGGTCTTTGAGGACGGGGTCGACCGCCACCCACTGATCACCCTCGTGGCGCTGGAAGAAGCAGCTGTGGCGGCCCGTGTGGCAGGCGATGCCCGGCTCGTGCCCCAGTTGCTCGATCTTCAGCAGGACGACATCGTTGTCGCAGTCCAGGCGGATGTCGAGCACCTTCTGGATGTGGCCGGACTCTTCGCCCTTGTGCCACAGGCGCGAGCGCGAGCGGCTCCAGTACACGGCTTCGCCGATCTCGGCGGTCCGTGCCAGGGCTTCGCGGTTCATCCACGCAAACATCAGCACGTCACCCGTGCTGGCTTCCTGGGCAATCACGGGCACCAGCCCCTGTTCGTCCCAGCGAATGTCGTCTAACCAGTTCATGGGCAGGAGTGTACCGCCGGGGCCCTGTGCGGCGTGCCCAGGGGCCACAATCGGGGGGATGTCACCACACACTTCGATCTCTGCCGTGTCTGAAGGCGCATCGCCATCCTCGTCTGTGGCTGCAGCCCCCCCTGTGGCGCAGCTCCCCCTGGCGCTGACCATGGGAGACCCCTGCGGGATCGGCCCCGAGATCGTGGTGGCCCAATGGCTGCGCCAGCCCCGCTTGCCGGCCGTCGTGGTCGGCTCGGTCGCCGTGATACGGCGGGCGCTGACTGTGCTGGCCGCCGCGGGCTGGCCCGTGCAGGGCCTGACGGTGCAGGGCTGGGATCCGCAGTCTGGCGAGGTGCCTGGCACCGATGTCATCCCGGTGTGGGAGCCCGAAGGGCTGCCTCAGGGGCTGGAGGCTTTGCCCTGGGGGCAGGTGTCGGCCCAGGCCGGACAGGCCGCCGCCTGCTGCGTGCGGGCTGCCGCCGATCTGGTCCAGCGCGCTCGCGCCCGTGCCGTGGTGACGGCCCCACTGCACAAGGAAGCCTTGTCGGCGGCGGGCGAGCCCTTCCCCGGACACACCGAGTTGCTGCAGGCCCTGGCCACTCCTGACGGGCAGCCCCTGGTGCCCGTGCGCATGATGCTGGCCAATCACGAGCTCAAGACGGTGCTGGTGTCCATCCATGTGTCGCTGCGGCAGGCCATCGAGGCCGTCACGATCGACAACGTCCTGCAGACCTTGAAGATCACGCACGACAGCCTGCGACGCATGGGCATCGATCGGCCGCGCATCGCCGTGGCGGGCCTGAACCCGCACGCGGGGGAGGGGGGCTTGTTTGGCGATGAGGAAATCCACACCATCATCCCGGCGATCGATGCGGCTCGGGCGCAGGGGCTCGACGTCAGTGGTCCCTGGCCCCCGGACACCGTCTTCATGCGGGCGCGTCATGCACCGCCCGAGCATCCAGGTGAGTTCGATGTGGTGGTGGCCATGTACCACGACCAGGGTCTGATCCCGGTCAAATACCTGGGGGTGGCCAAGGGCGTGAATGTGACGCTGGGCCTGCCCTTTGTGCGCACCAGCCCGGACCACGGTACGGCCTTCGATCTGGCCGGTCAGGGACGGGCCGATCCCTCCAGCCTGAGCGAGGCCATGCAGGTGGCCTTGCAGCTCTCCGCTGCGGCGCCGGCCTGAACGGTCAGGCGGCCACCTTGCGCTGGGCGCTCAGGGCGGCCAGTTGGCGGCGGGCGCGGATGGTGGCGCGCTCCAGCAGTTGGGCTTGCTCGAAGGCCTTGAAACGCCCGCCCGCGCACATCTGGGTGAGCGTGCGGGCCGTCAGCGAGATGGTCTCCTGCGTCTTGTGGTGGCCATGCGCGAAGATGAAGAAGGTGCGCCCTTCGCTCACCCAGGTCAGGCGCACCTTGCGCCAGTGGCCTTTGAGCAGCATGCGATAGGCCGCACCCGGCTGGATGTAGTTGACCAGCGTGGGGCCAGCCGATGGCGGGCTGGGCGAGTCCAGCAGGATGTCGATGTCGGCCGTGCTGATGTCGGTGTCGTCGCCCGCGCTGAGGTCAATGTCCAGCGAGGTGCTGTCTTCGGCCAGGCTGGCTTCGCTGACCCAGCCGGCTTCCTGCGCCTCCTGGGGCGACAGGTGGGTGGCCAGGGGGATGGGGTCGGTGGTGCTGGGCAGCGGGTCGTTGGCGGCATCTGCTCGGCTGGGAATGGCGATCTGCTCGACCTTGCGCAGCCGCTGATCCAGCAGGCGCAGCGACAGCTCGTGCGGTGGCGGTGCCTTGAGGGTCTGGGCATGCATGGGCAGCAGTTGCCCGAAGAACTCCTGCTTGGCCGGGGCGGGCCACTGGATCATGTCCAGCCCGTCATTGAGGTCCTTCATCAACTGCGGCAGGTGGCGCAGGAACTCCTGCCGCAAGGCGGTGCTGCCCTTGGGCTGGACGCTCAGGACCAACTGGCGGCCCGCGCGCTTCATGCGCTGGCTCAGCTCGCTGTCATGGCCGTGCACGGTGCTCACCATCACCTGCACCTGGGTCCAGATCTGGGACAGGAAGGTCTTGATGAAGGTGGGCACCTCCAGATCCGCCAGTTCCTGCTGGACCAGCTGCATGTAACGCTGCTGCACCCGCAGATCGGCTTCCTTGCCGCTGAGCAGGGCCGTCACGGCCGCGTTGTCCTGGGCGGCGTGGGCCGCCTGTTGCTGGACGAACTGCTCCAGTTGCTTGAGCTGGGCCTCGTAGATGTCCATCCGGTCGAAGTCGCCTTCGACGATCTCCTTGACCAGGCGCCCGACCATCTCGATGCATTCGGCGCCCGGACCGTCGTCCAGCTCCTCGAATGCCGATGCCAGGGTGGCCATGCGGTTGATGAGGCGGCGCACGGGGTGCTTGCGCGAATGGAAGAAGCTCTGGTCCCGCAGGGCGACACGCAGCACCGGCAGTTGCAGCCGTGCGATCTGTCGGGCCATCTGGGGCGGCACCTTGGGGTCGGAGAGCACCTGATCGAACAGCGTGGCCACGATGTCGATGACCATCTGATCCAGGGCGGCACCACCGCTGGCCTGCAGCAACTCGTCGCGGTGCGCGCGGATCACGTTGACGGGTTCGAGCCCGACCGCCTCGCTGGTGGACGAGGTGAATGTCGGGGCGGTGAAGGTGGCCAGGCTCTGGAGCCGGCGCATCAGGCCAAGCATGCTGCTGTCGCCTGGGGCGCCGCCTTGGGACGGTGGGGCGCCCTCGGTGCTGGGGAGTTCGCGGAACGCCAGATCCAGAGGCTCGGGGCAGGGGATGCCGAACATCTGCCCCAGGTTCTCTTCGGCGCTGCGCAGGGGCATCTTGCCCGAGGGGGCGCCGCGCCCGGAGTCGAGCGCGCCGGGGATGCTGGGTTCGGCGCCGAGGGCTGGGCTGCTGGTCGTGGAGGCACTGGGCTTGCGCACGGCCAGCGGGGCCTTGGTCACGCGCATGTCCTGGCAGCTTTGCAGCAGTTGGCTGTAGCCCTCCTTGAGGGCCGCCGCGGTGTGCAGCGCCAGCACCCGGGAGACTTGCTGGCGCACTTTGGGATCGGCGCTACCCTGATGCACGGCGCGCAACAGCGCCTTGGCGACCACGGCCGGGCGCAGGGGGAAGACGTCTTCGTCTGCCTCGGTGTCCTGCAGTGTGGCGAAGTAGCCACGCAGTTCGCGCAACTCGCCCTCGCAGTCGACTTCGAGCAGGCGGCTCAGTCGGGCGGCGGAGACGGTCTGATCGAGTTCCTCGTCATCCACCAGCCTCAGCGAGCCCCAGTCGGTGTCGGCCAGCACGGCGGTGGCCGGCGCGTGGCGTTGAAGATCCTGAGCCAGTCGTTCGGCCAGTTCTCGACCAAAAGCCTGATTGACGGCCTGGCCGCGGCGCTGCAGATCGTATTCCGCATCCATCAGCACCTGGCGTTCGGCATTGTTGGACGCCGCGAGCGCCAGCATGCCCAACTGTGTGCCGGTCTTGTCGATCGCCTGCGCCATGGACGCCAGAAGGCGGCTCACGGCGGTATGCAGCAGCGGTTCGAGTCTCGGATCGTTCACGGTCAGGGCCTATCCACGTCAGGGTGGGGGCCTGATACTTTCAGGCCCCACTCGTCTTCGGATATCGGCAGCCCTGGCCGGGACTTGCGTTACTTTTTCAAACTGTCACGAATCTCACGAAGCAACACGATGTCCTCGGGGGTGGGCGCCGGGGCCGCCGGTGCGGGGGCAGGGGCTTCGCTCTTGAGTTTGTTGATCTGCTTGATCATCAGGAAGATGATGAATGCCAGGATGACGAAGTTCAGGGCCACGGTCAGGAAGTTGCCGTAAGCGAACACGGCGCCGGCCTTCTTGGCGTCGGCCAGTGTCAGGCCGGCGGCCTGACCCGACAGGGCGATGTAGTAGTTCGTGAAGTCCAGCCCGCCGACCACCTTGCCCACCAGGGGCATGATGAGGTCATTGACCACCGAGTCCACGATCTTGCCGAAAGCGCCACCAATGATCACGCCCACGGCGAGGTCCATCACATTGCCCTTGACAGCAAATTCCTTGAATTCGGTCATGAAACCCATAAGGCAGCTCCAAAAAAGTGGTGAGTTGAACTGTTGTGCACTTTGACACAAACCAGGGCCAAGTCGCGGCCAGCCACAATCATTCACGGATGCATTCAGAAACCCTTGCGGCGTCCGCTAGAATACCGGGTTGACCCGATCTCTATGTCATCGTCCTTGAGGAACCCATGAGCAATCAGCCAGTGGATCAAAGCCGTCGGACGTGGGTGACCATGGCCTGCGCCGCCGGCGGCGTCGGCGGTGTGGCCACCGTCGTACCCTTCGTCTCGACCTTCCAACCCTCCGAACGTGCACGCGCCGCTGGCGCTGCGGTTGAAGCTGATATCAGCGCGCTCAAACCGGGCGAGATGATGACGGTGGAGTGGCGCGGCAAGCCGGTGTGGATCATCCGCCGCACGCCCGAACAGGTCGCAGCCCTGCCCAAGCTGGACGCCCAGCTGGCAGACCCCAATTCCGAGCGCAAGGCCGACGAGCTGACGCCCGAGTACGCCCGCAACACGGCACGCTCGATCAAGCCCGAAGTGCTGGTGGCCGTGGGCATCTGTACCCACCTGGGCTGCTCGCCGACGTCCAAGTTCCAGGCAGGCCCCCAGCCTTCGCTGCCCGACGACTGGCAAGGCGGCTTCCTGTGCCCCTGCCATGGCTCGACCTTCGACCTGGCTGGCCGCGTCTTCAAGAACAAGCCTGCACCGGACAACCTTGAAGTGCCACCCCATATGTACCTGTCAGACACCAAGCTGCTGATCGGTGAAGACAAGAAGGCCTGAGGCAGGAGACTGACATGGCTGAATTCAAGACCGCACCCGCTGGCGCCAGCGCCGGCGAGAAGCTCCTGACCTGGGTGGACAACCGGTTTCCGGCGTCCAAACTGTACAAGGAGCATCTCTCCGAGTACTACGCGCCCAAGAACTTCAATTTCTGGTATTTCTTCGGCTCGCTGGCGCTGCTGGTGCTGGTGATCCAGATCGTGACCGGCATCTTCCTGGTCATGAACTACAAGCCCGATGCGGCGCAGGCCTTTGCCTCCGTCGAGTACATCATGCGTGATGTGCCCTGGGGCTGGTTGATCCGCTACATGCACTCCACCGGGGCCTCGGCCTTCTTTGTGGTGGTGTACCTGCACATGTATCGCGGCCTGATCTACGGCTCCTATCGCACCCCGCGAGAGCTGGTCTGGATCTTCGGTTGCCTGATCTTCCTGTGCCTGATGGCCGAAGCCTTCATGGGTTATCTGCTGCCCTGGGGCCAGATGTCCTACTGGGGCGCCCAGGTGATCATCAACCTGTTTGCCGCAGTGCCCTTCGTCGGCCCGGATCTGGCCATCCTGATCCGTGGTGACTTCGTGGTGGGCGACGCCACCCTGAACCGCTTCTTCTCGCTGCACGTCATCGCCGTGCCGCTGGTGTTGCTGGGTCTGGTCGTGGCGCACATCATCGCCCTGCACGAAGTGGGCTCGAACAACCCCGATGGGGTCGAGATCAAGCAAGGCCCCAAGGATGCCAATGGCCATCCTCTGGACGGTGTGCCCTTCCATCCCTACTACTCGGTGCACGACATCATGGGCGTGGCGGGTTTCCTGATCGTCTTCACGGCCGTGATCTTCTTCATGCCTGAGTTCGGTGGCTACTTCCTGGAGTACAACAACTTCATCCCGGCCGACCCGTTCAAGACGCCTCCGCACATTGCGCCGGTCTGGTACTTCACGCCCTTCTACTCGATGCTGCGTGCCACGACCGACCTGATGGTCAACGTGCTGGCCGTTCTGATCGGGCTGGGTGCCGTGCTGAACCTGATCAAGGGTGCTGGTACCGGCAAGAGCAAGATGATCGGTCTGGTCATCGCCGCCGTCGTGATCGGTGCTCTGAAGGTCTTCGAAGCCAAGTTCTGGGGTGTGGCCGTGATGGGCGGTGCCGTGGTGATCCTGGCGGGCCTGCCCTGGTTCGACAAGAGCCCGGTCAAGTCGATCCGCTACCGTCCGGGCTGGCACAAGCTGGTCTATGGCGTGTTCGTGATCAACTTCTGCATCCTGGGTTATCTGGGTGTGCAGGCGCCATCGCCCACGGGTGAGATCGTCTCCCAGGTTGGCACGCTGCTGTACTTTGGCTTCTTCGTGCTGATGCCCTGGTGGAGCCAGTTGGGTACCTTCAAGCAAGTGCCTGATCGCGTGACCTTCAAGCCCCACTGATCGGCAGGAGTACAACGACATGAAAAAACTCTTTGCTTCCCTGGTGACGGTCCTGGCTCTGGTGTCTGGCGCTCACGCCAACACCGGTGGTCCTGCTCTGGACAGGTTCCCCACCGAGCGTCTGACCGATCTGGCTGCCTTGCAAAACGGCGCCAAGATCTTCGTCAATTACTGCCTGAACTGCCACGAGGCTGCGTTTGTTCGCTACAACCGCCTCAAGGACATCGGTCTGACCGATGAGCAGATCAAGCAGAATATGCTGTTTGCGACCGACAAGGTGGGCGAGACCATGAAGGTGTCGCTCAATGCCCGCAGTGCCAAGGAATGGTTCGGCGCCACGCCGCCTGATCTGACCCTGGTGGCCCGCTCGCGTGCCAGCGGTTCAGGCTCGGGCCCGGACTATCTGTACACGTACCTGCGCACCTTCTACGTCGACAACACCCGTCCGACGGGCTGGAACAACCTGGTCTTCCCCAACGTGGGCATGCCCCACGTGCTGTGGGAGCTCCAGGGTGAGCGTGCCGCCAAGTTCGTCGAGAAGGCTGATCCGCATGACCCGGCCAAGAAGATCCATGCCTTCGATGGCTTCGAACAACTGACCCCGGGCACCATGTCGCCCCAGGAGTTCGACAGCAACATCGCCGACCTGGTGGCCTACATGACGTGGATGGCCGAGCCCCAGGCTCAGCAACGTCAGCGTCTGGGTGTGGGCGTGATCATCTTCCTGCTGGGCTTCCTGTTCATTGCCTGGCGCCTGAACGCCGCGTTCTGGAAAGATGTGAAGTGATGACAGGGCGCCTTCGATAGAAGGCCTCTGGCGCAGTGAACGCCCCTTGGTGGGCGCCACTGCGCTTCGTTGTTTTTGGCTTTTGCCTGTTTCTGATTGAGGATCCTGCCGCCATGATGGTGCTTTACTCTGGTACGACCTGCCCCTACTCGCACCGTTGCCGTTTCGTGCTGTTTGAAAAGGGCATGGACTTCGAGATCCGTGACGTCGACGTCTTCGCCAAGCCTGAAGACATCGCGCTGATGAACCCCTACAACGAGGTGCCCATCCTCGTCGAGCGCGATCTGATCCTGTACGAATCGCACATCATCAACGAGTACATCGACGAGCGCTTCCCGCATCCTCAACTGATGCCTGGCGATCCGGTGGCCCGTGCCCGTGTGCGCCTGTTTCTGCTCAACTTCGAGAAGGAGCTGTTCGCGCATGTCAACCTGCTCGAAGGCCGTGGCGGTCTCAAGGGCAATGACAAGCAGCTCGAAAAGGCTCGCTCGCAGATCCGCGATCGCCTCACGCAGTTGGCACCGATCTTCCTGAAGAACAAGTACATGCTGGGCGACGATTTCTCGATGCTCGACGTGGCCATTGCTCCGCTGCTGTGGCGCCTGGATTACTACGGCATTGATCTCTCGAAGAACGCACTGCCATTGCTGAAGTATGCTGAGCGCATCTTCTCGCGTCCGGCCTACATCGAGGCGCTGACGCCCTCCGAGAAGGTGATGCGCAAGTAAACAAGACACGGGGCTCCATGACCACGCCGACCGATTCCGATGTTCAAGGCACATCCACCCGTCCGTACCTGATCCGGGCATTGCACGACTGGTGCACCGACAACGGTTTCACGCCTTATCTGGCGGTGTACGTCGACAAGACCGTGCAGGTCCCGCGCGAGTACGTCAAGAACAACGAGATCGTGCTCAATGTGAGCTTCGATGCGACCAGCCAGTTGCAACTGGGCAATGAGTACATCGAGTTCAAGGCACGCTTCGGTGGCGTGGCGCGGGACATCCTGGTGCCCATCGACCACGTGATCGCCATCTATGCCCGTGAAAATGGGCAAGGCATGGCGTTTCCCGTGCCGACGCCGGAAGAAGAGAGCGCGACCTCGTCCAATGACGAAGGGGGCGCCTCCGAATCCCGCAAGACCGGTGGCATTCGGCTGGCCAGCGCGCCAGTGGCCGAGCCCGATCACGGAGATGGCAGTGAGGCCGAGACCGCCGACGTGGCGGCAGCGGACGAGCCGTCGGATCCAGAGCCCCCCACCACGACCCCTTCGGGTGGTCGTCCGTCGTTGCGACGCATCAAGTGATGCCTGGATGATCGACGCCGTAGCGTACAATCGCGCGGCGTCAGCATGATGCAGCCGGCTTAGCTCAGTTGGTAGAGCAACCGCCTTGTAAGCGGTAGGTCGTCAGTTCGAATCCGACAGCCGGCACCAAGTTTTCACAAGCCCTGTGGCGTTAGCAAATGCTAGCGCCACGGGGCTTAGTCGTTTCTGAGATGGAAGATCTTGGTATGTGTACCCAAAAGGAGGCGAGATGTTGAGTTCGTGGCTTGATGATCCGTGGTGGCATGTATCCCGTCGCTGTGCATGGGCTGTGGCATTGGCGACTCTGGTAGGGCCTGCCTGGGCTGCGGGCTCGGTCACCAGTGGCTGCGTGGCAGCCTTCATGGGCGAGCAGGGGCGTGCGCCGGAAGTGGCGGTACCCGGGGTGGTGTTCACAAGCAGTGAAAACAGAATGTTCGATGGCAAGACACCCGTTCCTGCCAGCCAGCCTGTGTCGGTGCCGTACTGTTCTGTCAGCGGCGTGCTGACCGTGGCGCGCCCCGGTGGGGCCAGCGTGATTCACTTCGAGATGAGCCTGCCCGATGACTGGAACGGGAAGTTTGTATTTCAAGGGGGTGGCGGCACCGATGGTGCCGTCAATTCGGCTGTTGGCACTTTGATCCAGAAAAACACCGGTGACACAGCGCTGGCGCGGCGCTATGCCGTGGTGTCGATGGACAGCGGGCACGCGGTATCCATCAACCTGTGGGATGCCGCGTTTTCAGGTGGCAGTGGACTCTACGACGCCTACACCGCGTTCGGTAACGATGCGATCCAGCGCTTGGACTTTGCTTATACCGCCATCGCGTCCATGACCGATGGGGCCAAGGACATCATCGCTCGCTACTATGGCATGGGACCGGCCAGGTCCTACTTTGTCGGGTGTTCCAACGGTGGGCGCCAGGCCGTGATGGCGGCCAAGCGATATCACGACAAGTTCGATGGTGTACTGGCCGGTGCCCCCGCGATCAATTTTGCAAGGCAGGCCATGCAGGCCGCCTGGGATGCGCAGAAGTTCAATGATCTGGTGGCGGGCACGAACAACAAGCCTGGCGATGTGCTCAGCCGCAGCGACATGAATGCGGTGGCCAACAAGATCCGGGCCATCTGTGATCGATTGGATGGCGCAGGGGATGGCATGGTGGCCGATGTGGCCGCCTGTCAGAGCGAGTTGGGGCGGCAGGGCTTTCCTGCCAATCTGGCATGTTCGCCCACGGTGAGCAGTCCATGCCTGGCACCGAGCAAGGTCACCGCACTTCGCAACGTGATGATGGGCCCCCGGACCCGTGATACCGGGGCATCGCTGTACGCCAGTTGGCCCTGGGATCCCGGCATGGAATCCGGAGGCTCGGCCAGCATCACCAGTTGGCGCTCGTGGCGCATCGCATCAGACATCGGTTTTGGTCATTCGATCGCGACGGTCATCGGCACGGGTGTGCTCGCCCAGGTCGCGACCAGCCACCCCGATCCTGATTACGGCGGGACAGCCACAGGTTCTTGGGCCTACTTGCAGAACTATGACCTCAGTTCGTCGGCTGTTGAGCAGACCATGAATGCGGTGGGCTGGAGTGCAGCGGGCCAGACGTTCGGCAAGCCGTACGAGGAGCTCAATGTCCCTTCGCCCGAAGACCTCCGGGCTTTCCGCGACAAGGGCGGCAAGATCATCACCTACATCGGATCAGCCGATCCGGCTGTTTCACTCAACGACACGACAAGCTGGTTCAACCGGCTCATGGCGTTTGACCCGGCGCATCGTCAGTATGCACGCCTGTACGTCGTGCCTGGCATGAACCATTGCGGTGGTGGCCCTGCCACCGACATCTTCGATCTGTTCTCGGAACTGGAGCGCTGGAGCGAGTCCGGGGTGGCACCCAGTGACCAGCCCCTGGACCAACGGGTGGTGATCGGCTATCTCAATCCTGCGAATCTGGATCTGCCGCCTGCGCTGGTGTGGAGTCGAGACCGGACGCGGCCGTTGTGCGAGTATCCCCGCGTGGCCAGATACATCGGGCCAGGGGCACCGTTCACCAACTACATCCCTGCCCGAAACTTTCGGTGCGAGCCCTGAGCAGGTCAGAGAAGTGAGACGATGGGGGTGTACCCGCCCCCGGTCCACCGTCTGCGCTGCTGGGGCGTTGAGTCAGAAGGCGCAGCATCAAGGACACTCATCATGGCATGTGGTCGTTTCCTGAAAACCGTCCGGATTTTCCTGCATACGGGGGCTTGTAGGCGGATCGTTGGCCTGTCTCTGCTGGCTCTGGTGTCCGCCTGCAGCGTGGTGCAGGTGGTCTACAACCAGGCGCCCAATTACGTCTATTGGCGCATGAACTCGGCCATGAACCTCGACGATGCGCAGCAGGATGTGCTTCGATCGGCGACACGGGGGTGGTTTGCCTGGAACCGGTCGTCCCAGTTGCCGCTGATGGCGCGCTTTCTGATGCAGGCCCGCCAGGATGCGCTGGGGGACATCACGCCCGAGCTGGCATGCCGACGTCGTGAGGAGATGGAAAGCTGGGCTCGCGCGGCCATCGATCGCGCCTCGATGCAGTTTGCTCGCGTGGCGGTGTCCTTGAGCGGTGATCAGATCGATCATCTGCGGGACCACTTCGTGTCCCTCAACGAAGATTTCGTGGATGACTACCTGCCGGAGGATCCCCAGGAGCGGCGTGAAGCGGCTGACAAGTTTGCGCTCCGCTGGATCGAGATGTTCTATGACGATCTGGACGGCACGCAGCGCCAGCGGCTGTCAGACGACATCGCCCGTCTGCCCTTCGATGCCCGGGTGATCCATCAGCAGCAGTTGTATTTTCAGCACCGGCTGCTGGCCATGTTGCGGCAGTTCCGGGCGCAACATGTCAGTGCCCATCAGGCCGAGCCGCAGATTCGGGCCTTGCTGATGGACATGGTGGCGCCCACGGATCCTGTGCGCCAGGCCGACATGGCGCGCTGGATCGCCGCGGGCTGTCAGATGGCTGCGTCCGTCCACAACCGAAGCACCGAGGCGCAACGCCGACATGCCAGCGAGCGGTTCCGGCGCTGGCAGTCGGATCTGCTGACGCTCTCCGGCGCGGCCAGTTGACGGAGGCGTCCGCGCTCGTGTGATGGGGCCCCTGACATCGCGGCCCAAACCCGCTACATTGGTGGCGGCGTTTGACACGCCTACATCCATCACAGATCACAGGGGGTCACCATGGGCCATGGCAAGGACGAGGCTGTGCAGACAAAAAAGGTCGAGGGCAGCCCCTTGGCGCGTGTGTTGCTGCGCAGTTGGACCTGGAAGGAGGTCGCCAATGTGGCGACGTCCAGGGTGGGGCTTGAGATTCCTTCGCCAGAGAGCCAGGAACTCGAAGATGCGTATCGGCTCGCCCTGGAGGCCTTCGAGGCGATTCCGGATTTCCCGAATGACTGGGAGGCCCTGCAGCAGCGGCATGGTGTTCTGACGCAGCAGATGCGGGCGCTGACGGACACGAATGTTCCGGCCAAGAAAGACGCCAGGGATGCGCGGATCAAACTCTGCAAGGACGCCAGGAAGGAGGCCGAGAGCATCGCCAGTGCGGTGGACCAGGTGTTCAAGGGGCGGGCGGCAGATGCTCTGTCCGTGGCCAATGTGGATCTGCGTGATCTGCTGGAGCGGCTGGTGCGCCATGGCAATGCAGACCTTGACCGCGATGCCGAGTTCGTGGAGCAGATGGCGCCCGTCATGCAGGATCTGGGCAGCAAGGTCAAGCTGCTCGATGGCCTGTCCAGCGAGAGGCGTGGGGAACTGGAGAGCTTCATGTCTGGCAAGAGCATGTACGTGCCCGAGTTGGGCCAGGTGATCGAGGCCGCCAAGGCGGAACTCAAGCGCCATGAGCGTGCCAAGGACTTGCCCCAGCAGTGGGCCAGATTCCGAACGCGCGCGTGTGAAGAAGTGCCGCCGCCGGGGCGCAAGCGATTTCCGAAGCTCTATCCGACGCAGTCCGATCTGATCAAGGCTTGCAAGGTTTCGATCAAGCTCTATGAGGCGCTGACTCAGGAGGAGGCACGCCTGCAGGATCAGGCCAATGAGGCGGCCATGCACTGGGCCGATCAGGCGTTTTCAACGCTGTGTGATCAGGTGAACCTCTTTTGCCGGATGAAGAAGCGTCTGTCCCAGGCCGAGGCGGAGCAGAAGGAAAAAGAGCGCCAGGAGCAGCGCCAGGCGCGGAAGGAACAAGCATCCCGTGTCATCGAAGAGGAGGATGAGGAGCCTGTGCGGATGCCTGTGCGCAGAGCCGATCCGGCAGCTCAGCGCATCATCCGCATTGACAACGCGGCGCTGGAGTCCCGGGATGCGCTGAGCAAGGCGGAGCAGGACAAGGTGGACCTCTTCAAGAGGCTGGATGGTCAGCGCGTCCAGGGCCGCTTGCGTGACACCATGAACGACGTGTTCGGGTGCTACGAGGTGGTCCGCTATCACACCATTCGCATATCGCAGCGGCGTCGCATTGAGTTCACGGTCGATATGGAGACCGAGGGCGAGATCCATCTCGGGCTCGTCAATATCGGTGATCCGACGTACGAGCACTGAAGGGCGGTCTGGATCTCACGCGGGTGTGGCATCGGCTCTGGAAGGATAAAGCCCATCCAGGCAGATGCCGTACACCGACCCGGGGATGGGTTCCTTGCCCTTCAGATCGGGCAGGGCGAAGTGGGTCTGGCCATCGCCGCCATAGCGCGTGCCCAGGAGGGCGTAGAGAGCGAGATGGTCCCTGATCTCCAGGGCTGTGCCGTCGCAAGGCATCCAGCCGCGCGGCATGAAGTCGAAGGCGAACAGCTGAATCTGTCCCAGAATCAGGGCGTCAAAGGCGCAGGAGGCCGCATGGCTGCCCGCCGTCTCCGGTGCCTCGTCCAAGGCGGATGCTGGTGTCAGACGGGGCTCCGCGACAGGCGCTTGCCAGCCTGATGCGATGAGGCGGGCCATGTGCTGCTTGTTGTACAGCCAAGGCATCACGATCTGGAAGATGCCCAGCGTGAGCACCGTCAGGACAAAGTGCAGCAAACCTCTGGCGACCTCTCCTCGGGACACGGGCACCAGCCATCCAAGGAAGAGGTAGGTCCAGCAGTAACCGGCATACCCCTGTTTCACCTGTCCTGTCAGCGGATGGGTCAGGCTGACGGCGTGTTGCCATCCCATCACCGCGGCGCCGATGACGAAGGTGGTGGCGGTGTTGGTGGCGATCAGCCAATGCCAGATGGAGAAGGATTCCATGCCGATGTCCTGTTCGTTGTAAAAAAAGAGACCCCTGCTCGGGGTCTCTTTGGTGGGGCTGCGAGTTCGGCTGAACGATCAGACGCGCTCGATGATCATGGCAATGCCCTGGCCGCCGCCGATGCACATCGTGATCAGGGCATAGCGGCCCCCCGTGCGTTGCAGTTCGTAGATGGCCTTGGTCACCAGGATGGCGCCGGTGGCGCCCACAGGGTGGCCCAGCGAGATGCCCGAACCATTGGGGTTGACCTTCTCGTTGTCCATGCCGAGCTCCTTGGCCACGGCACAGGCCTGGGCTGCGAAGGCTTCGTTGGCTTCGATCAGGTCCATGTCAGAGATCTTCAGGCCGGCCTTTTCCAGGGCGATGCGTGAAGCGGGCACGGGGCCGATGCCCATGTACTCGGGCTCGACACCGGCATGACCGTAGGACACCAGGCGGGCCAGGGGCTTGAGGCCCAGGGCCTTGGCCTTCTCGGCCGAGGCCATCACCACCGCGCCAGCGCCGTCGTTCAGGGTCGAGGCGTTGCCGGCGGTGACGGTGCCCTCTTCCTTCTTGAAGGCCGGCTTCATCTTGGCCAGGGCGTCCACGGTGGTGTCTGCCTTGACGCCTTCGTCGGTGTCGAACAGCACCACGCCCTTGCGGGTCTTGATCTCGACGGGGACGATCTGCTCCTTGAAGAGACCGGCGGCCACGGCCTTGGCAGCGCGCTGCTGCGATTGCACGGCGTAGGCGTCCTGCTGCTCGCGGGTGATGTCGTAGCGGGCGGCCACGTTTTCAGCGGTGATGCCCATGTGGATGTTCATGCGCGGGTCATGCAGAGCACCCAGCATGAAGTCCAGCATCTTGACGTCGCCCATGCGGGCACCCCAGCGGTTGCTGGTGACCAGATAGGCGCCACGGCTCATGGATTCGGCACCGGCGCCAATGGCGACGTCACAGTCACCCAACTGGATGGCCTGGGCAGCCGAGACGATGGCCTGCAGGCCCGAGCCGCACAGACGGTTCACGTTGAAGGCCGGGGTCTCCTGCGGCACACCGGCGTTCAGGGCCGCCACGCGGCTGATGTAGGCGTCTTGCGGCACGGAGGGGATCACATTGCCCATCACGACGTGGCCCACGTCCTTGGGGGCCACGCCAGCACGCTCCAGCGCCGTCTTGATGACCAGGGCGCCCAGGTCAGCAGGCGGGACATCCTTGAGCGCGCCACCAAAAGAGCCGATGGCGGTACGGGCTGCGCCCACGAAGACGACTTCACGAGTCATGGTCTGATCCTTCACAAGTGGTGGTGTTTGACAAAGAAAGAGGCCAGACCAGGCAATGATCTGGCGAGAATCATTGTCAGATTATGACGCGTCGCAGCATGCCTGTCTGAACTGAAAACCTTCAGCGGGGGTGTCGCCCGTTCGGCAAGCCCGCCTGGCGTGCCAAAGTACCCAGCATCAGGGTCTCGAACAGGGCCTGGGCGTCCTGCAGCCGCTGGGCTTTGTGTTCGGGTGCCTCGATGTGGGCGATGCACAGCCGGAAGGTTTGCTCGGTGATGATGCGCAAGGGCAGTTGCAAGGCCTCGTCCGGCACGGGCGGCAGGGCCTGGCGGGCGCGCAGCTCGTGCAGCATGTCCTCCTGCAGTTGGGTCAGCATCTGCCGCACGGCGTCGCGCAGCGGGCCCGGGGGGCCGTATTGCTCACGCATCGAGACGATGAAGACATCGCGGTGCGCCAGGGCAAAGTCCAGCAACCAACTGACCACCGTCAGGCTGACCACCTCGTTGGCGGGGGCGCTCTCGCGGGCCTGCCGCAGGCCATGCCGAAGCTCGCTGCCGAAGTCGTTCACCACCTCCTGGAGCAGATCTTCCAGGCTGTCGAAGTGTCGGTAGAAGGTGTTGTGGTTCAGGCCGGCTTCGCGGGCCAGTTCGCGCAGGCCCAGGGTCTGCGCGCTGCTGTGGCGCGCCGCCAGTCGGGCGGTGGCTTGCATCAGCAGGCGCTTGCCTGGGGCCATCGGGGTGGGTGAGCTGCTCATCGCATGTGCCGCATGACGCGGGGGCTGGCCTGGGGCAGGGAGAAGGCCAGCATGGCTTGCTGCCGCATCAGATTCATCACGCCCAGTTTACCGGGCAGGCTGTGCAGGCGCGCGCCCCAGTGCCGGTACAAGGTGTAGGCGCTGGTGAGCAGGCGCTCGGGCGAGTCCCAGTGGGCCCAGGGGTGCCGCGCGAAATCTGCGCTGCAGATCACCTCGCGGGTGGCCTGCGCGGGGGGCATGCCTTGCTGGCATCGGCGGTGCAGGGCCTCGTGCACAAAATGCCAGTAGTCGATCACGGTCTGGACATCCGGGGCCGTGGCCAGAGGGCCATGCCCTGGCACGATCACATCCACGTCCAGTGACTGGAGCAGGCTCAGCCCGGCGACCAGGGGCTCGATGGGGCCGGACCACATCACCGGCGTCACGCCCACAAAGAGGATGTCCCCGGCGTAGGCCACGCGCCGCGAGGGCACGTGCACGATGGCATCGCCATCGGTGTGGCCCGGGCCGACTTCGGTGATGACGATGTCCACGCTGCGGATGGTCAGGGTCTTGTGCCGTGAAAAGCCCTGGTTCGGATCGGTGATGGTGATGCCGCCGAAGTCATAGGGCTTGAACATCTCATGCATGTAGTGCCCGAACTGATGGAGGCCCGCCAGGGGCAGGTAGCGCATCAGCGTGCCTCCGTGTTTGAGCGCGCTCAGCGAGCGTGGATGCATGTGGTGCATCTGGTGGATGCAGGCTTGCGTGGCGTAGATGGGGCGGTCCTGAAAGAGTTGGTTGCCCCAGCAGTGGTCGCCATCGGCGTGGGTGTTGATGACCGCCTCGATGGGCGAGTGGCCTGTGATGTCTGCGACACCGGCCAGCATCTCGCGGGTGTAGCGCAGGTCCCAGCAGGTGTCGATCAGCACACTGGCGCCCCCGCAGTCGATCAGGCCGATGTTGGTCTCGCCCCAGGAGCCGTTGGGCACCATCCAGGCATAGGTGTCGGGGGCGATGCGATACAGGCCTTCGGTGAAGGCGGGCGTCTCGCCAAAGCGGGTCAGGGCGCGACCCGGGCCGCTCAGCCAGGTGGGGATCATCGGGCGTGTTCAGCGGATGGTGTGCACGATCTCGCCAATGGGCTCGATCACCAGGCGCAAGGTGTCGCCGCGCTTCAGCCAGTGGCCAGTTTCCATGCCGCAGCCGCCGGGCAGGGTGCCCGAGGCGATCAGCTCACCGGGATAGAGGTGTTCACTGCGCGAGAGGTGGGCCAGCACTTCACCCGGGTGGTAGCGCATGCCCCGGGTGGAGGTGGTCGACACGCATTGCCCGTTGATCTCGACGCGGGCCTGCAGTTGCCCGACGATGGGCAGGATCTCGTCGGCCGTGACCAGGGTGGGGGACATGGAGCTGAGAAAGTGCTTGGATTTCTGGGGCCCCAGGCCGGTCTGCATCTCGGCGCGTTGCACATCCCGGGCCGAGAAATCGTTGACGACCACAAAGCCGCCGATGGCCGCCAGGGCTTCGTCAGGGGTGGCGTTGTAGAGCGGCTTGGCCAGCACCCAGCCCAGTTCCAGTTCGTAGTCCAGCGCCTGGGTGTAATCGGGGGGCTGCACGGCGCTGCCGCCGGGCACCATGGTCATGTGGTTGCCGAAGTAGTAGACGGGCTGGCGATGCCACAGCGCCGCCGGCCGAAAGGCCGGAAAGGGCCGCCCGGTGAGTTTTTCAAACCACTGCGTGAACCGGTAGCTGGCCGGCATGAAGCGGCGCGCATAGCCGCGTGAGGACTGGATCCAGTGTTGCTCGAACAGCATGCCGTCCCGAAAGGACAAGGGCTGAAACGGCAGGAGGGGATCCGCGCCTTCCGGGCGCAAAGTGGGCAGGGCGCTCAGCCAGGACAGGGCGGCCGCTTCGTCGCTGCCGGGCAGCAGGTCGACCCACAGTGATCCCTGCTGACGCTGCAAGGTGGTTTGCCCGAGGGCCTGGGTGCTGGGCATGCGGCGCAGTTTCATGCTTGATCCGTGAAGTATCCAATTGGCTGCAATGTATCCAATTGGATACTTTTGTCAAGGACTGGACCCCAGCAGGCTGACGCTGTGCTCGCTGATCAGTGCCTCGCCATGCTCCAGCATCAGGTAGCGAAAGGCCTCGGCGGCCGGGGACAGCACCTTGGAGGCCTCGTGCACGATGTTCCAGGTGCGGATGACCGGTGTGCCTTCGAACTCGACCCGATGCAATTGCCCGGCGCGCAGTTCGGCCGCCACGGCGTGCAGCGAGATGAAGCTGATGCCCAGGCCGGCCATCACCGAGGCCTTGATGGTCTCGTTGCTGGGGATCTCCATGGCAATGCGGGGGGCCAGGCGGTGCTCGCGCAGGTAGTTGTCCAGCACATGGCGCACCTCCGAGCCCAGTTCGCGCACGATCAGCGGGTAATGCACCAGGGCTTCGATGGGTGGGTGCCCCACCCCCAGCAACGGGTGCCCCGGTGGGCACACAAAGACCATGGGGTGCCCGGCAAAGGGCTCGGAGCGCAGTGCGTATTCCCCCTTGGGTGGGCGGCCCATCACCGCCAGGTCGATCTCGTTGCTGTGCAGGCGGTCCATCAGTTTGGTGAGGTCTCTTGTTACATCCAGACGCACATCGACGCCTGGGTGTTCGGACTGAAAGCGCGCCAGCAGGGCGGGCAGGAAGTAGCCCGCCGTGCTGAGCAGGCCAATGGTCAGCACCCCTGTTTCGACCCGTTTGAAACGCGCCATCACGTTGTCGGCATCCTTGAGGGTGGACAGCAGGCGCTTGGCATAGACGAGAAAGTACTCGCCGGCCATGGTCAGCTGCACCTGTCGACCTTGGCGTTCAAACAGCGGCATGCCGACGTGGCCTTCCAGCTCCTTGACCTGCATGGTCACGGCGGGCGGGGTGAGGTGCAGGCTCTCGGCCGCCTGGCTGAAACTCAGGTGCCTGGCCACCTCCGTGAAGACCCTCAACTGCCGAAAAGTCACGCTTCTCATTAAGTAAAACCTTAAGCAAAGCCAAAGAATTACTGAATTTACCTTAGTTCATGTGCGCCCTAGAGTGGTTTCAACCCTTGTCGTTTGAACTCACTTTTCAGAGCGAACCATGAACAAACCCATCGATGAAGGCGTCATCACCGACGCAAAGAAGCGCTACAGCGCTGGTGTGCTCAAGTACCGCCAGATGGGCTACTGGGACGCCGACTACCAGCCCAAGGACACGGACGTCATCTGCCTGTTCCGGGTCACCCCGCAAGAGGGCGTGGACCCCATCGAGGCCGCCGCAGCCGTGGCTGGCGAGTCGTCCACTGCGACCTGGACGGTGGTGTGGACCGACCGCCTGACCGCCTGCGACAGCTACCGCGCCAAGGCCTACAAGGTCGAGGAAGTGCCCAACAACCCGGGCCAGTACTTTGCCTGGGTGGCCTACGATCTGGTGCTGTTCGAAGAAGGCTCGATCGCCAACATGACGGCCTCCCTGATCGGCAATGTCTTCAGCTTCAAGCCGCTCAAGGCTTGCCGCCTGGAGGACATCCGCATCCCCGTGGCCTATGTCAAGACCTTCAAGGGCCCACCCACCGGCCTGATCGTCGAGCGTGAGCGTCTGGACAAATACGGCCGCCCCCTGCTGGGCGCCACCACCAAGCCCAAGCTGGGCCTGTCGGGCCGCAACTACGGTCGCGTGGTCTATGAGGGCCTCAAGGGCGGTCTGGACTTCATGAAGGACGACGAGAACATCAACTCGCAGCCCTTCATGCACTGGCGTGATCGCTTCCTGTTCGTGATGGATGCAGTCAACAAGGCCCAGGCCGTGACCGGCGAGGTCAAGGGCAGCTACCTGAACGTGACGGCCGCCACCATGGAAGACATGTACGAGCGTGCCGAGTTTGCCAAGCAGCTCGGCTCGGTCATCATCATGGTCGACCTGGTGATTGGCTGGACGGCCATCCAGTCCATGGCCAACTGGTGCCGCAAGAACGACATGATCCTGCACATGCACCGTGCAGGCCATGGCACCTACACCCGCCAGAAGAGCCATGGTGTGAGCTTCCGCGTGATCGCCAAGTGGCTGCGCCTAGCCGGCTGCGACCACCTGCACACCGGTACCGCCGTGGGCAAGCTCGAGGGCGACCCCATGACCGTGCAGGGCTACTACAACGTCTGCCGCGACAGCATCACGCGCCAGGATCTGCCCCGTGGCTTGTTCTTCGAGCAGGACTGGGCCGACCTGCGCAAGGTCATGCCGGTGGCATCGGGCGGCATCCACGCCGGCCAGATGCACCAGTTGATCGACCTCTTCGGCGATGACGTGGTGCTGCAGTTCGGTGGCGGCACCATCGGCCACCCGCAAGGCATCCAGGCCGGTGCCGTGGCCAACCGCGTGGCCCTGGAGTGCATGGTCAAGGCCCGCAATGAAGGCCGTGACATCCGCAATGAAGGCCCCGAGATCCTGCGCCGTGCGGCTCAGTTCTGCTCGCCGCTCAAGCAGGCCCTCGACACCTGGGGTGACATCACCTTTAACTACGCCTCGACCGACACGAGCGACTACGCCGTGACGCCGTCGGTGGGCATGTAAGACCCGACACCCGGAGATCACCACCATGATGACCAACCCCACCGGCCGCCTCACACAGGGCCAGTTCAGCTTCCTGCCCGACCTGACGGACGAGGAGATCACCCTGCAGATCGAGTACGGCCTGCGCAAGGGCTATGCCTGGAGCGTCGAGTACACGGACGATCCGCACCCGCGCAACACCTACTGGGACATGCATGGCCACCCCATGTTCGATCTGGAGGATGCCGCCGGCGTGATGATGGAGCTCAAGGCCTGCCGCCAGGCTTTTCCCAATCACTACATCCGCCTGCTGGCCTTCGACAACACCCGGGGTGTCGAGACCGTGGCCATGAGCTTCATCGTGAATCGTCCGGCCCGTGAGCCTGGCTTCACGCTGGAGCGCATGGAAGTGGGCGGCCGCAGCATGCGCTACAGCACGCGCAGCTATGCCGCCGAACAACCCGAAGGCGAGCGCTACCAGCGCTGACGCAGGGAGACACCCGCATGAGCACGCCGCTGTACAGCATTCCCGGCAGCGCCGCCGCCCTGGTGGCCTCCGGCGCGAGCATGGCCCGGGCTCAAGCGCAGGCGCAGCTCGGGTCCACCCCGATCGAGGCCGACGCCCCCAGACTGCCGCGCACCGTGGCCGACGTGCTGGCGGACAGCCAGGTCGAATCCGTGATGGACGAGCTCGACCGCGATCTGGTCGGGCTGGCCCCGGTCAAGGCGCGCATCCGCGACATCGCCGCACTGCTGGTGATCGACAAGCTGCGCACGGTCCATGGCCTGGCCGCGCAGAACCCGTCGTTGCACATGTGCTTCACGGGCAACCCGGGCACGGGCAAGACCACCGTGGCCATGCGCATGGCCGAGATCCTGCACCGCCTGGGCTATGTGCGCAAAGGCCACCTGGTGGCCGTGACGCGCGACGATCTGGTGGGGCAATACATCGGCCACACCGCGCCCAAGACCAAGGAAGTGCTCAAGAAGGCCATGGGCGGGGTGCTCTTCATCGATGAGGCCTACTACCTCTACCGCCCCGAGAACGAGCGCGACTACGGGCAGGAGGCCATCGAGATTCTGCTGCAGGTGATGGAAAACCAGCGTGACGATCTGGTGGTGATCCTGGCGGGCTACAAGGACCGCATGGACACCTTCTTTCAGTCCAACCCGGGCATGTCCTCGCGCATTGCGCACCACCTGGACTTTCCTGACTATGCGGTGGGCGAGTTGCTGACCATTGGCGAGGCCATGCTGACGCAGCAGCACTATCGCCTGGGTCCCGGCGCACGCGAGGCCTTCGATGACTACCTGCAGCGCCGCCTGCAGCAGCCCCATTTTGCCAATGCACGCAGCGTGCGCAATGCCCTGGACCGTGCCCGCCTGCGTCAGGCCAGCCGCCTGTTCCAGGACCGAGACAAGGCGCTCAGCGCCGACGACCTCAGCACCATCGAGGCTCAGGACATCCTGGGCAGCCGCCTGTTCGCCCAAGGGGAGCCCACCCGCGCCGCCTGAGGACACTGACGATCATCACGACAACAACAAGAGGATCTGCACCATGACTGCGCCTGCTTCTGTCATTCCCACCCTGGGCGTGTCCACTCTGGACGAGGCCCTGACCCTGAACCTGGCCGGTATGGATGCCGAGCTGGTCATCTCCCTGCGCGAGACGATTGGGGTGATTGCCCAGGCCTGCGCGCGCATCAGCGAGGTGGCTTGTCAAGGCCCGCTGTCTGGCGCTCATGGTCTGGCCGATGCCCACAACTCGCAGGGTGAGGCGCAAAAGAAGCTGGACCTGCTGGCCGATGACATCCTGTCATCCGAGCTGGCCACCTGCCGTCATGTGGCGGGTTGGGCCAGCGAAGAGCATGAGCAGGCCCACCCTTCGTGGGACCACGAGAACACCGGGCGCTTCCTGGTGGTGTTCGATCCGCTGGATGGCTCGTCCAACATCGATGCCAACATCTCGATCGGCACCATCTTTTCCCTGTTGCCCCATCCCTATCGGGGCACCACGCCGGGCGATGCGGGTTTCATGCAGCCCGGGCATCAGCAACTGGCTGCGGGCTATGTGCTCTATGGCCCCGCCACCAAGCTGGTGCTGACCTGCCGCCGTGGCGTGATGGTTTTCACCCTGGATCGCCACTCCATGCACGATGGTCAGCCTGCCCGCTGGATCCTGACGCGCGATCAGGTGCGCATTGCGCCGCACACCCGCGAGTTCGCCATCAATGCCTCCAACCAACGCCACTGGGAAAAGCCGGTGCAACGCTATGTGGCCGAGTGTGTGGCCGGCGACAGCGGCCCGCGCATGAAGGACTTCAATATGCGCTGGGTGGCCTCCATGGTGGCCGAGGTGCATCGCATCATGACGCGCGGTGGCGTCTTCCTGTACCCGCGCGACACCCGCGAGCCCCGCAAGCCCGGTCGCCTGCGCCTGATGTACGAGGCCGCGCCCATGGCCCTGCTGGTCGAGCAGGCCGGCGGCAAGGCCAGCACCGGCACCAGCCATCTGCTGGACCTGGTGCCCGACACCCTGCACCAGCGCGTGCCCGTGATCCTGGGCTCGCGCGAGGAGGTCGAGCGCATCGTCAGCTACCACGCCGACCCGCACGAGAACGTCTCCTTCCAGCTCTTCAAGACCCGTTCGCTGTTCGTGCAGCCGCAGGCCTGACCCCGAGAAACGCCATGTCCAAGCGCCATCCCATCATCGTTGTGACCGGCTCCAGCGGAGCGGGCACTTCCACTGTCAAGGCCACCTTCGATGGCATCTTCCGCCGCGAAGGCATCACCGCCGCCGTGATCGAGGGCGATGCCTTTCACCGCTACAGCCGCGTCGAGATGAAAGTGGCCATGGCCCAGGCAGAAAAAGAAGGGCGACATCTGAGCCACTTCAGCCCCGATGCCAACGAGTGGGCCGAACTGGAGCAGCAGTACCGCGCCTATGGCGAAACCGGCCGCTGCAAGACGCGCTACTACCTGCACAACGAGGCCGAGGCTGCCCCTTATGGCCAGGAGCCTGGCACCTTCACGCCCTGGGTGGACACACCCGTGGACACCGACCTGCTGTTCTACGAGGGCCTGCATGGCTGCGCCAAGACCGACCAGGTCGACCTGACCCGCCATGTTGACCTCAAGATCGGTGTCGTGCCCATCATCAACCTGGAGTGGATCCAGAAGATCCACCGCGACACCAAATCGCGCGGCTACTCCAAGGAGGCCGTGGCCGACACCATCCTGCGCCGCATGCACGACTACGTGCACTACATCTGCCCGCAGTTCGCCGAGACGGACATCAACTTCCAGCGCGTGCCGGTGGTGGACACCTCCAACCCCTTCATCGCCCGCGACATTCCCACGGCGGGCGAGAGCATGACGGTGATTCGCTTCAAGAACCCGCGCGGCATCGACTTTCCCTATCTGCTGTCCATGATCCCGGATTCCTTCATGTCGCGAGCCAACACCATCGTGGTGCCGGGCGGCAAGATGGATCTGGCCATGCAACTCATCCTGACCCCCATGATCCTGCGCCTGATGGAAATCCGTCGTGCGCAGATGCAGTGAGCCCCGACCATGAACGCTGTGCGCCCCCGACTCATCACCTTCGACCTGGACGGCACCATGGTCGACACCGCCGCCGAAATCGCCGAAGCCGCCAACCGCACCCTGCGTGAGATCGGCCTGCCCACGCGCCCGCTGGGCGAGGTCACCGTGCTGATCGGGCACGGCACGCGCGAGCTCATGCGCGGCCTGCTGGCCCAGGCCCGCGAGGCCGGCCACACCCAGGTCGATCAGCTCGACACCGACGCCGTCATGGCCTGCTTCGAGCGCCACTACCATGACACCACAGGCACGGACAGCCGCCTCTACCCGGGCTGCCTGGAGGGCTTGCAGCGCCTGCGCGATGCCGGGGTCCAGCTGGCTTGCGTCACCAACAAGGAAATCCGCTTTGCCCGGCGCGTGCTGGAGGTGACGGGGCTGGCCCCCTTCTTTGGCATCGTCATCGGTGGTGACAGCCTGGTCGAGAAAAAACCCCACCCGCTGGTCATCGACCATTGCCTTGGCGCGCTGTCTGTGGATCAATCACAAGCCGCACATGTGGGAGACTCGAGCATCGACGTGGACACGGCACGCCGCGCTGGTGTGAGGGCCTGGGCCGTGCCGTATGGCTACAACGGCGGACGGGCCATCGAGACGGCGCAGCCTGACGGGTTGTTTGCCAGCATCGACCACATTGCCGACCACGTTCTGTCCGACCTGCAAGCCGCTTGATCGATTGTCTGATTCCACCAGGAGAGCACCATGGCCGTGAGCACCCCGATCGCCGACATTGGCTGGCCCGCCGCTGACTTCCGCCTCAAGGGCACCGACAGCCGTTTCCATGGCCTCAAGCAACTGGCGGGCCCCCGTGGCACGCTGATCATGTTCATCTGCAACCACTGCCCCTATGTCAAGGCGGTGATGCCGCGCATCATCCGTGATGCACGCGAGCTTCAGGCTCTGGGCGTGAACACCATTGCCATCAATGCCAATGACGATCAGGCCTACCCGGAAGACAGCTTCGCCCACATGAAGCAACTGGCCCGCGAGCTGGACCTGCCCTTCCACTACCTGCATGACGAGACACAGGACGTCGCACGCGCCTACGACGCCGTCTGCACGCCGGATTTCTACGGCTTCGATGCCGACCTGCGCCTGCAGTATCGCGGCCGGCTGGACGCCTCACGCAAGGATCCTGCTCCCGAGGATGCCCCGCGCGAATTGTTCGATGCCATGCGCCTGATCGCACATTACGGCTACGGCCCGGCCGAGCAGCACCCCAGCATGGGCTGCTCGATCAAGTGGCGTGATGAGGTGGCACCCCACCAGGCGCAGACGGCCTACGCTCAGCCCTCGATGTGAGGGCGCATCCGGCCATCAAGCCGTGCCGTGTTTGGTTTCGAACAGCACGCCGATGGACTGCAGCAAGGGCGTCGGCAGCACACCGCCTGCGCAGACGATGACGGCCTCATTGGGCAGATCGAGCACACCCTCCAGGGTGTTCAGGGTCACCTGGTGCGCGTCGATCCGGACCACGGTGGATTGCAGCATGACCGTCAGCCGTCCGGACTGCTCCAGCGACGTGAGCCGCTGACGGTTCTTGTCCTTGACGCGAGAAAACGCCTGGCTCCGGTAGGACAGGGTGACGGTGGTGCCGGGCGTCTCGGCCAGCGCGATGGCCGCCTCTAGCGCGCTGTCGCCCCCTCCGACCACCAGCACATGCTGATCGCGGTATTGCTCGGCGTCGATGAGCCGGTACACCACCTTGGCCTGTTCCTCGCCGGGCACATCCAGCTTGCGGGGTGAGCCGCGGCGGCCCAGCGACAGGAGCACGGTCCGGGTGTGATAGGTGGCCTTCGATGTCCGCACCAGGAAGCTGCCGTCGTCCTGGCGATCGACCCCTTCCAGGCGCTCACCCAGTTGAAAACTCAGGCCGGTACGCGCCACCACATCGTTCCAGAACGACAGAAGGGATTCCTTCTGAACTTCGGTGCCCAGGTTCATCGTTCCAATCAGATCCAGTTTCACTGGTGCGGTCATGGCGATCTTGTTGCGCGGGTAGTGGTAGACCGTGCCGCCCAGTGAGGCTTCCTGCTCGATGATCTTGTAGCGCAACTGGTGATGCAGCGCGCTCAGCCCCGCCGAGATGCCGGCCGGCCCAGCTCCGACGATGACCACATCCAGCGGTGCCGCAGCGGTCTGCCCTGGTGTGTGGATCTTCTTGTGGATCGCACGCATGGCCTGTCGACCTTGCTCGGCGGTCTTGCGGATCAGGCCCATGCCACCCAGTTCGCCCGCAATGAAGATGCCCGGCACACTCGATTCGAAGGTTGGCGTGAGCACCGGGATGTCCACACCGCGCTCGGCCGTGCCGAACACCAGGGTGAGCGCTTGAGTCGGGCACGCGGCCACACAGGCGCCATGCCCGATGCACGCCGAGGCATTGATCAGGGTGGCCTTGCCATCGACGATGCCCAGGGCTTGCTCGGGGCATGCCTTGGCGCAGGCTCCGGAGCCGAAGCAGCGATTGGGGTCGACCACCGGATGCAGCGAAGCGGGTTCATGCAGGCCAGCCTGGCGGGAGGCCTGGAGCGCGGCTTCGGCGGCCAGGCGCTTCCTGTGGCGGTGGAGAAGATGCAGTCCAACCGCCAGAGCAGCAGCGCCAGCGTACAGAGTGAGGTAAGCAGGGAACAGCATGGTCGCCAGTCTAGGAGCGGATCTGGCCCGGCAGGTCGAGTGTGTGGCGCGATGTCTGCGACTGGTTCATCTGCCCTTCAGGCATGTAAGCGTTGTTACATGCGGGCCGGATTGACCCCCCTAATAGAAGGGCTTATCGATAGAATCCCGGTCTGCCTGGCGTCTTGCCAGGCCAGGTCTACAGGAATCTCCTGATCGAAAGCAGTGCCCTCATGAGCCCCTCCGGACCGGTCCGGGATGCTGCGCGCACCGAGTTGCGCTCGGACCTGATCATCTATCTCACGCTGGTTCTGTTGACGCTGGCCGCCTGGTGGGTTTCTGCCCAGGGCTGGTTCACGTCATGGTCGCGTGTGGGCTACTGGTTGGGAGTGGCGGGTGGTGTGTCCATGTTGCTCCTGTTCACCTACCCCTTGAGAAAGCGCTGGCGGGTCACCTATGGATGGGGCGCAACCCGTTACTGGTTCATCGTGCACATGGTGCTGGGCGTGATGGGGCCCTGGCTCATCTTGTTGCATTCGACCTTTCAGATTGGCTCCACCAACGCGGCCGTGGCGCTGTATTCCATGATCGTCGTGGCCCTCAGTGGGGTTGCGGGTCGTTTCCTGTATGTGCGGCTGCATGCCGGCCTGCGCGGAGAAAAGGCCTCTCTGGCAGGCATGCGCGCAGCGATGAGTCAGGCGCATCAGGAGGCGGATGCCCATCTGCAGGGCATGCCTGAAGTACTGGATGCACTGCATGCCTTCGAGACAGCGGCCCTGTCATCGGATCAGGCAGGCAAGGGCGGTTGGTGGTGGCGCCTGGCCGTGCTGCCCGTGCAGCGTCGACGAGTGGTGCGGCAATGCCGTCAGAGCCTCAAGCAGGGCCTGGCGCACCACAAGAGTCTGGGTGAGCAGATCGACCGTTATGCACTGGCGGTCCAGCGCGCAGCACAGTTCCAGACCTTCGAGCGCCTGTTTTCGATGTGGCATGTGGCCCATGTGCCCTTCGTCTGGATCATGGTGCTGTGTGCCATCTTTCATGTGATTGCGGTCCATGCGTACTGATGCGCTGACACGGCTGTGGTACTTCACGCTGGTCTGTGTCCTGTCCTTGGCAGGGTGCCTGGGTGTGCATGCACAGTCCATCGAGTCCGTGCTGGCACCGGGCGAGCTCATCGCCGGGCACGTCAAGGTGGAAAACGATTGCAGCAGTTGCCACGTCCGATTCAATCCCAAAGGCCAGGATGCCTTGTGCATGGCCTGTCACAAGGAGGTCGGGCAGGACATCAAGACGAAGCAGGGCTTTCATGGTCGCCTCAAGGGGCAGCCGACCTGCCGCAGTTGCCACACGGATCACAAGGGCCGTCAGGCTCGCATCGTGGATCTCGACAGGAAACACTTTGATCATCGCCAGAGCGATTACCTGCTCAAGGGCAAGCATCAGGAGGTGGCGTGCGACAAGTGCCATGTGTCCGGCAGGAAGTACTGGCAGGCGCCCATGGACTGCCTGAGTTGCCACAAGAAGGATGATGTCCACAAGAGCGGCCTGGGTGGCAAATGCGCCGATTGCCACCACGAGTTCGACTGGAAGGACGCCCGCTTCGATCACGACAAAAAGACGCGCTTTGCGCTTCTTGACAAGCACGATCAGGTCAAATGTGACGACTGCCATGCGAATGGCCGCTACAAGGACACGCCCCGCACCTGCGTGGGCTGCCACAAGGACGACGATGACAAAAAAGGACACAAGGGGCGCTATGGCACCCAGTGCGAGAGCTGTCACAAGGCCTCATCCTGGAAGGACCTCGTCTTCAATCACGATGTGGACACGGATTACCCCCTGAGGGGCAAGCACCGCAAGGTCGAGTGCTCGGACTGCCACACCGGCCCCCTGTACAAACAGAAGCTGCCGCAGCAATGCTGGGCCTGCCACAAGCAGGACGACAAGCACAAGGAGACCCTGGGGCGAGACTGTGCGTCTTGCCACAGCGAATCAAGCTGGAAGGATCCCCCCAGATTCGATCACGCCAAGACGCGCTTTCCCTTGCTGGGCAAGCACCTCAAGACGGACTGCAAGGATTGCCACAAGAGCGCGCTCTACAAGGAGGCGCCCACGGACTGTTTTGCCTGCCACCAGAAGGATGACAAGCATGAGGGCACCCTGGGCAAGGCCTGCGCGGATTGCCATGCAGAAAAGAGCTGGAAGACGACCGAAGGGCGCTTTGATCATGACCGCACGAAGTTCGCCCTGCGCAACGCACATGCATCCAGCAAGGTGGCTTGCTCCGACTGCCACAAGGGCGGGCTGAAGCACTTGCGGGGCACACCGGTGACGTGTGTCTCCTGTCACAAGAAGGACGACAAGCACGAGGGCACCCAGGGACCGCTTTGCGAGCAGTGTCATGGTGACAAGGACTGGAAAGCGACGGCGTTTGATCATGCCAAGACCCGTTTCCCCTTGACGGGGCGGCATCGCGATGTGGTGTGTTCGTCCTGTCATGCAACAAAACGTTTCAAGGACGTTCGCCTCGAATGTGTCTCATGTCATCTCAAGGCGGACCAGCACAAGGGCAAATTTGGCACCCGTTGTGAAAGCTGCCACAACGCCCGGCACTGGCGATCGTGGGAGTTCAATCACGATCGACAGACCAGATACCCGCTGACGGGCTCGCACGCCCGTGCCAGATGTGAAGCCTGTCACACCCGACCGGCGCCTGCGGGCCGATCGATTGCCGATGTGGGACAACGTTGTGTGGACTGCCACCTCCGGGATGACCCGCATGACGGAGAGTTCGGGCAACGCTGTGATCAGTGCCATTCCACGGGGCGCTGGATACAAATTGATAAGCGCTTCAGCTTGAGTTCAGAGTAACCATGTCCAATGTGGGGTATTGAAACAATTCCACAGGTGCCCGGCGGTTTCGGGCCAGCCAAAGACGTTCAGACCCCCACCCCATGACCGAGACCCACACGATCACATCCCCGATGAGAAGGGCGGCCGCAGCGCTGCTCCTTCTGATCGTGCTCATGTGCGTGGGGATGTGGTCTGGGCTGGCGGTCGCCCAGGGGGCCGGTGTCACGCGTTTCGATCACCTGAAGACGGGCTTCCCGCTCACGGGGTCACACAGCACCCTGCGTTGTGAGTCGTGCCATCAAAATGGCGTGTTCAAGGGCACCCCCAAGGATTGCCAGACCTGTCACACCACTGGCTCGAGGTTCTCTCGTGCCAATGTGGTCTGGCCATCCAATCACATCCCGACCACGCAGTCATGTGACACCTGCCATGGCACGCAGTCCTTTTCGGGGGCGCGGTTCACGCATACGGGTGTGATACCGGGGAACTGCCAGTCCTGTCACGATGGGCTGCACACGCAGGGTAAGTCGGCGTCTCATGTGAGCACGCGCGCGTCCTGTGACTCGTGCCACAGCACCACGTCCTGGAATGGTGCCAAGCCGGACCACAGCGGGTTCTCGTCAGCCACCAACTGTGCCTCGTGCCACAACGGCCGTGCGGCGACAGGCAAGTCCTCATCGCACATTCCGGTGTCGTCCAATTGCACCAGTTGCCACGGGGTCAACGCCTGGAAGCCCAGCCAGTGGAATCACTCTCAGCTGAGTGTGGCGGGGCAGTGCTCTTCCTGCCATTCGGGGGCATATGCGCCAGCCGATGGCAAGCCCAGCGATCACATCCCGTACCAAGCCCTCACGGGTGTGGCCACGGGCAACTGCGACAGTTGCCACAAGGGCAGCTATGCCAGTTGGAGCAACGGGCGTTTCCATGCGAACGTGACGGTCACGAACCAGTGTGCGAGCTGTCACCTGACCTCGGCCTACGGGCTCACCAGCAAGCCAGCCAATGCCACCCATGCAGGCATTGCAGGGGGGTGTGAGTCCTGCCACAACACGGGCGGTTGGGCGGGTGCGCAGGTGGATCACGGTCGTTTCAACACGTCGACGCAGTGTGCCAACTGCCACAATGGCAGCACCGCCATGGGTAAGTCGAGCAGCCACATTCCGGTGTCTGCCAACTGCATCAGCTGTCACTCGGTCAATGCCTGGAAGCCCAGCTCGTGGGATCACTCTCAGGTGAAGACGGTGGGCCAATGCTCGAGCTGTCATACGGGCGGCTTCCCGCCTGCGGACGGTCGATCCAGTGACCACATTCCTTACCAGAGCCTGACGGGTGTGTCGGTCTCCAGTTGCGATAGTTGTCACAAGGGCGGTTATGCCAGTTGGTCCAATGGACGCTTCCATGCGAACGTGGCGGTCACCGGGCAGTGCGCGAGTTGTCACCTGACCTCGGCCTACGGGCTCACCAGCAAGCCAGCCAATGCCACCCATGCAGGTATTGCAGGAGGGTGTGAGTCTTGTCACAGCGCCAGTGGCTGGGCGGGTGCCAAAGTGGATCACAGCCGCTTCAATGCTTCGACACAGTGCGCCAGTTGCCACAATGGCAGCACAGCCACGGGCAAGCCGGGCAGCCACATTCCGGCGGCGGCCAACTGCATCAGTTGCCACACGGTCAATGCCTGGAAGCCCAGCACCTGGAACCACACGCAGACGACGGTGGCCGGGCAGTGCTCGACCTGTCATACGGGCGGCTTCCCGCCGGCGGACGGTCGATCCAGTGACCACATTCCTTACCAGAGCCTGACGGGCGTGGCGGTGAGCAACTGCGACAGTTGCCACAAGGGGGGCTACGCATCGTGGTCCTCCGGGCGTTTCCATGCCAATGTCAGCATCAGCAATCAGTGCGCAAGCTGCCACTTGACGTCCGCGTATGGCCTGACAGCGAAGCCCTCCAACAGCGTGCACTCCGGCGTGGCGGGGGGCTGTGAGTCCTGTCACAACACCAGCGGCTGGGCGGGTGCCAAAGTGGATCACAGCCGCTTCAATGCATCGACGCAGTGCGCCACTTGCCACAACGGCAGTGCGGCCACAGGCAAGCCGGGCAGCCACATTCCCGTGGCGGCCAACTGCATCAGTTGCCACACCGTCAATGCCTGGAAGCCCAGCACCTGGAACCACACGCAGACGACGGTGGCCGGGCAGTGCTCGAACTGCCACTCCGGGGCCTTCCCGCCGGCCGATGGCCGACCCAGCAGCCACATCCCGTATCAGAGCCTGACGGGGGTGGCGGTGAGCAACTGCGACAGTTGCCACAAGGCGGGCTACGCATCGTGGACCTCCGGGCGATTCCATGCCAATGTCAGCATCAGCAACCAATGTGCGAGCTGCCATCTCACGTCAGCCTATGGTCTGACGTCCAAGCCATCCAGCAGCGTGCACTCCGGTGTGGTGGGGGGGTGCGAGTCCTGCCACAACACCAGTGGCTGGGCGGGGGCGCGAGTGGATCACAGCCGCTTCAATGCATCGACGCAGTGCGCCACTTGCCACAACGGCAGTGCCGCCACGGGCAAGCCGGGCAGCCACATTCCGGTGGCGGCC
>NZ_DASUIT010000070.1:0-48307 GCF_036279655.1 Aquabacterium sp. | reverse complement strand
ATCATGTTCACCGACAGCAATGACGAGGCGCCCATGCAAGTGCTCGAGCGGGTACGTCAGCACTTGAATGGCACACCGGTCTCCCACCTCCACGCCAAGCTGCGCATCACCTTTTCAGCCGGCCTGACGGCCTACCGCACGGGCGAAGACATCTACCAGGTCATCGAACGCGCCGATCAGGCGCTCTACGAGGCCAAGGCCGCGGGACGCAACTGCACCCGCCGCGCCGCGTCTCCTCCAGCTGCGGCAGCCTGACTCAGACGGACGGATCGTCGCGCTCGAACACCGCCATGCTTTCCACGTGTGCCGTGTGCGGGAACATGTTCACCGCACCGGCCGCCGTGCAGCGGTAGCCTCCCTGGTGCACCAGCAGGCCGGCATCACGTGCCAGCGTCGCCGGGCTGCAACTGACGTAGACGATGCGGCGCGGCAGAGTGAAGCCGGGTGTCAGGCTCGGATCCTGATGGATGTCTGCCACGGCCTTGGCCAGGGCAAAGGCTCCCTCGCGCGGCGGATCGACCAGCCACTTGTCGGCCTGGCCATAACTGGCCAGCTCCTGCGGCGTGATCTCGAACAGATTGCGGGCGACGAAACGGGTGCGCTCGGACAGTCCATTGGCGCGGGCATTCTCCCGCGAACGCGCCACCAGTTGCTCGCTGCCCTCGATGCCCAGCACCTCTCGGGCCTGGGTGGCCAGCGGCAGGGTGAAGTTGCCCAGACCGCAGAACCAGTCGATCACGCGCTCCTGAGGCTGCACGCCCAGCAGGCGCAGGGCACGACCCACCAGCACCTGGTTGATGTGGTGATTGACCTGCGTGAAGTCAGTCGGCTTGAAGGGCATGGTGATGCCGAACTCGGGCAAGGTGTAATCCAGCCCGGGCAGGGATTCGTCCAGCGGATGGACCGTCTCAGGGCCCTTGGGTTGCAACCACCATGACAGCGGGAAACGCCCCTCGCTCCAGGCGCTGTGCTCGGCGGCAAAGGCCCTCAGCAAGGCCTTGTCGCGCTCGCTGAGCGCCTCCAGGTGGCGCAGCACCAGCACGGTGATCTGGGTGCCCACGGCCACCTCGATCTGGGGCAGGCGGTCACGCTGGTCCATGCTGCCGATCAGCGCCCGCAAAGGGGTGAGCAAACGGGCGACATGGGGGGGCAGAATCTCGCAGTGCTGCATGTCGGCCACATAGCGCGACTTGCGCTCATGAAAGCCCACCAGCACGGTGCCCTTCTTGGCCACATAGCGCACCGACAGGCGAGCGCGGTAGCGGTAGCCCCAGGAGGGCCCTTCGATGGGGCGCAGCAGCCGTTCGGCCTTGACCTTGCCCAGGTGCCAGAGGTTGTCCTCCAGTGCCCGTTGTTTGACAGCCACCTGGGCGCTGGGATGGAAATGCTGCATCTTGCAGCCACCGCACAGCCCGAAATGAACACATTGAGGCACGACCCGCTGGGAGCTCTCGTTGCGACGCTCGGTCACATCGGCCTGCTCCCAGTTGTTCTTCTTGCGCGAGACGCTCACGCGCACTTCTTCACCCGGCAGGGCGCCATCGATGAAGACAACCTTGCCATCAGGGCGATGGGCCACCCCCTGGGCTTCGAGGTCAAGGGACTCCACCTTCAGCCACTGAAGGTGGGCAGGCACGGCGGCGGCTTCTGCCGCCTGGGGGTCAAGCGCCGCCTGGGGCGCAGCAGTCAGATCAGTCATCCCCCGATTGTCTCAGAGGGCGACGATCACACGACGGCCTCAGCGTGCCGGCAAGGATTTGGACGGGTCGATGGGCTTGCCCTGCTTGCGGATCTCGAAGTGCAACTGCACACGTTCCGCGTCGGTGTTGCCCATCTCGGCGATCTTCTGGCCCTTGCGCACGACCTGGTCTTCCTTGACCAGCAGAGACTGGTTGTGAGCATAGGCCGTGAGGTACTGGGCATTGTGCTTGACGATGACCAGATTGCCATAGCCACGCAAGCCGGAGCCGGCATAGACGACGCGGCCATCGGCGGCGGCCAGCACCGGGTCACCGGCCTTGCCTCCCAGCACCATGCCCTTGCGCTTGCCTTCTTCGAAACTGCCCAGGATCGGGCCCGAGGCGGGCCACTGCCAGGCAGGCTCATCCGCGTCCCGAGTGTCGGGCGTCGACGCCGCCGGTTCGCTGCCCGCAGGTGCGCTGGCCACAGCCGGGGCACCAGTCGCCGGTTTCGCGGCACTGGCGGGCACGGGCGTGCCGCCCGGGGCCGCCGGGGTCGTGGTGGTGGTGCTGGCGGTGGTCTGAGGCTTGCTGTCCAGGCTGCGGGACTCCACCTTGGGCGTCGTGATGGGCTTGGTGGCCGTCGCCGTGGTCTGTGCGCCTGAGGCCACCGCAGGGGCCGGGGCCGTGGAGGTGGAGGTCAGCTCGCCCGGGCGAGGTTCGACGCGCAGCACCTGACCGACTTCAATGAAGTTGGGATTGTCCAGATTGTTCCAGGCTGCCAGATCACGCCAGTTCTGGCCGCTCTCCAGCGCCACGCGGATCAGCGTGTCGCCCGGCTTGACGGTGTAGTAGCCCGGTTTGCCCGCGTTCTCGATCCCCGGCGGCAAGCGAGAGGAGCTCAGGCCGGTGCCCACACGGCCTCGGTCTTCGACCGGGGCCTTGTGAGTCGGAGAAGCGCAGCCCACCAGGGTGAGCACCACGGCCGCGGAGGCCAGCAACCGGAAGGTATTTCGCGTGTCGTACATGTTGGATAGCTCAGGCCGGAACGTCATGTCGTGCCTGATTTTAGAGGGACGAACAAGACCTGTCCCGCCACGGCCTGTTGCAATTGGCCATTGGGCAGTCGATCAATGATGGTGAGCACCTGGTGGCCGGTGCGGGGGTCTTCCATGGGAGCCACCAGACGCCCACCGGGCGCGAGCTGTTCGATCCAGGGTTGGGGCACCGCAGCGCCACCGGCGGCAGCGATGATGGTGTCATACGGGGCGTTGGGCGGGTGTCCGAGCATGCCATCGCCATACACCAGGCGGACATCCTGCCAGTGGGGCATGTCGCGACGCAGCCGATCCAGATTGGCGCGCGCCTTGAGGTGCAGATCCCGCAGCCGCTCGACCGACACCACGCGACGTGACAGCACCGACAGCAGGGCCGCCTGGTAGCCGCAACCCGTGCCGATGTCCAGACAATGCCCCAGGGGATGAACGGTCTCGGGCGTCAGCCCGGGGCGCACGCACAGCAGCTCGATCATCGAGCCGATGACCGAAGGCTTGGAGATGGTCTGTCCCAGACCGATGGGCAGACTGGTGTCCTCATAGGCCTGATTGACCAGGGCCGAGTCGACAAACCAGTGGCGTGGAATGGCGCTGAAAGCCTCCAGCAGGCGCTGATGCCGGATGCCATCGGCATACAGGCGCTCGACCATGCGCCGCTGCACCGCGCGGGAATCCATGCCCAGCCCTTGGGGCGTGCTCTGCTGGCGTCGATCACGCGCGGCGTGCTCCAGGGGCGCCTGCGGACGCAGCAACTCGCGCGGTGACGTGGGGCGCGCGGGTGTTGCCGCGACCTGATCGAGGCGCAGGGGGAAACGCCGAGGCTTGTTGCCCGATGGCGCGCTGCTCATGACCGAGCCCTCCTCATGCCCGGCCCGCCCAGTCGCGCCAGCGCGGCAGGCCGGCATGGTCCGTCATGTCGACCTGCAGCGGGGTGATGGACACCGCTCCGCTCCGGGTGACCTCGAAGTCGGTGCCCGCCCCTTCGTCACGGGCCTCACCGGCCGGACCGATCCAGTAGATGGGCTCGCCGCGCGGGTTGGTGGTGGCAATGGCCGGTCGGCTGGAGTGCCGGCGCCCCAGGCGGGTCACCACCCAGGGGGCCTGCTCGCACTCGGCCACCGAGGGAATGTTGACATTGAGCAGCCAGGGGGCAGGCCCCGGCGGTTGGGCCAGCACGTGTTCCACGATGCGACGGGCCACGCGCGCGGCAGCATCCAGATGCGCCCAGCCCTTGTCGACCTGAGAGAACGCGATGGCAGGCACACCGAACAGATAGCCCTCGGTGGCCGCGGCCACCGTGCCCGAGTACAAGGTATCGTCGCCCATGTTCGCGCCGTTGTTGATCCCCGACAGTACCAAGTCCGGCTTGGGAATCAAGCCCGAGGTCAGGGCCAGGTGCACGCTGTCGGAAGGGGTTCCGGTAACAAATCGAAACCCGTTGGTGGCCGTGTGCACCGTGAGGGGCTGATGCAACGTGAGAGCATTGGACGTCCCGCTCGCATTGCGTTCGGGGGCGAAGACGTCCACGGTGCCCAGGCCTTCACACGCCTGCACCAGGGCAGCGAGCCCCGGCGCCAGGTATCCATCGTCATTGGCGATCAAGATGCGCATGGCCCGATTGTAGGTGCGACACGGCTCCATCCCGACAACCTGATTCAGGACTGTCCGAACATCCCGCATCGCACCATAATGTCATTCCTACCCTGCAGGTCTTCTCATGGTTCAGGGAGCCCTTCCCGACAAGATGCGTCACTCAAGCATCGTTCGGGGACTTTGTGTGTTCAACCCAGGGGGTTGTACCTTCGACACCCCCTCGGGAGCATTTCATGGCCGTCAAAGTATTGATTCTTGAAGACAATCCCGTCGCACGGGGCTTTCTGTGCCGCGTGGTGCGAGAGAGCTTCAGCGACGTGAGCAGCATCACCGAAGCCGGTGATCTCGAAGCCGTCCGCCGCTTGCTGGGCCACAGTGCTGGCCAGCGCGCTCCGGTGACGGCCGACCCCTTCCAGCTCATCCTGGTGGATCTGGAGCTGCCCGACGGCAGTGGCCTGGAGTTGCTCTCCGAGTTGTCGGCCTATCCCGCCACCCGCATCGTCACGACGCTCTACTCCGATGACGAGCACCTCTTCCCGGCTCTGCAGCACGGCGCTGACGGCTACCTGCTCAAGGAAGACCGCTTCGAGGTGCTGGTGGAAGAGTTGCAGAAGATCGTGCGCGGCCAGCCTCCACTGTCGCCGGCCATCGCACGCCGCCTACTGACGCACTTCCGCTCCGGGGACGGTCAGCCCATGGGCAACCACCATGCTGCGCCCGCCGCGCCTGCGGCGCCCGCCGTCCCGATGGACCACGAGCGCCTGACGCCCCGTGAGAGCGAAGTGCTGACCTACCTCAGCAAGGGCTTCACGATCAAGGAGATCGCCAGCCTGATGGGCATCAAGTGGTTCACGGTCAACGACCACATCAAGTCCATCTACAAGAAGCTCAATGTGTCCAGCCGCGCTGAGGCGGCGGTGCTGGCCAGCAAGCAGGGGCTGGTGTGACGCCTGCTCAGGCAGGTGTCGGACGTCCGCCGCGCAGCATGCCAGGGACCCTGGATGAGGCACTGCAGGGCGACAACCCCCTGCCCCGCTGGATCGGCTGGCGTCTGCGGCTGCTGGTGGGCGTCATCCTCGGGGGGTGCCTGCTGGTGTTTCTGGTGGCGCAGTGGCTGAGCACCCAGCCCCGCTTGCCCGTGGGCCTGCGCGCCACGGCCGAAGGCCAGGTCAAGCTGGTGTCGGCCATCACGCCCCCGCTGCAACGCCTGGAAGGGCATGCGCTGGAAGGCCTGCGGATTGAGCAGATGGGCCCCCTGGGCGAAGTCAGCGTCGTCGAAGCGCCGGTGGACATCCTGGCGCTGCAGCGCAGCGCCCGCTGGATCATCGACCCTGCCGATCGCGAACGCTACACCACCTTGCACCGCAGCCTGGCGCGCCTGGCCGACAGCCTGCCCGCCCAAGGCGGCGTCGTTCTGCTGGAGCTGGAAGATGCCCCCGACGAGCCCGTGCTGGTCGCTCCTCGCGGCTGGGGCGGGCTGACCCCCCTGTTCTGGCTGCTCTCCCTGCTGGCCCTGGTGGTCTCGGGCGTGGGGGCGGTGGTGCTGCTGGCGGGCGTGCAGTGGCGCAATGCCGCCTTTGCCCTGATGGCGGTGACGCAGGGCGGCCACCTTCTCCTGATGGCCATGGAGTCCAATCTGGAGCTCTTCATGCCGCTGTGGTTCATCCACCTGGACACCACCTTGCGCACCGGCTTCGATGTGGCCTCGGCGGCCGCCATGATCCAGGTGGCCGTGCTGCACCCCCGCAAACATCCCTGGTGGCCATGGATCAGCGTGGCCGGCTGGAGCGCGGCCTTGCTGCTGGGGCTCAGCACCCCCTTGATCACCGACACCTGGCGCTGGTGGTGGATCCAGGGAGGCTGCACGGCCCTGGCGCTGGCTGCCATCGGGCTCATGGTCCTGACCTACCGCCAGGCCCCCCACCCCTTCAATTTGCTGCTGCGGCGCTTCACCTCCATTTCCCTGGGCACCTGGGTGGTGGTCTGCGCCGCCACGGCCTACCCCGACGGACGGGCCGACATGCTGCTCAACGTCACCACCTTCGGGGTGATGACCTGGCATGTGTTCTTTGCCTCGCAATTGCTGCTGGCGCCTTATCTGTCACGCTCCAAGCCCATCTTGCAGGAGTTCTCGCTGCTGGCCGCGTCCAGCACGGTGGCCGCCTCGCTGGACCTGCTCTTTGTGGCCGCGTTCTCGCTGGGCCAGTTCGCGTCGATGACGCTGTCGCTGTTCCTGTCCTTCGGGGTCTATCTGAGCCTGAGGCGCTGGGTGATGACCCGCGTGCTCAGCCGGGACCCCATCACCACCGAACGCCTGTTTGAGCGCCTCTACCGCATCGCGCGCGAACTGGAGCGCCGACCCGAGCGGCTGGACGATCTGATGGCCCGCCTGATGCGCGAGTTGTTCGACCCGCTCGACACCGCGCTGGTGAAGGGCGATGTCAGCAGCAGCACGCTGCGTGGCAATGGCGGCATCCTCATCGTGCCCCTGCCCCGGCTGTCCGGTGCGGATGGCAGCAACGCCAGAGTGTTCGTGCTCAAACATGCGGACAAGGGGCGGCGCTTGTTCACCTCCGAAGACGCCCGCCTGGCCGATCGCATCGTGGAGCAGTTGCACCGTGTGCTGACCTTCGACCGTGCGGTCGAGCAAGGCCGCAGCGAGGAGCGGCTGCGCATCGCCCAGGATCTGCACGATGACATCGGCGCACGCTTGCTGACCCTGATGTACCAGGCTCCCAACCCGGAGATCGAGGACTACATCCGGCACACCCTGCAAGACCTCAAGACCCTGACGCGCGGCCTGGCCGTGCAGAGCCACACCCTGATCGACGCGGCCAGCGAGTGGAAGCGCGATCTCAGCCACCGCCTGCATGCGGCGCGCTGCGAACTGGACTGGGTGCTGCGATGCTCACAGGACATGGAACTCAACGTCGTGCAGTGGTCGGCACTGACACGCATCCTGCGCGAGCTGGTCAACAACACCATCAGCCATGCCCGTGCCAACCGGGTGCGGATCGAGCTGTCGCTGGATGACGATCAACTGCACCTGGTGGTGACCGACAACGGTGTGGGTCGTGCCCCGGAAACCTGGTCCCACGGTCTGGGCCTGGGGGGCGTGCGCAAGCGGGTCAAGCAGCTCGGCGGCGCGGTGGCCTGGCGTGAGGTCGAGCCCAGGGGCATTTGTTGCGAGGTGCTGGTAGAGCACTTCTCGGCGCAGCCCAACAGCTGATCTCAGCCCTCCCACTGAGGCGTGTTGCGCAGCACCTCCTCCAGTGTGGTGACCCCCTCGGCCACCTTCATCATGCCCGCCAGACGCAGGGGCTTGAGGCCTTGCTGCACGGCATGCTGCCGCACCCGAGACAGGTCCACCACCGGCACGATGGCCTGGCGCACCGCCTCGCTCACCGACAGCAGTTCGTACAGGCCCACCCGACCCTTGAAGCCCGTCATGCGGCACTCCAGGCAGCCCACCGGCTTGTAGGCGCGTGGTGAGCCATTGAGCCGCCAGGGTTTGACCACATCGGCCAGGCTCTCGCTGGTCACCGACGGATCGGGCTGCTTGCACGCCGGGCACAAGGTGCGCACCAGGCGCTGGGCCAGCACACCGATCACGGTGGCGCTGATCAGGTAGGGCGGCACGCCGATGTCGGTCAGCCGGGTGATGGCCGACACCGCATCGTTGGTGTGCAGGGTCGAGAACACCAGATGCCCTGTGAGAGCCGACTGGATGGCCATGTCGGCGGTTTCCCGATCACGGATTTCACCCACCATGATGATGTCCGGATCCTGGCGCATCAGGGCACGCACGCCCTCAGCAAAGCCCAGATCGATGTTGGCTTGCACCTGCGTCTGGTTGAAGGCAGGCTCGATCATTTCGATCGGGTCCTCGACCGTGCAGACATTGACCTCTTCGGTGGCCAGGCGCTTGAGGGTCGAGTACAGGGTGGTCGTCTTGCCCGAGCCCGTGGGCCCGGTGACGAGGATGATGCCGTGCGAGCGCGCCGTGAGCTGCTCCCAGACCTGGGTCTCCTGGGGCCCGAAGCCCAGGGCATCGAAGGACTTGAGCGCATTGTCGGGATCGAAGATGCGCATGACCAGCTTTTCGCCAAAGGCCGTCGGCATGGTCGACAGACGCATTTCGACCTCTTCCCCGCCAGGGTTGCGGGTCTTGATGCGGCCATCCAGCGGGCGGCGTTTTTCCACGACGTCCATGCGGCCCAGCAGCTTGATGCGGGCGGTCATGGCCTGCATCACCGACAGGGGCACCTGGTAGACCATGTGCATGACGCCGTCGATGCGAAAGCGGATGGCGCCCATGTCGCGGCGCGGCTCCAGGTGGATGTCCGAGGCGCGCTGATCGAAGGCGTACTGCCACAGCCAGTCCACCACCTGGATGATGCCCTGGTCATTGGCATCGAGCTGCCGTGTGGTGCGCCCCAGCTCGACCAGTTGCTCGAAGTTGTGGGCCACACTGTCGCCCGACTTCTTGTTGGCATCACGCACCGACTTGGCCAGGGTGTAGAACTCGGTGCGATAGCGCTGCAGGTCCAAGGGGCTGGACACCACCAGGCGCACCGACTTGCGTGTGTGTGCCAGGATCTCGTCGACCCAGGCCACGTCCAAGGGCTCACAGGTGGCGATGGTGATCTCGCTCAGCCCCACCTGGATCGGCAAGGAGCGGCGGCGCTCGGCATAGGTGATCGACATGACATCGGCCACGCGGGAGACATCGACCTTGAGCGGGTCGATGCGCACATAGGGCATGCCGACACGCGAGGCGAGCCACTCCGTCAGCGGCTCCAGCTCCAGCAAGGAGCCCGTGTCCAGGCGTGTCAGGCTCAGGCCCGCGATGCGCACCAGCGGATGCTGGGCACTGTCTCCTGCCGCGAAGCGATGGGCCACCTTCTCGGCGTCCTTGAGCGCGATCACGCCATCCTCGGTCAGCCAGGTCACCAGCAGCTTCCAGTCCAGCGGCCCCTGGTGGGTCACAGGGCGGCGTGGCGCAGGGCTCTTGGGAGTGATCGAGGAGGTCGCGGCGCTCATGCAAAGGCTCCGTTAAGCAGGGGGGTCAGTCGGCCACGGCGGCCGGCGTGAAGGCCGACAGCAGCTTGACCCATTTTCGCGCGGGCAGCTCGAAACGGGCTTGTAAAGTTTCGGCACGTGCAGCCAGAACGTCACGCTCAGGCAGGTCAAAGCCCTTCCAGGCCAGCACGATGGTGTTGCCTTCGCGCGTGGGCTTGAGCATGGCCGTGCGCCCGGCGCCGAAGGCCGCGGCGATGCGGGCCGTGCTGCGCTCGAAGCTGGCCTCGCGGCCAAACAGGTTCACGCTCATCACGCCGCCGTCGTCAAGCACCTGCCAGCAGGCGCGGTAGAAATCTTCGTCGTCGAGGACCGGACTGGCCGCCTCATGGTCGTACAGATCCACGCTCAGGGCATCAAACTGGGCCACCTGTTCCGGATCATTCACGAAACGTGCGGCGTCGTCCTGACAGACCGTCAAGCGTTCGTCGTCTTCAGGCAGATGGAACCACACCCGGCACACCTGGATGACCTTGGGGTTGATCTCGACGGTGGTGGTCGGCACGCGCAGGACGCTGTGACAGTACTTGGTGATGGCGCCCGAGCCCAACCCCAGTTGCAGGGTGCGCGTGGACGCCCAGTCACGAGGGTCGCGCAGCAGCAACCAGGCCATCATGCGCTGGATGTAGTCCAGTTCGAGCTTGAGGGGTTTGCGGATGCGCATGGCGCCCTGAATCCAGGGGGTCTCCAGATGCAGGTAGCGCAGGCCACCTTCTTCGGAAATGGTGGCATCGGGCAGCTTGAGTTTCTTTTTGGCAGGGGCTTTCACGGCGGGAAGTGTGTCACAAAGGTGTCTGTACTGGGCACAATGGGGGCGTGAATCCAGCCACCCCTGCCCCGACGCTGCTGGGCCTGCCGCCCATCCTGGATGCCCGCACCCGCCTGCTGGTGCTGGGCAGCTTTCCGTCGATCGCCTCGCTGCAGGCACAGCAGTACTACGCCCACCCGCGCAATCAGTTCTGGCCCATCGTCTCGGCGCTGTGGGGCCTGACGGGTTCACAGTCGCTGCAGCATCGCCCTTACGCCGATCGGGTCGCCGCCGCCCTGAACCACGGACTGGGCATCTGGGATGTCTACGCCCGCTGTCGGCGCCAGGGCAGCCTGGACAGCGCCATCGAAGAGGCGGAACTCAATCCCTTGCATGAACTCCGGCAGCGTGCGCCCGGCTTGCGGGGCATCGCGCACAACGGCGGCGAATCGGCGCGTCACATCAAGATCACTCAGGCACTGGGTCTGCCTGTGCTGAAACTGCCTTCCACCAGCCCGGCCAATGCCTCGTGGTCCTTGGAGCGCAAACTCGCCGCGTGGGGGGAGGCCTTCGAGCGCTTCGGCCTGCTGCCCACCCCCATGGCTGAGTGAGCCCTCAGGCGGGGGATCGGTCCAGGGCCGCCAAGGCACCATCCAGATGCTGCAACAGGCCGTCGACGTCCAGTGGTTTGGGCCAGAAATCGGCAAATCCCTGCTCGCGCGCACGGGCCAGGGGGTCTCCCGACACATCGGCCGACATGGCGATGCAAGTCAGATGGCTCGCCTCGGGGATCTGACGGATGGCCGCAAGCACCTCGGCCCCGCTCATGTCAGGCAGATGCAGATCGATCAGGACCAGATCCGGATGCTGCGCCCTGACTTGAACCAGACCCTGCTGGCCCGAGTCGGCGATCACCAAGGTGAGCTCCGGCCTGAGGTCGAAAATGGCACGCAGAAGGGCCGCGTTCAAAGGGTTGTCTTCGATGCACAGCACCGTCGCACGGGTGAGAACCGCCACGGCAGGCGCTTCATCGCCAGGACCCGGTTCGACCTCCGTCGTGGCAGGAGTCTGCCCTGGCGCCGCCCGGGGCAGACGCAGGGTCACCACCGTGCCGGTGCCCGGCGTGCTGTCCACCTCGATCACACCGCCCATCGCTTCCACCAGCCGGCGCGAGATCACCAGCCCCAGACCCGTGCCCTCGATGCCGGCACGCTCGGCCCCCAGGCGGTTGAAGGGCTCGAACAGGCCCTTCAGTTGCTCGGCCGTCATGCCACAGCCCGTGTCCGCGATGATCAGTGCCAGCTCATCGCCCTGCAGCTCCGAGGTGACGGCCACCCGCCCCCCGCTGTGGTTGTACTTGATGGCATTGGACAGCACATTGATCAGGACCTGCTTGAGTCGCCTGGGATCGCCCAGGATCTCCCGCTGATCTCCCAGGGCCTTTTCGGCCAGGACCGCCACACCGCGCGCCTCGGCCTGCGGCAAGACCATGGGCAGGCTGTCGGCCAACCAGGTGCCCACGCGCACGGGCTCGACCACCACATCCGAATGACCCGATTCGATCCGGGTGAGATCGAGGATGTCATTGATCATCTCCAGCAGATGCTGGCCCGCACTGAGGATGTGCTCGACGTACAGCTTCTGTCCACCGGTCAAGCGTGCATTGCCGCTGTGCAGCAGCAACTGCCCAAAGCCGATGACGGCGTTGAGGGGCGTGCGCAACTCATGGCTCATGCGCGACAGGAACTCACTCTTGGCCCGGCTGGCCTGATTGGCGGCCTCCTGTGCCCGGATGGCGGCCTCGGCCTGTCTGCGCTCGGTCACATCGCGCGAGAGCACGATGAAACGGGTGTCAGCCTCCATCGCCGCCCCCTTGCGAGACACGGACAGCTCGAACCAGCGGCGTCCATGGGGCACGGGCAACTCCAGTTGCGTGCCCACCGATCGCCCCCGGACCAGGGCCTCCTGCAAGGCCGCCGTCACCGCACGGGCATCTTCGGGTGGCAAGACCTCGTGCACCGTCTTGCCCACCAGATCGCTTTGAGGTCGCACCAGCAGGTCCTGTTGCGGGGTATGAACCGCGTGATACCGCCCTTGCAGATCCATCTCCAGCATGACGTCGGGCACGGCGTCCAGCGTGGCCTTCAACTGATCCCGCATGGCCGCCATCTCACGATAGGGCTCCTCGATCACCTCCACAAAGACCGCACGGTACAGAAACAGGTAGGCGATCACCTTGTAGAGGTGCCCCATCAGGTTGTAGACATCGTGCACGCGGAGGTAGAGCGTGAAGAAGCATTCGCTCAGGGCCATGGCGCACACCGCGCCGAACAGGGCCGCTGCATTGAAGTCCTGGGGGCTTCTCATCCGCCACCACAGGATTCCCCCGGAGACGGCATAGAGCCCGATGATGAGGAACTCCGCCCGCACCTTGAAGGCAGTGAGCCCCACCCCAGGCACAAAGGTCGCCGGCATCCACTCGGGCCGATACAGGAAGACCCCATGCGCCAGTGCGACCACGGCCACCGCACCTGCCAGCCAGCCATAACGCTCCAGCGCTGACGACAGAGGGCGTGCCGGCGTCAGCACGGCCGTCAGCAAGCCCACGGCTGCCATCATGCGTGCCGCCAGCCAGAAATTGATGGCTTTCTGGGGGCTGCTGGGGGTCACGAAGGCCGGCATGCCCGCGTAGGACATGGCGTGCGAGAAATCCAGCGCAGCCACGCCCATGAAGGTGCAGGCCAGGATCACGGCATTGCCCGGCAAGGCCCGGCTGTAGGCGTTCCACCCGGAGGCAAACACCAGCACGGCCACCACGACGGCGAACATCTCCAGGATGGTGTGCGCCGGCAGGTAGCTCTCGACCTTGCCAAACCCCTCTCCCACAGGCAGGGCCCACGCCAGCAACAAGCCCAGAGCCATCAAGGCCAGCATGCCCATGGCCTGACGCAGTGAGCGCAGGTGGCTGTGATGCACCATCACGAGACTCCTATGGATTTATGGGTTCAATCCTGACATTCTGGCATGGTCATTGAAATACGCAAGCGCGCCCAGACGGGGCAATGCCTGTAGCGCATTCTCACCCGTACGCGTACAAGTTTCCAGCAAATTCCAGCCGCGCAAACTGGCGAGCGTGTCGGCAATGCGCGGCAACTCGGCGGGCTCATTGCGGCTGCGTGCGCCCTGCGCGCGGGCCGTGGCCCGTTGATACAACCAGTGCGGCGGGATGTCCGGCGCATCGGTCTCCAAAACGATGGCCTCGGCCGGCAAGGTGGCCGCCAAGCGCCGTATCTGCAGGGCGCGCTCAAACGTCATCGCCCCGCCGAAGCCCAGTTTGAAACCCAATGCCACAAAGGCCAGCGCCTGTTGCTCGCTGCCATTGAAGGCATGGGCAATGCCTCCAGGCACAGGCCGCCCCAAGGCCTGCTGCCTTCGCAAATGCTTGAGCAAGGCATCCGCGCTGCGACGCACGTGCAAGATGACGGGCAGACTGAACTCGGCGGCCAGGGCCAGTTGCCCGGCATAAAGGGCTTCCTGCTGCCGGCGGCTGTGCTCATCCTGCAACTCAGGCACAAAGTGATCCAGGCCGATCTCACCGACGGCCACCAGACGGGGATCATCCCGGTACTGCATCAAGGCCTGACGCAGCGCGTCGATGGCGCCCTCCCCCACCTCGTGAACGTACAGGGGGTGGCTGCCCAGGGCATAAGCACCACCACAGGCCTGCGCCGCCTGCCGAGCCCCTTCGAAGGTCTGCGGTGACACGGCGGGCACCACCATGAGCCCGACGCCCGCCTGACGGGCCCGCTCGATCACCTGTTCACGGTCCGCATCGAATTCCGGCGCATCGAGATGGCAATGGGTGTCGACCCATCCGATGGCAGCCAGGTCGGTGGCGGCAGACATCGTCAGCTCGCCAATCGACCTTCAATCAGGCGGACCTGACGCTCGCACCGCGCAGCCAGACTGCCATCGTGCGTGACCATCACCAGGGCCGTGCCCTGTTCGCGGGCCACCTCGCGCATCAGCTCGAACACCGCGTCGGCCGTGTGTCGGTCCAGATTGCCGGTCGGCTCGTCGGCCAGCAGGCAGGCCGGTCGGGTCACCAGGGCACGCGCGACCGCCACACGCTGTCGCTCGCCACCGGACAACTCGGACGGGCGGTGCTCCGCCCGCGCACCCAGGCTCACCTGCTCCAGCACGGCACGGGCCTGGCGCCGAGCCTCATCCAGCGCCAGACGACGGATCAGCAAGGGCATGGCCACGTTGTCCAGTGCGGAGAACTCGGGCAGCAGGTGGTGGAACTGGTAGATGAAGCCCATGTGCTGATTGCGCCACCGACCCTGATCGGCCGCGTTCAGGTCCGACCAGTCGCGCCCCATGAGCGTGACATGGCCCTGGCTGGGGCGCTCCAGGCCACCCAGCACATGCAACAGGGTGCTTTTGCCGGAGCCCGAAGCCCCGACAATGGCCAGGGACTGTCCACGGTGCACCATCAGGTCGACACCGGACAGCACACTGACATCCAGCGGCCCTTCGGAGAAACGCTTGTGAACGCCCTGCGCGATCAGGATGGGGGCATCGTGTACCGGCTCGTTCATGCGCGCCTCAGATCTTGAGCAGCCAGGCGATGACCTGCTTGGCCACGAAGCCCAGCAGACCAAACCCCAGCACGACAAACAGCACGAAGGTGCCGAACTTGCCCGCCTTGGACTGTCGCGCCAGCTGCAAGATGATGAACACCATGTACAGCATGAAGCCGCCGACACCGACGGTCATCCCGAACTGGGCAATTTGCTCTTCGCTCCAACCAAACATCGCTCATCAACTTTCCCGCACCACCAGGTCGCGGTAGGCGTGCCAACTGGCGTGACCCAAGACCGGCAACACCATGATCAACAAAAACATCATCGAGGCGAACCCGATGAGCGTCAGCGTCATCAGGATCGCCGCCCACAGACTGCTCAACACCGGATTGGTGGCCACCGCCCGCAAGCTGGTACCGATGGCCTGCATGACGCCCACCTGAGGCCGATCCATCAGCAAGGGGATGGTGACCAGCGTGGAGGCGAACACCGGCGCCGCCAGCAGACCACCGAACAGCAGCCACCCCTCAAACAAGCCCGCGTGGGGTGACAGGATCACATGGCGCACGAACTGCTCGGGGGTGTCCACCGGGGCATCGGCCCAGACCTGGATCAGGGCCGCCGAGGTCAGCACCCAGACCGTGCCCTGCGCCGTCAGCAGCAGGCCGAAGGCCACCAGGCGCCGGTCCAGCGACAACCAGACACGCCAGACCGTGGACCAGCTCACGGCTTCATCCCGCGCCAGGGCGCGACTGACGGCATACAGCCCTGTGGACAACACCGGGGCCACCAGCAAGAAACCTGAAAACGCGCCGGCCAGCGCCCAAAAACGTGTCCACCCGAACCACAGCAGCAGGCCGCCAAAGAGGGCAATGACCGCGCCATGCGTCAGGCCGATCATGGGCGCCGAGGTGAAATCCGACCACCCCTTGGCCAGCCAGCGCAGTGAACGCAGGGAGTGGATGCGCCGAACGCGCAGGGGTTCATTCATATCTCAGGGCCTCCGCAGGTTGGACACGGCTGGCGCGCCAGCTCGGATAGAGCGTGGCCGCCAGGGACAGCAGCAGCGACACCACCGCGATCGGAATGATGTCCCCGGACTGGGGATCGCTGGGCATGCTGGTGATCAGGTAGATGCTGCCAGGCAGGAAACGCACGCCCAGCAGGTGTTCAATGAATGGCACGATCACATCGATGTTGAAGGCCACCAGCAGGCCCAGGCCCAGGCCCGCCAGCGTGCCCATCACGCCCGACAAGGCCCCCTGCACCATGAAGATGCCCATGATGGAGCCCGGACTGGCGCCCAGGGTGCGCAAGATGGCGATGTCGGCGCGCTTGTCGGTCACGGTCATGACCAGGGTCGACACCAGATTGAAGGCGGCCACGGCCACGATCAGGGTCAGGATGATGAACATCATGCGCTTTTCGATCTGAACGGCATCGAACCAGGTCGCATTGGTGCGCGTCCAGTCCCGCACGATCACGTCGGAGCCCAGGACCTCGGCCAGATCGTTGGCCACCCCGCGGGCCTGCTGTGCATCGCGCAGCTTGAGCTGCACCGCCACCGGCCCGCCGGTGCGAAACAGCTTGGCCGCATCGTCGATGTGCATCATCACCGTGCCGCTGTCGTATTCATAGTGACCGGCCTCGAACAGCCCCACCACCTGCATCTGCTTGAGCCGCGGCACCACACCGGCCGGGGTCACCTGGCCGCCGGGGGCCACCAGGGTCACGGGATCGCCCTCGCGCACGCCCAGACTGCGGGCCAGCTCCAGCCCCATCACCACCCCCCACTCGCCCGGCTTGAGACGCGACAGCACTGGCTGCATGCGTGCCGCCAGGGGCGTGACCTGGGCCTCCTGGGCCGGGTCGATGCCACGCACCACGGCGCCGCGCATGTCCTCGCCGCGAGCGATCAAGGCCTGGGCCGGCACAAAGGGCGCCACCCCCACCACCGCCGGATGCCGGCGTGCCTGATCGGCCAGGATATGCCAGTCGGGCAGCGCGCCCCCATCGGCGTGGAACAGCTCCACATGGGCGATGACGGAGAGCATGCGGTCACGGACCTCCTTCTGGAAGCCGTTCATCACGGACAGCACGATGATCAGGGCCGCCACGCCCAGGGCGATGCCGATCACGGACACCCCGGAGATGAAGGAAATGAAGCCGTTGCGTCGTGCGCTGCGGCCGGCTCGCGTGTAGCGCCAGCCGATCCGCCACTCATAAGGAAGTTTCATGGTGTGCGCAGTGTACTCACTCGATAATGCAGACCATGCCTGCGACCGTGAATGACACTCCTCCTGACACCCTGGACCGCCCCCTGCATGTGCTCATTCCCTGGGCCGCGGGGCTGGCCGATGACAGCGTGCGCGCCCTGGCCCAGCTGGACGATGCTGCCCGGCTGCCCCATCTGCACCAGTTGCTGTCCCGGCTGACGCAGCAGACCTGGCATCACGGCGACGAATACACCCTCACCCCACCTCACGAAGCCTTGTGGTCTCAGGCCCTGGGCTGGACCCTGCCCCCCTCGGGGCAAGCGCCCTGGGCGGCGCACCTGGCACGCGCGGACGGCCTGCCGGTGGCCGAGCACGAGGCCTGGGGCCTGCTCACGCCCGGGCACTGGTACATGGGCCGAGACCACCTCACGGTGCTGCACCCCGATGAGCTGCAACTGAGCGAAGCCGAATCCCGCGCCCTGCTGGACGCCGTGCGCCACCTCTTCGAAAGTGAAGGCTGGACACTGCACTGGGGTGCCCCCACGCGGTGGTACGCCTGCCACGACACCCTGGCCGACCTGCCCACCGCCTCACTGGACCGGGTGCTGGGCCGCAATCCCGATGTCTGGATGCCCGAGCACCCCCAGGCCCGCCTGATCCGGCGCTTGCAGGCCGAAGTGCAGATGCTGCTCTATCAGCATCCCATCAATGACGAGCGTTCGGAGCGGGGCGTCTTCACCGTCAACTCCTTCTGGCTCAGCGGCTGTGGCCGAGCCCAGCCCATCCAGGCGTCTCACTCGCTGCAGGTCCTCGACGGCCCGCGCCAGGCCTTGCTGCGCGCCGACCTGGATGCCTGGCTGGCCGCCTGGGACGCCCTGGAGCGCGAGGCTCTGCCACGCCTGACCGAGGCCCTGCAGGCCGGACGCGATGTCCGGCTGAGCCTGGGTGGTGAGCGCCATGCACTGACCCTGTCGGCACCCACATCCGGCCCCTGGTGGCAGCGCGCCATGGCCCGCCTGCGCCCGCGCCAGGTCCTGCCCTCCTCTGTCCTGCAGTCTCTGTGACCGCCCCTGGATCCCCATGAAGTTCATCCCCCGAGACGTCCCGCCCCGCCCTGCCTGGGCCCTGGAACAATCCGGTACCCACCCACTGATGGCGCGCCTGCTGGCCGCCCGGGGCGTGCGTCAGCTGGAGCAGATGGACGACACCCCCTCTCGCCTGCTGCCCCCCGACTCCCTGCGTGGCGCGGTCGAGGCCGCCCGGCTGCTGGCCGACACCCTGGCCGCCGGCCAGCGCATCTGCATCGTGGCCGACTATGACTGTGACGGCGCCACCGCCTGCGCCGTGGGCCTGCGCGGCCTGCGCATGCTCGGCGCCCAGCCCGGCCAGGTCAGCTATGTGGTGCCCGACCGCGCCTTGCATGGCTATGGTCTGACGCCTCCCATCGTGGATCTGGTGCGCGCGCAAGGTGCCCACCTGTTGATCACGGTGGACAACGGCATGGCCAGCCACGAGGCGGTCACGCTGGCCCATGCCCAGGGCATGAAGGTCATCATCACCGACCACCATCTGCCCGTGGTCGACGCCCAGGGCACGGCCTCGCTGCCGGACGCCGACGTGATCGTCAACCCCAACCAGCCTGACTGCCCCTTCGAGAGCAAGGCCCTGGTCGGTGTGGGCGTGATGTTCTATGTCCTGCTGGCCCTGCGGGCCGAGCTGCGCCGACGTGGCGCGTTTGATGCGGCCAGTCAGCCCCGCATCGACAGTCTGCTGGACCTGGTCGCGCTGGGCACCATCGCCGACGTGGGCCGACTGGACGACAACAACCGGCGCCTGGTGTCCCTGGGCCTCAAGCGCATCCGCAGCGGGCGCATGCAACCGGGCATGGCTGCGCTCTTTCAGGCGGCTGCGCGAGATCCTGCCAAGGCCAGCGCGCAGGATTTCGGTTTTGCGCTGGGCCCGCGCGTCAACGCCGCCGGCCGACTGGCCGAGATGGGGCTGGGCATCGAGTGTCTGTCCACCGACGATGCCTCACATGCCCAGGCCCTGGCCCGCCAGTTGGACGCCATCAACCGCGAGCGACGCGAGGTCGAATCCGGCATGCGCGACCAGGCCGAGGCCAATCTGGAAGCCCTCATGCCCTCGGGCGAGCCTCCGCCAGCCGTGTGCATCTTCGATGCGCAGTTTCATGAGGGCGTGGTCGGCATCGTGGCCTCGCGCCTGAAGGATCGGCTGCATCGGCCCACCTTCGTGTTCGCCATGGGTCAGGACGGTCTGCTCAAGGGTTCAGGGCGCAGCATTGCGGGCTTCCATCTGCGGGATGCCCTGGACCTGGTGGGCAAGCGCCACCCTGGGCTGCTGCGCAAGTTCGGCGGGCACGCCATGGCGGCGGGCTGCACGATCACGCCGCAGGACTTCCCCACCTTCGAGCAGGCACTGACCGAGGTGGCCCGCGATGGACTGGATGCGGATGTGCTGATGCGGCGTCTGCACACCGATGGCTCGCTCGACGCTCAGTGGTACACGACGGAGATCGCGTCCTTGCTGGACCAAGCGGTCTGGGGGCCGGGGTTTGAAGCGCCGGTTTTCCAGGATGTGGCACAGATCATCCAGCAGCGCCTGGTGGGTGAGCGTCACCTCAAGCTGAGTGTGAAGGTGCAGGGGCAGGTGCGCGATGGCATCTGGTTCGGGCGCAGTGAGCCTCTGCCCAGTCAGGCGCTGCTGGCCTACCGGATTGCCGTCAATGAGTTTCAGGGACGGCAGAGTGTGCAGATGATTGTCGAAGGGGTCGAGGAGTGAGCTGCTGCCGGGCCGTGCGCTTTGGCGGGAGAGCGCAGGGCTGGGTCGGAGGGGGGCTCTGACCTGGCTTCAAGTGGGTGGTCCCGCTGCGCGGGACTGCCTTGCGGTGCTCGTCGAGAGGCAGCGTTGGCGAACTCGCTTCGCGCCCTTCGGGCTCTGCGCTCAGACAACGCCACCGGGTCAGATGTTGACGCGTGCTACGCACGCCTGCCTCCCGCCTGCGCTCCTCAGCACCCACACAGGCGCCCGGTCAGAGCCCCCCTCCGCCCTTGGTCGCCCTGCTGGTGGCATACATAGGCCCAAGGTAGAGGTCCGCGACGGATGGTGCTTCCGGCTCCGAGTTTCGTGGCACGCCACCCAGTGGGGCGATCAAAGGGCCGAGGCCTCCTCGGCCCGCGCCCCACGCTGCACCGAAAAACCGCTCAACCGCGATACGCGTTGATGGCAGCCGCAGGGCCCACCTTGGGCCCCAGTGAGGAGTAGGTGGCGGATGCATCCGGCGCATCGGACACCAGCAACACCCCCAGGGTGCGCTGCAAGGTCGACGCGGCATGGTGCACAGACTGCTGCAGCCCCGTGACACGGGTCTGAGCCAGCATCAGGCGATGCCTCAATTCAGGAGACAGAGGCTCTTGCCCCTCTTGTTGCGCATGGCGGAAAGCCACCAGCGCATCCGCGAGCACCTTGTGCAATGCGGCCGAAGCGGCCTCCATGCCCAATGAATCCTGCGAACGCAGTTTCTCATCGAGATCACGGAGGCGCTCTTCGATGTCATGCACGTGGCTTGACAGATCCTGCATCGCGCTCAGTGTGCTGTCCATGGTGTGACTCAGGACGTTTTGCGGGCCAGGACTTCCTGGGCATTGGCGATCAATTTGTCAGCAATGGCTTCGGGATTGATCTTGTAAGACCCATCCTCGATGGCCTGCTTGACGCGAGAGACCTTTTCCGCGTCGAACGACGCGTCCGCACCGTTCATCAAATCGCCCGCCAGAGTGGACAGACTGACTTTGGCACTGGCCTCGGGTCCGCCCTCAAGCGAACCTGTCTTGCCAGGTGGGCGAGCGACGCTCGTGGTGCCTTCGGTGCGTGCGCCACCGCTGGGGCCGTTGACCGCGGTGTCTGTGGTGTTGCCGATCTTCATTTTGGACTCCTTACTCCCAGTACTTTCCGGGTAGTGACATCTGCGATATCGACGCGGTCGCCACCGACTTTAATTCCAAAGCCCTGAACCCCCCTAAATCAGGGGAGAGATACTTTTTGTAACGTATCACAACGTTACCTCCGCCTGCCTCTCGGCCATCGGCCGGGCGCACAGGACACGGCCACTGTCCACCCGGATGCGTACACATTGTCCCTCGTCACCGTGTGACAAGGCTTGCCCCTCGGCGCTTGCTGCAAAGCCAGCCCCCTTCACGGTGACCTTCACCACATCGCCAGCGGCAAACCAGCGGCGCAGACGGACATCGTCCTGGCGCAGTCCCTGCCCGGGTGCGATCCCCCGGATCACGGAGCGACCAATGATCTCCCGGGGATCGAGCACTGCGGGCGAGATCGATTCAGCCACATCCACCTCTGAAATGCGCAGATCGGCTGCGCTCAGGATGGTGCCCGGCTTGAGCGGCACCACGGCCACCACGGCGGGCGCCCAGACCTTGACGGTCAGGGGCCAATACACATTCCAGCGCACGGAGCCTTGCTCGCAGCGCAATCCTACGCGGGTGCGCCCCCACAGACGGGTGCCATCGGGCAGGTAGGCGCGCACTTTGTCACAGGGTGCCAGCTTCAGACGGGGATCGAGCTTGCCCAGCACCACTTCCACACGGGGGCGAGCGCCCGGCAGGGCCGTGACGTCCTTGCTCACCTGATCGGTGGCGCCGCGCAAGAGGGTCTCCAGTTCCCGCTGCAAAGCGACCGACTCCGATGCCGATGACGGCGCCTCCTGCGGAGAGGGCGTGGGCCCACCGCTCGTCGCAGGCGCCCAGGCCACGGTCTGCTGCGCCCGGGCCTGGGCCGGCGCAAACAACACGGCCAGGCCGCACACCACCATCCATAGCAGCCACCACACCAGGCCCATGGTCAGGTGTGTCGTGCTCAGGGGGATGTCACCCATGCCACTGGCGCCACCGGTCAAGCCGGAGGGCGCATGTGATGCAAAGAGGCAGGAGGCGGATCTTTTCATGATGGGTCTCACTCTAGTCGTCCCCCCCGGGCCCCAAGGGGCGGAATTGCGAGGTCTTGCGCCTGCTATTTCGGCTCATGTTTCCGACCTGCCGGGATCACAGTGATGACATCTCCCAAAAGGTCACTCCAAAGGTGATGCCATGCTGAACCGACTCACTGACAGCATCAATTTCCAGTCCGAAGCCTTGCGGCTGCGTTCTGAGCGTCAGCGCCTGATCGCCAGCAACATCGCCAACGCCGACACGCCCGGCTACATCGCCAAGGACTTTGACTTCTCCGCCGCCTTGCGCCAGGCCACGGGGGCCAGTTCGTCCGCTCAAAGCGCCCTGGCCCAGCCCCGTCTGGCCATGGCCACGGCCAACCCTGGCCACATGAACCTCAACGGTCAGCCTGCCGGCAGCCGCCAGGACCCGGAACTGGGTTACGCCACCAACTCGATGAGCAGCCTGGACAACAACACCGTGGACATGGACCGGGAACGGGCCAACTTTGCGGACAACACCGTGCGCTATGAAGCCACGCTTCGTTTCATCAATGGGTCTCTCAAGACCCTGAACACGGCCATCACCGGCCAGTGAAGGAGCTTGAAGCATGTCCATGTTCAAGATCTTCAATGTCGCGGGCTCGGCGGTGTCCGCCCAGTCCCAGCGCCTCAATGTGGTGGCCTCCAACCTGGCCAACGCCGACACCGTGGGCGGCCCCGACCGCAGCCCCTACAAGGCGCGCCACGTGGTCTTCACCACCCAGCCTATGGGCGAGGTCGGGACCGCTGGCGTGGCCGTGACCAAGGTGACGGAAGACGACACCCCCGGGCGCCGCATCCACGACCCCAAGCACCCTCAGGCCGACGCAGAGGGCTACGTCACCTACAGCAACGTCAATGCCGTGGAGGAGATGGTCAACATGATCTCGGCCTCCCGCTCCTACCAGAACAACATCGAAGTGATGAACACGGCCAAGAGCCTGCTGATGAAAACACTGCAACTGGGCCAAGGGTCCTGATCACTGAAGGAAACCTGAGATGAGCACCACCACCGCCACCAGTTCGAGCAGCGCCCTGCCCAGCAGCCTGTTCAACAGTTCATCGACCAGCAGCGACAAGACCAATGAAGCGGCTGATCGCTTCCTGAAGCTGCTGGTCACGCAGATGCAGAACCAGGATCCCCTCAACCCGATGGACAACGCGCAGATGACCAGCCAGATGGCTCAGATCAGCACGGTCACCGGGATCGAGAAGCTCAACACGACGATGGAAGGCGTGGGCAGCAGCTTCTCGCAGATGCAACTGATGCAGGGCGTGAGTCTGGTGGGTCATCAGGTGGTCGTCGAAGGCAACCAGCTCAGCATGACCGATGGCAGCGGCATCGGCGGCTTCGAAATCAACTCTGCGGCCACCAACGTGACCGTGGAGATCAAGGATGCGGGCGGCAAGGTGGTCGACACCATCGACCTGGGTGCCGCCAAGGCCGGTCAGCACGGCTTCGAGTGGACACCGAGCACGGCGGCCAACTCGTCGTCCTACACCTTCTCGGTCAAGGCCAAGGTGGGATCGACCGAGCTGCCTGCCACCTCGCTGGTCACGGACCATGTCGACGCGGTCACCACCAAGGACGGCACCTTGAATCTGCAATTGCGCAACGGCGGCGAAGTGGCCTACAGCAAGGTCAAAGCCCTTTCCTGAACCAACCAATCTTCTCTGTAGGAGTACATCATGGGCTTTCAACAAGGACTCTCCGGCCTCAACGTCTCGGCTCGCAACCTGGAGGTGATTGGCAATAACGTGGCCAACACCGGCACCTATGGTGCCAAGTCTGCGCGTGCCGAGTTCGCGGACATGTATGCCGCCGCGCTCAATGGCGCGGGCAGCAACAACATCGGTATCGGCGCCACGGTGGGCGCGGTGGCCCAGCAGTTCACACAGGGCAACATCACCACCACGGAGAACCCGATGGATCTGGCCATCAACGGCGGGGGCTTCTTCCAGCTCAGCGATGGCAAGAACCCCACCATGTACTCCCGAAACGGTCAGTTCAAGCTCAACCGCGACGGCTTCATCGTCAACAACGAAGGCCACAAGCTGCTGGGCTACCAGGCCGACAACCAGGGCACCGTCGTGCAGGCCCAGGCCTCACCACTGCGGCTGCCCACGGCCGGCATCGAGCCCAACGAGACCGATCTGATCACCCTGGAGATGACCTTCGACTCGCGCGCGGCGGTGGGCACCGGCAGCACGCTCAATGTCAACGACCCCACCAGCTACAACTTTGCGACCTCGCAAACGGCCTACGACATCAAGGGCCAGAACCTGGGTCTGACCTACTACATGCGCAAGACGGGTCCGGACAACTGGGACATGTATGCCACGGCCAACGGCACCCCGATCCTGCAGGATGCGTTCGGCAACCCCGCCCGCGTGGCGAGCATCACCTTCCCCTCGGCTGGCGGTGCGCCCACATCCAACAATGCGGCCCCGGCACAGGGCGATCCCGGCACCATCACCACCTACGACGCCGATGGCAACCCGCTGGCCACCACGTCGGGCGGTGTCTTCACCCTGCCCGACATCCCTTCCGTGGCCATGAGCTCCGGCGCCATGACGGAAGTCATCAGCGGCGTCCAGTTCAATCTGGCTGGGTCAGCCGAATACGGCACGGCCTTTGGCGTCACCAACCTGGCCCAAACGGGCTATGCACCCGGCCAGTTGTCGAGCATCACGGTCGAGTCCAACGGCATCGTGATGGCGCGTTATTCGAACGGTCAATCCAAACCGGCCGGCCAGGTCGAGCTGGCCTCCTTCCGCAACCCGCAAGGCCTGCAGCCCCTGGGTGGCAACGAGTGGGCCTCGACCTTCGGCTCGGGTGATCCGATCACCGGCGTGCCGGGCGACGGCAACATGGGGGTGCTGCAATCCGGCGCCCTGGAAGAATCCAACGTCGACCTCACGGGGGAGCTGGTCAACATGATCGTGGCCCAGCGCACCTACCAGGCCAATGCGCAGACCATCAAGACCGAGGACCAGGTGCTTCAGACCCTGGTCAACCTGCGCTGATCGCTGAAAGGGGCACGCCATGGATCGCATGATTTATATCGGCATGGCCGGCGCCAAGATGGACATGCAGCGCCAGGAGGTGATGGCCAACAACCTGGCCAACGTCTCCACCACCGGCTTTCGGGCCGAATTGCACGCCGTGCGGGCCGTGCCCGTGCGGGGCGACGGCGCCAGCACCCGCGTCTATGCCCTGGAGACCACGGTGGGCTACGACGACGGGGCGGGCCCCATCACGGCCACCGGGCGTCCGCTGGACGTGGCCGTGCAGGGCAAATCCTGGCTGAGCGTGCAGGCGCTCGATGGCACGGAAGGCTATACCCGCTTCGGCGCCTTGACGATGGACAGCGAAGGCGTCCTCAAGACCCAGAACGGCTACACCGTGCTGGGCGATGGCGGCCCCATCAACCTGCCCCCCAATACCGAGGTCACCATTGCCCCGGACGGCACGGTGAGCGCCAAAGCGGCCAACGGCACCGTCACCCCGGTCGGACGACTCAAGCTGGTGACCCCCGAAAACAAGCTCGAACGCGGCGCGGACGGCCTGTTCCGCAGCCCCGATGGCGATCTGCCCGCCGACGCCAATGCCCGCGTGCAGGAAGGCGCCCTGGAAGGCTCCAACGTCAACCCCATCGAAACCATGATCTCCATGATCTCGGCCTCCCGCCAGTTCGAGACCCAGATGAGGCTGATGCAGACGGCGGAAAAAGACGAGCAGCAAGCTGCTCAACTGCTCTCCAACAGCAGTTCCTGATGTAACGAACCCCTGAAAGGAGCACCGCCATGATGCGTTCTCTGTGGATTTCCAAATCGGGCATGGATGCCCAGCAGACCCAGCTGGACCACATCTCCCACAACCTGGCCAACAGTGCGACCACCGGCTACAAGCGCTCGCACGCGGTGTTCGAGGACCTGATGTACCAAAACCTGCGTCAAAGCGGCGCCAACAGCTCCGAGCAGACGCAGTTGCCCACGGGTCTGCAGGTGGGCCTGGGCGTGCGCACGGTGGCCACGGCCCGCCAGTTCACCCAGGGCACGCTGCAGCAGACGGGCAACTCCCTGGATGTGGCCATCCAGGGGCAGGGCTTCTTCCAGATCCAGATGCCCGATGGCACCACCGGCTACAGCCGCGACGGCACCTTCAAGGTCGACTCGCAAGGGCGCGTGGTCACCAACAATGGCTACACGGTGCTGCCCGGCATCACCGTGCCTGCCGATGCCAAGAATGTCACGATCGGCGATGACGGCATCGTCACGGCCCTGCAGCCGGGCAACACCACACCCACACAGATCGGCCAGATCCAGCTGGCGACCTTCATCAATCCGGCCGGCCTGGAGCCGATCGGGCAGAACCTCTTCACCGAAACGGCAGCCTCGGGCGCGCCACAAACCGCCGATCCTGGCACCGACAACATGGGCACCCTGGCCCAGGGCTTTGTGGAGACCTCCAACGTCAATGTGGTGGAAGAGCTGGTCACCATGATCCAGACCCAGCGCGTCTATGAACTCAACTCCAAGGCCATCCAGACCTCGGATCAGATGCTGCAACGCCTTGGACAACTGTGATGCGAAGCATGAGCACCTTCATCCCCTCCATGCGCGCCCTGTGGTGCGCGCTGGGTGCGGGCGCCCTCACGGGCTGCATGGCCACCACGCCCACGGTCGAGGTCCAGGGGCCCACCCAGGTGCGCCCGCTGCCGGTGGTCACGCCCACGGTCCAGAACGGCTCCCTGTTCCAGGCCGCCAGCTACCGCCCGCTCTACGAATCCCCGCGCGCACGCCTGGTGGGCGACATCATCACCGTCACCATCACCGAGCGGGTCAGCGCCAAGCAGGAGTCGAGCAGCACGATCGAGAAAACCGGCAACATCAGCGGTTCGATCTCGGCCCTGCCCTTCGCCAAGGCCGCCCAGTTGGCCAAGCTGGACACCGCTGCCACGTCCAGCAACACGTTTGACGGCACGGGCAGCACCGAAAGCACCCACAACTTCTCGGGCACCATCACGGCCACGGTCGTGGAGGTGCTCTCCAACGGCCATCTGGTCATTGCGGGCGAGAAGCAGATCGGCGTCAACCGCAATGTCGAGGTGCTGCGCTTCTCCGGTCAGGTGGACCCGGTGACCATCCTGCCCGGCAACACGGTGGCCTCCAGTGCCATCGCCAATGTGCGGGTGGAGCAAAGAGGCCGGGGCGCGCAGGATGCAGCCCAGGGAATAGGGTGGATCGCCCGATTCTTTTTAAGCCTTTCACCGATCTAAAGTTGGCCAACAATGGGCCGAGTCTTCTCCAGGAATCGGCCCATCATGACCACCCAACGCCTCCTCAAGCTTCTGATCGCCCTGGCGTTCGTTGCTGCCTCGGCAGCGGTGTGGTGGCCCACACAGGCCCACGCCGTTCGCCTCAAGGAAATCGCCGCCGTTCAAGGCGTGCGCCCCAACCAGCTCATGGGCTATGGCCTGGTCGTCGGCCTGGACGGCACGGGCGACCAGACCACCCAGACCCCCTTCACCGTTCAGAGCCTGAACGCCATGCTGCAGCAGATGGGCATCACCGTGCCCCCTGGTGCCGCCATGCAGCTCAAGAACGTGGCCGCCGTGCTGGTCACCGCTTCCCTGCCACCCTTCGCCCAGCCGGGCCAGGCCATTGACATCAATGTCTCGTCCCTGGGCAATGCCAAGTCCCTGCGGGGCGGCACCCTGATCGCCACTCCCCTCAAAGGCGCCGATGGTCAGATCTATGCCCTGGCCCAGGGCAATATGGTGATCAGTGGTGCTGGCGCCTCGGCCAACGGCTCCAAGGTCACGGTCAACCACCTCAGCGCCGGTCGCATCCCCAACGGCGCCACCGTCGAGCGCAGCGTGCCCACGCCTTGGCTGCAAAGCAGCATCGCCCAGCTGGATCTGCAAAGCGATGATTTCAACACCGCCCGCGAGGTGGCCGATGCCATCAACAAGGCCAAGGGCAACGGCACGGCCGAAGCCCAGAACGGCCGCACCGTGGCTGTGCGCCTGCCCGCCAACGCCGGTGAGCGCGTGGCCTTCATGGCCGACATCGAAAACCTCGACATCTCTCGTGCCACCCCGGCCGCCCGCGTGGTGGTCAATGCCCGCACCGGCTCCATCGTGATGAACCAGGCCGTCACCATCGGCCCCTGTGCGGTCGCTCACGGCAATCTGTCGGTCACCATCAGCTCGACCCCGGTCATCAGCCAGCCCTCACCCATGTCCCAAGGGCAGACTGTGAGCGAGCAGAAGTCCGACATCCGCATCAATCAGGAGCCCGGTGCCTTGATTCAGCTGCCCGCCGGCACCAAACTCACCGATGTCGTCAAGGCCCTCAATGCCTTGGGCGCCAATCCGCAGGACCTGCTGGCCATCCTGCAAGCAATGAAGACGGCCGGCGCTCTCCAAGCTGAGCTGGAGGTGATCTGATGAGTCTGAGCTCCCCCGCCAACAACGCCGGCCTTTCGCTGGACCTGCGCTCGCTGGACCGCCTGCGGGCCTCCGGCGGCACCGACCGCAACGGCCTCAAGGAGGCCGCCAAGCAGCTGGAGTCGCTCTTCATGCAAGAGTTGATGAAGTCCATGCGCGCCACCACCATGAACAGCGGCATGACGGACAACGCTGCCACCGAAATGGGCACCGGCATGCTGGACACGCAGATGTCCACGCAGATGAGCGGCCTGCCCGGCGGTCTGGGCGACCTGATCCTGCGCCAGCTCGAACGCCAGATGGGCAAGGTCGCCACGCCGACGGCCCACGCGGCAGGCGCGGCGGCCGCCCCGGCACGAGCCGAAGGCGCTGCCAGCAGCGGCAAACTCAGCCATACCGAAAATTTCGTGAAAAAACACCAGGCTGCTGCCGCTGCCGCCGAAGCCAGCACCGGCATCCCGGCCGCCCACATCCTGGGGCAAGCGGCGCTGGAGTCAGGCTGGGGCAAACGCGAGATCCGCGCCACCGATGGCAGCAACAGCCACAACCTGTTCGGCATCAAAGCCGACTCGAGCTGGAAGGGCAAGGTCGCCGAGGTCACCACCACCGAGTACATCGGTGGCGTGGCCCGCAAGGTCACGGCCAAGTTCCGTGCCTATGCCTCTTATGAAGAGTCTTTCAAGGACCATGCCCGCCTGCTGAGCCAGAGCCCCCGCTACAGTCAGACCATGGCCCAGGCCGACTCGGTTCAGGGCTTCGCCCGTGGACTGCAGAAGGCAGGCTACGCCACCGACCCTGCGTACGCTGACAAGCTCACCAAGGTCATCAACACCACGCTGCGCCTCCAACGCACCGTGACCTGAGCAGCGGAGGGATTGAGGTATGGGATCCGGTCTGTTCGCTCTCGGCACGCGTGCCATGTTCGCCAACACGGCGATGCTGGAGACCACGAGCCACAACATCAGCAACGCCAATACCGAGGGATATTCGCGCCAGGACGTGAAGCTCGCCACGGAAAACGGCCGCTTCACGGGTGCCGGCTTCTTCGGTCGGGGCGTGCGCGTCTCCACCATCGAGCGCACCTCGGACCCCTATCTGGCCCGCGAAGCGAACCAGACGGCCTCGGTCTCCTCCTCGGACAAGACACGCCTGGACAAGCTCAACCAACTGGAAAAGATCCTGCCCATGGGCGAGGCCGGCATCGGCCATGCCGCAGGCGAAATGCTCAACGCCTATGTCGATGTGGCCAACCAGCCGCAGGACATGTCCGCGCGCCAGGTCGTGCTGGCCCGTGCGGAAGACGTCGCCTCGCGCACCCGTGCCGCGGCTGGCCAGCTCAACTCCCTGCAAGAAGGTGTGGTCGCTGACATGAAGGCCACCGTCGAGCAGATCAACGGCATTGCCGTCCAACTGGCCGACATCAACCAGAAGATCGCCTCCGTCAAGGGCGTGGGGCATGAGCCCAATGACCTGCTGGACCAGCGCGACATGCTGGTCAAGGACCTCAACAGCCTGATCCAGGTCTCCACCGTCATGGCGGGCGATGGCACGATGGGCATCTTCATCGGGGGTGGCCAGCGGCTGGTGCTGGGCAACGACTCGGATGAACTGAGCATCATGCAAGATGAGTTCGACCCCTCCCAGGGTCGCCTCATGATCAAGGATCCTTCGGGCACCCGACCGGTCAACGAGGCCATGATCACCGGCGGCTCCATCGCCGGGCTGCTGAGTGTCCAGAACAATGACATTCCTGAGGCGCGCAACATGCTGGGTCAGTTGACCGCTGCCCTGGCCTGGCGTGTCAACCAGCAGCAGTCCTTCGGGATGGACCTCAGCACCCCGGCCGGCAGCGGCGTGCCGATCTTTTCCACGGGCGCCCCCCAGGTGCTGCCTTCCAACCGCAACACCTCGTCGCTGACCACCCCGCCCGTGAGCCTGAGCGTGGTGGATGGCCGCTTCCTGCAGGCCAGCGATTACACCCTGGCGCCCGATGCCGCCAATCCCGGCCAGTTCGTAATGACACGGCTGAGCGACGGTGAGGTCACCAACGTGACCGATGGCAGCATCGTCGACGGCTTCCAGATCAGCATCTCGGCCGCTGTGCCCGACACGGACCGCTTCGTGCTGCGTCCGGTGGGCACCGCGGCCACCTTCATGAAGCGATCGCTCGACAAGCCGACCGGCATTGCCGCAGCCTCGCCCTTCACGGCCATCACCAAGCCGGCCAATACCGGTACGGCCTCCATCGGCTCTCTGTCGATCTCCTCCACGCCAGATGCTGCCCTGCCCCCCTTGACCGGCGATGCCATCAGCATCGTCTTCACCTCGCCCAACGGCGACTACGAACTGCAGGCCCCGATGGGCACCACCGTCACCACCGGCACCTGGGTGCCTGGCCAGGCCATCAGCTACAACGGCTTTGACCTGCAGCTCAACGGTGTGCCCTACCAGGGCGATGTCATCAACGTCGAGAACACGGCCTACCCATCCGGCAACAACGGCAATGCCCTGGCCATCCTGGCCCTGCGGGACGAGGACCTGGTCGGTCGGCAAACCCTGTCGGGCGGCACGGTCCAGCGTGGCTCCACCGTCAGCAGCACCTACTCCCAGATCATCGGTACCGTGGGCGTGATGGTGCAAGGCGCACAGACCTCGGCCGACATCTCCGCCGCCCTGGCCTCCAATGCCCAGGACGTGCTGGCCAACAAGGTCGGCGTGAACCTGGACGAAGAGGCCGCACGCCTGATCCAGTTCCAGCAAAGTTACCAGGCTGCAGCCAAGATCCTGCAGATTGCACAGTCGGTCTTCGACACCCTGATGCAGGTCGCATCCTGAGGAGGCACATCATGCGCATCAGCACCGCCAACAGCTTTGACTCCGCCATCGGCAACCTGCAGCGTCGCCAGCAGGATCTGAGCGAATCGCAGATGCAGCTCACCACCGGCAAGCGCATCAATGTGGCCAGCGACGACCCGGTGGCCGCCGCGCGCGCCGAACGCGCGATGAGCTCCATTGCCCGCAGCGAAGCCAATCAGCGCGGCCTGGAAGCCAGCCGCAACACCATGGGCCTGAGCGAGGCGGCCCTGGGCGATGCCGTCGAGCTGCTGCAACAGGCCCGTGAAACCCTGATCGCCGCCGGCAACGGCAGCTACTCCGATGGCGAGCGCCGCAGCCTGGCCATCCGCCTGCGCGAAGTGCGCAACCAGATGCTGTCGGTGGCCAACCGACCTGACGGCGGAGGTGGCTTCGTCTTTGGTGGTCAGGGCAGTTCCTCCCCGCCCTTCGTCGACATGCCCGGTGGCGTGCAGTTCGTCGGTCAGGGCGGCGAAGCCCAGGCCTCGTCCAGCGAAAAACTCAGTCTGACCGTGGACGGTGACCTCGTCTGGCTCAAGGCCAAGACAGGCAATGGCGTGTTTGAAACCCAAGTGGCGACAACCAACACCGGTGAAGCCTGGATCAGTGCCGGCTCCATCAGCGCCCCCGGCAGCCTGCCCTACCCCGCCCCGACCGGCACCACCCCGCCGGTCTACACCATCCAGTTCGCCACCGGCCCCGGTGGCACGACCTACGACATTCTGGAAGACGGCAATGCGCTCGCCTCCGGCGTGCCCTATGAAAAGGGCAAGAGCATCACCATTCCTGGTCGCGGCATGGATGTGGGCATTTCGGGCAACCCCGCCAACGGCGACTCCTTCTCCATCCAGCAATCGACCAACACCCTGAGTGTGTTCGACACGCTGGACCGTGCCATCAATGCGCTCAATGCCACGAACATGAACAACGGCCAGGTGCAGCAGACCGTCAACACCGGCCTGGCTGGCGTCGACAGTCTCCTGAGCAACATCCAGTCCGCCCGCTCGGCCGTGGGCGAGACCCTCAACCGCATGGACGGCATCGAGAACCGCATCAGCTCGCTCAAGCTGACGGCGGAAAACGACCGTTCTTCTGCGGAAGATCTGGACATGGTCGAAGCCATCTCCAAGTTCCAATCCAAACAGACCGGTTATGACGCTGCGCTCAAGAGCTACGCCATGGTGCAGAAGCTCTCGCTGTTCCAGTACGTCAACATCTGACCCTTGTGTCCTCCACGGAACACCACACCATGCTTGATCACGCCATCCTCAGCCATGTTGCTCTGGCCTACAGCCCCGTCATCGACCGCAACCGTGCGGTGGTGGCCACCCGCCTGACGGTCTTCCCCCTGCAACAAGGCGCCCATCTGGACGCGGCCTCCCTGCTCGCTGCCGTGGCCGAAGTCTGGCCTGCGGACAACCCGGCCCAGGTCTGGCTCAATGTGCTCAGCGAAGGTCTGCTGCAGGACCTCATGCATGCGCAGCCTGCCACCAACATCCTGATCGAGATCCCCGCCTTCATGGCCTGTGACGAGGCCAACAGCGCAGCCATCTGCGCCCTGCATGCCAATGGCAGCATCCTGGTGCTCAAGGGGCGGCCCTACAAGGACCTGCCACGCGAGGTGATCCCCTGCTTCAAATACTCCCTGATCGAGCTGGAGGATGACCGGCGCGTGGACCGCTCCACCGGGGGGCTGCTTCAGGCACCCGGCGGCATCACCCGCCAGATCGACATGGTCCAGGCCGGGGTGGGCAATGTGCCCGACATGGAAGCCAGCTTCCGCCGGGGTGCCGTGGCCGTGCTGGGCTGGCCCATCGACGATGTCACCCAGGGCGGCAACACCCGCAACGCCGACCAACCCACCTTGCAGGCCATCGTGCAACTGATCGACCAGGTGCACAAGGAAGCCGACATCGAGGTGCTGGAAAACACCCTCAAGCGTGATCCGGCCCTGGCCTACAAGCTGCTGCGCTACATCAACTCGCCGGCCTTCGGCCTGTCGGTGGAGATCAGCTCCTTCCGCCACGCCATCATGGTGCTGGGCTACCAGCGCCTCAAGCGCTGGCTGGCCCTGCTGCTGGCCACCGCCAGCAAGGACCCCAATATGCGCCCGGTGATGTACGCCGCCGTGCGTCGCGGTCTGCTGATGGAAGAACTCTCGCGCGGCTGCGGCAGCGACGAGATGCGCAACGAACTGTTCATCTGCGGCGTGTTCTCCCTGCTGGACCGCATGTTCAAGCAGCCCTTCTCCGAACTGCTCAAGACCATCCCCGTGCCCGAGCGGGTCTTCATGGCCCTGTCGGAGCGCACCGGCCCTTACGAGCCCTACTTCCGCCTCGTGAAATCCATCGAAGGCCAGACCATCGACGAAATCCGCGAAGCCAGCGACAACCTGATGATGTCGGCTCAGGACATCAACTCTGCCGTGCTCAAGGCCATCCGCGCGGCCACCGAACTCGACTCCTGACGTGAATCGTGCCGGGTCAGCCCCCTCAAATCGAGGGCTAACCCTTAACGCGAGGGGCAATTCTGAGTATGCTTGCGCCCCTCGCCCGGACTCTCTTGGTCGTCATGCCGGGCACCGCTGTACCGTGCCCATCATGCATCCCCTGAGTCCCTTCTTCGGCATCGCTGTTCTCTCCGGCCTGCTGGCCGCCAACTACTTCCGCACCACCTGGCGCCTGGGCATCCTGGAGGCCTTCGTGCGCCGCCAGCCCCTGCACTGGCGCACCCGCATGGCCGGCACCCTGGCCGGCTGCCTGCCCGTCACCGGCGCCCTGCTGGCGCTGGCCCTGGTGCCCACCGGTGATCACGGCGAGGTGCACGGCACCGCCGGGCAACTGGCCCTGATGCTGTCGGGCTGCGGTCTGGCCATGCATGTGCTCAACGACGCCCTGGTGGCCTGGGGCGCACCCAAGACGTCGACGCGCCAGCGCTGAGCCAGACGGCAGGCGCTACCATCGGGCATGACCGATGACCTCACGCCCTACGCCCAGCTCACTCCCGATGTCGTGATCGACGCCCTGGTGGCCGTCGGACTGGACCCCGACGGGCGCCTGATGCCCCTGAACTCCTACGAGAACCGGGTCTTCCAGGTCGGCCTGAGCGACGGCCAGATGGTGGTGGCCAAGTTCTACCGCCCTGGCCGCTGGAGCGACGCACAGATCGTCGAGGAACACACCTTCTCGCACGACCTGGCCCAGGCCGACATCCCGGCCGTGGCCCCCCTGCCCCTGCACGGCGTCAACAACGATGTGGCCCGCGTGCTGGGCTCGCCCCCCACCCTGGCCATGTGGTCGCGCGACGGCGTGCAGCACCGCTTCAGCATCAGCCCGCGCCGTGGCGGCCGAGCCCCCGAACTGGACGACCCCGAGGTGCTGCAATGGATCGGCCGCCTCATGGCCCGCCTGCACGCCGTGGGCCGCCAGTCGCCCTTCGAGCACCGCCACACCCTGAGCGTCGAGCAGGTTGGGCGCAGCGCCTGGCGCTGGCTGGACGAGCATGGCGATCTGCCCGATCCCCAGCGCCGCATCTGGCTGGATGTCACGGCCCAGGCGCTGGACCTGGCCCAGGCCTGCTTCGACCGCGTGCCCGGCCTGCGCACCGGCCGCCTGCACGGCGACTGCCACCTGGGCAATATGCTGTGGACGCCCGAAGGCCCTCACTTCGTCGACCTGGACGACGCCTGCAACGGCCCGGCCGTGCAGGACCTCTGGATGCTGCTGGGAGGCCACCGCCGCGAGCGTCAAAGCGCCCTGTACGCCCTCATGGAGGGCTATGAAAGCATGGAGGATTTCGACTGGCGGGAGTGGACCCTGGTCGAGGCCCTGCGCACCCTGCGCCTGATCCACCACAGTGCCTGGCTGGCGCGCCGCTGGCACGATCCGGCCTTCCCCGCGGCCTTTCCGTGGTTCGGCACGGCCATGTACTGGCAACAGCAGGCCGACCAGTTGCGCCAGCAGATCGAGCTGATGCAACAGGAGCTGGAGGGCCCCGGGTTTCAATGAGCGCAGGGCGTGCGTATGTCGCATGCCAGGCCCGCTTGTGCCGTCGAAGTGCCCCTCGGCCGTAGTACCTTGGCGACTTCGTGAACTGCCCTGAGGACGCCTGGATGTCATCGACTCTGACCGCCCCCACCGCCACCGATCGCCGCGACTGGACCCCGGGCCTGCTCGTCGGCCTGGGTGTCTTGCTGACCGCCGCCCTGGTCTGGGCCTACTCGATGCTGGGCGCCACCTCAGGGACAGAGCGGCCGCGCCCCGTCTGGCTGGGGCTCGACAAGGTCGTCTCGCAACTCTCGGATGGGCGGATGATGGCCGTGAAGGTCAATTTCGAGCTCAAGAGCGTGGATGACCCCCAGTCCTTGCAGGACTACAACGCCGCCCTGACGGTGCTCGTGCGCGACGTGGCCGCCACCCTGTCCTATGAAGACCTCAAGGGCCGCGAAGGCATGAAACGCTACGGCGCAGCACTGCATGCCGCCACCAACGACTATCTGCATGAACAAGGCTTGCCCGGGCGCGTCAAGGGTGTGGCCTTTGAAGAACTCGTCCTCATGCCCTGACCATCCGCAATACGCCGCCGCGATATCGCCAGACTCCGCTTCTCCATCCCTCCAGATCTTGATCAGGGTTAATTTTTCCCAGATCCATAGAGTCGCCTCCATGGCCTGAAAACCTCAGGTCAGCGAGGCGCCGAGGGAATCGTTTCCAAGGCCGTACAAGCTCAACGAATCGATACAGGAGACTGCAATGTCGAAATATCTCAAAGGCTGGATGATGCCCGGGCTGTCCGTGCTCTTCATCTGGGCCGTGTCACATGGCGGCTGGTGGATGTGGTCGCCCTTCCTCTTTGCGATCACCGTGTTTCTGGCGGCCGACATGTTCATGCCGCGCGACACCTCCGAGCCGCCCAAGGTCCAGATCCGCTGGCTGCTGAACCTGCCGCTCTACACGATCTTGCCGCTGCTGGCTGTGCTCAACTTCCTCGTCATGTGGATGTTCAGCTCCACCGATGTCCTGGGTTTCGGGGCCTGGGTGCAACAACACCTGAATGTTGACCTGTTCGCGGCCCGCGCTGCCACTGACCACTGGGGCATGTGGGCCGGCTGCATCGTCTCGGTCGGCCTGATGAACGCCGTGGGCGGCACGGTGACCGGGCATGAGCTCACCCACCGCACCGGCAAGCCCTTCGACCTCTTCATGGGGCGCTGGATGCTGGCCTTCACCTGCGACACCTCGTTTGCCATCGAACACGTGTACGGCCACCATGTGCGCGTCGCCACGCCGGAGGACCCCGCCACGGCACGTCGCGGCGAGAGCTTCTACCAGTTCACTGTGCGCTCGACCATCGTGAGCTATGTGCACGCCTATCAGGTGGAAAAGGCCCGTCTGGCCAAGCTGGGCAAGTCGGTGTGGAACCCCCTGGCCAGCCCCTTCCTGCGTGGCAACCTCGAGAACCTGTGCATGTTCCTGGTCGCCTACCTGATGGCGGGTTGGGCTGGCGTGGGCTTCTGGGCACTGCTGGCCTTTGTCGGCAAGCAGTACCTGGAGATCACCAACTACTTTGAGCACTACGGCTTGGTGCGTGTGCCGGGCCAGCCCGTGCAGCCCCGCCACTCCTGGAACTCCAACCACTGGGGCAGCACCAATGTGCTCTACAGCCTGGCGCGCCACTCGCACCACCATGCCGAAGGTGAAGCCCCGTACTGGACGCTGTATGCCTACCCGACCGCGCCCATGCTGCCGGCCGGCTACCTGTCGATGCTGCTGATCGCCCTGGTGCCGCCCCTGTTCAAGAAGATGATGACCCCGGCCTTGAACGACTGGGATGAAAAGCACGCCACCCCCGCTGAACGCAAACTGGCACAGCAAGCCAGCGCAAACAGCGGCATGCGTGGCCTGAAGATCGTCAACGCCAAGCTCGCCTGACGCCCTACCCCCCCTTCGATGGCCGACCGGTGCATCCCACCGGTTGGCCGTCACCGTTTCAAGGAGCGAGTCTGTGTTCGATCGCCTGTTTCGTCGCGGCCCCACGGAGTTCAATCTCCAGATCAATTCTCCTGGCACCACGGTCCGCGCCTCCACCAAGGAGAGCCTGCTGCTGGCCGCCATCAACCAAGGCATTGCCTTCCCCTACAACTGCCGCGTCGGCGGGTGTGGCGAATGCAAATGCAAGCTGGTGCAAGGCAAGGTCAAGGAGTTGACCGACAAGAGCTATCTGCTCTCGGCGGAGGAACTCCAGCAGAACTACATCCTGGCCTGCCAGAGCCTGCCCCGCTCGGATGTCGTCATCGAAGTCGCCCTGCGGCAGGGCGCAGCGGCCCACCCGATCATCGAGACCGAAGGCCGGATCCAGAGCCTGCGGCACCTCACCCACGACATCCTGCATGTGGTGCTTGAGCTCCAACAAGCCATGCCCTACACCGCCGGCCAGTATGCCGATCTGATCGTACCCGCCGAGGCCGATCGCTGTGTCGGCGAAGGCCGCAGCTTTTCCTTTGCCTCGGCCCATGATCCGCAGCGTCCTCAGCGGGTCGACTTTTTCATCCGCAAGACCCATGGGGGCGCCTTCACCGAATGGCTCTTCGAGCAGGCGGTGGTGGGCAGCTCGCTGAGCCTCCAGGGGCCCTACGGGGACTTCCAGTTGCGCCCGGGCCTCCAGCCCTTGCTGTGCATCGCCGGGGGCAGCGGCCTGGCCCCCATCAAGGCCTTGCTCGAACAGGCCATCGAGGATCACCAGGGCCATCGCCACGTCACCTTGATCCTGGGCGCACGCACCGAGAAGGATCTGTATGCCCTGGACGAGATCGATCAGATCCGGCGCCGCTGGACCGGGCGCTTCCAGTTCATCCCCGTGCTGTCCACCGAACCCGCACACAGCGCCTGGGCCGGCCAGCGCGGCCTGATCCACGAACAACTGCATGCCATCGTGGGCGACCGCTTGAACGAGCACCAGGCCTACCTGTGCGGCCCCCCGCAGATGATCGATGCCTGCATCGCCGTCATGACCCAGGCGGGGATCGACCCCAGCCAGATCCACTTCGACAAGTTCCTCGACAGTGGACACATGGTGGTTCCCCAGGACGAGTGAGGTCTAATGAGCGCCTCACCGCCCCGCACGGGGCAGAAAGCACACATGATTGACGGACTCATCGTCGGCAAACTGCACGGCGCCCCGGACCAGCGGCAGGACAAGCACGGCAAACCCTTCAGCGTGGCCAAGGTGCTGGCCACCACGGGCGAGGGCGACCAGTTGATCGTGAACGTGATCGCCTTCGATGCCCAGGCCTGCACGGCCTTGATGGCCCTGGAAGACGGCGATTCCCTCGCCCTGGCCGGCAGCCTGACCCCCAAGGTCTGGACCGACAAGCAGGGCAATACCCGCCCCGCACTGGACCTGGTGGCCCATCGCGTGATGACGGCCTACCATGCTCAGCGCAAGCAACAGGCCATGGACGACTGAGCGCCGGCGCGCGGGCCGTTCCGTGGCACAGTGTCAGCACATCTGCCACGTCTGACTCCGCACCATGGAAGCCACACCTGCCGCGAACGTTGTCACCACCACCGTGAGCGATCACATCGCCCTGGTGACGATCTCCAACCCGCCGGTCAATGCCCTGAGCACCGCCGTGCGTCGCGGCTTGCAACGCGCCATCGAAGAAACCAGCGCTGACCCAGCCGTCCACGCCGTGGTGATCTGCGGCGCGGGCAGCAACTTCATCGCCGGCGCCGACATCCGCGAGTTCGGCCTGCCGCCGCAAGCCCCCTCGCTGCCAGAGGTTGGTGCCCTCATCGAAGCCTGTCCCAAACTGGTGATCGCGGCCATCCATGGCGCGGCCCTGGGTGGCGGCCTGGAGGTGGCCCTGTCCGCCCACTACCGCCTGGCCACCGACACGGCCCGCCTGGGCCTGCCCGAAGTGGCCCTGGGCCTGCTGCCCGGCGCCGGAGGCACCCAGCGCACGCCACGCCTGATCGGCGCGCAAGCCGCCCTGGACCTGATGCTCACGGGGCGCCACGCCAGTGCCAGAGAGGCCCTGCGCCTGGGCCTGATCGATCACCTGGCCACCAGCGATGACATCGCCGCCGAGGGCATCGCCTATGCCCGCAGCCTGCTGTCGGATGGCAGCCCCGTGCGCCGCAGCAGCGCGCAGACCGATGCCCTGGCCGATCGCGCGGCCCAGCAGGCGGCCATCGATGCCGCCCGCGCCGACGTGCAGAAAAAACGCGGACTGTTCTCGCCCGGCAAGATCGTCGATTGCGTGCAGGCCGCACTGGACCTGCCCTTCGAGCAAGGCCTGGCCACCGAGCGTGAGCTGTTCACCCAATGCCTGGAGAGCCCGCAGCGCGCCGGCCTGATCCACGCCTTCCTGGCCGAGCGCGAAGTGGCCAAGGCCCCCGAAACCCGCGCCGCCCGTCCCCGCCCCTTCCAGCATGTGGGCGTGATCGGTGGCGGCACCATGGGCGCCGGCATCGCCGTGGCCTTGCTGGATGCCGGTCTGACGGTGACCATGATCGAGCGTGACGAAGCCGCACTCACCCTGGGCCGGTCACGTGTGGCCAAGGTCTACGACGGACTCATCCAGAAGGCGCGCATGACAGAGGACGGCAAGGCCGCCGTGCTGTCGCGCTTTCATGGCTCGACCACCTACGATGCCCTGGCCCATGCCGACATCGTCATCGAAGCCGTGTTCGAGGACATGGCCGTCAAGAAGGCCGTGTTTGCCGAGCTGGACCGCGTCTGCCGCGCAGGTGCCGTGCTGGCCACCAACACCTCCTACCTCGACGTCAACGAGATCGCTGCCAGCGTCTCTCGCCCCGGGGACGTGGTGGGCCTGCACTTCTTCTCGCCTGCCAACATCATGAAACTGCTGGAGATCGTCGTGCCCGCCCAGGTGAGCGCCGACGTGGTCGCCACGGGGTTCGAGCTGGCCCGGCGTCTCAAGAAGGTGCCCGTGCGGGCCGGCGTGTGCGATGGCTTCATCGGCAACCGCATCCTGGCCGTCTACCGCCAGGCGGCGGACTTCATGATGGAAGACGGTGCCAGCCCGTATGAGATCGACCAGATGGCCCGCGCCTTCGGTTACCCCATGGGCCCCTACGAGGTGAGCGACCTGGCTGGCGGCGACATCGGCTGGGCCACCCGCAAGCGACGCGCGGCCACGCGCGATCCACGCGCCCGCTATGTGCCCATCGCCGACCGGCTGTGTGAGCGAGGCTGGTTCGGCCAGAAGACCGGGCGAGGCTGGTATCTCTACGCCAACGGCGCCCGTACCGGCCAGCCCGACCCCGAGGTCGAAGCCATCGTGGCCGAAGAGCGTGCCAAGGCGGGCGTGACACCACGGCGCTTCACACAGGACGAACTGCAGCGCCGCTACCTGGCCGCCATGGTCAACGAAGGGGCCAAGGTCGTGGCGGAAGGCATTGCCCTGCGCCCCCTGGACGTGGATGTGGCCATGGTGCACGGCTACGGCTTCCCGCGCCATCGCGGCGGCCCCATGAAGTGGGCAGACATCGTGGGTCTGCCCACGATCCTGGCCGACATCCGCGCGTTCGCTCAGGAGGACCCGCTGTTCTGGGCCCCCGCACCGCTGCTGGTGCAGTTGGTGGCCTCAGGCCAGTCCTTCGACAGCCTCAACCGGGCTTGATCCGCACCGGTGTGGCTGGCCGAGGGGCAGTCAGGGCAGCACGAAATAGCCGCCGGAGGGCGCCTTGCAGACACTCTTGCGCTGATCCACGGGCACATTGCGCAGCAGGTAGTACAGATCGGTGAACACCGTGCTGGCCGCAGCGAAATAGCTGTGCCCCAGGCCCAGCATCTGCGCCCCGGCGCTGCTGACATCCACCGTCACGACACGCGGCATGACACAGGGCGGCTTGGCATCACCCGCACGCGGGTTGTCGTGCAGCAGCCGTGAGGCCAGGATGGCGCGGTCCGTTCGCGAGGCATACAGGGTCACCTGCCACTCGGGTTTGAAGCGGGCCACCAATTGCTTGAACAGGCCCGTGTCCACATCCGGCGCGGCCAGCACCACCTGGCCGATGGGGGCCTGCCCCGGCTGCTCGGCCCATTGGCTCAGCACACGGGTCAGGGCCCGATTGCCCATGCTGTGACAGATCACATGCAGGGTCTTGAGGCCCAGCTTCGTGGTCACCAGCTCCAGGAAACGCCGCAGGTTGTCGGTCGACCACTCCACGGTCTGCTCATCCTGGATGTAGTCCTCCGTGTCCCCGACCGAGGCCCAGCTGTAGCACAGCGGCACGCCCGCGAACTTGAGATCGAAGGCCAGCTGGGCGGCCCGCAGCACCGCCTCTTCGAAGGTGACATTGAAACCGTGGACAAACAACAGCCCCTCGGCGCCCGCATGCGCAGCATCCTGCACCCATTCGGCCTGATCCAGCACCTGCAAGCTGCGCACGACCATGTGCTTGTCAGGGTCCTCACTGAACTCCAGGCGCCACCACGATGGGCGCTCGATGTCGCCTTCCTGGTGGGTCGAGGGGATGGACACCTCCACATGCCCCAGCGACAAGGTGTCGTCCTCCGCACTGCGATCCGAGCCGAAGCTCAGAGCCGGGCGTGGGGCATCGCTCACCCGGTTGCGATCCGTGCCAAACCAGACCTTGACACCGGTGCCGCTCTCCGTCACGGCCGAGATGGACAGCTCGCGTGTATCGATCCGCTGCACACTGAACTCCGGCGCCTCGGGCGGTATCGCCCCCGCCATGGGTGGCTTGCTGCGCTTGTAGGCATCAAAGGATTTGGATGGGGCCCCATGGGTCCGTTGTCGGGCGAGCTGGCAGGCGCCCTCGTAGAACGCCTTCGGGTCGGTCAGTCTGCCGTAGGCTTCGCGCCCCTCGTCCGTGACCTGCCAGGCCCCCTGCTCCTGCTGCAGCCAGCCCGCCTTGAGGGCCTCCTGGGCAGCGTCGCCCAGCACCGCTTCAAAGTGAGGCTCTCCCGAAGGATCCGGCGCCAGCTCCTGTGGCGTGAGCGGGAAGGTGCCCGCCAGCCGCGCCAGCGCCTCGGGCGCGGGCAATCCGTCTGGCGACGACATGAGGATCTCGAACAAGGCGCGCATCAAGGCGCCCACACGACGATGGCTGGTCTCCGACATGCTGCCCCTCCTTGGCATGGATATGCAATGCGCAGCATACGACACACCACCGAGGACGCAACAGTGTGCACACGCTCCCGTCAGCTTGTACCATGTCCAGCCATGACGTCGCTCCATCCTCGACTGCGCTGGGTCGCAGGTTCGCTGCTGTCCCAACTGGCCCTGGTGAGCGCCTGCGCGGCCCCCTCCCCCGATGCGCCCAACGCGCCCCGTCTCGTGCCATCGGCCGATGGCACCGAAGTGATCAACACCCGCGCCCGCCTGGCGTGGTCACGTTGCGTGGAAGGCATGTCCTGGAACGGCCAGACCTGCACGGGCAAGCCCAAGCTGGTCGATCACGCGGGCGCCATGGGCCTGGCCGCCGCCCGCCGGCAGGCCGATTCATTGGGCTGGCGCCTGCCTCGGGTGACGGAACTCAAGCGCCTGGTGAGCAAAGGCGTCACGCCGCCCGGTGTGGACCCCGTGCTGTTCCCCGCCGCGCCACGCGGCTGGTACTGGTCAATGACCGCCAACCTCCGTACGGGGGGCAACTTCAATCAGTACAACTATGGCAACGTCATGCGGGGTCGCACCAGCGACGATGGCCAGCCCCCCGCGCTGCAGGGCTGGGCCGTCAACCTGAGCGACGGCGAAGCCCGCGACGACGTGTCCAAGCAAAGCAGGCTGCCCGTCAGGCTGGTGCGCCCGCTGCCATGATGTGATCGCCATCCATGGAATAGCTGTCATCAAACTGCCTCATTTCTCAGCAATGCAAGGTCTGCCCGGGGGAGAAGGTGGTTTGCACAGCACTTTCCAACAAGGTTATCCACAGCTTGCGGGGATAACCCGCTGACCGCAGTTGACGCAACGTGGCAAGAAGGTCAAACACCAACATTTGCTTACGTTTCAAGAGCCGAGGCCATGGCACATTCGTCCCTCGCTATTTAGGACATGAAGCTGAGGCCGATGAATCAGGAGTACACACCAGCCATGCTGGAAAACCGCACCTACGACGAACTCGCCGTGGGTGACAGCGCCACCTTGACCCGCACCCTGACGAAGGACGACATCGACGCCTTCGCCATCCTCAGCGGAGACGTCAACCCCGCCCACCTGGACGATGCCTACGCCAAGGAGACGCCCTTCCAGAAGGTGATCGCCCACGGCATGTGGGGCGGCACCCTGATCTCGACCGTACTGGGCACCCAGTTGCCCGGCCCGGGCACCATCTACATGGGCCAGAACATGCGCTTCGTGCGCCCGGTCAGCCTGGGCGACACGGTGGCCGTGACCCTGACGGTCAAGGAGAAGAAGGACAAGAACGTGGTCGTGCTCGACTGCGTCTGCACCAACCAGAACGGCAAGAACGTGATCGTCGGCGAAGCCGAGATCATGGCGCCCACCACCAAGGTCCGCCGCCCGCAAGCCACCCTGCCCAAGATGCGTCTGCAGCGTCTGGAGCGCTTTGAAAAGCTGATCGCCCTGGTGGACAAGTCCAGCGCGCTGCGCTGCGCCGTGGTCTACCCCGAAGAGCTCCACACCCTCAAGGCGGTGGTGGAAGCCGCCCAGGCCGGCCTGCTGCGCCCAGTGCTCATTGGTGACAGCGCACGCATCGCCGACACCGCCCGGGCTGCCGGGCTCGACCTGGGCGCCTGCGACTGGCATGAGGCAGGCTCGGCCCTGGAAGCCGCCACCGTGGCCGTGGACATGGCACGCGCCAAAGAGGTCGCCGCCATCATGCAGGGCAGCATCCCTGTGCACACCCTGCTGCACGTCGTGCTCAGGCATGCCGGTGGTCTGCGCACCACGCGCCGCGTCTCGCATGCCTACGTGGCCGACGTTCCCAGCTACGCCCAGCCCCTCATCATCACCGACGCCGAGGTCAATGTCTCGCCCTCGCTGGAGGACAAGCGCGACATCGTCCAGAACGCCATCGACCTGGCGCATCTGCTGGACATCGAGCAACCGCGCGTGGCCATCCTGTCGGCGGCTGAAGCCTTCAACAGCAACCTGGATTCGTCGACGGACGCCGCCGTGCTGTGCAAGATGCACGAGCGCAACGACATCACCGGGGGTGAGGTCGACGGCCCCATGACCTTTGACGCGGCCATCAAGCCCGAAGTGGCCAGCCGCAAGTACCCTCAGTCCACCGTGGCCGGACAGGCCAATGTGCTGATGGTGCCCAATCTGGAAGCCGCCAACATGCTGGTCAAGCAACTGGCCCACTTCGCCCATGCCGACATTGCCGGCATCGTGATGGGGGCACGGGTGCCCGTGATCCTGAGCAACCCGATCGACAACGTCCGCACCCGCCTGGCCTCGGCGGCCATGGCCCATCTGCTCTTCCATCGCTGAAGGATCGGACACACACCATGAGCATCGTCGTGTACTGGCTCTCCAACGGCATCCCTTATGTGGAGACCTTCACGGACGATCAGTTGCTGCCCGCGCTGGCCTTCTCCGAAGCCAAGCGCAAGGAAAAGGATGCGCAGGGCCGCCCCCTGAACAACCACGTGGTCACCAACTCCGAACTGGGTGATTCGGTCGGCAAGCCCGGGGTCAGCGACGAGCTGCCCGCGGACTACAGCTGGAGCAAACAGCATCGTGGCGGCCCACCGGGGCCCGACGGCCAGCCCAAGACCCTGGCCTGAGCGCGCGGGCTGGCGCAGCGTCCACTACACTGGCGCCCGTCTGACGACTGAAGTGAACCCATGAATCAAGCCACCTCCCGCCCCGAACTGCCCGACCACCTGTCCATCGACCCACGCAGCCCGCACCATGTCGCGGCCGTGTTCGAGCACGACATCGGCATCCGCTTCAATGACAAGGAGCGTTTCGATGTCGAGGAATACTGCATCAGCGAAGGCTGGATCAAGGTGCCCGCCGGCAAGACGCTCGACCGCAAGGGCCGCGCCCTGACGATCAAGCTCAAGGGCAAGGTCGAGGTCTTCTACCGCTGAGGGCAGTGTCGGCCTCAGCGCCGACGCCCGGCCTGCCCCCCCTGCGGCTTGGGCGCCATGCCCAGCGCCGCACGCGCCAGGGCATCGGCCTCGCCATTGCGATGGCGCGGGATCCACTGCAAGGTCACGCGCTCGAACCCTGACAGCAGGGCCCTGGCCTCATCGAACAGGCTGGCCAGGCGCACGATGGGTGGCGCACCGCGCACCCCGAGCTGCTCGATGAGGATGCTGTTGTCGCTGAAAACCTGCAGTGCCACCGCCCCCTGCGCCCGCACCGCCTGCAGCGCCGCCATCAAGGCCCTCAGCTCGGCCTCGTTGTTGCAGCCGCGTGCCTCGCTGGCCTGCGACAGGGTGTAGCGCGTGCCATCGGGCGCGACCATGACAGCCCCCAGGCCCATGCGGCCGGGGTTGGGAAAGGCACTGCCGTCGCAGTGGATGCGCCAGGGTGGCGCCACGCTCGTCTCACCAGAATCCATGCGGCACGCTAACAGAAATGCAGGCCGTGGGCGTGGACCATGGCCGCCGGATCCAGCCACACGTCCAACTGCTCCGGGGTGGCATGGCCCAGGGCCAGTGCCGCCTCACGCAGGCTGCGGCCCTGCTGGTGGGCCAGCTTGGCGATCTCCGCCGCCCGGTCGTAGCCGATGTGCGGCACCAGCGCCGTCACCAGCATCAGGGAGCGGCCCAGATGCTCGGCGATGCGCACCCGATCAGGCTCGATGCCACGGACGCAATGGGCCTGGAAGCTGCGCATGCCATCGCTCAGCAGACGGATGCTTTGCATGAGGTTGTGCGCCAGCAGGGGCTTGTAGACATTGAGCTCGAACTGGCCGCTGGCCGCACCCATGGTCAGGGCCACATCGTTGCCCATCACCTGACAGCACAGCATGGTCAGTGCCTCGCACTGTGTGGGGTTGACCTTGCCGGGCATGATGGAGCTGCCGGGTTCGTTCTCGGGGATGCGGATCTCGCCCAGCCCCGACCGTGGGCCCGAGGCCAGGCTGCGGATGTCGTTGGCGATCTTCATCAGCGCCACCGCCAGGGTCTTGAGCGCCCCATGGACCGTCACCAGGCCATCGTGGGCCGCCAGCGCCGCAAACTTGTTCCCGGCACTGGTGAAGGGCAGGCCATGGGTGCGCGCCAGCTCGGCCGCCACCCGTGCGCCGAAGTCCGGATGCGTATTGAGCCCGGTGCCCACCGCCGTGCCCCCGATGGCCAAGGGGTACAGACAGGGCAAGGCCTGATGCATGGCCCGCTGAGCCTGACTGAGCTGGGCCACATAGCCGGAGAACTCCTGCCCCAGCGTGAGCGGGGTGGCGTCCTGCAGGTGCGTGCGCCCGATCTTGAGGATGTCGACAAACGCCGTGGCCTTGTCTGCCAGGGTGGCACGCAAAGACTCCAGCGCCGGCAGGAGTTGCTCGACGATGCCCAGCGCCGCCGCCAGGTGCATGGCGGTCGGGAACACATCGTTGGACGACTGCCCCAGATTGACATCGTCATTGGGGTGGATCAGACGCTGCATGCCACGCGACCCTTTCAGCAGCTCGGAGGCCCGGTTGGCCAGCACCTCGTTCATGTTCATGTGGGTCTGGGTGCCCGAGCCGGTCTGCCAGACGGACAAAGGGAACTCCGCCTCGTGCTGGCCCGACATCACCTCGTCGGCGGCCGCCATGATGGCCCCGGCCTTGTCGGGCGACAGCAGGCCCAAGTCCCGATTGACCATGGCCCCCGCCCGTTTGACCGACGCCAGGGCATGGATCAGCACCGTGGGCATGCGCTCAGTGGAAATCGCGAAGTGGTGGCTAGAGCGCTGCGTTTGCGCGCCCCACAGGCGCTCGGAGGGCACATCCACCACACCGAAGGAGTCGTGTTCCTGGCGGGTCGGGGTCATGGGGGTCTCCTCGCGGTGTTGAAGAAGACCATGCTAGACCGGTGAACACGGAGATGCACCACCGGGGAGCGAAAGACACCACCAGGGTCTGTGATTGGTAGGCCGTGTTGGACTTGAACCAACGACCAAAGGATTATGAGCCAAAAAACCGCCCAGTCTTCAACAGGTCGCGAAAGCTAAGTGGTTGAAAACAAATGACTTTTTTTGACCGGAGTTGACTCCGGACCACTCAATTCTACTTCTGACTGTGGCAAAACTGTGGCAGAAATCAGCCTCTAGAACGGCCGAGTTGCCCAGGGTAGACAGGGGTCAAGCCAGTGTCGAGGCAACCACATCTATTGCGTTCAAGAAGTTTACGGCCAGTGTGTCTCTGCGCACCTGCCAGAGCCAACTTGCGTTCATGCACACATGCCCCTTTTGGGGAACTGCATCAGGTGAACGTTGATGGCTCCGGGCTGATCGAGAGCAGGTCCGCGCCCATGTCACAATGTTGGTCTCGTTGGATGTCAGCGAGATCAGTGGGCCGTTAGCTCAGTTGGTTAGAGCAGAGGACTCATCAAAAGGTGACCTCGGTGGGTAACCGCCGTTGGAAAAACCGGGTGAATTCAGGGAAACCTACAGCGCAAGCCAAGGCAACCCTGAGCCAAGCCCGCCGAAGGCAGGTCGAAAGACCGGTAGGCGGGAAGGTGCAGAGACTAGGGTGTGAGGAGCCAATCCGATAAGCACCCCACGAGCGCCCGGCACCCTACCAGTTCGGCTGGGGGTGATGAGATAGTCCAGGGAACAGGGAAACCTGTGCCAACCTGAATCCTTTGGTCGTTGGTTCAAGTCCAACACGGCCTACCACTGATTCCTTCTGGCCTCAGCCAAACATGGCCTGAGGATGCCAGGCCCCCAGCCGTGAAGGCGTTGACGCAGGCATCTCTTGCAGATGAGACGCCAGACTGCCGGACGTTCCTTCTCTTGCCGATATCGAAGCTCAGGTCTAGCAAGTCTCCTGGCGACACGGCAATCTGCGGCTCGGACCAAAGCGAGTGCGCGCTGGTAGCCAGCTACCGAACCGTCCCAGCCGGCATAGCACTCATCCCATCTTTC
>NZ_DASUIT010000069.1:0-20289 GCF_036279655.1 Aquabacterium sp. | reverse complement strand
CGCCGTCGCCTGGAAAGCAGGCCAGCCCCTCACGATCGAGACCGTGGACCTGGAGGGCCCGCGCGAAGGCGAGGTCCTCGTCGAGATCAAGGCCACGGGCATCTGCCACACGGACTACTACACACTGTCCGGCGCGGACCCCGAAGGCCTGTTCCCGGCCATCCTGGGCCACGAAGGCGCGGGTGTGGTGGTCGATGTCGGCCCCGGCGTCAAAAGCCTGCGCAAGGACGACCACGTCATCCCGCTCTACACACCCGAGTGCCGCGAGTGCAAATTCTGCCTGTCGCGCAAGACCAATCTGTGCCAGAAGATCCGCGGCACCCAGGGCAAGGGCCTGATGCCCGATGGCAGTTCGCGCTTTTCGCTCAACGGCCAGCCCCTGCTGCACTACATGGGCACCTCGACCTTCAGCAACTACATCGTGGTGCCCGAAATCGCCCTGGCCAAGATCCGCCCCGATGCCCCGTTCGAGACGGTCTGCTACATCGGCTGCGGCGTGACCACCGGCGTGGGGGCCGTGCTCTTCACGGCCAAGGTCGAAGCGGGGGCCAATGTGGTCGTCTTCGGCCTGGGCGGCATCGGCCTGAACGTGATCCAGGGCGCCAAGATGGTGGGCGCCGACAAGATCATCGGCGTGGACCTCAACCCCGAGCGCGAGGCCATGGCCCGCCAGTTCGGCATGACCCACTTCATCAACCCCAAGGATCTGGAAGCCGCTGGCGGCAACGTGGTCGATGCCATCGTGCAGTTGACCGACGGCGGGGCCGACTACAGCTTCGAGTGCATTGGCAACACCCGGGTCATGCGCCAGGCCCTGGAGTGCACGCACAAGGGCTGGGGCCGCAGCATCATCATCGGCGTGGCCGAGGCCGGCGCCGAGATCAGCACCCGCCCCTTCCAGTTGGTGACCGGGCGCAAGTGGGAGGGCTCGGCCTTCGGCGGCGCACGGGGCCGCACGGACGTGCCCAAGATCGTGGACTGGTACATGGACGGCAAGATCAACATCGATGATCTGATCACCCACAAGCTCAAGCTGGAGCAGATCAACGAAGGCTTCGACCTCATGAAGCGGGGCGAGTCCATCCGCTCGGTCGTGATCTATTGAGGCCCGCCGGGCCGACAGGAGGACAAGGCATGAGCTTGGAGACCCTCAGCGAGCACCGCTGCTTTGGCGGCGTACAAGGCTTTTACCGGCACGCCTCGGCCACCATCGGGCTGCCCATGCGCTTTGCGGTCTATCGCCCACCGCAGGCCCTGCAGGACCCCGGCCGCCCCCTGCCCGTGCTGACCTACCTGGCCGGCCTGACCTGCACCGAAGAGACCTTCGCGATCAAGGCCGGAGCGCAGCAGTACGCGGCCGAGCACGGCCTGATCCTGCTGGCCCCCGACACCAGCCCACGGGGCACGGGCATCGAGGGGGCCGATGTCGACTGGGATTTCGGCACGGCCGCCGGTTTCTATCTGGACGCCACGCAAGCCCCCTGGTCGCGCTACTGGCGCATGGGCAGCTATCTGATCCATGAGCTGCTGCCGCTGGTGACGCAGCGCTTTGGCGGCCACCAGGACCGCCTGGGCCTGTTCGGCCACTCCATGGGGGGCCACGGTGCGCTGACCCTGGCACTGCAGCACCCCAATCTGTTTGCCAGCGTCTCGGCCTTTGCGCCCATTGCCGCGCCCAGCCAGTGCCCCTGGGGTCAGAAGGCCTTTCAAGGCTATCTGGGCGACGACCGCGAGGCCTGGGCCCGCCACGATGCCACCGAGCTGATCCTCGCCGGCCACCGCTGTGCGCCCCTGCTGATCGATCATGGCCTGGGCGACAAGTTCCTGGCCGAGCAACTGCACCCCCACCTGCTGGAGCAGGCCTGCCGCGACACCGGCCAGCCCTTGACCCTGCGCAGGCACGAGGGCTATGACCACGGCTACCATTTCATCAGCACCTTCATGCGCGATCACATGGCGCACCACGCTGCACTGCTCAAGGCCTGACCGCGCATGAACCTCTACACCGCCCTGAGGGCCGCCTGGCCCGCCACCCTGGACGAGACCGCCATCCTCACCGACGAGGGCCTGCACTACACCTGGCGTGATCTGGAGCGCGGCGCTGCCATGCTGGCCCATGTGCTGGAGCGCTCACGCCGCGCCAGCAAGACGCCCATGGTGGTGGCCGCCCACGTGGACAAGTCGGTCGAGGCCCTGATGCTCTACCTGGCCACGCTGCGTGCCGGCGCGGTCTTCCTGCCGCTGAACCCGGCCTACCGCGCGGCCGAGCTGGACTACTTCGTGCAGGATGCCCAGCCCACCGTGCTGGTGTGCCGATCGCAGGACCTGGACTGGGTCACGCCGCTGGCCGCGCACCGCCGTGTCGGCCATCTGTTCACGCTCAACGACGACCGCAGTGGCAGCCTGCTGGTGCATGCGGCCCAACAGCCTGACGAGCACGAGCCCGCCGTGTGTGGCAGCGACGAGCTGGCCGCCATCCTCTACACCTCGGGCACCACGGGGCGCAGCAAGGGCGCCATGCTGACGCACGGCAATCTGCTGAGCAACGCCCGCACCCTGCTGCGCCACTGGGACTGGCGCCAGGACGACTGCCTGATCCACGCCCTGCCCATCTTCCACATCCACGGCCTGTTCGTGGCCTGCCACTGCGCCCTGCTGTCGGGCACACCCATGCGCTGGCTGGCACGCTTCGATGCCCCCAGTGTGCTGGCCCACATGCATGCCCACGACGCCCCGCAGGCCACCGTCTTCATGGGCGTGCCCACCATGTACGGACGCCTGCTGGCCGACGAGGCACTTCACGCCCGCACGGTGGCCCACATGCGCCTGTTCGTCAGTGGTTCGGCGCCACTGCTGCCCGCGGCCTCCGAGGCCTTCACCCAGCGCACGGGCCACACCATCCTGGAGCGATATGGCATGAGCGAGACCGGCATGCTGTGCTCCAACCCCTGCCGCCCGGTCGACGGCCGGCGCCTGATCGGCAGCGTGGGGCCGGCCTTGCCGGGCGTACAGGTGCGCATCGTCGACGATGCCGGCCAAGCCTGCCCGCTCGAAGGTGTGGGCCATGTCGAGGTGCGCGGCCCCAATGTCTTTCGGGGCTATCTGCGCATGCCCGACAAGACGGCCGAGGCCTTCACCGCCGATGGCTGGTTCCGCACCGGCGATGTCGGCCGCCTGGATGCCGAGGGCTACGTCCACCTGGTCGGGCGCGCCAAGGACCTGGTCATCAGCGGCGGCTTCAATGTCTACCCCGCCGAGATTGAAAGCCTCATCGACAAGCTGCCCGGCGTGCTGGAATCGGCCGTGATCGGCCTGCCCCACCCCGACTTTGGTGAAGGCGTGGTGGGCATTGTGGTCACCCGGGGCGGCGTGGAACTCGACGAGGTCGACATGATTGCCCAGCTCAAGGCCCTGATCGCCGGCTACAAGGTGCCCAAGCGCCTCTTCTTTGTCGACGATCTGCCGCGCAATGCCATGGGCAAGGTGCAAAAGAACGTCCTGCGTGAACGCCACCAACACTGCTTTGACAAGGCCTGACACCATGAATTCCTTGAACATCCCCTCTCTGCAGGACCAGGTCAGCCCCGAAGAGTGGCAGTTGCGTGTGGATCTGGCCGCCGCCTACCGCCTCGTGGCCCTGTATGGCTGGAGCGATCTGGTCTTCACCCACATCTCGGCACGCATCCCCGGGCCCGAGCACCACTTCCTGATCAACCCCTATGGCCTGATGTTCGACGAGATCACGGCGTCCAGCCTGGTCAAGATCGACCAGGACTGCCACAAGCTCAGTGACTCGCCCTTCCCGGTCAACCCGGCCGGCTTCACCATCCACAGCGCGGTGCATGCCGTGCGTGAGGATGCGGGCTGTGTGCTGCACACGCACACCCGAGCGGGCGTGGGCGTGTCGGCCCAGAAGGCCGGCGTACTGCCCATCTCGCAGCAGAGCACCTTCGTGCTGTCGTCGCTGGCCTATCACGACTACGAAGGCGTGGCCTTCCGCGAGGACGAGAAGCCCCGCCTGCAGGCCGACCTGGGCGACAAGAACTTCCTGATGCTGCGCAACCATGGCCTGCTGACCGTGGGGCGCACCATCGCCGACGCATTCCTGCACATGTACATCTTCGAGACCACCTGCCAGATCCAGTTGGCGGCCCAATCGGGTGGCGCCGAGCTCACCGAGGTTCACCCACAGATCATTGAAGGGGTGGGTCATGCCATGAAGGTACAGACCGGCAGCATGGGCGGTGCCTTTGTCTGGCCTTCGCTGATCCGCAAACTCGACCGCATCGACACGAGCTACCGCACATGAACAAATGGGCCGTGATCGGTGCCGCCGTGGCGGGCACCCTGGTGTTGTCGTCCCTGCTGGTGGTGGGGGGAGACCGACTGAAGCACAGCGATCCCGATGCCGTGTCCAGCATGGCGGGCACGCCCTGGCAGATCGAGGCCCTGCCGGGCGGACGCTCGCGCATCCTCGGACCTGCGGGCCTGGTGCTGGGCGGGCAAGCCGGTGATCAGCCCGCAGCAGGCCTCCTGGCCGATGTCAGGCGGCTGTGGCCTGACACCACGCAGATCGCCATCGTGGCCGCCCCCGGAGAAAACGGCACCCTGGAGGCCTTTGTGGACCCGGTGACGCTGGGCTTCGTCACGGGCAAGCTGGTGGTCTCATTGGCCCTGCCCGAGGATCAGATCCGGACCATGCGCGAGCGCTCACCCAAGGCCGAGTTCATGGAAAGCACCACGCGCAAGTACACCCTGGCGCCCGATGATCTGCAGCAGGCCCTGGCTGCCCCCATCAGTGCCGTGACGCTGATCCCTCAGGCCCAATTGGACGAAGAGACGGTGGTGCAACGCTTCGGGTCGCCCGCCGAGCGGGTGGCCGGCGCCGCCGGTGTCACGCACCTGCTCTACCCCGAACGTGGGCTGGACGTGGCCATCCATGCCGAAGGCAAGGACCTGCTGCAGTACGTGGCCCCCGCACACTTCGAGCGGCTGCGTGCACCGCTCCATCGCGCCAGCGCAGCGGCGTCTCAGCCCTGAATGCCGCGCTGCCTGAGGGTCGCGATGTCGCGGTCCTTCTGGGCCCACAGCTCGTTGATCCAGGCCTGCAGGGTGGCGCGGTATTGCGGATTGCTGGCCTCATCCGTCGAGGTCAGCTCCTTGGGAATCTTGACCTCGCGCACCTGCACCTGCACATCCAGCACCCGGCCCTTGAGCAGATCACCAAAGGTCGGCACACCGCGTGGGTAGACGATGGTGACGTCGATCATGCAGTCGAACTGATCGCCCATGGTCTCCAGGGCCATGGCGATGCCGCCCACCTTGGGCTTGAGCAGGTACTGGAAGGGTGACTTCTGCTGATCGTGCTTGGCCTGCGTGAAGCGCGTGCCCTCCATGAAGCTGATCACCGAGGTGGGGATCAGGCGGAACTTCTCGCAGGCCTTGCGGGCTGTTTCCAGGTCCTTGGCCATGCTGGCCCCGCCCTTGCGGCGCATGAAGGGAAAGTCCAGCGCCCACCAGGCTAGGCCCATCAGGGGCACATAGATCAGCTCATGCTTGATGAAGAACTTGAGCAGCGGGATGCGTTGATTGAACACGCGCTGCAACACCAGGATGTCGACCCAGCTCTGGTGGTTGCTGCTCACCAGGTACCAGCCCTTGTAGCGAAAGCTGTCTGCCCCCGTCACATGCCACGGACCGCGATTGACGGTGCGGATCCAGAAGTTGTTCACCCCGATCCAGCCCTCGGCGATCTTGCTGAGCACGTAGTCGACCACCACGCGAACGGGTTTGAAGGGCAGCACCAGCTTGATCAGCGCCAGAGGCATCACCATCGAGAAGGCGATGACGATGTTGGTGAGCAGCACGACCGTGGCAAAACAGGCCTTGACCGCAGAGATGACAGGATTGGACATGAGCAGGACGGCCCCGAGAGGGCAGGTGAAACCAAGGGAGAACCCTGGCCGCGATTATGGGCATATTCCAGGCCATGCCCAGGCGGAGGCACGACAAGTTGTACGGCGCCACGACAGGCTCACGCCGCGCGTGACCACACCGAGAACGCCCCCCCATGACGCTTGGCGCTGTACATGGCCTCGTCGGCCCAGCGGATCAGATCATGGGCCTCGCCCTCTTCCAGCGGGAAGAAGCAGGCGCCCATGCTGGCGCTGATGCGCACCACCACCGTCTGATCCCGCCGGGGTGGGCGCACCACATAAGGTGCTTCGAGCACCTGCAGGAGCTTGTCGGACAAGGCCTCCAGTTGCTCTTCATTGCAGACCCCCAGGGACAGCAGCACGAACTCGTCACCGCCGATGCGCGAGAGCGTGTCCGACTCGCGCAGACAATCGCGCAGGCGGCGCGCCACTTCGCGCAGCACGTCATCCCCGGCCTCGTGGCCATGGGTGTCATTGACCAGCTTGAAGCCATCGAGGTCCACGAACAGCACCACCCCGCCCTGCCCGGAGCGACGCGACTGGGTGAGCGCCTGGTCAATGCGGTCCACCAGCAGCACGCGGTTGGGCAACTCGGTCAGGGCATCGTGCAAGGCATGGTGCTGCAGGTGCAAGCGGTCGACCTTGAGCCCCTGTTCGACATGGAACAGGCGGCGGCGCTGGTACTCGGCGAAATAGGCCGCCGTGCCGCCCAGCACATTGGCGCTGATGAGGTGGAGGTTGTGACTCACCCACTGATCGAAAGGCCCCGGGCGCAGCCAGCCAAACACCACGTTGTAGGCCGTCAGCAGGGTCAGATTGGCCCCCAGGGCATAGACAAAACGCGTGCCGATGAAGTTGTAGGTGTAGAAGGTGATCAGCAACAGGCCCGCATAGTAGGAGGCCAGGGCCTGAGGCGGCAGGATCCAGAAGATCACCAGCATGCCCATGGCGGCCACACCGCCCACCAGCATCAGGGCCAGGTCGGCCTGAGGGGCGGTGTAGCGCGGGTGCCAGCTCCAGGCCAGCAAGGCCAGCACCAGCACGCCTTCGACACCCCGCACCTGCCAGATCAGCCCTTGCAGATGCAGGGGCACATGGAACACGTCCAGCGCGCCGAACAGGGCATAGACCAGCATGCCCAGGATGGTCGCGACTCGGCCGTGCCACCGCATGCGCGGCAGCACAGCAGCCTGATAGGCCGACTCCACATCAGCATCCCGGAAACTCAGGGAGACCGCATGGGGCTTGAAAACAGTCTCGTTCATGCAGGCTCGCCGGACTCCCCCCCGGCTGAAGCGAACAACCAAAGGTGGAACTCTACGTAAAGGGCAGCCTCATGACCATAGCGTTAGCCCCAGGAACCCGCCCCAAAAACCGTCTGATAGACGACAATCCGGATCCAGCTCGCCAAAGCCGTTACGCTTGCTGCCTTGATTGAGGAGCGCATGCGTGCTGAGCTGGTTTGAACGACTGATCGACCCCTATCCCGAGGCGCCCCCGACGGCCCCACCCAAAGGTTTCCTGGCCTTCGTGTGGGCCTGCACCCAGGGCATGCGCCCCTTCCTGCTGGGCATGACCACCCTGACGGCCTTGATCGGGGCTTTCGAGGCCCTGCTCTTTGCCATGCTGGGCAACATCGTCGACTGGCTGAGCGACATCCCTCGCCACCAGCTGTGGACGCATGCCCAGGACCACCTGCTGATGCTGGCGGGCATCTTGCTGGCCAGCCCGCTGGCCGTGTGGTTCCAGACCCTGCTCAAGCACCAGACCCTGGCGGGCAACTTTCCGATGAAGCTGCGCTGGAACTTCCACCGCCTGATGCTCAGCCAGAGCATGGGCTTTTACCAGGACGAGTTCGCCGGCCGCGTGGCCACCAAGGTCATGCAGGCGGCCCTGGCGGTGCGCGACACCACCTTCATCGTGGGCGACATCCTGGTCTTCGTGGTGATCTATTTCGTGACCATGACGGCCGTGGTGGGCAGCTTCGACGCCTGGCTGCTGCTGCCCTTCATAGGCTGGCTGCTGCTGTATGCCGCCGCCGTGAGCTACTTCGTGCCCCGCCTGAGCCGCATGGCGCGCTCGCAAGCCGATGCCCGCTCCCTGATGACCGGGCGCATCACCGATGCCTACACGAACATCGCCACGGTCAAACTGTTTTCGCACAGCCACCGCGAAGCGGCCTACGCACGCTCGGCCATGAAGGACTTCATGGTGACGGTGCACGGGCAGATGCGCCTGGTCAGTGGCTTCGAGGTCGTCAACCACACGCTGAGCATGCTGCTCATCCTGAGCACCTGCGGCATCGCCCTGTGGCTGTGGACGCAAGGGCAGGTGGGCATCGGTGCCGTGGCGGCGGCCACCGCCATGGCCCTGCGCCTGAACGGCATCTCGCACTGGATGATGTGGGAGATGGCCTCGCTGTTCGAGCACATCGGCACCGTGCAGGACGGCATCAACACCCTCTCGCGCCCGCACTCCGTGGTCGACTGCCCCGATGCGACCGCACTGAGCGTGCCACGCGGCGAGATCCGCTTTGAGGACGTGAGCTTCCATTACGGCGGCGATCGCGCGGTGATCGAGCACCTGAACCTGCACATCCGCCCGGGCGAAAAAATCGGTCTGGTCGGCCGCTCGGGCGCGGGCAAGTCCACCATCGTCAACCTCTTGCTGCGCTTTTACGATGTCGAGCAGGGGCGTGTGCTGATCGACGGCCAGGACATCGCCAAGGTCACCCAGGACAGCCTGCGCGCGCAGGTGGGCATGGTGACGCAGGACACCTCGTTGCTGCACCGCTCGGTGCGCGACAACATCCTCTATGGTCGACCCGACGCCACGGACGAGGACATGATCCGCGCGGCGCGCAAGGCCGAGGCCCATGACTTCGTCCAGGCCCTGAGCGACCCCAAGGGTCGGCAAGGCTACGACGCCCACGTGGGTGAACGCGGCGTCAAGCTCTCAGGCGGCCAGCGCCAGCGCATTGCCATCGCCCGGGTGATGCTCAAGGACGCCCCCATCCTGCTGCTCGACGAGGCCACCAGCGCCTTGGACTCCGAGGTCGAAGCCGCCATCCAGGCCAGCCTCTACCGTCTGATGGAGGGCAAGACCGTGGTGGCCATCGCCCACCGGCTGTCCACCATCGCGGCCATGGACCGGCTGATCGTGCTGGATCAGGGCCGCATCGTGGAAGAAGGCGACCACGCCAGCCTGCTGGCACACGGTGGCCTGTACGCCCGCCTGTGGGCGCATCAGAGCGGCGGCTTCCTCGGTGAGGAGGACTGAGCGCGCAGCCAGGCTTCGAGCTCGGGGGCTGGCATGGGGCGCGCATACAGATAGCCCTGGGCTTCCTCACAGCCCAGCCTTTGCAGGGTCTGCGCGATCTCGTCACGCTCCACCCCTTCGGCGATGGTCTTCATGCCCAGGCTGCCGGCCACCTGGATGATGGCGCGCACGATGGCGGCGTCATCCCCATCGGAGTCCAGGTCCCGCACGAAGCTCTGGTCGATCTTGAGCTTGTCCACCGCAAATCGCTTGAGGTAGGACAGGCTGGAGTAGCCCGTGCCGAAATCATCGATGGCCAGGGTCACCCCCAGGGCCTTGAGCTGACGGGTCTGTTCCTGCACGGCGTCGGGATTGCTGATCATCAGGGATTCGGTGAGCTCCAGCTCCAGCAGGGATGCGTCCAGCCCCGTCTGCAGCAGCGCTCGCTCGACCACCTGCTTGACGTCCCCCCGGCGGAACTGCACCGCCGACAGGTTGACAGCCACGGTCATGGGCGGCAGACCCATGGCCACCCAGGCTGCGGCCTGACGGCAGGCCTCTTCGATGACCCAGTCACCGATGGGCACGATCAAGCCGCTTTCTTCCGCCACCGGGATGAAACGCGCCGGGGAGATCAAGCCCTGCTCGGGATGGTGCCAGCGGATCAAGGCTTCGGCGCCGACCACCTGCGCTGTGCGCAGATCGACCTGGGGCTGATAGTAGAGTTGGAACTGCCCCTGCTCCAGCGCGCGGCGCAAGCCGCTGCGCATGCTCAGACGCTCCAGCAACTCGGTGTTCATGTCGTCGTTGAAGAAGCGATAGGTGTTGCGCCCCACCTCCTTGGCGCGGTACATGGCCATGTCCGCCTTCTGGAGCAAGGCGTCGAAATCGGCCCCATCCTCCGGGTACATGGCCACCCCCGCCGAGGCCGAGATCACCAGCTCATGTCCATCGATGGCCACCGGGCGCTGCAGCTCATCGAGCAGCTTGACCATCAGGGGGGCCACGACATCGATCTCGCTCAAGCCCTTGAGCACCAGCAGGAACTCATCACCACCGAGCCGACACACGCTGTCGCTCTCGCGCACCTGTGCAATGAAGCGTTGCGCCAGCGCCTGCAGCAGCCGGTCACCGGCCCCATGTCCCAGGGTGTCGTTGATGGCCTTGAAGTTGTCCAGATCCAGGTACACCAGTGCCACCCGCTGCTCATGGCGGCGGGCATCGGCCACGGCCTGCTGCAGGCGATCGCGGGCCAGCTCGCGGTTGGGCAGGCGGGTCAGCACATCGTGGAAGGCCAGGTACTCGATGCGCCGCTCGGCCTCACGGCGCTCGGCCATCTCGACCTTCAGCCGCTTGTAGGGTTCGCGCACACTGGCCACGAACACGGCGCGGTAGATGAAGAAGTAAGCCAGCACCTTGTAGAGGTGTCCCAGCAGGCTGAAGATGTCGTTGACGTTGGAGTACAGCGTCAGACACAGCTCGGACATGATCGTGATGATCGCCGCCGTGCACAGATCGGTCGTGCTGTAGCCCAGGGATCGCGGCGCACGCCGACACAGGACCACGGCCGCCAGGGCCGTGATGGCGATGACGCCATATTCCGCCGCCACCTTGAAAGTCGTCAGGCCCTGATCGATCACAAAGGTGCGGGGCCACAGCGCCGGAAACCACAGGTTGACCGTGTAAACGGCGACACTCACCCCCAGGGCGGCCAGCAGCATCAGATAACGCGACCCCGGACGCCTCAGCCACCCGGGCATCGGGAAGGCCACCGCCAGCAGGCTCAAGGAGGCCAGATAACGCGCCGCCAGCCAGAACTGGATGGCCTTTTCAGGCCCGGCCGCCGTCACGAAATCCGGCATGCCCTTGTAGGACAAGGCATGTCCGAAATCGATCAGGCCCACGGCCAGAAAGCCACAGCCCATGAGCATGAGGCCTGAGGGCTGCTGCACGCTCCGGGCCAGCCAGGCCACTGAAAACACCATCAGTGCGGCCAGGATGGCCCCCACCTCCAGCAAGGTGTGCACGAACAGCGGGAAAACGGACTGGCTGGATTTGAGAAAGTCCAGGGGAGGCATCAGCCAGAAGGCCAGGAACACCAGCATCAGCCCCACGAGCAGGCGCCCCGGCAATGGCTCGGGGGCGTCTGAGCTCGTCACATCCGAAGACGCACGCACCAACGAGGAATCGGTGACCGAGGAAGACATGTGAATGCGTCCACCCCCGGCCTCCCGGAGTGACGACGTATGGATATCGATGAGTAGCTTATCGGCCCTTTTTAACAGAACTTAACGAAATCGGCGTATCGCTCACCCCACAAACAGCAACGCCTCAGTGCACCCTGTCAGGCACACCGAGGCGTTCGGTCACACGCGACGCGGGGGATCAGGCGTCCAGCGGCGTGATCCCGGCGATGGCCCACTCGCGGCTGTCGTCGAGTGGCTTGACCAGATGCCACAGTTCGTTGAAAGGCTGAGCGCCCTGCTCGGCCTCTTCACGGATCAGGCCATGAAAGCGCACCGAGGCCACCCATTGACCGTTTTCCTGAGCGGTATCGACCAGTTCGGCATCCAGCTGGACCACATCGGTCTGGTTGGGCGATGCGCCACGCTCCTGCAGATCCAGGCGCAGGGAGGCGAACAACTCGGGGGTGGTGAACTTGCGCAGATCATCCACTTGCCCGGCATCGTTGGCGGCCTGCAGTCGGATGAAGATCATCTTGGCGATGCGCTCGAAACCGGCCGCGTCAAAGCCCTCGGGCGTCTGGGCCACGGCAGTGGTTGGTGCGGATGCCGATGACGTGGATGCACCAGGGGTGAAGGCTGCGGGCTGAACAGCCTGGCGCTGCATCGATTGAGGCTGGGCCTGTTGGGGCGAGCCATAAGGCGCGCCCGCACCGGCCAGTTGAGGGCCCGTGGCCTGGGCGCCCTTGAAGCGGCGCATCAGCCAGCCAATGACGAACACGGCGGCCAGGGCCAGCAGGGCCATGGTCAGGAAGTTGCCGAAGGCCTCACCCATGCCCAGGTGGCTCATGAGCGCAGCAATGCCCAAACCGGCAGCGATGCCAGCGATGGGGCCCATCCAGGAACGCTTGCCTGCGGCGGCCGCTGCGGGCGCCGCACCTGCCGCCGGAGCGGTGGCGTTGGTGGGTTGAGCAGGTTTGGCCGGCGGCGCATCCGGTGTCTTGGCCGGCATCTGGCGCTGCATGCCCGCCGGGCGTCCGCCACCCAGGCGCTTGGCCTCGGATTCAAAAGGGATGAAGACCGTGGTCACACCAGCCAGCGTCATGGCCAGGGCCGCAAATAACTTCTTCAAATGCATCTCCGTCAGGTCAACAGGGGGCGGGCCGAATGGAGTCTCCAGCCCGGTCGATGTTCGAGCCCGTATCCTGCCATGATTCGGCGTCGGCCATCCAAACCCATGCTGATCAGCCAGGATTTGAGCTCCGGCCTGCTGCGCCAGAACATGGCAAAAGGGGCCCCGCAGGGCCCCTCGCCTCACATCCCATGGGCTGGAATCACGCCCAGCTGCTGGCCATGATCGTGCTCAACTGAGCCGCCACCGCAGGATCGAGTGAGCCCCCCATCCCTGTGGGCGGTGTGAAACTGGCCATGGCACTGACCAGCCCCGCCACCTTGGTCGCACTCAGAACATTGCCATCCATGTCGACGATCTTCTCGACGCGGTTGTTGCTGGACGCAAACCAGCCATCGATCGTGACCCGATCGGCATTCCCCACGACACCGATCTCCAGGTTGTTGCCTGCGCGCGTGAGCCAGAGTTGATCACTGTCGTAACCGGTGAACGTCAGGGTGTCGGAGTTGAACCAGGTGCTGTCCTGATCGACGATGGTGTCGTGGCCTTCGCCAACGCCATACACATAGTTGTCGTTACCCCGACCACCGATCAGTCGATCGTCACCATCCTGACCCAGCAGGGTGTCACGACCGTCCCCACCTTCCAGGGTGTCTGCACCGCTCGCCCCCGCCAGGAAATCATTGCCCGCCTTGCCCTGCAAGATGTCGTCGTACTCCCACCAGCCTTGCAAGGTGTCATTGAAGAGGGTTCCGACCTGCGCCGTGGCCTCGGCACGCTGGATGATGGTCTCGCCGCTCACGATGGTGCCATCGTCGAACTGCAGACGCAGGTTCTGCAGATTCCAGTTGCTCGCCGAGGTCAGGACGATGGCATCGGTGGTCCCCCAGCTCAGGGTGATCTGGCCGTCGCTGCTGCCATCGGCCGCGGCTGTGCGGGCGCTGACCGCCAGCTTGCTGGAGGCCACACCCTTGATCTGGAGTGTGGCGTTGCCATTGGCCAGCACGGTGTCCTTGCCGTCCCCCGCCTGAAACACCACCGTCGGATCGCCTGTCCCATAACGGGGAGACATCTCGATGCGGTCATTGCCCTTGCCGCCGATCAGGATGGCGCGCTCGGCGCCAGCCACCAAGGTGTCGTTGCCGGCGCCGCCATCCAGCGTGTCCTGCCCACCGTAGGCGTAGAGCTGATCATTGCCGCCCAGGCCCTGGATCAAATCATTCATGCCATACCATCCGGTGATGGTGTCTGCGCCCGAGGTACCGATCGTGCTGCCAAGCGACGCCGTCGCCACGATCTCAGCCCCCGACAGGGTGCTGCCATCGCTGAAGCGCACGGTCAAACCATCCCAGGTCCCCGCATTGAGCAAGGTGAGGGCATCGCCATTGGCCGATGACAATGTGATCTGACCGAAGTTGCCCTCGTAGCTGCCACTGGTCGGCACACGACGCCCGATCGTGAGCCCTGACTTGCTCAAGCCACTGCCCATCTCGATGGTGTCCAGGCCATCCACGCGCAGGGTGTCCTGTCCATCCCCGGCGGCAAAGACGATCACATCGGCCTCGTTGTCAAACGAGAGCGCAGCGTCACGGGTGGCGACGATGACGTCCTTGCCCTGCCCGCCAGACAATCGGTCAGCCCCATAACCACCGTTCAGGGTGTCATCGCCCGCGAGCCCCTCCAGGCTGTCATTGCCATTCTGTCCGGTCAGGACATCCGCGCTGGCTGTGCCGGTCAAGACCCGCCCAGAGAGGGACTGCAGCAGTTGCATGGCATCCCACTGCGTGCCGTCGGCGAACTCGATGCGCTCGATGCCCGCGCCCGAACGTCGGACATTGAACTGCACGGAGTCCGTGCCCGAGCTGATCTTCAAATGGGTCGCATCCACCAGACTGACCACCATGTTGGCGGGGGACAAACCGGCCCCGAACCGAATGGTGTCCGACTTGCTCGGCCATTCGCTGTAGGGATAGTCGTCAGAAAAGTCTTCATCCTCACGGATGGTGTCCTGGCCAAATCCGACATCAAAGACATACGTGTCGGTTCCGCTGGTGGTCTGATAACCAGGCGCCGGAGGGTAATGTGACGGAGAGGATGCCGGATAGACCCATGCGGCCGAGCCCACCAACAGGTCATTGCCCGCACCGCCGTCGATCAGGTCATCGCCGCTGCTGCCATTGAGCACGTCATCGCCCGCCAGGCCACGCAAGGTGTCTGCGGTCGAGTGCCCATACATGGAGTCGTTGCCAGATGTGCCCACCATCTCCTGCAGCGCGGCCTGGTCCCGGATCTCGGCCATCGTCAGGGTGCTGCCGTCGGCAAACCGCAGCGCCATGCCGTTGTTGTCCACATTGCGCAGTGTCAGAGCATCGTGATCATTGAATGTCAGGGTGATCTCGCTGCCCCTGACCGTGGACCAGCGCGCCCCCACGCTCATGCCCTGGCGATCCAGGCCATCGCCCAGCACCACCGTGTCGCTGCCTGCCAACCCAGACAGCACGACCACATCGCGGCCATCGCCCAGATTGAACAAGACGGTGTCGCTCTCGCCACCCACATCGATGGTGTCATTGCCCAAGCCGCCTTCGAGCACATCATTGCCCCGGCCGCCATAGAGGCTGTCATCGCCCGCCAGGCCCATGAGGGTGTCGTCGAACAGGCCCAGACCGAGGGTGCCCAGGCTGTCGTTGCCATCGGTGCCCAGTTTCAGTGAACCTGGGTCGGCCCGTTGCCAGAGATCCTGCAGCGTCCAGCGCGTGCCATCGGCGAACTCCACGGTCTCGATGCCAAAACTGCTGCCGACAGCGTAGGGGCTCTCCGCATTGAAGGTCACCGAATCATCGGTGCCGGCAAAACGGATGTTGAGGCGCCAGGCCCCATTGGCATCGGGCACGGGTGTCACCACTGCATCGGCGGGTGAAAGCCCTTCTCCGAAGACGATGCGATCCAGGTTGCTGCCGGTATAGGTCGAAGAACTGCTGCTGGTGCCGCCCAGCTCGTTGATGGTGTCCTGGCCAAAGCCGGGTTGGAAGACGTAGGTATCGTCCCCGTCCTGAAGGATCGACGCCGGGCCGTAGTAGGACGGAGGAATCACCGTCACCGTCGGCTCGAACAGGTCATTGCCTGCCCCTCCGATCAAGGTGTCCTGGCCAAAGCCGCCAGTCAGGGTGTCATCGCCAGCGGTGCCTTCCAGCAATTCATCGCCAGACGTGCCTGTGATCGTGCTCATATCGGATCCTTCCAAGTTGATTGATTTTCATGACGACATGGGGCGCCGCAACATCAGGCCGATGCCGATACGCGCCCCATGGTCGTGGACGCGAGTATGGCAAAGCCTTGACACGCACTCCATCCGGGTTTGCGCCAGACACCCCTTGACCGAGGAGCCAAGCTGTCGGGGACGCAACTTGAGGCCTAATACATCCATGAATATGGACACGACCCCCAAGCCTCCGTCAGACACCATGGCTTTTCAGACACAGCCGCTGAGCGCGGCCATGCTGGAGAACCTGACACAGCTGGGCTACCTGAGCATGACGCCCGTTCAAGCGGCCAGCCTGCCCCTTACCCTGGCCGGACACGATCTGATCGCCCAGGCCAAGACCGGCAGCGGCAAGACCGCCGCTTTTGCCCTGCCCCTGCTGAGCCGGCTGGACGCCTCGCGCCTGCAGGTGCAGGCCATGGTGATGTGTCCCACGCGCGAGCTGGCCGAGCAGGTCACGCAGGAAGTCCGCCGCCTGGCCCGCTTCGAGGCCAACATCAAGGTGCTGACCTTGTGCGGCGGCTCGACCATGCGCCCGCAGATCGAGAGCCTGTCTCACGGCGCGCACATCGTGGTGGGTACCCCCGGGCGCCTGATGGACCACCTGGAGCGCGGCACCCTGGACCTGAGCGCCCTCAACACCCTGGTGCTCGACGAGGCCGACCGCATGCTGGACATGGGCTTCCATGACGACATCGTGACGGTGGCCCGCCAGTGCCCCAAGACGCGGCAGACCCTGCTGTTCTCGGCCACCTACCCCGAGGGCATTGCCGAGCTCAGCGCCCGCTTCTTGCGTGATCCGAAATCCGTCAAGGTGCAGGCCACGCACGAGGCCAGCAAAATCCGCCAGCGCTGGTACCAGGTGGACAGCGACACCCGGCTGGACGCCGTCACCCGATTGCTGCTGCACTATCGCCCAACCAGTGCCATCGCCTTCTGCAATACCAAGCAGCAATGCCGTGATCTGGTCGACGTGCTGAGCGCCCATGGCATCGAGGCCCTGCCCCTGCACGGCGATCTGGAGCAACGCGACCGCGATCAGGTGCTGATCCAGTTTGCCAACCGCAGCGCCTCGGTGCTGGTGGCCACCGATGTGGCCGCACGCGGGCTGGACATCGCCCAGCTGGAGGCCGTGATCAATGTCGACGTGACACCCGACCCCGAGGTGCACATCCACCGCATCGGCCGCACCGGCCGGGGCGATGCCGAGGGCTGGGCTCTGAACCTGGCCAGCATGGACGAGATGGGCCGCGTGGGCAACATCGAGGTCATGCAAAAGCGCGAGTCCGAATGGCATGAGCTGGCGGAACTGGTCCCAGCCAGCCAGAGCCCGTTGCAGGCCCCCATGGTCACGATTCAGATCCTGGGGGGCCGCAAGGAAAAGATCCGCCCGGGCGATGTGCTGGGAGCGCTCACGGGTGAAGCAGGCTTTCAGGGCAGCCAGATCGGCAAGATCAACGTCACCGACTTTCACACCTATGTGGCCGTCGAGCGCAGCATCGGCACCCAGGCCACCGCACGACTGAACGCAGGCAAGGTCAAGGGCAAAAAGATCAAGGCCCGACTGATGAAAGGCCTTGATTGAAAAAGGGGCTCTGATCGGACACGACAAGCGACAATAGCGGCTTGCCTGTCGGCGCCCCTCGTCGTCGCTTTGTCGCGCCCTGCCCCATGTCCGATCCGATCGTCGCGCCCCGCCCTGCCTCCAGCGTCCCCGCCCTGCCCGCCGCCCAACCCATCGACAGCTACCCGCCGTTCTGGGCCAAGCGTTTCGGGCCGGCGAAGTTCCTGCCCACCAGTCGCGCCGAGATGGACGCCCTGGGCTGGGACAGCTGCGACATCATCATCGTCACGGGCGATGCCTATGTGGACCACCCCAGCTTCGGCATGGCCGTGATCGGCCGCGTGCTGGAGGCCCAGGGCTTTCGGGTGGGCATCATCGCCCAGCCCGACTGGCTGAGTGCCGAGCCCTTCAAGGTGCTGGGCAAGCCCAATCTGTTCTGGGGCGTGGCGGCGGGCAACATGGACTCGATGATCAACCGCTACACGGCCGATCGCAAGATCCGCAGTGACGACGCCTACACCCCCGGTGGCCAGGGCGGCGCCCGCCCCGACCGCTGCTCGGCCGTGTACGCGCAGCGCTGCCGCGAGGCCTTCAAGGACGTGCCCATCGTCATGGGCGGCATCGAGGCCTCGCTGCGCCGCATCGCCCACTACGACTACTGGTCGGACAAGGTGCGCCGCTCCATCTTGCTGGATGCCAAGGCCGATCTGCTGCTGTACGGCAACGCCGAGCGCGCCATCATCGAGGTGGCCCACCGCCTGGCGGCACGCGAGCCCATCGAATCGATCACCGATGTGCGTGGCACGGCCTTCCTGCGCCGCCGCCATGACCCCAGTGCCGAGGGCTGGTTCGAACTCGATTCGACCGAGGTGGACCTGCCCGGCCGCATCGACCAGCACATCAACCCTTACCTGACCACAGGCCAACTGGCCACCCAGCAGGGCGAGAGCTGCGCACTCGAAGAGGCCGGCGCCTTCGACCCGGGTCAGGGCGCCAAGCCCATCAAGATCGTGCCCAACCCGGCCCTGGCGAGCAAGAAGGCGGCGCTGCCCGAGCGCAGTGGCCGCATCGTCATGCCCCCACGCGATCGCACCGTGATCCGCCTGCCGGCTTACGAGGCGCTCAAGGACGATCCCGTGCTCTACGCCCACGCCAACCGCGTGCTGCACCTGGAGACCAACCCCGGCAACGCGCGAGCCCTGGTGCAACGCCATGGCGAAGGCCCCGGTGCCCGCGATGTGTGGATCAACCCGCCGCCCATCCCGCTGAGCACGCGCGAGATGGACCTGGTGTTCGACCTGCCCTATGCGCGCGCACCCCACCCCCGCTACGGCGATGCGGTCATCCCGGCCTGGGACATGATCCGCTTCAGCGTGAACATCATGCGGGGCTGCTTTGGCGGCTGCACCTTCTGCTCCATCACCGAGCATGAAGGGCGCATCATCCAGAGCCGCTCTGAAGACTCCATCCTGCGTGAGATCAAGGCCATCCGCGATCAGGTCAAGGGCTTCACAGGCGTGATCTCCGATCTGGGCGGGCCCACGGCCAATATGTACCACCTGGGCTGCAAGTCGCCCGAGATCGAGGCGGCCTGCCGCAAGCCCTCCTGCGTGTACCCGGACATCTGCAGCAACCTCAACACGGACCACCGCCGCCTGATCAGCCTGTACCGCCAAGCGCGGCACATCAAGGGCATCAAGAAGATCCTGATCGGCTCGGGCCTGCGCTATGACCTGGCGGTCAAGTCGCCCGAATACATTCAGGAGCTGGTGACCCACCACGTGGGCGGCTACCTCAAGATCGCCCCCGAGCACACCGAGCAAGGCCCGCTGAGCAAGATGATGAAGCCCGGCATGGGCGCCTACGATCGCTTCAAGCAACTGTTCGAGAAGTACAGCGAAGAGGCCGGCAAGAAGCAGTACCTGATCCCCTACTTCATCGCCGCCCACCCGGGCACCACCGATGAGGACATGATGCACCTGGCCATCTGGCTCAAGCGCAATGGCTTCAAGGCCGACCAGGTGCAGACCTTCTACCCCAGCCCCATGGCCACCGCCACGGCCATGTACCACTCGGGCCTCAACCCGCTCAAGGGCATCAGCCGCATCGAGGGCAAGGGCGAGCGTGTGGACATCGTCAAGGGTGAAAAGCGCCGCCGCCTGCACAAGGCCTTCCTGCGCTACCACGACCCCAACAACTGGCCGCTGCTGCGCGATGCGCTCAAGGCCATGGGCCGCGCCGACCTGATCGGCAACGGCCAGCACCATCTGATCCCGACGTATCAGCCCAGCACCGATGGCGGCTATCAGAGCGCGCGACGCAAGAACTCAACGGCGGCAGGCACCAAGACCTCGGTGGTGACGCAAGGCCGCGCCAAATCGGGCGGCCAACCGCCGGCCGGGCGCATCCTGACGCAGCACACGGGCTTGCCGCCCCGCGCCACGGGCAAAGCCCCGGTGTCCACCAAGGTGCACGGCAAGAAGCACGGCCCCAAGCGCTGACAACAGGGGGACGCAGGCTGGCGGTGTGTCAGGCTCTTGGCAGCCAGGTCTGGCGGTCGTAGGTGCGCGCCAGGGCCTTTTGCTGCGCCCCTTTGCGGAACAGCCGTGCCTGGACCACATCGTCATCGATCTCCAGCAGGCCAAAGTTCTGCTGCATGGCCCCCGCGATCACCGCATCCCGGACGGCCGCCCCCGAGGAGGTGACCTCATGCAGGGGCCAACCTCCGGTGTGGAAGGCATCGACCTCGTTGCGGTGGATGTCGCCACTGAGCACCAGCATGCGCTGCTGGGAGGCCAGTTGGTGCAGCCAGTTCAGGTCACGGGCATAGCGCTTCCAGCCCGCCAGGGTGGTGCCGCTGGCCAGCAGATGCAGGGCCTGCGGATGGGCCTGGATGCTGGCGGCCACCTGCGCGCGTTGCGCCGGCCCCAGCAGGGTCCGGCGGGATTCGGCCA
>NZ_DASUIT010000068.1:0-16240 GCF_036279655.1 Aquabacterium sp. | reverse complement strand
CTGTTGCTTGCCGGTGACCTTGGCGTGCAGGCGGTGCACGGTCAGCAGGGGGTTGATCAGGCCGAGGGTGTCGTCAAAGGCGTGGGTGCTCACCCCCATGTGGGTCAGCCACGAGGCCACACGCTGGGTGGCGGCGACGGCTGCGGGGGGGGAGGTGGTGGCGGGCATCAATGGTTCTCCAATACTACGGTCGTCATCATGGTCATGAATGGACAGGCTTGTCTGATGTTCGTCAAACAGTGCGCATGATGGCGGCGGCCCGGAAAACGGCGTCAAGACTGTGATCCGGTGCTGCAAGCCTACCGGTGGGGGTTCCGGAAGCCATCGGGGGTAGCACTAGAAAACTCAGGGTTCCCCCGTGAATGAGGGGGCGTGCTGATGCAGAGTGCACAAAATGGGGCCAGACTGGCTGCCTTTTCTGACCCCAAGCACCTGGAGAGCGCGCGCATGGCCCGATTGCCCCGGCTTGAGCTGGCCCAGTGGCCGCACCTGATGGTCCAGCGGGTGCGGCCCGGTGAAGCGCTGGTGCGTGATGCGGAAGACCGCAAGGCGCTGTGGCTGGCCATGGTGGATGCCGCCCGCGCCCACCAGGTGGCGGTGCATGCCTATGTGGTGCTGGAGGATCATTTCCATCTGGTGGCCACGCCTGCACGGCCAGGCACCCTGGGGGCCTTCATGCAGTCGATCGGGCGGCGCTACGTGGCCAGCTACAACCGCCGTCATGCCCGACAGGGCACCCTGTGGGCCGGGCGCTTCCGTGCCACGGTGCTGGATCCGGCGCGCTACTTGCTTGATGCCATGGCCCTGGTGGAGCTGCACCGCGGTGGGGAGGGGCCGGCTGAGCCGGGGCTCAGCAGCCTGGCGCACCACCTGCATCAGCGCACCGACGCGCTGGTTCAGGACCATGCGCTGTTCTGGGCTTTGGGCAACACGCCCTTTGAGCGCGAGGTGGTCTGGCGTCGCCGGCTCGAGGCGGGATTGTCTTCCGCCCAGGTGGCGACCCTGGCTCAGGCCATGGACAAGGGGTGGGCGCTGGTCGATGCCAGCAGTCTGCCGGCCCTGGAGGGCTTGTCCGGGCGCCGTATGGCGCCACGCCCCCGGGGGCGACCTCGCACATCGGCGCAGAGCACCGATCGGGGCGCCCGGGATGCCTCAAGCACGCCAGAGCCCTCCTCGCACCAGGATGGTGTTTGATCTGTCCCTAATTTTTATTCGTGGTTGGGATTTGATTTGCTTAAATGGGGTCAGACCAAGTGACTTACTGCTTGAACTGAGGGGGAACACGCAGTATCCTCCCCACTCCGTTTTTGTCGTTTCATCCCCACACTGGAGCGCCCACCGATGACCCAGGCGACTTCGGGAACCTCGTTCCCCACCACTCCCCTGACTGCCGCCACCTCCGTGGCCACCGCTCAGGAAATCAAAGCTGCAGCCGAACTGGGCATGTATGCCAACGCCGAACACGATGCGTGTGGCGTGGGCTTCGTGGCTCACATCAAGGGCCAGAAGGCGCACAGCATCGTGCAGCAGGGTCTGAAGATCCTCGAAAACATCGACCACCGCGGCGCCGTGGGTGCCGACCCCCTGATGGGCGACGGTGCCGGTCTGCTGATCCAGATCCCTGACGAGTTCTACCGTGCCGAGATGGCCAAGCAGGGCGTCGAGCTGCCTCCTCCGGGTGAGTACGGCGTGGGCATGATCTTCCTGCCCAAGGAAAGCGCTTCGCGTCAGGCCTGCGAGCAGGAGCTCGAGCGCGCCATCAAGGCCGAAGGCCAGGTGCTGCTGGGCTGGCGTGATGTGCCGGTCGATCGCGACATGCCCATGTCGCCCACCGTGCGTGAAAAAGAGCCGGTCATCCGCCAGGTGTTCATCGCCCGCGGCCCCGACATCCTGGTGCCCGATGCCCTGGAGCGCAAGCTCTACGTCATCCGCAAGACGGCGTCCACCAAGATCCAGAGCCTGAATCTGACCCACGGCAGCGAGTACTACGTGCCCAGCATGTCGTGCCGCACCATCATCTACAAGGGTCTGCTGCTGGCCGACCAGGTGGGCAAGTACTACATCGACCTGAAGGATGAGCGTGTCACGTCGGCCCTGGCCCTGGTGCACCAGCGCTTCTCGACCAACACCTTCCCCGAGTGGCCCCTGGCCCACCCCTACCGCATGGTGGCCCACAACGGTGAAATCAACACCGTCAAGGGCAACTTCAACTGGATGCGCGCCCGCGAAGGCGTGATGAAGTCGCCCGTGCTGGGCGATGACCTCAAGAAGCTCTACCCCATCAGCCTGGACGGCCAGTCCGATACGGCCACGTTCGACAACGCGCTCGAGCTGCTGACCATGTCCGGCTACCCCCTGGCTCAGGCCGCGATGATGATGATCCCCGAGGCCTGGGAGCAGCACAGCACCATGGACGAGCGCCGCCGCGCCTTCTATGAGTACCACGCCGCCATGATGGAGCCCTGGGACGGCCCCGCCGCCATGGTCTTCACCGACGGCCGCCAGATCGGCGCCACGCTGGACCGCAATGGCCTGCGCCCCGCGCGTTTCATCATCACCGATGACGACCTGGTTGTGCTGGCCTCGGAATCGGGCGTGCTGCCCATCCCCGAGAACAAGATCGTCAAGAAGTGGCGTCTGCAGCCGGGCAAGATGTTCCTGATCGATTTCGAGCAGGGCCGCATCATCGACGACGAAGAGCTCAAGGCCCAGTACGCCTCGGCCAAGCCCTATCGTCAGTGGATCGAGAACGTACGCATCAAGCTGGACACCATCGATGTGACCGGTGGTGCGGGCGAGTTCGCCGAGTCCCTGCTGGACCGTCAGCAGGCCTTCGGCTTCACGCAAGAGGACATCAAGTTCCTGATGGCCCCGATGGCCATCAACGGTGAAGAAGCCACCGGCTCCATGGGCAATGACTCGCCCCTGGCCGTGCTCTCCAGCAAGAACAAGCCGCTGTACAACTACTTCAAGCAGTTGTTCGCCCAGGTGACCAACCCTCCCATCGACCCCATCCGCGAAGCCGTGGTGATGTCGCTGGTGTCGTTTGTCGGCCCCAAGCCCAATCTGCTCGACATCAACGCGGTGAACCCGCCGATGCGTCTTGAAGTCTCCCAGCCCGTGCTGGACTTCGACGACATGGCCCGCCTGCGCAACATCGAGAAGCACACCGGTGGCAAGTTCAAGCCTTACGAAGTCGACATCACCTACCCCGCTGCCTGGGGTCATGAGGGTGTCGAGGCCCGTCTGGCCTCGCTGTGCGCCGAAGCCGTGGAAGCCATCCAGTCCGGCCACAACATCCTGATCATCACCGACCGCAAGATGGACCGCGCCAACATCGCGATCCCCGCCTTGCTGGCCCTGTCGGCCGTGCACCATCATCTGGTCCGCAAGGGCCTGCGCACGTCCGCCGGCCTGGTGGTCGAGACCGGTACTGCCCGCGAAGTGCACCACTTCGCCGTGCTGGCCGGTTACGGCGCCGAAGCCGTGCACCCCTATCTGGCCATGGAAACCCTGGCCGAGATGGCCAAGGACCTGCCCGGTGAGTTGTCGGCCGAGAAGGCCATCTACAACTACACCAAGGCCATCGGCAAGGGCCTGTCCAAGATCATGTCCAAGATGGGCATCAGCACGTACATGTCGTACTGCGGCGCCCAGATCTTCGAGGCCATCGGTCTGAACAAGGAACTGATCGACAAGTACTTCCGTGGCACCCCCACGCAAGTCGGCGGCATCGGCGTGTTCGAGGTGGCCGAAGAGGCCATCCTCAACCACAAGGCTGCGTTTGGCACCGACCCCGTGCTGGCCAATATGCTGGACGCTGGCGGCGAGTACGCCTGGCGCACCCGTGGTGAAGAGCACATGTGGACGCCGGACGCCATTGCCAAGTTGCAGCACAGCACGCGCTCGGGCAAGTTCGACACCTACAAGGAATACGCCCAGATCATCAACGACCAGAGCAAGCGTCACCTGACGCTGCGTGGTCTGTTCGAGTTCAAGATCGATCCCGCCAAGGCCATCCCGGTCGAGGAAGTCGAACCCGCCACTGAGATCGTCAAGCGTTTCGCCACCGGCGCCATGTCGCTGGGCTCCATCTCCACCGAAGCCCATTCGACCCTGGCCCTGGCCATGAACCGCATCGGCGGCAAGAGCAACACCGGTGAAGGTGGCGAGGACGAGCGCCGCTATCGCCAGGAGCTCAAGGGCATCCCCATCAAGCAGGGCACCAAGGTGTCGGACGTGATTGGCGCCGAAGTCGTGGAAGTCGACTACGAGATGAAGGAAGGCGACAGCCTGCGCTCCAAGATCAAGCAGGTGGCCTCGGGTCGCTTTGGCGTGACCACCGAGTACCTGGTGTCGGCCGATCAGATCCAGATCAAGATGGCCCAGGGCGCCAAGCCCGGTGAAGGCGGCCAGCTGCCGGGCGGCAAGGTGTCGCAGTACATCGGCAAGCTGCGTCACTCGGTGCCGGGTGTGGGTCTGATCTCGCCCCCGCCGCACCATGACATCTACTCGATCGAAGATCTGGCTCAGCTGATCCACGATCTGAAGAACGTCAACCCCAAGGCCGACGTGTCCGTGAAGCTGGTGTCCGAAGTGGGCGTCGGTACGGTGGCCACGGGTGTGGCCAAGGCCAAGGCCGACCACATCGTGATCGCCGGTCACGACGGCGGCACGGGCGCCTCGCCCTGGTCGTCCATCAAGCACTGCGGCACGCCGTGGGAGCTGGGCCTGGCTGAAACCCAGCAGACCCTGGTGCTCAACCGCCTGCGCGGCCGCGTGCGCGTGCAGACCGACGGTCAGATCAAGACCGGCCGTGACGTGGTCATCGGCGGCCTGCTGGGCGCTGATGAGTTCGGCTTCGCGACCGCACCGCTGGTGGTCGAGGGCTGCATCATGATGCGCAAGTGCCACCTCAACACCTGCCCGGTGGGTGTGGCCACGCAAGACCCGGTGCTGCGCAAGAAGTTCTCGGGCAAGCCCGAGCACGTCGTGAACTACTTCTTCTTCGTCGCCGAAGAAGCCCGTCAGATCATGGCTCAGTTGGGCATCCGCAAGTTCGACGAGCTGATCGGCCGTGCCGACCTGCTGGACACCCGCAAGGGCGTCGAGCACTGGAAGGCGCAGGGTCTGGACTTCAGCCGTGTGTTCGCACTGCCTCCGGTGCCCGCCGATGTGCCCCGTCTGCACGTCGATGTGCAGGACCATGGCCTGGACAAGGCCCTGGATGTGCGCCTGATCGAGAAGGCCCGTCCCGCCATCGAGCGTGGCGAGAAGGTCCAGTTCATGGAAGTGGCTCGCAACGTCAACCGCACCGTGGGCGCCATGCTGTCGGGCGAGCTGATCAAGCACCACCCCGATGGCTTGCCTGATCAGACCATCTACATCCAGATGGAAGGCACGGGCGGTCAGTCCTTCGGCGCCTTCCTGGCCCGTGGTATCACCCTGTACCTGATCGGTGAAGCCAACGACTACACCGGCAAGGGCTTGTCGGGTGGCCGCGTGGTCGTGCGTCCGAGCATCGACTTCCGTGGCAACTCCACCGACAACATCATTGTCGGCAACACCGTCCTCTACGGTGCCACCGAGGGCGAGGCCTTCTTCCGTGGCGTGGGCGGCGAGCGCTTTGGCGTGCGCCTGTCCGGCGCCACGGCTGTGGTCGAAGGCACGGGTGACCACGGTTGTGAATACATGACCGGCGGCACCGTGGTCGTGCTGGGCAAGACTGGCCGCAACTTCGCTGCCGGCATGTCCGGTGGCGTGGCCTACGTCTACGACGAAGACGGTCAGTTCGCCAAGCGCGTCAACACCGCCCAGGTTTCCCTGGAGAAGGTGCTGCCCGCCGCCGAACAGGCGGATGCCGGCATCCCCCTGCACAAGGGTCAGGCCGACGAAGCCCTGCTCAAGAAGCTGATCGAAGATCACCACCGCTGGACCGGCTCGCTGCGTGCCCGCGAGATCCTGGACAACTGGGCGGCTCAACTGCCCAAGTTCGTCAAGGTCTTCCCGCACGAATACCGCCGCGCCCTCACCGAGATGGGTGCCAAGCAAGAAGCAACGGCCGCTGTCGCCAAGGCCAAGTCCACCAAGGCCAAGGCCTGAAGCGGACGATAGGAGTCAATTGAAATGGGAAAAGTCACTGGCTTTCTGGAATTCGAGCGTCTGGAAGAGGGCTATGAGCCCGTCGCCAAGCGCGTCAAGAACTACAAGGAATTCGTCATTGGTCTGAAGCCTGAAGAGGCCAAGATCCAGGGCGCACGTTGCATGGATTGCGGCACCCCGTTTTGCAACAACGGCTGCCCGGTCAACAACATCATTCCGGACTTCAACGACCTGGTCTATCAAGGCGACTGGAAGAACGCGATCGAGGTGCTGCACAGCACCAACAACTTCCCGGACTTCACCGGCCGTGTCTGCCCGGCACCCTGTGAAGCCGCCTGCGTGCTCAACATCAACAACGATGCCGTCGGCATCAAGTCGATCGAGCACGCCATCATCGATCGTGCCTGGGCCGAAGGCTGGATCCATCCCCAGCCCGCCGCCGTCAAGACCGGCAAGAAGGTCGCCATCGTGGGCTCCGGCCCTGCCGGCATGGCCGCTGCACAGCAACTGGCTCGCGCCGGTCACGATGTGACCGTCTTCGAGAAGAACGACACCATCGGTGGCCTGCTGCGTTTCGGCATCCCCGACTTCAAGTTCGACAAGTCGCACATCGACAAGCGTGTCAAGCAGATGGAAGCTGAAGGCGTGGTCTTCAAGACCAACACCATCGTGGGCGAGATGCCCAAGGGCTCCAAGGTCACAAACTGGGCGACCAGCACCGTGAGCCCCGCCCAGCTCCAGAAGGACTTCGATGCCGTGATCCTGGCCGGCGGCTCCGAGCAGTCGCGTGATCTGCCCGTGCCGGGTCGTGACCTGGCCGGCATCCACTTCGCGATGGAGTTCCTGCCCCAGCAGAACCGCGTGAACGCTGGTGGCAAGGTCAAGGACCAGATCATGGCCACGGGCAAGAACGTGATCGTGATCGGCGGTGGCGACACCGGCTCCGACTGCGTGGGTACTTCCAACCGCCATGGCGCCAAGAGCGTGATCCAGTTCGAGGTGATGCCCCGTCCGCCCGAGGAAGAAGATCGCCCCCTGACCTGGCCCTACTGGCCGATCAAGCTGCGCACCTCCTCCAGCCACGAAGAAGGCTGCGAGCGCGAGTTCGCCATCGCCACGAAGGAATTCATCGGCGAAAACGGCAAGGTCACCGGCGTCAAGACGGTGCGCGTCGAGTTCAAGAACGGCAAGTTCGAAGAAGTGGCGGGCTCCGAGCAGACGCTCAAGGCCGATCTGGTGCTGCTGGCCATGGGCTTCGTGAACCCCGTGGACACGCTGCTGAGCGGTTTTGGCGTGGACAAGGACGCCCGTGGCAATGCCAAGGCATCGACTGACATCGGCGGTTACAAGACCAATGCCGACAAGGTGTTCGCCGCCGGTGACGTGCGTCGTGGCCAGTCGCTGGTGGTCTGGGCCATCCGCGAGGGCCGTCAGGCTGCCCGCGAGGTGGATGCCTTCCTGATGGGGTCGTCCACGCTGCCTCGCTGATTCTTGTTCACAGGGGCGGGCTTCTGGCAAGCCCACCCCCTGAGTTCAAGGGCAGGTGTTGTGGTCATCCATCGGGGTGACATCGCATCAGGCGTCAATCGCCTATGATCAAGCGGCCGGTGGGTTTCACCGGCCCATTTTTTTTGCCATGGCCCAATTTCAGCTGCCCGACACCGTGATGCCGTCCCAGCAACCCGACGTGCTCGTCGAGTTGTCCGGGGTGACGTGCGGCTATGGCGACCGTGTGGTGCTGCAGGACATCGATCTGGTGGTGCCACGAGGCAAGGTGGTGGGCCTGATGGGCACCTCGGGCGGTGGCAAGACCACCGTGCTGCGCCTGATCGGGCGTCAGATCGCCCCCATGAAGGGCACGGTGTCCTTCGATGGCATCGATCTGGCCACGCTCGACAGCACGGGTCTGATGGCCGCGCGTCGTCGCATGGGCATGCTGTTCCAGTTCGGGGCCTTGTTCACGGATCTGTCCGTGTTCGACAATGTGGCCTTCCCTCTGCGCGAGCACACCCGCCTGCCCGAGTCCATCATCCGTGACCTGGTGCTGATGAAACTCAATGCCGTGGGCCTGCGGGGCGCGCGTGACCTGATGCCCAGCGAGGTGTCCGGTGGCATGGCGCGCCGGGTGGCGCTGGCCCGTGCCATGGCGCTGGACCCGGAGCTGATGCTTTATGACGAGCCTTTCGCGGGCCTGGATCCCATCTCCATGGGGGTGGCGGCCCGCCTGATCCGCGACCTCAATGACACCATGGGCCTGACCAGCGTGATCGTGTCCCACGATGTCGAGGAGACCTTCCTGATCGCGGACCATGTGGTGCTGGTGGCCAATGGACGCATCGTGGCACAGGGCACGCCCGTGGAGATGCGCGCCAGTGAGGATCCGCTGGTGCGCCAGTTCGTGCATGCCCGTCCGGACGGTCCGGTGCAGTTCCATCACCCCGCCATCGAGGCCGGGCAGGACTTCGGGGTCCGCTCATGAGGTGGCTGCAACCGTCCCGGGTGGGTTATGAGGTTCGCCGCCAGCTCGGCGACATGGGATATGCCGCGCGCCTGCTGCTGCGCCTGCTGTCGCTGGTGGGGCCCACCTTCCGGCGGGGGCGCCTGCTGTCCGACCAGATCCATTTCCTGGGCAATCATTCCCTGGCCATCATTGTGGTCTCAGGCCTGTTTGTCGGCTTCGTGCTGGGCTTGCAGAGCTACTATGTTCTGCAGGATTTCGGCTCCAGCGAGGCCGTGGGCCTCATGGTGGCGCTCTCGCTGGTGCGTGAACTGGGCCCGGTCGTCGCGGCCCTGCTGTTTGCCGGGCGCGCCGGGACCTCCTTGACCGCCGGCATCGGCCTGATGAAAGCGGGCGAGCAACTGGCTGCCATGGAAATGATGGCGGTCGATCCGATCCGCCGGGTGCTGGCGCCGCGCTTCTGGGGCGGGGTCATCGCCATGCCCATGCTGGCGGCCGTGTTTTCGGCGGTGGGCATCGTGGGGGGCTGGCTGGTGGCCGTGAAACTGATCGGAGTCGACGAGGGGGCCTTCTGGTCGCAGATGCAGAACGGTGTCGACGTCTGGGATGACGTCGGCAACGGCATGATCAAGAGTGTCGTGTTCGGCATCACCGTCACCTTCGTGGCGCTGCTGCAAGGCTATGAGTGTCAACCCACCCCGGAAGGGGTCTCGCGTGCCACCACGCGGACCGTGGTGATGGCCTCCCTGGCCGTGCTGGGGCTGGATTTCGTCATGACGGCGATGATGTTCTCGATATGAGCACCACCGCCCGGAGGATCTGAAGAGATGCAACGTTCAAAAGTGGATCTGTGGGTGGGCCTGTTCGTCCTGATCGGGGCGGGGGCCATCCTGTTTCTGGCGCTCAAGGCTGGCAACCTGCTGAGCCTGTCGTTTGCGCCCAGCTACACCGTGGTGGCGCACTTCGACAACATCGGTGGCCTCAAGCCCCAGGCGGCGGTCAAAAGCGCTGGGGTGGTGGTGGGCCGGGTGCGCGCCATTTCATTTGATGGTGTCACGTTTCAGGCCAAGGTCGAGATGGACCTCAATGAAGGCGTGAAATTTCCGAAAGATACTTCAGCGAAGATCCTCACGGCCGGTTTGCTGGGTGAGCAGTACATCGGGCTGGAGCCTGGGTACGAGCAGGTCCATCTGGCCCAGGGGGATGCCATCAAACAGACCCAATCGGCCGTTGTGCTGGAGAATCTGATCAGCCAGTTCCTCTACAGCAAGGCGGCGGAAGGTGATGCCAGCACGGCGACGGGAGAGAAAAAATGAGCGGTGAACAAGGTACTTCGCGTCCAGGCCTGGCCTTGGCCAGTGTGGCCCTGGGTGCAGCGATGCTGTTGCAGGGCTGTGCCACACCTCAGAACCGCGACCCTCTGGAATCCTTCAACCGCAAGGTGTTCGGCTTCAACGAAGCCCTGGATGGCGCGGTGATCAAGCCTGCGGCCAAGGGCTATGCCACGGTGGTGCCCGAGCCCGTGCAGACGGGTGTCGGCAATTTCATCAACAACCTCAAGGATGTCTGGTCGGCCGTCAACCTGCTGCTGCAAGGTCAGGGTGCGGGCGCCGCCGAAGAGGTTCTGCGCGTGGGCATCAACACGACGCTGGGCATGGCGGGCTTCGTGGACGTGGCCACCAGCATGCGTCTGGATCGTCACAACGAGGATCTGGGGCAGACCCTGGGTGTCTGGGGCGTGCCCGATGGTGCCTACCTGGTGCTGCCCTTCTTTGGCCCCTCCACGGTGCGTGACACCTTTGCCCTGCCGGCGGACATGTATGTTTCGCCCTCGCGCCTGTTCCGGGAGGTCCGTGATGTCAATGGCGCCCGTGTGGTCCAGGTGCTCAATACGCGGGCCCAGTTGCTCAGCGCCACCGACCTGATGGCCGATGTGGCGCTGGACAACTACGCTTTTGTGCGCGATGCCTACCTGCAGCGCCGCCGCACCATGATCTACAACGGCGAGCCGCCGGAAGAGCAGGGCCTGTGGTCCCCCGAGATCGCGCCGGTGGCGGTGCTCTGGCAGACCGATCTGGCCCTGAACGATCCGCTGGATCAGGTGCTGGCCGTGCCCGCCTCGCCGGTGGATCGCTCCGGCCCGTGGGCGCGCACGTCGACCACGGTGGCCTCGCTCCTGCAGGCGGGTGCGCTGGTGTCGACCCGGCCCGTGCCGATGGGGGATGTGCTGGTGCACGTGATCGCGCCCACGGCGGAAGAGCTTGCCGGTCTACGCGCGACCGAGGACGTGCGTTAAGGAGACAGGCCTGCCCGATGTGGGTGGCTTGTGGAGAAGAAGGTCCATGTTGAACGATTTGAAACTGACGATGGCGCGCTCGATCTGGGTGCGTCCGGTGCGGGTGATGCTGGCTGGTGTGGTGCTGGCTGGCGCCGGGGTCTCGGCCGTGGCTCAATCCGCCACGCCCGTGGTCACGACCACCGCCAAGGCCGAGGTGGCGCCGGATGCATTCATCCGCGCGCTCAGCAATGAGGTGATGAGCGCCGTCAAGCAGGACCGCGCCATTCAGAATGGCGACACCCAGAAGGTGGTCTCCCTGGTGGACGCCAAGATCCTGCCGCACGTGAACTTCCAGCGCATGACGGCCTCTGCCGTCGGGCGTTACTGGCGTCAGGCCACGCCCGAGCAGCAAAAACGCCTGCAAAACGAGTTCAAGAGCCTGCTGGTCTACACCTACTCGGGCGCCGTGTCACAGATCAAGGATCAGGTGATCGACGTCAAGCCACCGCGCTCCCGCCCCGGTGATACCGAGGTGCTGGTGCGCACCCTGGTGCGCGGCAAGGGTGACCCGATCCAGCTGGATTACCGCCTGGAAAAGACCGCCGACGGCTGGAAGATCTATGACGTCAATGTGCTGGGAGCCTGGCTGGTGGCCACCTACCAGAGCAGCTTTGCACAAGAAGTGACGGCATCCGGCATCGATGGCCTGATCACCAAGCTGGCCGAGCGCAACAAGCAACTGGCCAGCAAGAAGGCCGCAGGCTGATCCCACATGCTGATGCTGCCCGCCATCCTCACCCACGCCGAAGTGCGTGACACGCTGCGCCTGTTCCGCGAAACGCTGGATCAGGCGGCCGTGGCCAATGGTGGCGATGCGGTGCTGCTCACGGTCGATGGCTCGGCCCTGCAGCGTTTCGACTCCAGCGCCCTGGCGGTCCTGCTGGAGTGCCAGCGCATGGCCCGCGCCAAGGGGCGAGCCTTTGCCGTGCAGTCCCTGCCGCCCAAGCTCAGCGCCCTGGCCAAGCTCTACGGCGTGGACGCGCTCTTGCAGTCGGCCTGAAGCGCAGGGCCTCAGGCTTCCTCTGACCACGCAAAGCCGTCGCGTGCGATCAGCGCGCTGGCCGCAGGCGGCCCCCAGGTGCCGGCCGAATAGGGCTTGAGGCTGCTGTGTTCATGCTTCCATGCATCAAGCACGGGCTCCACCCAGCGCCAGGCCTGCTCCTGCTCATCGGAGCGCACGAACAAATTCAATCGGCCCGCGATGGCATCGAGCAGCATGCGCTCGTAGGCGCCCACACGCTCGGCCGGGAAGGCCTTGTCAAAGTCCAGGTCCAGTGACACGGGCGACAAGGTCTCGTGTCCATCGGGGTTGAATACACTGCCCACGGTGCCCTTGGCGGCCAGCAGGTGCAATTGCAGGCCATCTTCGGGTTGCAGCTTGATCACCAGCTTGTTGGGCGCGTGGCTGCCCGGAAAGATGGGGTGGGGCGTGGGCCGGAAATTGATGACGATCTCGGAGTGCCGCTGTGCCAGGCGTTTGCCGGTGCGCAGGTAGAAGGGCACGCCCGCCCAGCGCCAGTTGTTGACCTCGCAGCGCAGGGCCACGAAGGTCTCGGTGTGGCTGTCCGGCGGCACCTTGTCTTCTTCCAGGTAACCCGGCACGGCCTGGCCCGCCACCGTGCCCGCACGGTACTGGCCACGCACGACATCGCGAGCCACTGAGACGGCATCGAAGGGTTTGAGCGAGCGCAGCACCTTGAGCTTTTCATCGCGGATGGCATCGGCGTCAGCGCTAGAGGGGGGCTCCATGGCCAGCATGGTCAGCAATTGCAGCGCATGGTTCTGGATCATGTCGCGCAGGGCGCCAGTGCGGTTGTAGAAGTCGCCCCGGGTGCCCACGCCCAGGCCTTCGGCCAGGGTGATCTGGATGTGGGCGATGCTCTCGCGGCGCCACAGGGGCTCGAACAGCACATTGCCAAAGCGCAGCGCCATGAGGTTCTGCACCGACGGCTTGCCCAGATAGTGGTCGATGCGCAGGGCCTGGCGTTCGGAGAAGACCGAGCGCACGGCGCGGTTGATCTCCTGGGCGCTGGCCAGGTCGTGACCCAGGGGCTTTTCCAGGACCACGCGCACGCGCTCGTGGTTCAGACCCACCTGGCCCAGTTGCTCGCAGATGACCGGAAAGAGGTGAGGGCTGGTGGCCAGGTACATGACCACGGTGCTGGCGTCGCGACCGGCCAGCCAGTCCTTGAGTCGCAGGTAGTCGCCGGGCTGCGACAGGTCCATGCGCAGATAGTGGATGGCCTGGGAGAACTGGACGAACTCGTCGTCGCTGGGGCGTTTGGCGCTGTCGGCCTCTTGCAGACGGTCCTTGAGCCAGGCGCGGTAGCTGGCGTCATCGCGATCGTCACGGGCCACGGCCAGGATGCGGCCACCGGCGGGCAGGGTGCCGTGGCGCCAGGCCTGGAACAGCGATGGCATCAATTTGCGCCAGGTGAGGTCGCCCGTGCCCCCGAAAAAGACGAGATCAAAGCTCATGCAGCGTTTCTGGATGCCATATTGAGGTTCATTGTCATCAAATTAGCGTCAAAATTGACCCAACGATGCAATAAAACAAGGCCCCTGGCGGGTGCATTCCATGGCTTCTCAACTCGAACAGCTCAAATCCTTCACCACCGTGGTGGCCGACACCGGTGATTTCAAGCAGATGGCGCAGTTTGCGCCGCGCGATGCAACCACCAATCCCTCGCTGATCCTCAAGGCGGTGCAAAAGCCCGAGTACGCGCCGCTGCTGGCCGACACCGTGGCAGCACACCGCGGCGAGCCACTGGAGGCCATCGTCGATCAGGTGCTGGTGCACTTTGGCCTGGAGATCCTCAAGGTCATTCCTGGGCGTGTGTCGACCGAGGTCGATGCTCGCCTGAGCTTTGACACCGAGGCCACGGTGGCCCGTGCGCGCCACCTGATGGGCCTGTACGAGGCCGCTGGCGTGGGCCGTGACCGCGTGCTGATCAAGATCGCGGCCACCTGGGAGGGCATCCAGGCAGCCCGCCTGCTGGAGCGTGAGGGCATCCACTGCAATCTGACCTTGCTGTTCGCCTTCAGCCAGGCACAGGCTTGCGGCGATGCCGGTGTGCAACTGATCTCCCCCTTCGTGGGGCGCATCTATGACTGGTACAAGAAGTCGGCCGGCGCTGCCTGGGACGAAGCCGCCAACGCGGGTGGCAATGACCCGGGGGTGAAATCCGTGGCGCGCATCTACCAGTACTACAAGCAGCACGGCATCCGCACCGAAGTCATGGGTGCCAGCTTCCGCAATGTGGGCCAGATCCTCGCGTTGGCGGGTTGCGATCTGCTGACCATCAGCCCCGAGTTGCTGGCGCAACTGCAGGCCGCCGATGGTGACGCTGCCCCGGTGGTGCGCCATCTGCTGGATGAGGCCTCGACCCACCCGGCGCCTGCGCCTTTGTCGGAAGCGGCCTTCCGCTACGCGCTCAATGAGGATGCCATGGCCACCGAGAAACTGGCCGAGGGCATCCGTGCCTTCGCCGTGGATGCGGGCAAACTCGACGGCCTGATCCAGGCGCAACGCTGACCCATGCCTCATCCCATTCAAACAGGGCCCGGCATGTCGTTCAAGCGCTGTGACCAGACGGTGTCCTGGGGCGCCTTGCAGGGCCATTGGCAGGCCCACGGGCGCGAACTGGATCTGCGCGAGATGTTCGAGCGCGATCCCTCCCGTTTCGAGCGCTGGGCCCTTCAGGCCCCGGAGGTGCTGGTCGATCTGTCGCGTGCGCACTGGGATGTGGCCACAGGCCGGCACCTGCTGGCGCTGGCCCAGGAGTGCGGCCTGGAGGCGCAGCGTGACGCCATGCTGGCCGGCGAGCCCATCAATCTCACGGAAGATCGCGCCGTGCTGCACACGGCCTTGCGGGCACCGCTGGGGCAGGCGCCCCAGAGCCATGCCGTGCACGCGGTGCTGGACCAGATGCTGGCCTTTGCCGATCAGGTGCGCGCCACGGCCGGGGGGGCTGAGCCCGGGCAGATCCATGATGTGGTGAGCATTGGCATCGGGGGCTCCGACCTGGGGCCGCAGATGGTCTTGCCTGCGCTGGATGCCTGGGTGCACCCGGGTTTGAACTTCCATTTCGTCTCCAATGTCGACGGGACGGACCTGGCCACGGTGCTGCGACGCGTACGGCCCGAGCACACGCTGTTCATCATCGCGTCCAAGACCTTCACGACGCAGGAGACCATGGCCAATGCCCATGCGGCCCGGCAGTGGTTCCTGGACCAGGGCGGGGTCGACATCGGCCGGCATTTCGTGGCCACCACGACCAATGTGGCGGGATCGAAGGCCTTTGGCATCCGCACGACCTTCGGGTTCTGGGACTGGGTGGGCGGTCGCTTTTCGCTGTGGTCGTCCATCGGCCTGTCGATCGCGATCGCCCTGGGGCGTGAGAACTTCCGGGCCTTGCTGGCAGGGGCACACGCCATGGACCGCCATTTCGCCGAGGCGCCGCTGGCATCGAATGTGCCGGTGTGGCTGGGCCTGATGGACCTGTGGAACCGCAATTTCTGTGGCTACACCAGCCGCTGTGTGGCGCCGTATCTGCAGGGGCTCAAGCGTTTCCCGGCTTATCTGCAGCAGTTGGTGATGGAGAGCAACGGCAAATCGGTCGATCGCCACGGCGTGCCGGTGGGCTATGGCACCAGCGAGGTGGTGTGGGGCGAGCCCGGCACGAATGGCCAGCATGCGTTTTTCCAAATGCTGCATCAGGGCACGGACGTGGTGCCGGTGGAGTTTGTTCTGGCGCGCCAACCCAGTCACCGGGATGAAGGGCAGTGGTCGGCGGCCTTCAAGGCGCAGATGGAGCAGCAGCACCGCATGCTGCTGGCCAATGGGCTGGCGCAGGCGCGGGCCTTGATGGTGGGCAAGACCACGGATGAGGCCGCGGGTGAGTCGACGCCGACGGCGTCGCGCGTGATGGCTGCGTCGGTGCTGGCACAGCACCGCACTTTTGCGGGCAACCGCCCGAGCATCACCTTGCTGCTCGATAGGCTCACGCCCTCATCGCTGGGGGCGCTGGTGGCCTTGTATGAGCACCGCACCTTTGTGACGGGGGCGCTGTGGGGGATCAACAGCTTCGATCAGTGGGGGGTGGAGCTGGGCAAGGCCATGTGCCATGAGTTGCTGCCACGCCTGGGGTCGGGAGATGTGTCCGGGCTGGATCAGGCGACGGCGGGGTTGATGGGGCGCTTGCGTTGATCGTTTTTTCGTGAGAGCGTGGGGCGCGGGCCGAGGGGGCCTCTGGCCGGGCTTCACGGGGGCGGTCCCGCTGCGCGGGACACACCTGCGCTGCTCGCGTCGAGGTGGCGTCGGGGAACTCGCTACTCGCCCT
>NZ_DASUIT010000067.1:0-14552 GCF_036279655.1 Aquabacterium sp. | reverse complement strand
GGCAGAGCCCAGCAAGCAATGACGGCGATACAGGGAGATGCTCATGATGTGATCTCCTCACGCCGTCACGGGATCGTGCTCGACCCCGCGACTGGCCTGCATATAGCGCTGCCGCGCCTGCACACGCTGAATCTTGCCGCTGGGAGTCACAGGCAAGGTCCTGAAATCCACGGGGACCACACGATCGACCCGCAGCCCTGCATGTGACAGCACGGCGGCATGGATGCGATCCTGCATCGCCTCGTCCTGCGCGGCCAGCTCCACACGCCGCTCATACAGCACCACCACCTCCGGCTGGCTGGCGCTCGGGCTGCTGGCAGGGACCTGGAAACAGGCAGCCCGGGTGGTTTCACCGCACACCGAGCGCACGGCCGCCTCGATGTCATAGGGGAATCGATTTTCCCCGTTGACCACGAACATCTCGTCAACCCGCCCGAGAATCACCAGCTTCCCATCGACAATGTCTGCCACGTCCCGGGTGTTGTAGTAGCCATCCTCGTCGAGCAAGGAGATCACCTGACCGCCCACCAGCGCCGTGCGAGCCACCGACGGCCCTCTGATCAGCAAGGCCCCTTCTGAGTCGATCCGCGCCTCGAATCCATCGAGCAAGGGGCCGCAGGTGGCATGGGGCGCGTCAAGGTGCACCGCGATCTGGTAGCCCGTCAATGGCGACTCGATGGACACGGCCAGTGTGGCCTCAGCCAGACCATAGCAAGGCGATACCACCCCATGCCGCAGGCCATGCGCTGCAAAGCGCTGGCTGAAGGCCTCCGTGGTACTCAGCCTGACAGGCTCTGCGCCCACCCCGAACCACCGCATCGAACTCAGATCCGGCATGGGGGTTCCATCCTGCACGCGCTTGAGCAACATCTCGTAGGCAAAGTTGGGCATGCTGCAGATGCTGCCGCGATGCGACTCGATCAAGGCCAGAAAGCGCAGCGGATGCTTCACAAAGGCCTGTGGAGACAGCAACACCAGACTGGATTGCGTGAGCATGGCCTGCAGCAGTTTGCCGATCAAACCCATGTCGTGATAGAGCGGCAGCCAGCTCATGAAGGTGTCCACCTCGGGGTCCAGCGCCAGTCGGCGGCCAATGACCTGCAGGTTGTCGACCAGATTGGCACAGGTGATCCGGATGCCCTTGGGCTGTCGGGTGCTGCCCGAGGTGTACTGGACGAAGGCCAGATCATCGTCCTGCAGCGCGACAGGATCGAGCGCGACGAGATCCGGGCTCTGGGCCTCGCGACACACCTCGTCGATCGCCCAGCACGACAGCTGGATCGCTGCATCCTGCGCCGCACGCTGGATCTCCTGGGCTTCATGCCGACCGTGCAGGTAATGGCGGAAATGCGGCAGGATCGGATAGATGCGGTTGTAGAAGGCATCGCGCCCCACCAGGGCGGACTGGGGCGGCAAGGGCACCGGCACGGCCCCCAGACACGTCAAGGCCAGCCACAGAACGGGAAACTCGGGGCGCGACTCGGCACACAGCAGAACCCCGTCTCCACGGCCGATGCCCTTGGCGGCGAGCACCGAGGCCATCACCCGCGCCTTGTGGCAAAGCTCGGCGTAGGACGCGTAGATCAACGTGCCCTGAGTGTCGTCCAGCACATGGATGCCACGTTCATGGGTGTCGGCCAGGCGGGACCACCAGGCGTTGAGCACCACGGGGGAATGAGGATGATGCATGGGTCAGTCTCCTTGGTCTGACTGACTCAGGCAGCCTGCCGAGGGGCTGGCAGGCGCTCATCCACGGCATCGAGCAGATGCTGGACCGTCTTGATGCGGCTGGCTTCGTCGACCGTGATGATCACGTCGAACTCGTCTTCGACGGCGCCCATGAGTTCAACCATCATGATGGAGTCGAACCCGAGATCCTCGACAAGCAGCTTGGATGGGGCCACCGTCTTCTTGACTGTCATGACGCTGCCGATGAGTTGGATGATGCGATGCTGAATGGACATGAGCTGACTCCTGAGTGAATTCAATGGGATGAGGCCGGGCGGAAATCCGGCAGATGACTGCGAAAGACCTGCAAGGCGCGCTCAAGGTCCTCCCAGCGATGGGTGGCGATATAGCTGGTACGAAAGCCCGCGAACTGCTCTGGTACGGCAGGCGGCCCCACCGGGTTGACGTAGACGCCATGCGCCATGAAGCGCTTGTAAGCCGCCAGCGCAAGGGTGTAGTTACCGAACACCACGGGCACGATCTGGGCGCCGTGGTAGCTCACCTCATAGCCCATGTCGGCCAGGGAGGTGGCCATGTAGTGCGCCTTGTCCAGAACAGCCTGGCGTCGCTCAGGCTCGGCGATCACCACCTGCAAGGCCGCGCGCACCGTGGCAATCACCGAGGGCGGCAGGCTGGCAGAAAAGATGTGCCCGCCTGCGTTGTGCTTGATGTAGTCGATGAGCTCGCGCCGCCCCGTCACGAAGCCACCCAAGGCTGCAAAGGACTTGCTGAAGGTACCCATGATGACGTCCACATCACCCTCCACCCCCTGCAGCTCTGCGATGCCCCTCCCCCGGGGGCCAAACACGCCGATCGCGTGCGATTCGTCCACGAACACGCGCGCGCCATGCTGCCGCGCCAGGCGGGTGATGCCGACCAGATCGGCGATGGTGCCTTCCATGCTGAACAGGGAATCGGTCACCACCATGCAGCGGCGCCCCCGCGTTCTGTGCAGCAGTTTGTCCAGGTGGGCCAGATCGGCATGACGGAACACCAGGCAATCGGCTCCTGACAGCTTCACGCCATCGAACAGGCTGCGGTGGTTGCGCGCATCCATCAGAACGACATCGCCCGGACCGCACAGCGCGGAAAGTGCCGCCAGATTGGTCTGATAGCCCGTGCTGCACAGCGCCACCGCCTCACGCCCCATGAACTGCGCCAGCTCATGCTCCAGGGCGTTGTGAATGTCCAGCGTGCCATTGAGCAGGGGGGAGCCCGAACACCCACTGCCGTAGCGACGCAGGGCCTGCACGGCGGCCTCGACGATGCGCTCATCCGAGCCGAGCCCCAGATAGGAGTTGGTGCCCAGCAAGACGACCTCCTGCTGGTTCGAGAAGGTCACCAGAGATTGCTGTGCGCAGTTGAACTCGGGATACAGCCCATAGATCCCGCCCAGGCGCATCGTGTTCGAACGCTGGTAGCTGCCAACACGGTGCAGGATGTCCTGCGCCTGATAGAGATTCTGGTCCTGTCGGATGCTGCGCTCGAACACCGGCAGATCGTGCGTCACGGATCCCACCTTGCCCACGGCGGCATGCTCCGTGTTGTCGGGCTGGACGATCGCATCGGACAACATGCGCGCCAGGGTGCGGCTGTAGTGCGGCTGATCGCGGTGGCGCACGAAGTAGGTCAAGGGCTGGATCTCGCAGCCCAAGGTCAGCTTGGGCGTGTAGTTGGTGATGCCCAGCTCCATGCTGCGCTTGCCCCATGCCATGGCCCGCTGGATCGACAGCACCGTGGCCGCGCGATAGAGGTTGGCCTCCCTGTAATGCGGGAAATCGTAGTCAACACCCCAATCCAGAACGATGTAGTCCTGCTCGCCCACCAGATTGAGCATGAAGCCCACCATCCTCCCCTCGTGCATGAAGCGGATGATTTCGCTGCGGCCGGCCAGATGCTGCGCGCAGGCCTTGAAGAAAGGCGCCGTCAATTGCTCGCGACTGTAATCCTTGGCCTTGGCATTCACATTGGCCCACAGCACGGCCAGCTCATCTGCCAGATGCTCGTAGTCCCCAAGCACCTCTACAGATATTGAAAACTCCTCCCTGAGTTTCAAACTGTTCTTGAATTTGAGTCGGGTTTTGCTGTCCAGTGCCGACAAATAATCATCCAGCGTTTCCCACTTGACGCCCAGCCGGGCATTCGGAAATCCGGTGCTGGGGGCATAACCCAGTTCTCCGAGCACCTGCCAATATGCGGCATATTTTTCCTGAGGAACATCCCGGATCAGCACAAAATCTGCGTCAAACTCTTCCATCAGCAATTGCAACTCGCGATCCAGGCAGTTCACCACCTGGGGCAGATCGCGCTCGTCGGCGAGGGCCAAGCCCTCGCCGATCATGGTGAAGTAGCCCACCTCCACCACCTTGAACCGCATGAAACCTGGAAACCAGCGTTTGAGGGTCTGACGCGCGTCGGGGTTCAATTTTGGATCGAACGTAGCAAAATCGGTCTCCGAGACGAACACATTGGCGCAGGCCACCACCCTCCCTTCGCGTTCAAACACGAGGTAGCGCGGTGAAATTCCATTGACCCCCGATTGCTCGACCGCAGAGAGAAACTCTCGCCTCATGGCCGTGGGTATGTTCAAACCCTGACCCCAGCCATTGGCATCGGGGCTCATCATTGACATCAGACGCCGAACCTGGATATCGTCCAGGGCCGCATGTTCATGGATCAGAACGGCACTCATATCACCCTTTTTTAACTTATGTCAAAGATTGACAGTTGTTTACGATGATAGGCTGGCATCGTGTGTCCTTTGTGACAACGCCATGTCGAGATGTAATAACTTGTGAACTCGGCAGCGTGCGAGCCATTTCAAACCACCCCTCTCGATTGGCGTCATCCGTCAATCGGTGGCGCCAAACGTCAATCCTTTTCCGTCCAGACACCGAAAAATCGCCTCCTCGATGCAGCCAGACACGGGTCTGGACCTGCGACTTTGGGAGAGCGCACGATGCGACGCTGGAATGGCTGGGGTGAGGAAGACCAACACTTTCCTCTGAAAGAAACGGGCCTGGCCTACATCCGGGGCCAGATCGGGGCGGGCCGCATCCTGCCAGACGCCTCTTTGCAGACCGTGCTGAGCAGCGTGCCCCCCAGCCGCCTGCCCCCTCACCCCCTGGTGTCCCAAGACCCCGACAAGCGGGTCCGACATGCCCGCGGCCAAAGCCTGCCGGACTGGTATGCCATGCGCTCCGGGCATTTCGAACGCTTCCCCGATGGCGTGGCCGAGCCCACGGACACGCAACAAGTCCAGACCCTCCTGCAATGGGCGCAGGACCAGGGTGTGAAAGTGATCCCCTATGGCGGCGGCACCTCCGTCGCGGGCCACATCACGCCACCGGCCAGCACTCAGCCCATCGTGACCGTCTCGATGGCGCGCATGAACCGGTTGATCTCGCTGGACAAGACCAGCCAGATCGCCCGCTTTGGCGCGGGCACGGCAGGGCCGGAGCTGGAGCGCCAACTGGCGGCACACGGTTATGTGCTCGGACACTTCCCGCAATCCTTCGAGCTGTCGACACTGGGCGGCTGGGTGGCCAGCCGCTCATCGGGTCAACAGTCGATGCGCTACGGCCGCATCGAGCAATTGTTTGCAGGGGGGCGCATCGAAACGCTCAAAGGCACGCTGGACATCCCCAGCATCCCTGCCTCCTCGGCAGGCCCCGACCTGCGTGAGATGTTCATGGGCTCGGAAGGCCGCATGGGCATCCTCACCGAGGTCGACGTGCGCATCCAGCGCCTGCCCGAGCACGAGTCCTTTCATGTGGCCTTTGCGCCTGACTGGGACACGGCCCTGAACATCGTGCGGGGCCTGGTGCAGGCCAAGGTGCCGGTGTCCATGCTGCGACTGTCCAACCCGGAGGAAACACGCACCCACCTGCTGCTGGGTGCCGAGGCCTGGCAGGCCCGACTGCTCCACCGCTATGCGGCCCTGCGTGGCTGCCCCGATGGCAAATGCATGATCACCTTCGGGACCACAGGCAGCCACAGACAGGCGAACTTCGTGCTGAGCGAAGTCAAGCGCTTCGTGCGTCAGGGCCATGGCTTCTATGGCGGCACCTTCATGGGCCAGAAATGGGAGCACGCCCGCTTTCGCTCACCCCATCTGCGCCACGGTTTCTGGGCGCACGGCTACTCGGTGGACACCCTGGAGACCTGCGTGAACTGGTCCCAGGTGAGCCAGGCCATGCAGCGCATCGAATCGACCCTTCGCGAACACGCTGGCGATGGCGAGACCGCCCATGTCTTCAGCCACCTCTCGCACATGTACACGCAAGGCTCCAGCATCTACACGACCTACTTCTTCCGCAACAGCGACAGCTACGCACAGACCCTGCAGCGGTGGCAGGCCATGAAGAGCGCAGCCTCCACTGCCATCACGGCGCTGGGCGGCACGATCAGCCACCAACATGGCGTGGGCCGCGATCACGCCCCCTGGCTGCACCTTGAAAAAGGCCCGCTCGGCATGGCGGCCATCGGCGAGTTGATCCGCCACTTCGACCGCGACCAGACCCTCAACCCGGGGTGCCTGGGGAACTTCCATGGTTGAGCCCAGGCCCATCGGGTCGACCCTGAAGCAGCCCCTGCTGGGCCAGCGTCTGTCCTTGCCGGAGCTGCCCTCTCATGAGCCCTGGGATGTCGTGATCATCGGTGGCGGCATCACCGGCGCAGGCATTGCGCTGGAGGCCTCGCGCCGCCAGTGGCGGGTGCTGCTGCTCGAACAGAAAGACTTCTCCTGGGGCACCTCCAGCCGCTCCTCCAAGATGGTGCACGGTGGCCTGCGCTACCTGGCCCAGGGTGCGGTGACCCTGACCCGCCAGGCCTTGCAGGAACGCGAGCGGATGCTGGCGGAGCTGCCCGACCTGGTGGTGCGCATGCCCTACCTCTTCCCGATCCGCCGCGGCAGCTTCCCGGGCCGCTGGGCCATGACCGCGGTCCTCAGGCTGTATGACAGCCTGGCCGGTATCCGTGACCACCAATGGATGAGCCGCGATGCCGTGCTGAAGGCCTATCCCGCCTTGAAGCCCGACGGGCTCCGGGGGGCCATGCGCTACACCGATGCGCTGACCGATGACAGCCGACTGGTGATCCGCATCCTGCAAGAAGCGGCGCTGGAAGGGGCGACGGTGCGCAACTACACCGAGGTCATCGACATCGATCCTCAGGGCCACCACAGCACCCTGACCCTGCAAGACACCGACACCGGCGAGCGCACGCAGGTCCGTGCCCGCCATGTGTTCAACGCCACCGGCCTGTGGGCGGATCGGCTCTCCGGCACACCCGCCGTCGTTCGACCTCAGCGTGGCACCCACCTGTTCGTCTCTGCGCAGCGCCTGCCGGTTCAAGATTGCCTGACCATCCGCCACCCCGACGACGGCCGCCCCGTGTTTGTCTTTCCCTGGAAAGGCCAAACCTGCATTGGCACCACCGACCTGGATCACCAGGGCGACCTCCACGACGAGCCCCACTGCCACAGCGCCGAGATCGACTACCTGCTCCAGGTCGCCAACAGCGAGATGCCGCACCTGCACTTGAGCCGAGGCGACATCCTGGCCACCATGGCGGGCGTGCGCCCCATCATCGCATCGGGCCGGGGGCGCCATCCATCGAAGGAGCGGCGCGATCACCTGGTGTGGAAGCAAGGCCGCGTGATCTCGGTCTCGGGTGGCAAGCTGACCACCTTCAGGCACATGGCGCTGGATGCGCTCAAAGCAGCGGGGCTGATCGACGCGGCCGCCCATCGGCGCGCGCATGACGATCGGCAGCAACGCTGCTTCACGCACGCCGTCGCCGCCCCCCAGGGCTTGAACAACCCTGTGGGTGCGCTGGCCGAAGGCGATCAGCTCCGAGCGCACGTCCGCTGGATCCTGCAGCACGAGATGGTGCTGCACCTCGATGACCTGCTGTTGCGCCGCCTGCGGGCCGGTGTGCTGTGCGCCGACGCTGGCGCCTCGCTCTTGCCCATCATCGAGCCCCTGTGCCGCACCCTTCTGGGCTGGACCGATGCCCGCTGGCAGTCCGAATGCCAGCGCTACGTCCACACGATTCACAACAGCTATCGCCTGGGTTGACGCATGACCTCATCTCACGATCTGTTTCTGGCGCTGGACCAGGGCACGCAAAGCGTGCGCGCCATGTTGTTCGATCTCGACGGGCAACTGGTGGCCAAGTCACAGCAGCACATCACGCCGTATTTCTCGAAGCACCCCAACTGGGCCGAACAAAACGGGGATTACTTCTGGCTCCACATGGGCCAGGCCTGCCTCCAGTTGTGGGCGCAACACCCGGATCTGCGGGCGCGGGTGGCGGCGGTGGCCCTCACCTGTCAACGCGCCTCGATGATCTGCCTGGACGAGGACATGAAGCCCTTGCGCCCCGCCACCATCTGGCTGGATTCGAGGCGCACCGACAACTACCCTCGCCTGCCCTGGTGGCTGCGGGCGGGCATCCGCGCGGTCGGGCAGCAGCACATGATGTACCAGTTGCAATCCAAGGCCGAGTGCAACTGGCTGGCCGCGGACTTCCCGGAGGTGTGGGCCCGCACGCGCCACTTCGTGCAACTGTCGGCCTACCTGAACTACAAGCTCACAGGCCAGTTGCTCGATGCCATCCCGTCCCAGGTGGGCTATGTGCCGTTCGATCACGAGCACCAGCGCTGGGCCGATGCCAGCGACCTCAAGTGGCGTGCGCTGAGTGTCAAACGCGAGCAACTGCCCACCCTGGTCCAGGCCTCGGCGCCCTTGGGCACGATCTCCCGACAAGCCGCCTTGGAGACCGGCATCCCTGAAGGTCTGACCTTGTACGCGGCCGGGGCCGACAAGGCCTGCGAAGTGCTGGCCTGTGGCGGCATTCGCCCCGACGTCGGCTGCATCAGCTATGGCACCACGGCCACCATCAACACAGGCAACACGCGCTACGTGCCCCCCATGCCCTTCCTGCCGGCGTATCCGGCGGCCATGCCACACGCCTTCAACTCCGAGATCATCGTGCAACGGGGCTACTGGATGGTGAACTGGTTCAAACGCGAGTTCGCCGCCAAGGAGGTGCAAGAGGCCGAAGAGCGAGGCATCGCACCGGAGGTGCTGTTCGACGACTTGCTGGATCAATCGCCCCCCGGCGCCATGGGGCTGGTGCTGCAGCCCTTCTGGAATCCCGGCGTGAAGTTCCCCGGCCCCGAGGCCAAGGGCGCGGTGATCGGCTTTGGCGATGTGCACACCCGCGCCCACCTGTACCGCGCCATCATCGAAGGGCTGGCCTATGCCCTGCGCCACGGCAAAGAACAACTGGCCCAGTGCAACCGCGTGCCCATCCAGAGCCTGCGCGTGGCCGGCGGAGGGTCGCAGAGCGACCGCATCATGCAAATCACGGCCAATGTCTTTGGCCTGCGCACCGAACGCATCCACACCTACGAAGCCTCGGGGCTGGGAGCGGCCATCAACGCAGCGGTCGGGGCGGGCTACTTTGCCGACCATGGCGCGGCTGTGCAGGCCATGTCGCATGCCGGGCAGGTGTTTCTCCCACAGGATGAACACACCCGGACCTATGACCGGCTGTACCAGGAGGTCTACAGCCGCATGTATGAGCGGCTGGCGCCCCTGTACCGCTCGATCCGCCACATCACGCACTACCCCAAGTACTGAGGCGCTCGCCCATGTCGTGGCGCCTCATCCCCGGCTCTTTCACTCTCACCTTGGCTCGCATGCAACTCAAGTTCACTTCTCTCGTGGCTGCCTTGATGGTCAGCCTGTCAACCCTGCTGGCAGGCTGCGACGACATCGGCCCGCCCCTGACACGCGCCGCGCTGAGCGTGGAGCGATGGCATGCCGATCTGGAGCGCAAGGAGCTGGTTCTGCCCAACGGCACACGCATCGCCTACCTGGAGGGCGGGCGCGGCGATCCCCTGGTGCTGCTGCACGGCTTTGGCACCGACAAGGACAACTTCACACGCGTCGCGCGCTGGCTCACACCGCACTACCGCGTGATCATTCCAGACCTGGTGGGGTTTGGTGAGTCCTCGCGGCTGACCGGGGTCGACTACCGCTTTGCCGCCCAAGCCCAGCGTGTGCATGACTTCACCCAGGCGCTGGGCCTCAAGCAGCTCAGCCTGGGCGGGAACTCGATGGGGGGCGCCATTGCGATGAGCTACGCCGCACAACACCCGAAGGACGTGGACAGCCTGTGGCTACTGGACCCTGCGGGCATCGCCGGGGCGCCTCATGGCGAACTGGCACGGCGCGTCCTGGCGGGCCAGCCCAACCCGCTCATCATCGAGAAAGAGGACGACTTCCCGGCGATGATGAACTTCGCCATGAGCGATCCGCCCTACCTGCCCGGGCCGATCATGAATGTCATGGCACGGCAGCGCATCGCCAACCGGGCGCTGGAGCTCGTCGTGTTCCGTCAGATTGCACTGGACTCTGTCAACCAGGCCATCCGGAACCTGCCCACCCCGACGCTGATCGTCTGGGGCGAGGAGGACCGCGTCTTGTCTGCCGGCACGGTGCCCTTGCTGAAGTCACTGCTCCCGCAGGCCGAGGCCATCGTCATGCCCCGCATCGGGCACGCCCCGATGATCGAGCACCCCCGGCAGGCGGCGGAGGATTACCTGCGGTTCCGTGCGCGGATCGCGGCGCCTGGCCGCTCAGTGGCCCTCCAGTGAGGTGCCTGTGGGGCCCAGGTGCTCCACCAGAAAGTCGACCATGACCCTCAGTTTGGGTGGCAGCACGCGCTGCGGTTGCCACAAGGCCCAGGCGGTCGAGCCAAACGCACCTTGCGGCACCCAACGCGGCAAGACCACACGCAAGCGGCCCGTGGCCAGGTCGTCCGCCACGGCAAAGCGGGGCAGCAGCCCCAGCCCCATGTCGGCCAGCAACAGGTCCCGCACCACATCGCTGCTGTTGACGATCACCGGCCCGGACACCTTCACCGCGCAGGTGTGCCGATCCGGGCCATCAAAGCGCCAGGTGAGGGGCTGCCCCGGCAGACTCACGCCAAAGGGCAGGCAAGGCAGATCCTGCAGCTGCGTCGGATGGGACAACTTCTTGCCCCGCAAGAACCGTGGCGATGCGCACAGCACGAAGTCAAACCGATGCAAGGGCCGCCCCGCCAGTTGCCCTGGAGGCTCGTCCGTGAGCCGAATGGCCAGATCCAAGCCCTCCTCCCACAGGTCCACGTGCCGGTTGACCAGCAACAGCTCCACCTGGATATCCGGGTACTGGCGATGAAACGCGGGCAACAGCGGCCCCAGCACATGCTTGCCGTAAGTGACCGAGGCCGTCATCTTCAGTCGACCACCAGGTCGAGCCGACAGCGTGGACAGCGACGCTGACGCGTCTTCCACCAGGCGCACCATGCTGGCCGCATGCTCGTACAGCACCTGTCCAGCCTCGGTCACCGCAATGCGCCGGGTGGTGCGGTGCAACAGCGTGACGCCCACCTGTCGCTCCAGTCGCTGCATCTGTTTGGTCACGGCCGGCTTACCCAAGCCCAAGGCGGCGGCAGCAGCGGTGAAGCTGCCCAGATCGATCACCTTCACGAAGACCAGCAGATCTGCCATGCCCTGGCTCTGCTGCAGGTAAGCGCCGTCCATTGTTTCCTCCAATGAAACTCCATTGTTCCATGCGCAGGTATTGTTTCAGATGTCGACTGACCGCACGATGGCGCTCATCAACCCATCGGAGACCGACATGCCCCTCTTGACGCTCGACATCGCCAGCCCACCCTTGACCGCGGCCCAGCGCGCCCAGATCCAGCAGGGCCTGACCCGCCTGATGGCGTCGTTGCTGGACAAAGTCGCCGAGCTCACCGTGGTGCAACTGCGCGAGCAGCCTGATCGCTCCACCTGGTCCGTGGGTGGCCAGCCCTTGTCAGGCAACGATTGGTGCGCGAGATTGCAGGTCGCCATCACGGCGGGCAGCAACAGCCTGAGTCAGCAAAGCAGCTTTCTGGCCGCTGCACATGATGTGCTGCAAGCCACCATGGGCCGGCCGCCGGCTGCTCCGCTTTACATCATGATGCAGAACCTGCCAGGTGCCCATTGGGGCTACGGGGGGCGCAGCCAAGCCAGCCGCCGCACGCCCTTGCCCTCCGCCTCCTTGCCAAGCACCATTCGCCAGCTGTCTGGGGTATCCGAACGGGATGCCCCGCCCGCACAGGGCTGCGCTCTGGTGTTGATCGACTTTCAGCGCGAGTACGAAACCAGCGGTCGATTGCCGCTGACGGGCCTGGGGGCGGCCGCCCACGAGGCCGAGCGTCTGGTGCAGGCGGCCGACGCATGCCGGGTGCCGGTCTTCCATGTCCACCACGTGGCCACCGCAGCCCACGCCCCGCTGTTTGACCGCGAAGGGCCCGGCATCCAGCCCATGCAGCAGCCCACGATGGGCGCCGATCACATGGTGCTGACCAAGCACTGGCCATCGGCCTTGCATGAGACGGACTTGCTGCCTGCGCTGCGGCAGCGCGGTGTGCACACCGTCGTCCTGGCCGGGTGCATGACACACAACTGTGTGGACAGCACCGCCCGCCACGCTGTGCACCTGGGCTTGCAGGTGGTCATTGCCGCCAACGCCTGCGCCACACGGCCCCTGCTTGCTGACGATGGCACCGTGATCGCTGCCGAGGTGGTGCAACAAGTCACCCTGGCTGGCCTGGCCGACCGGCACGCCCGGGTGACCTCGGCCAGCGAGATCGCGGCGGCATGGCGTCAGGCCGACGCTGGCAATGTCATCATGACCCCACATTGAAACCAGGCAAGGGACATCCCATGACACAGCCCTGTGCTCACGCTCCCGGCCAGCAGCGGATGCCGCTTACAGTCCGATTAGACGTCGCCAGCTCCGGCTCGCCTCGTGACAGGCAGACGCCGTGCGCGTGTCGTGTAAGATGATGCAGTCACTGGGGAGTAGCCGCTCTTCACCTCGAAGAGGCTGACGTCAACACACTTGACCCGCAGGTCATGGCGTCAGCAGTTCCAGCACCTGGCAAGACCTTTGACCACTTCGCATCCGACCTGACCGGGGATGCGCTGTGGTCATTTGTCTGAATGCCGGTCATGGAGCGTCTATGGAATCCCTGTTCGTATCGATGGGTGTTGTGGCCCTCGCCGAGATTGGCGACAAGACCCAACTGCTCGCCTTCATCCTCGCGGCTCGCTTCAAGAAGCCGGTGCCCATCATCCTGGGCATCCTGGCGGCGACGCTCGTCAACCACGGCATCGCCGGCGCGCTGGGAGCCTGGATCACCAGTGCCATCAGCCCCGGGGTGCTGCGTTGGGTACTTGGTGCGTCCTTCATCGGCATGGCGATCTGGACGCTGATCCCCGACAAGATCGAAGAGGAAGAAACCCAGGTTGCCAAACGCTTCGGCGTCTTTGGGGCGACCCTGGTCACGTTCTTCCTGGCTGAGATGGGCGATAAGACGCAGATCGCCACGGTCGCGATGGCAGCGCACTACGCATCGCCATGGCTCGTCGTGATCGGTACGACGCTGGGCATGCTGATCGCCGATGTGCCAGCCGTGTTCGTCGGCGACAAGCTGGCCAACAAGATCCCGATGAAGCTGGTGCACTCGATCGCGGCGGGCGTGTTTGCCGTACTGGGCGTTGCCACCTTGCTGGGCGCAGGCGCCAAGCTGGGCCTCTGAGCCGCTGAGTGGATCAACGCCCCACCCTGCTCAGGCGCAGCGTTAGCAAGCGCATCGTCTTGATGGCGACTTGGTGCGGCCATCGGCCTGGTGTCGCTGGCCTGGGGCGCGGACCGGAAACGGTATGCCAGGAGCAGGGTCTCAGGGGCTGAACCCCTCAACCCGAGGTGAGGACACCGTCTTCGACAGCCACAGACTCGTTCTCGGTGTACCGGTCAGGCTCCGTGGTGCGGAGGATTTCGTTCAGAACGGACGTGGCGTAGTTCCCGGCGGGCAGAGAGAAGGTGAGCACCAGTTGATCGGCTTGCGGCCATTCCCATGACATGTCAGCCGGGCTGGCCACCAGAGCGCGGCGCGCCTGATCCAGACCGGCGTGTTCCATGCCGTCGCACAAGGTGGCGTGACGTTCAGCCACGCCGTTTTCCAGGGCCTGCGCTTGATCGGTGGTGCTCACGCGGCCTCGTCCCCAGAGGGGGCCGGTGGGTCGCCCCGACTCGTCCATCACGTCACCGGGCAGGGTCTGGCCCCAGAGTCCCTGCTGAATCCGCAGCGCCAGCACTTCATTGAAGACGAAAGAGCGCACCGCCGACAGGTAGATGCCTTTCTTCTTTGGGTTGCGCACGCGGATCTCGCGCGCCAGCATGGCCCGGCCCTGCTCGACATTGCCGCCCTCAAAGCCAAAACGCTGAGCGCCAAAGTAGTTGGGCACGCCCTGTGACGCCACGGCCCTGAGATTGGTCTCGATGGCGTCGCGGTCGCCGCTCACGTCACGCAGCACGATGCGGAATCGGTTGCCCAGCAGATCACCGGGGCGCAGTTTTTTCACGTGGCGGCTCTGACTCAGCACCTTGAATTCCGGGTGCTGAAGCTGGGTCAGATCGGGCGCCTCGCCCTTGGGCAGATAGATGCTGAACCACTGACGGGTGATGGCGTAGCGGTCCTTGAGGCCGGCGTAGCCCACGTCCCTCTCCTGCACGCCGGCAGCCTCGGCCAGTTGCTGGGCGACGAAGGCGGTGTTGGCGCCGTTCTTCTCGATGTCCAGCCAGATGTGTTCGCCCTCACCAGAGGGAAGCTGCAGCGGCAGCTCGGTCACGATGAAGTCCTCGTTGAGGAGTTTCAGCGTGGCGCAGGCGCCGCTGGCCGGATAAGCGCTGGGCCACTGCGGCAAGGTCGTG
>NZ_DASUIT010000066.1:0-19073 GCF_036279655.1 Aquabacterium sp. | reverse complement strand
GCGCAGGTAGATGTCGTCGTAGCTGCCTTTGGGTGAGAGCAAGTGCACCACCAGGGTCAGGTTGGGCGAGCTCTTCACGGTGGTCACACCAATCTGGCGCACCTCTTCAGGCAGGCGAGGCAGGGCGCGTTGCACGCGGTTCTGCACCTGTGTTTCAGCCTGTTCGATGTTGGTGCCGATCTGGAAGGTCACCGTCAGGGTGAGCACGCCGTCGGTGGTGGCCTGAGATGACATGTACAGCATCTTCTCGACGCCGTTGATCTGCTCTTCCAGCGGCGCGGCCACGGTTTCGGCAATCACCTTGGGGTTGGCGCCAGGGAACTGCGCGCGCACCACGACCGAGGGTGGCACCACCTCGGGATACTCGGAGACGGGCAGGCGGAAGATGGCGATGACCCCGGCGATGAAGACCAGGATGGACAGCACCCCGGCAAAGATGGGCCGGTCCACAAAAAAGCGTGAGATGTTCATGGGGGCGTCCTCACTTGCTGGCGGCGGGAGCCGCGGCATCCATGGGCACCACGGTGGGCGCCAAGGGGGCGCCGGGGCGCACGCGTTGCAGGCCATCGACCACGACCTGTTCACCCACCTTCAGACCAGCGGTGACCACGCGCAGCTCACCCACGGTGCTGCCCAGTTGAACCGGGCGGAACTCCGCCAGTTGCTTGGGGCCGACCACCACCACGAACTTGCGGTTCTGGTCGGTGCCGATGGCACGCTCCAGCACCAGGGCCGACAGGGCGCCGTCGCGGCTGCCGGTGGCCAGTTGCACTTTGGCAAACAGGCCCGGTGTCAACAGGCCATCGGTGTTGTCCACCACGGCGCGCAAACGCACACTGCCGGATTGCGGATCGATCTGGTTGTCCACAAACTCCAGGCGGCCTGTGTGGGGGAAGCCCGTCTCATTGGCCAGGCCCACGCGGATCTTGAGCTCCGAGGGCTGGCTGCGGGCACGCTGCCCCAGCTGCAGGTAGGTGGCTTCGTCCCCATTGAAGCTCACATACATCGGGTTGGCCGACACCAGCGAGGTCAACACCGTGTTGCCGTCCACCAGGTTGCCGGTGGTGACTTCGGCTTTGCCGACGCGGCCGCTGAAGGGCGCACGCACCTGGGTCCACTCCAGGTTCAGTTTGGCCGTTTGCAGCGCTGCGGCATCGGCGCGGGCCGCGGCATCCAGCTGGCGGGCGTTGGCCGCGCGTTCGTCGTGCTCGCGTTGGGCAATGGCGTTGTCGGCCAGCAGGCGCTTGGCGCGCTGCAGTTCGGTGGCGGCCTGCTCGGCGCGCACGCGGGCACTGGTGGCGGCGGCCTCCAGCCTGGCCACTTCGGTCAGGTAGGGGCGAGGGTCGATCACGAACAGCACATCACCCTTGCGCACCAGGCTGCCGGGCTGAAAGCGCACGCTGTCGATGTAGCCCGACACGCGCGGCCGCAGTTGCGCCCGCTCGATGGCCTCGATCTGGCCGGAGAACTCACGCTCTTGCTGAACGGCGCGGGCGATGACGGCCGCCACGCTCACAGGGGCGCCAGGCGCTGGAGGGGCGGCAGCGGCCTGGGCCTTTTGCTCTTCGCCGCAACCGGACAGGCCGGCTGCCAGCAGCAGGAAGGCCAGGGTGGCCAGCAGCCAGCGTGGATGGGACAGGGGGTTCATGAGGTGCTCCCGAAATGGATCAGATGACAAATAAGAAAGAAGGAAACATCAGCGGTGGGCGTCCAGGAAGCGTTTCATGGCGGTGACGCAGGGGTCATCGGCCGTGATCGAACATCGCGCTTCGTCGTCGCCCACATCGGCCGGGGGCAGGCCCACCAGTTCGACCTCGTTGCCAGCCGCACGCAACTTGTCGGCGTAGGCCCGGCTGTCGTCGGCCAGTGGATCACCCTCGGTGTAAAAAATCTGTGCCGGTGGCAACTGCCCCAGGCGCCGGGCCTGCAAGGGGCTGGCGTAGGGATGCTGCCGGTCGGCAGGGTGGGGCAGATAGCTGCGGTAGCTGCGCGCCATGCTGGCCACCAGCTCGACTTGGTCGGCCTGACCGGCGGCACATTGCATCGAGTTGCCCAGCATGCAGGTGTCCAGCATGGGCATCACCAGGATCTGCCCGGCCAGCTCGGGGCCTTGGCGATCTCGGCACACCATGCTGGAGACGGCCGCCAGATTGCCTCCCGCCTCCACTCCCCCGACGAACAGGCGCTTGCCCTTCCAGCCCAGGGCTGTGCGCCTGGCCACGGCTTCCCTCAACACGGCGTGGGCGTCCTCGACCGCCGCAGGGAAAGGGTGGGCCGGCGCCAGGGCGTAGCTGGGTGCGAGCACATCCATGCCACAGGCCTGCGCCAGCACGCTCAGGCAGCCGTCGGCTGCGTCGCTGTCGTCCACCACAAACCCGCCCGGGTGGAAGAACACCAGCAAGGCATCGCCAGGTCGGGGGCGGTCGCAGCGGAACACCCGAACCTCGACCGGGCCGCTGTGCGCGGGCCAGCTCAGGATCTCGTCAGGGGATGGGGGCAGGGAAGTGGGGGCCATGAGACCGCACTGTATTGATGGTCATTGAATTGATAAACATGACATGAGCGAATTGATTGTTCGAAAATCTGAACAATGGACAAGTTCAAAGCGATGGAAGCCTTTGTGCGGGTGGTGGACTCCGGCAGCTTCACCCGTGCCGCCGATCTCATGGGGGCGCCCAAGGCCAGCGTCTCCACCCTGGTGCAGGAGCTCGAAGCCCAATTGGGTGTGCGCCTCTTGAACCGGACCACCCGCAAGGTGGCTGTGACAGCGGACGGTGCGGCCTATTACGAGCGTTGCATCCGGCTCATCGACGACATGCGCGAGGCCGACGAGGCGGTGTCATCGCGCCAGGGCAATCCCACGGGGCGCCTGCGTGTGGATGTGGCCACCAGCCTGGGCAGCCTGCTCATGTACGCGGGCCTGAGCGACTTCATGGCCCGTTACCCGCAGATCAAGCTGGAGATCGGCTGCAGCGACCGCCTGATCAACCTGGTCAGCGAAGCCGTCGATTGCGTGATCCGCGTGGGTGAGGCCACGGACCCCGGGGTGGTGGCCAGGCGTGTGGGCTCCATGAGGCTGATCACCTGCGCCTCGGTGGCTTACGCTGAGGCGCATGGTGTGCCGCAGCACCCGTCGGACTTGATGAAGCATCGCTGGGTGGGCTACTTCCCCAGTCAGACGCCGGGACACATCCACCCGGTGAACTTCAGTCGTGGCGGCGAGCGCATCGAGTTGACGCCCGATTGCCGGCTGGCACTGAACGATTCGAATGTGCATGAAGACGCCTTGCATGCCGGCCTGGGCATTGGCTGTCTGCCCAGCTATGTCATGGGGTGCGCGGAAAAGGCCAAGGGGCTCGTGGAGGTGTTGCCCGAATGGATTGCGGATCCCATTCCCATCTACGTGATGTATCCCTCCAACCGACACCTGTCCACGCGGGTTCAGGCCTTTGTGGACTGGGTGGCCGAGTTGTTCGAGAGTTTTCCGGCTTTGCGCAGGGGCTGAGCGGGCAGCGGCTTCGCCTTTTGTGGCGTCTTGTGGGTTAATGCATGTTGTTAAATGGTGCCGCAAGGGTAAATCCTCACCGACAAAGACAATGATTGGCCGCTTCAGCCCATGCGGTCCGGATCACGAAGCCCTAGCATGCAGCCAACTCTCCAAAGGCTTGCTTGCTCATGAAACTCTCTCGCCACCTTCTCTGTGCCTGGGCGCTTGCCGCGTCGGCACTGCTGGCCATCCCGGCGCATGCAGCGGGCTATGAACGCGGCCCGGACCCGACGGCGGCCTTGCTGAATGCCACCGGGCCCTATGAGCTGGGCGCCTACAAGATTTCGGCGGCAGACGCCAAGAGCCACAACTATGGTGGCGCCACGGTGCACTACCCGAAGGCCTCAGGTCAGACCTTCGGTGTGGTGGCCATGATGCCGGGTTTCCTGGCGTTCCAGGCGGTCTATGACACCTTGGTGAAGAAGGTGGCGTCCCACGGCTTCGTGGTGGTCAATCTGGACAGCGTGCGCAGCACGGACCAGCCCGATGCCCGGGCCACCCAGCTGGCCGGTGGTTTGCAGCATGTGATCGATCTGGCACGGGCGGGGCAAGTGCCCTATGCCGCCGTGACCGATGTGTCACGCCGCGCCGTGATGGGCAACTCCATGGGCGGCGGCGCGGTGCTGAGTGCTGCCGTGGCAGACGGGACCCTCAAGGCGGCTGTGGCGCTGCAACCCTGGCACACCACCAAGAGCTTTGCTGGCAACACGGTACCGACCTTGATCGTGGCCTGTGAAAAGGACTTCATTGCACCGAACAAGACGCACTCGGACGCCTTCTATGCCAGCCTGAATCCCTCGCTGCCTCGCGCTGAGATCGAGGTGGCGGGCGCCAGCCACCTGTGCTCCACCTTCCTGGCGAGCAAGGCGCAACTGACCACGGCCGGCAAGGTCTCCGTGGCCTGGCTCAAGCGCTTCCTGGACCAGGACATGCGCTATGACGCCATGGTCAAAGGCGGCATCGACGAAGGCGAGTTCAGCCGTTTCGTGGTCGAAGGCTTTTGAATTGCCCCCCTTTTTTCCATCCACCTGACTCTATTCAAAGGAACAGCATGAACCGCACACTCCAGCGTTGGACATCTCTGGCCGGTCTGGCCTGCCTCAGTGCCTTGTCCATGGCATCACTGGCCCAGGCCCAGCAGGTCTATCCCACGGTCGATCCCAAGCTGAAGCCGACGGCCGACTCGTTCTACATCTCGCCCTCCAGCAGCGAGCTGGCCGCGGCCACGCCGGGCCATGTGCTGCGCTACCGAGCGCTGCCTGCCACCTCGCTGGGCACCAGCGTCAAGGAAGGCTGGCAGTTGATGTACCGCTCGACCAACACCAAGGACCAGCCCGTCGCCATGGTGACGACCGTCCTGATTCCCAAGACGGCCCCCGCGACCGGTCGCAAGCTGCTGTCCTACCAGTCCTTCTATGACAGCCTGACGCTGGACTGCTCGCCTTCCGGGCAGGCCACCTCCAACAGCCTGCTGGAAAAGACCTTCTTCCAGTCGGCGCTGAACAAGGGCTACGTGGTGACCATGGCCGACTACGAAGGCCTGGAGTCGCAGTGGATCGTGGCCAAGAACAGTGGTCAGGGCGTGCTGGACGGCATCCGCGCCACGCAGCGCTTCAGCAAGGCCGGGCTGAACGCACAGACGCCGGTCGGCATGCTGGGCTATTCCGGCGGCGGCTTTGCCACGGCCTGGGCTGCTGAACTGGCGGCGGGTTATGCGCCCGAACTCAAGATCATCGGTGCAGCCCAAGGTGGCTTGCCCGTCAACCCGATCAATGTGGCCAAGAAGGTCGACGGCACCTTCTGGGCTGGCGCTTATCTGGGTGCGGTGGTGGGCTTGTCGCGGGCCTACCCTGAGATCAAGGTCGAGGATTACGCCACCCCGGAAGGCATCGAAGCCATCAAGGACATTGGCACACGCTGCCTGACGGGCACACCCAACCTGTTGACTGCCTATGCCTACAAGGAAGGCGCCGACTTCCTGAAGGATCCCAACTTCCTGGATCTGCCCGAGATGCAGGCCATCAACCGCGACAACACCATGGGCAAGTTCACGCCCAAGATGCCGCTCTACGTCTTTGAAAGCATTGGCGATCAACTGATGCCCATTGCCGACGTCGACAACCTCGTGTCGTTCTACTGCGCCAACCGTGCCACGGTGCAATACAAGCGCGTGGCGGGCACCGACCACGTTCTGGGCGCTCTGGGCTTGAGTGGTGGCCTGACTTACCTGCTGGATCGCTTCGACGGCAAGGTGGCGCCGAACACCTGCAAGTGAGAGATGGAGCGCGTCGGGAGGCCTTCCCGACGTGTTGACACCCCCGGGGCCGTGGCATAGATTGGCGCGATGTCCATCGATCGCCGGTCTGCACTGCTCACGGTCCTGGCATGGCCTGCAGGCTGCGCCATCCAGCGCCTGGGGCCTCTGCCCACCCAGCCCATCGCGCCGCCTGCGGGGGCCGTTGCCTTGCGCGCCCCGCAGCCAGGCCAAGGCTGGACCTACCGCCAACTGAACCGCTTCAACAGCGTGGTGCTGGACGAGGTGGATGACAGCGTGGCGTCGTCGGGTGACGCGGTGGTGGTGCAGCGGCGCTCAGCGCGTGGCCTGGCCCTGGCCGATGAGCGTCACGCCCGGTGGGGCCAGCTGTGGCGTGATCCCACCTGGGATGCCCCCATGACCTTCGAGTCGCCCGTGCCGCTGTGGCCAGCCGAGCTGCAACCGGGCAGGGCGAGCACGGTCTACACCCACTACCTTCTGGACGGCGGCTCGTTCAGGTATGCGATCCAGGTGCACAGCGTGATCCATGGGTGGGAGCGTGTCACCGTGAGCGCGGGGACCTTCGACACCTTGCGCATCGAGCGCTTCATTCGTCTGGATCATCCGGACCCCACCCGGCTGGCAACCTCGCGCCGAGACACCTTGTGGGTGTCCATGGCGGTCGGGCGCTGGGTGGCGCGGGAGACGTCCGGGCGCTACCTCATGCCAGGGGATGGCTGGTGGCGCCAGATCGAGGCACTCGAGGATCAGTTTCGCTGGGAGTTGACGGCCTGGCGGTGAGCTGAGTCGGCGTCAGCAGCGCCCTGAACGCCGGCTGCGCGGCTGCAGCTTGTCGATCTCGGTCAATTGCTGCTTGAGCAGGATCAGCAGGGTGCGCGCATCGTCCACCGGCAGGGACAGGCAACTGGTGACGGATTGTTCGCCCTTGGCTGGGCGCGGCAGCACCAGCACGTCCACGCCCAGCTCGATCAGGCCTTTGTCGTGCTTGACCGATTTCAGGCGCTGGAGTTCGATGTCGTAAGTTTTCATGTGCAGTCTTTCTCGCGATGGAGGCGATGGCGTGATTGTCGGGCCAAGCGGTGGTGAAAATCCGGGAGGTGTCCCCGACGTGAAGAGACCTTGTTGACACTGCGTTGATCGCAGTGCCACACTGCGTCCACAAATCAAGCACGGGGGTGGGCATGAACATCGCGGTCATCAATACCGGGGGCACCATCAGTTGCGTGGGCTCGCCGCTTCAACCCATGTCGGCGAGTGCCTTCGCCACAGCCTGTCAGGCCCTCATCGATCCCATCTTGCTGCAGGCCTTTCCAGACCTGACGATCAGCTACGTGACGGATCTGGTCTTTCCGGAGTCCAGCTCGGGCACGCTTGACAGCACCAATCTGCAGCCGACGGACTGGTGTCTGATCGCCAGCTACATCCTTGAACACTACGACAGCTTCGATGGCTGGGTGATCCTGCATGGCACCGACAGCATGGATTTCACGGGCACGGCCTTGCCCTTTCTGCTCTCGGGCTTCGACCGGCTGGGGATCCCCACGGCCGCGCTCAGCAAGCCGGTGATCATCACGGGATCGCAGGTGCCCATGTTCTGGCAGGACCCGGCCAGTCAGGCCCTGTCGCTGAACTTCAATACCGATGCCTTCCAGAACGTTTGCGGTGCGGTGGCCGCAGCGCAGACGGGCATCCCCGAGGTCTGCATCTATTTCTGCAGTCATCTGTTCCGGGGCAACCGCGCGGTCAAGACCAATGCCAGCGAGTTCCAGGCCTTTTCGTCGCCCAACTTTCCGGCGCTGGGGCAGTACGGCATCACCCTGTCACTGCAGCCCGCTCTGGTGCTGCCGCCCCCCGTGAGCCCCGATGTGAGCCTGGACCAGCCCGAGGTCTGCCAGGCCGCCATCAACCGGCTGGCCGACATCGCGGCCGACATCAACAGCGTGCCGGTCATGCAGTTCAATGCCTTCCCGGCCTGGTTCAACGCCGGCAACGCCTCGGCCATGATCGCCCAGCTCATCGACGCCTGTGTCGCACAGGGCATCAAGGGCCTGGTGCTGGAGTCCTATGGAGAGGGCAACTTTCCCTCGGGCAACCCGAATCAGTCCGCCAGCGGGGCCATCTACCAGGCCTTGAACGCGGCCAATCAGGCCGGTGTCGTCATCGTGGATGGCACCCAGGTGATCCAGGGCACGGTCAACGACAGTGCCTATGCCGCAGGGGCCTGGCTGCCGTCCGTGGGCGCCTTGAGCCCGGCGGACATGACACCCATGGCCGCGCTGGCCAAGCTCACGGTGCTGCTGGCTGCTGCGCGGCATGAGGGTTGGTCTTCGGACGATGTCAAGCGGCTGATGCAGTTGAACCTGCTGGGCGAGATGCTGAGCGTGAGCCGCCTCGACAGCCGTGTCAATGCGACCCTGCTGGCAGGGCAGAGCCTGTCGGCCCTGGATGGCAGCGCGACCCTGAGCAATGACGGGGTGGTCGGCCCGGTCCTGCGGGACAGCGCGGGCAACGTTCTGTGGCAGCCCCTGACCACGACATCGCCCCAGGACATGCCGGGGCGCCTGATCATGCAGAACGATGGCAACCTGGTCTTCTACAGCCGCAACAACGCACCACTGTGGGCCACCAACACCGGCATCAGCACGGGCGCGGCCTCCATGTTGATGCTGGAGGGCTCGGCCAGCGAGCAGACGCTGAACCTGCTGGTCTTCAACTACGCGGCATGCACGGTCAGCCAGATCTTGTTCGCGCAGGCCTGATCCCAGAAAGGACACACACCATGAATGCAGCACATCGGCAGTTCAAGTTCAGCGGCATGATTGCGCCGCAGGATCCGCTCCACCAGGTCACCCAGGCACTGCTGGGCGCAGCGCCCGATGAGCATTACCTGGCGCCCAAGACCATCCCGGTGACCGTCACCAACCCGGCGCCCACCCACGTCATCGGCGTGCCGCAGTACAGCCCCACCATCTACGCGCGCACCACCGGCTATGACCCCGCAGGCGATTGCGGCGGCGCTTTCATGTCTTATCGCTTCCAGCCCAACAACAACTGCTATGCCTACGGCTGCAACATCGCCTCCAACAGCTTCCCGCAGCCAGGGCGGGCCCATGGCAATGTGATCACCGCCGCGACGCTCAACGGTCCCTCGGTGAGCGCCTTCGCGCAGCAGGATGGTCTGCAACTGGCCGGCACGAGCCTGGGCGAGCTGCGCGCCTTTGCGCAGGCGCGACTGGCGGCCAACAGGGAACTGGGTGGGCACTTCGTGGCCTTGATGATCTCGCCCGCTGGCGATGCCAACTGGCCCGGCGACTACCACTGGGCGCGCTGTGACGACAACGTGAATTTCAGTTCCTGGTCCCAGAAGGACGGCTCGGATCAGGTCACCAATTTCGACTTTGCCGGTCAGCCCATCACCGATCCCGCCACGGCCAACTGGACCGTCAACCAAGGGCCGGTCCAACCCGACAAGAGCCAGCCCAACGTCGACATGGACGACCTGCTGGTCGAGTACGACTTCTATTGCTACATGTTCGTGCCCGACTCGGGTGTGGACATCCTTTGACATCAGCGTTGGAACCAGGAGCAGGCCATGTGCACCATCGGATGGGTTCGTCATGAAGGTCGGACCTTCACCTTCAAACAGTGTGATCTGACCACGCCCACCCTGTTCTTCGAGCCTGAGCAGGTTCAAGGGCGCGCGGGCCGCTACCTGGCCTTTCGTCGGCAGGGCCGGCCGGGCATCTGGTCGGGGGTCAACGAGCGCGGCGTGAGCTTTGTCGCGGCCGATTACTACACCAACAGCGATCCTGGCGAGCCGAGTCCCGCGCCGTCCAACAGCGCGGCCAAGGCGCTGGCTTCGTCGGCGGACAACGATGACCCGGTCAACGCGCTCTTTCTGGCCTACGAGGCCTCGATCGCCAACCACGGCACGGCCCAGGAGGCCATTGCCTTTCTGAGCCAGTGGTACCTGGATCAGCGCTTTCCTGCACCCGACATCGCCCTGATCGCCGATGCCACGCAAGCCTTCTTCCTGGAGTACTACCCAGGCGAGACCGGCCAGGACCCGCAGGTGCTGACGCTCACGCCGGGCGAGAGCTGGTTCGCCTCCACCAACCATGCCAGGATGTTCTCGCAGACGGTGGACTACACCAGGAACCACAGCACCTATCTGCGCCTGGCCCGTGCCGAAGCCCTCTTGAATGGCCAGCCCGACCTGGATGGCATCCAGGCCGTGCTGCGGGACCAGTACTACGGCCAGACCGAGTTGTCCATCTGCCGAGAGGGGCAGCCCGGGCAGTACTCCACCCAGGCCACGGTGATCACGGAGGCGGGGGCGGGCCTGCCCGCGGCAGCGCGCTACCTGATCAACGGCAATCCGCGCGAGAAGCCCTACACACTCAAACGCATCTGAGCACGGTCCACAGGGCCGAGGTGTCGTCCAAGCTTGTAGGATGGTCATCCATCCCAGAAAGGACGACATGCACGCCTTGAACGTCACCGATCGTGGTCACGATTTCTCGCCCATGCACGCTGCCATGCAGCGCTATGTGGATCAGGACCTTCTCTCGGGCGTGGCCAGCGCTGTGCTGGTCGGGCGCGATCTGGTCGATCTGAACCTGGTGGGCTGGGCCGACAAGGAGCGCCAGGAGGCGCTGCGCACCGACCACATCTTCCGCTCCTACTCCGACTCCAAGCTGATCACCTCCTGTGCGGTGCTGCTGTTGTGGGAGGAGGGGCGCTTCGATCTGGATGAGCCCATCGACGCCTTCATTCCGCAACTGGCCGGCCGCCGTGTGCTCAGGCCCGGGGCGACGAGCCTGGATGACACCGAGCCCGCGCGCAGCCCCATCACCATTCGCCAGTTGCTGACGCACAGCTCGGGCCTGAGCTATGGGCTGCTGGACCATGGCAGCATGATCTTCAAGGCCTACCGCGAGCGCGGGGTGCTGCACCCCCTGCGCACGCTGGAGGGGATGATGGACGCCCTGGCTGATCTGCCCCTGGTGTTCCACCCCGGCACGGGCTTCGAGTACTCGGTGGCCAGCGATGTGCTGGGGCGCCTGGTCGAGGTCGTCAGTGGACAGCGTTTTGACGAATTTCTGCAGGCTCGCATCTTCGGGCCGCTGGGCATGGTGGATTCGGGTTTTGTGGTGCCCGATGACAAGCGGGATCGTTTCACGACCTTCTATGTGGGCGCTGATCTGGCCAACCCCCTGAAGCCCGGCCTGACGCGCAAGGACGATGCGCCTTACCCCGGGGCTTACACGCAGGGCATTCCCTGGCAGTCAGGCGGCGGCGGCCTGGTGTCGACCCTGCCGGACATGGTGGCCTTCGTGCGCAGCCTGCTGCCGGGCGGCCCCACCTTGCTCAAACCTGAGACCCTGGATCTGATGATGCGCAACCACCTGCCCGAAGGCACCTGGATCCGCTTCCCGGCCTTTGGAGAGATTCGGGGCAAGGGCTTTGGCCTGGGCGGTGCGGTGACCCTGGCGCCCACCCCCTTCGATCCGCCAGCGTCCACAGGCGAGTTCCAATGGGGTGGCCTGGGCGGCACGCACTGGTGGATCTCGCCACGCCACAACCTGGCGGCCGTGGTGATGACGCAGCGCCACCTGGCCTTCTGGCACCCTTATGCCTTCGAGTTCAAGCAGCAGGTCTATCAGGCCGTGCTGACCGGCTGAGCGGGGTTTCTGGCCGGGATCTGATCTCAGCCCCTGGTGGCGGGCGGCCGTCGACGGTATAAACGAGGCAGGATCACTTCATCGAGCACGCGCATGGGCAACGGCAAGAAGGGCAGCAAGTCGGACCGTCCGATCAGCAAGCAGCAGTACAACGACACGTTGGAGCAGTTGCAGGTCGAACTCAACAACCTGGCGCGTTGGGTCCGCTACTACAACAAGCGGGTGCTGGTCCTGTTCGAGGGCCGTGACACCGCCGGCAAAGGCGGCGTGATCAACGCCATCAGCGAGTGCCTCAGCCCGCGCCAGTGCCGCGTCGTGGCGCTGACCAAACCCACCGAGGTCGAAAAAGGGCAGTGGTACTTCCAGCGTTATGTCGAGCACCTGCCCGAGGCGGGCAGCATCACCCTGATGGACCGCAGCTGGTACAACCGCGCGGGCGTTGAGAAGGTCATGGGCTATTGCAGCGACGACGAGTACAAGCGCTTCATGAAGCAGGCGCCGGTGTTCGAGCGTTTGCTGGTGGACGACGGCATCATGCTCTTCAAGTACTGGCTCACGGTGGACCAGTCCGAGCAGGAAAAGCGTTTTGCCGAGCGCCTGGAAGACCCCTTGAAGCGCTGGAAACTCTCGCCCATCGACCTGGAAGCGCGTCAGCGCTACGCCGCCTATGGCGAGGCGCGCGATGCCATGCTCAAGGTCACCCACACCGCCTATGCGCCGTGGACGCTGGTGGACTTCAACAGCCAGCACCTGGGGCGCCTGACCTTGATCCGCCACCTGTTGGACCGGGTGCCGGACTTTCAGGTGCCAGCCGAGTCCCTGGTCTTTCCGCCGCTGGATCGCAAGGCGGCCAAGGAAAAGTTCGAGACCGCGCTCAAGCCCATCAAGCCGATCAAGCTGGCTTGATCGGCCTGTGGTTGAAGAGGTTCAGCGCGACAGGGCCACCATGTGGTCCACGGCTGCCTTGACCTCGGCATCGCTCAGGGCCGTGTTGCCACCACGCGCAGGCATGGCGCCCTTTTTCCCATTGAAGCCTTCCAGCGCATGCTTGTAGAGCGTGTCCTGGCCTTGGGCGATACGCGGTGCCCAATCCGCCTTGTCTCCGGGCTTGGGGGCGCCCATGACACCCGCTGTGTGGCAAGCCGCACAGCTGCGGTTGAACACCGCCAAGCCTGGGGCTTCCGCAGTGGCCACCGATGCGGCCGTTGACGAGGCTGCCGCTGGTGCAGTCTCGGTGGCCGATGCGGCCACCTCTGGCACCGCCGCCGATGTGCTGGCCGCTGTGTCTGCCGCAGACGCCGGTGTGTCCTGCTTGCTGCAGGCCATCAGGGCGATCCCGGCGAGCAGAACCATGGAGACGGAACGGATGGACATGGTGTGCGCTCCTGCTGTGGTCACTCTTGGTCGTCGGGGGGCAGGTCTGCCAGGCCTGTGCCGTGCTTGGGCGTGTGCTTGTCGATGGCGGTGGCCACGGCGCGCTTGAGCTTGTCCACGGCGCCCTGGATGGCCTGGTGGGCCGAGGCGGCATGGTCCTTGACGATGACGGGCTCCAGACGCACCAGCCGGGCTTCCAGCGTGCAGTGGATGTCGGTGGGGTGGGGCTTGGCGTGGCTCACGGCATCGGTCACATGGGCTTCGACGCGTGTCACATGGTCACCAAAGCGATGCAGGGCTTCCTTCACCACGGTTTCGAGGTGTTCGGCCATGCCTTGACGGCCATCAACGTGGGTATCGGTGTTGAGCAAGACTTGCATGTGCTTCTCCTTGTTGCAGTGTCCTCAAGGCCAGTGTAGCGCTGCAAGGCCTGGATCTTCGCGGCCTGGGTCGGGGTTTGCACGGTCTCTTGGGTGGATGGAGGCGCCCCTACACTCTCCGCTGTCTTGCGTGGTTTGTTGTACAGGGGTTCCTCATGCACCGTCGTTTTTTTCCGCAGCGCCGCCCTCTTCTGGTCGCAACGGCCCTGTCTCTGCTGGGGCTGACCTCCGCCCTGGCCGCCCCGCGCCTGCCGGTCGCAGACAGCGTGCCCGAGTCACTGCAGATGACCAATCGGGTCATCGTCAAGTACAAGAACGCGGTGCCCACCGCCTTGCCCAGCGCGGCGATGCTCGACGGCGCCCGGATCGCAGGCCGACGCCAGGGCGTGGAACTCAGTCACCTCCGACGCACGTCCCTGGGGGCGGATGTGTTGCAGCTCAGCAAGCGCCTGCCTCTGGCGCAAGTGCGCATCCTGGCTGAGAGTCTCCAGGCTGGCGACGCATTGGTGGAATATGCCGAACCCGACCGCATCCTGACCGCGCAGATGACTCCCACGGACGTCTACTATCCTCAGCAATGGCATTACTTTGATGCCATCGGCGGGGTGAACCTGCCGACTGCCTGGGACAAGTCCACGGGTGCAGGCGTGGTGGTGGCGGTGCTGGATACCGGCATCCGTCCTCATGCGGATCTGGCGGCCAATGTGTTGTCCGGCTATGACTTCATTGGCGACACCTTGGTGTCCAACGATGGCACGGGGCGTGACACGGATGCCAGTGATCCGGGCGATGCGGTGACCGCAGGGCAGTGCTACAGCGGCTCACCGGCTTCCAACAGCACCTGGCATGGCACCCATGTCGCGGGCACCATCGCGGCGGTCACCAACAATGGCAACGGCGTGGCGGGGGTGGCCCCGGGTGCCAAGATCCTGCCGGTCCGTGTGCTGGGCCGCTGCGGGGGCTATACCTCCGATATCGCGGATGGCATCGTCTGGTCCGCTGGCGGGGCGGTCTCCGGGGTGCCGAGCAACGCGACGCCTGCACGGGTCATCAACATGTCGATGGGGGGCGCCGGGGCTTGCGACACGACCACGCAAAATGCCATCGCCGCCGCCCGCTCACGCGGGGCCGTGGTGGTGGTGTCCGCTGGGAATGAGAGTTCGGATGCCAGCCTGTTCTCGCCCTCGAGTTGCGCTGGTGTCATCGCCGTGGCCGCCACGGGCAAGAGTGGCGCCAAGGCGTCTTATTCCAACTATGGCTCCGTGGTGTCCATTGCGGCACCGGGCGGCGATGGCAGTGATGGCATCCTGTCCACTTGGAACACCGGGCTGTCGGCGCCGGGGTCCGACACCTACGCTGGAGCGATGGGGACGTCCATGGCGGCACCCCATGTCAGCGGCGTGGTCGCGCTGATGCTGGCCAGGAATTCTTCGCTCACGCCCGACAAGGTGCTGACGGCCCTCCAGTCCACCGCACGGCCCTTCCCGGCGGCTTGCACGCAATGTGGCGCGGGCATGGTAGATGCCAGTGCGGCGGTCGATCTGGCCGTGGCCACGATCCCGTCCGTCCGGACGGTGGCCGAAGTCGAACCCAACAACAGCACCAAGACCGCGCAGTCGGTGTCGGCCCCGCCTGTGTGGATCAATGGATCGATCTCTTCTGTGCTGGACACGGACTACTTCAAGGTCACGCTGGCAGCGGGCGCGCAGTTGACATCCAAGCTCACGCCCAACAGTGCCTCGAACTATGACCTTTATGTGTACAACGCCGGTGGCAAGCGCCTGGCCTACAGCGCCAATGGGACGGGCTTGGTGGACACGGTCGTGGTCAGGAACACCGGAACCTCGGTCATGACGGTGAATGTGCGTGTCCTCTACGTCAGTGGTGCCACCGGGAGCAGCAACGGTAGCTACTCCTTGTCCTTGGGAGAGTGAGGCGAGATCCGGGTCGGCTGACGCTGGCCGGTCACGCTCATGGCCTGGGCTGTGACAAGATGGACGTCCCTCGCTTTCAGGAACGTCTTGTGTTTCAAGTCCGCTACGCCCGTGGCCGCCTGCTGCTGACCATTCTTGCGATCATGACGCTGCTCATCGCGGCCTTGGGCGCCGTGATGGCCTGGCAGGCCTGGCAACTCGCCGCCCGCCAGGAGCCTGTGTCGCCACGGCCGGGCGTGACCGTCGATGCCGAGGCAGCAGCCCGGCGTCTGGGCGTGGCCCTGAGCCTGCCCACCATCTGGTCGCCAGACGGTGCGCATGATGCGGCGTTTCTGGCCTTGCATCGGCACCTGCAGGCGAGCTTCCCGGCCGCGCATGCCGCCATGACGCGGCAGGTGGTGGGTCGGCATGCCCTGCTCTACACCTGGGCGGGGTCGGACCCGAAGGCCATGCCCGTGGCCTTGCTGGCCCACCAGGATGTGGTGCCTGTCGCGCCGGGGACCGAGGATCGCTGGACGCACCCGCCCTTTTCGGGCGCCGTGGTCGATGGCTTCGTGTGGGGGCGGGGCGCCTGGGACAACAAGAGCAGCGTCATGGGCCTCATGGAGGCGGTCGAGGTGCTTGCCCGCTCGGGCTTCAAGCCGCGCCAGACCCTCTACCTGGCCTTGGGGGCCGACGAAGAGGTGGGCGGCAAGGAAGGTGCCGTGGCCATGGCCGCCTTGCTGCGCCAGCAAGGCGTGAAGCTGCGCTTCGTGCTCGACGAAGGCCTGGTGATCACGCACGGCATGGTGCCCGGGGTGAGCAAGCCGGTGGCCTTGATCGGCATGGCCGAGAAGGGCTTCATGACCCTCAAGCTCACGGCCGTGGCGCAACCGGGGCACAGCAGCATGCCGCCGCCGCGCAGTGCCATCGGTGTGCTGGGCGAAGCGGTGGCGCGGGTCGAGGCTCAGCCCATGCCGGCCCGCCTGCAAGGCTTGCCACGCCAGATGTTCGAAGCCGTGGCGCCCGAGATGGACACCGTCATGCGTGGGCTCATGAGCAACATCTGGCTGACCGAGCCGCTGCTGCTGCGTCAGCTGGAAAAGATCCCCTCGACCAACGCCATGGTGCGCACCACCGGCGTGGCCACGGTCTTTCAGGCAGGAGAGCGCGAGAACGTCATGGTGGGACAGGCCTCGGCCCTGATCAACTTCCGTCTGCTGCCGGGCGACCGCAGCGAGGCGGTGATCGACCATGTGCGCCGGGTGGTGGCGGGCCTGGACGTCCGCGTCGAGCGGCAGCCTTGGGTCAACGAGGCCTCGCCCGTGTCGTCCGCGCAGACCTCGGCGTATCGTCTTCTGTCGCGCAGCCTGCGCGAGTTGCAGCCCGACGTGGTGGTGGCGCCCGGCCTGCTGGTGGGCGCCACGGATTCACGGCATTACGCGGATCTGACCGAGTCGATCTTCCGCTTTGCGCCCATGCATGCGGCCCAGGCAGACCTGGCGATGTTCCATGGCACCAACGAGCGCATCAGCGTGCGCAACTATGCCCAGATGATCCAGTTCTACGAGCGCCTGATGCGGGAGTCCCATGCCACCTCTCCCTGATGAACCGAAGCAGGATCTGAGCCGGATCGCCGAGACGACGCTGGCCCATTACCAGGCGCGTGCCGAGCAATTCTGGGAGGGCACGCGTGACCACGATGTGCGCCAGAACATCGAGGCTTTGCTCGCTCACATCGAGGGCGAGGCACCGTTCAACATCCTGGACCTGGGCTGTGGGCCTGGGCGTGATCTCCTGACCTTTACACGGCTGGGCCACCGTGCCACCGGTGTGGAAGGGTGTGCCCGCTTTGCGGCCATGGCCCGCGAGCACAGTGGCTGCGAGGTGCTCGAGCAGAGCTTTCTGTCGCTGGATCTGCCTGAGGCGCGCTTTGATGGTGTGTTCGCCAATGCCTCGCTGTTCCATGTGCCCAGTGCCGCCTTGCACGGGGTGCTGTGTCAATTGCATGCCACGCTCAGGCCACGCGGGGTGCTGTTCAGCTCCAACCCGCGTGGCGAGGGGCAGGAGGGCTGGAGTGGCGGGCGCTACGGCGTCTATCACGACCTCACTGGCTGGCGCGCCTATCTGGTGGCGGCCGGTTTCGAGGAGCTGACGCACTACTACCGCCCCGTAGGGCTGCCACGCGAGCAGCAGCCCTGGCTGGCCAGTGTGTGGCGCAAGTTGCCGTAGGATGTGCTCCACAAGAAACCAGGGCATGTGAAGGGGTGGCGATGAAAGCATGGATGCGACGCGGGGTCGGGTTGCTCAGCCTGTGTCTGGGTGGCCTGGCATGGGCAGGGCCGCTGGCCCCCAGCCAGGTTCCTTCCAGCCTGAAGGATTGGCTGCCCTGGGTCATGCACGGCCACGAGTCGGCGCTGTGCCCACCGCCTTACAACGCCGATGCCGACAAGGTCTGCGTGTGGCCCTCGCGGCTGGAGTTGCGCGCCGGTGCGGCTGGCGCGACCTTCCGTTTCGAGGTGCAGGTCTTGGGTGCGCCCATGAGCGTGGTCTTGCCCGGTGAGGTGGCGCGCTGGCCTCAGGATGTTCGCTCAGGCGGGCGCGCCTTGCCCGTGGCCGAATCACAAGGCCAGCCGGTGGTGCAATTGCCGCCGGGGCGCCACATCCTGGAGGGCAGCATCCCCTGGCGCGAGATGCCTCAGGACCTCCTGCTACCCCAGGGCGCCGGCACGGTGGCCTTGTGGGTTGACGGGGCTCCGGTCAGCCGCGCACCGGACGAATCGGGCCGTGTCTGGCTCAAACCCTCGCAGCAGGTCGCGCAGGGCAGCGACACCACGGTGATCCACACCATGCGTCTGGTCGATGACCAGGTGCCGCTGCGGGTGACCACGCGCTACGACATCGCCATCGCGGGCAAGGCCCGCGAGATCGATCTACCGGCGGCCCTGCTGCCGGGCATGGTGCCCGAGGCGCTCGACAGCGCCTTGCCCGCACGCCTGCAGGAGGGGGGCACGCTGCGCCTGCAAGGACAGGCGGGCAACTGGACGGTGGAGCTGCGCGCGCGCCTCATGTCGCCCGTGCACGCGCTGACCTTGCCACGCAGCACCGCCTCCGCCGAGGAGGTCTGGTCCTTCTCGGCCCACAACGATGTCCGTCTGGTCAGCGTGGAAGGCCTGCCCTCGATCGATCCCAAGCAGGTGGCCATGCCCGAGCCGTGGCGCGCCCTGCCGGCCTATCGGCTCCGCCCCGGTGACACCATGAAGCTGGTGGAGACCCGGCGCGGCAATCCCCAACCCCATCCCGACAGCCTGAAGATCGCGCGTCAGATCTGGCTGGACTTCGATGGCCAGGGCTACACCGTTCACGATGACATCACCGGCACCCTGTCGCGATCGACCCGACTGGAGATGCAGGCGCCAGGCGTGCTGGGCCGCGCCTCGGTGGATGAGACCGATCAGCCGATCACCCGCCTGAAGGCGGGTGCATCCGAGGGCATCGAAGTGCGCGGTGGTGAGGCACGCATCGGTGCCGACAGCCGCATCCAGGGGGATGTGCGCACCTTGCCCGCCACCGGTTGGCAGGTCGATGTCAACCAGGCGTCGACGGTTTTGAACCTGCCACCGGGCTGGCGCCTGCTGCACGCCCGGGGCGTGGACCTGGCACAGGGATCCTGGCTGTCGCTGTGGACCTTGTGGGACTTCTTTTTCGTGCTGCTGAGCGCGCTGGCGGCCGGCCGCCTGCTGGGCTGGAAGGCGGGGGCGGTGCTGGGTCTGGCCCTGGTGCTGACCTGGCACATGCCGGGGGCACCGCACGCGCTGTGGCTGGTGCTGCTGGGTCTGCACGCCTTGGCCAAGGTCCTGCCGCAGGGCAAGCTGCTGAGCCTGGCGCTCTGGAGTGAGT
>NZ_DASUIT010000065.1:0-17728 GCF_036279655.1 Aquabacterium sp. | reverse complement strand
CGCACCCTGGCATCCTGTGTGCCCGATGGGTGCTACAGTGCCCCGCGATCCAAGGCATCACCACCATGAACACCCGTCTGACCCGCTTGCTGGGCATCCAGCATCCCATTGTTCTGCCCGGCATGACCTATGTGGCCGTTCCCCAGTTGGTGGGGGCAGTCAGTCAGGCCGGGGGGCTGGGCATCCTGGCTTCGGGAGGGCTGTCGCCCGAGGAATGCCGTGCGTCCATCGCCCAGGTGCGGGCCTTGACCGACAAGCCCTTTGCGGTGGGTTGCAGCCTGCTGCTGCCGGGGGCCACCGAATGCGCCGAGGTGGCCCTGCAGGAGCGTGTGCCGGTCATCAACATCTCCATGGGCAAGGGCGATTGGGTGATCGAGCGTGCCCACGCCTACGGGGGCAAGGTGATCGCCACCGTGTCCAATGAAAAGCATGCCCGCTCGGCCATCGACATGGGGGTGGACGGCCTGATCGTCACGGGCCACGAGGCGGCGGCCCATGGCGGCAATGTGACCTCGCTGGTCTTGGTGCCGGTGGTGCGCGACCTGTGTGATCTGCCCATCATCGCGGCCGGGGGCTTTGCCGATGGGCGCGGGCTGGTGGCCGCACTGGCCCTGGGGGCCGATGCGGTGGCCATGGGGACCCGCTTCGCCACGTCGCGCGAGAGCCCGGTGCATGCCGACACCAAGCAATTGATCATCGACAAGCCGGCCGAGGACACGATCTACTCGAAGAACTTCGACACCTTCCCTTGCCGCGTGATGCGCACGCCCGGGGGGCGCAAGTACACGGCTCGCCGCCTGAGCCCGCCGGTGGCCCTGAGCCGCTCCATCCAGGCGGCCCTGGAGATGGATCGCCCCTTGACCGATCTGGCCCGCGATGCGATGAGCCAGGGCGCCGTCAATGCGGTCAAGATCGCCTACTTCGGTGCGGCCACGCTGGCCATGCGCAAGGCCATCCACGAGGGCAACCATGAGGAGGGTGTGCAGTTGATCGGTCAATCTCAGGGCCTGATCCACGATGTGCCGAGCGTGGCCGAGATCGTGCAGCGCGTGCTGGCCGAGGCTTCGGCTGTCATCGGGGCCCTGCCGCGCGACTGAGGTCGCCGCGCTGGTGCATCAGTGACGCAGTCGGCGCACGGCCGCCTGCAAGGCCTTCCAGAAGTCTGCATCCTGTGAGGTGGCCACATTGATGCGCATCAGCGTGGTGGGCCGCCGTTCGGCATGGAAGAGCGCTCCAGGCGCGATCATCCAGCCTGCGTCCAGCATGGGGTGGGCCAGGCGCTCCGTGTCCACTCCCACGTCGACCCAGCCAAACAGGCCTTGAGGCGGGGTGACGAAGTGGCATTGACTGGCGCGCGCCAGCGTCAGACAGCGGGCACGCGCACCATCGAGCTGGGTGATCACGCGCTCGCAATGTCGGCGCAACTGGCCCTGCTCCATGCAGTGCGCGAGGGCCTGTTCCAGCACCGGGGCGGTGCTCAGGGTGGACAAGAGCTTGGTGCCAACGAAGCGGTCGACCAGGGCGGGTGGCGAGACGATGTAGCCCACCCGCCAGCCTGGGGCCAAGGCCTTGGAAAAGCTGCTGATCGTGATGGTGCGACGCAACTCGTCAAGCACGCTCAAGCGGGTGGCATGGGCTGGCGCCAGGAAGGCGTAGATGTCGTCCTCCAGGATGTGGAAGTCGTGTTGCTCGGCCAGGCGCAGCACCTGGTGAGCGTGCCCGGGCGAGAGCATGACGCTGGTGGGGTTGTGCAGCACCGACACGGTCACATAGAGCTTGGGGCGGTGGGTGCGGGCCAGGTGCTCCAGCACCTGCAGATCGGGCCCATCCGGGCCGCGTGGCACTGGCAGCAGGCGCATGCCCATGAGCTGCAGGCGCGCAAACTCGGCGGCCCAGCCGGGCTCGTCGACCAGCACGGCATCCCCGGGTTGCAGCAGGGTCCGCGTGACCACGTCCAGCGCGTGTGCGCCGCCCACGGTGGTGATGATCTGCTGCGGATCGACCTTCAGACCGATCTCGTCGAGTCGATGGGTCAGGGCCTGGCGCAGGCGGGCATCGCCCAGCGCATCCGCGTAATACAGGCTCAGGGCGTCCACGCGTGCGCCGTGCGTGACCTTGCGCAGGGCCGATCCCAGCATGGCGCCGTCCAGCCAGGTGGCAGGCAAGGTGCCCAGTGCGGGCATGGCCCGTTGACCGGGGGCATTGAACATGCCGCGCAGCAAGGTGGTGGCATCGAAGGGCGGCCGTGCGGGTGGGGTGGGGCGTCGCTGGCCACTGGCGACGCGGGCGGTGCGTTCGCTGCCCTCGCGCACGAAGTAGCCGCGCTGGCTGCGGGCCTCGACGAGTCCGCGGGCCTGCAACTGGTCATAAGCGGCCACCACGGTGTAGGGGCTGACCTGGTGGGTGCGGGCGCATTCACGCACGGAGGGCAGGCGCGAGCCCGGCGTCAGCAGGCGTTGCTCGATGCGCGAGGCCAGGAGAGCGACCAGTTGCTCGGTGAGCGTCAGGGCGCTGTTGCGGCTCAGGGGAGTGGTCATGGGTGGAAGCAGTGTGCTGGTCATCTCACCCATACAGTGTGTCGGACTGATCGATGAACTGTACTGCTTGTGTATTGGTGATGGTGCCTACATTGCCATACATGAAAGCCTTTGCACAAGCCCCCCTCGCTTTTTTGCGCACACTCAGCCCTCGCAGCCTGGGTGTGCTTGCGGTGCTCATGTTCGCCATGACCATTCCCATGACGCGGCTGGCCAACGGTGGGGTGGAGCAGCCGCAACTGCCGCCCCTGTTCGTGGCGCTGGGGCGGGGGGTGCTGGCGGCACTGCCCGCGGCTCTCTACCTGTGGTGGCGCAAGGCGCCCTGGCCGGAGCGCGCCTCGCGTCCCTGGTTGCTGGGGGTGGTCCTGGGTGGGGTGCTGATGTTCCCGGCCTGCATGGGCTGGGCCGTGCGCGTGGTGCCGGCCTGGCATGCTTCCGTGGTGACAGGCGTGCTGCCCCTGGTCACAGCCGCGCTGGCGGCCTGGTGGTTGGGGCATCGACCCCGTGCCGGCTTCTGGCTCGCCGGCTTGATCGGTGTGAGCCTGGTCCTGCTCTTTGCCGTGCAGACCGCCCCCGAAGGACAGGGACATTGGCATGTCAGTGACGTCGTTTTGCTGATGGGCATGCTGGGCGCTTCGATCGCCTATGTGGCCGGGGCGCGGGCGGCGCAGCACATGCCGTCGCCACAGGTCATGTCCTGGGCCTTGGTGTGGGCCTTGCCCGTGACCCTGCCTGGCGCGGGCTGGGCTTGGTGGGCAGACGATGCCGGCGTGTCGGTGGCCCTGATCGCGCCACAGGCCTGGTGGGCCCTGCTGTATGTGGCGCTGTGTTCCAGCTGGCTGGGGTTTTTTGCCTGGTATGCCGCACTCGCACGGGATGCCATGCGGGTCAGCCAGATCCAGTTGTTGCAACCCTTTGGCGCCATGGCCTTGTCGGCCCTGTTGCTGGGCGAGCAGGTCAGTGCCTGGGCCCCCTTGTGCGCGCTGGGCGTGGCCCTGATGGTGTGGACGGGCCAGCGGATGATCCAGACCAAGGCCCAGTCCGCATGAGGCTGGTACGCTTGCGGGCATGTCGCTGATCACTCCTTTTGAAGAGGCCCTGGAGATGCTGCGCACGCAGCATCGACTGCGTGTCCGTCGTGTTGTCGAACCCGCCGAGCCGCCGGGCCTGTTGCAGGCCGATGACGAGGCCTTGCGGGGCACCACCTATCTGGTCAACGGGCAACGCCGCCTGTCTTTTGGCAGCAATGACTATCTGGGGCTGTCGCAGCATCCGCAACTCATTGAAGCTGCTCAGTTGGCCGCCTCGCGTTACGGTGTGGGGGCCACGGCCTCGCCCCTGGTGTGCGGCCACAGCCCGGCGCATGAGGCCCTGGAGCAGGAGCTGGCTCGTCTGGTGGGTCTGCCTCGGGCCCTGTACTTCTATGCCGGCTATGCCGCCAATGTGGGCATCATCCCGGCCCTGGTGGGGCGCGGTGATGCGATCTTCTCTGATGCGCTCAATCATGCCTGCCTGATCGATGGTGCGCGCCTGTCGCGGGCCGACATCCATGTGGTGCCCCATGGCGACCTCAGTGCCTTGGACGATGCCTTGGCCGCCAGCTCCGCAGCCCGCAAGCTGGTGGTCACCGATTCGGTCTTCAGCATGGACGGTGTCATTGCCGACATCCCGGCCCTGCTGGCCTTGTGCGAGGAGCACGATGCCTGGCTGATGGTGGACGACGCACACGGTTTCGGGGTCCTCGGTGCGCATGGCGAGGGCAGTCTGGCGCATGCCCGCATCGTCGGACGCGACGGCATCTCGCCTGACTGGCAAGGCGGTCGGCTCGATCGCCTGATCTACATGGCCACCCTGGGCAAGGCCGCTGGCGTGTCCGGAGCCTTCGTGGCAGGGCATCCGGTGGTGATTGAGTGGATCATGCAGATGGCGCGTACCTATATGTTCGCCACGGCCGCACCGGCCATGGTGGCCGAGGCTTTGCGCGCCGCCCTGCGCCTGATCGAGCAGGAGGGCTGGCGCCGGGATCGTCTGAAAGCCTTGCGCGATCAACTGCGTGAGGGGCTGAGTGAGGGACAGGTGCCCTGGTCGCTGTGGCCCTCAGACACGGCGATCCAGCCCCTGGTGATCGGGCGCAACGAGTCGGCCCTGATGGTGATGGCGGCCCTGGACCGCCAGGGGGTGTGGGTGCCGGCCATCCGTCCACCCACCGTGCCACAGGGCACATCGCGCCTGCGCATTTCGCTCTCGGCGGCGCACACTCTTGAGCATGTGCAACAGCTGGTAGATGCCTTGGTGTCGGCGGTGCGTTGATGGGCTCGGTGCGCCTCATGCAGCACGATGACCTGGACGCGGTGCTCGGCGTTCAGGCGCAGTGTTATCCGCCCGAGATGAACGAATCACGCGAGGTGCTGAGCCAGCGCCTGCTGGCCTGTCCTGATACAGCCTGGGTCGCACTGGATGCCCAGGGGCAGGTGGGGGGCTATCTGGTGGCCTATCGGTCGGTGTGGGGCAAGGTGACGCCGCTGAGTCATCCGTTTGCCGACGCCGCGCAGGCCGATGTGCTCTACCTGCACGATCTGGCCATTGGTCAGGCACTGCGTGGACAGCGCGTGGCGCAGCGCCTGATCCAGGTGGCGCGTGCGCTGGCTGTCGCGCAGGGCTACCGAGGGCTGGCGCTGGTGTCGGTCAACGACACGGTGCCCTTCTGGCAGGGCCACGGGCTGGCGATCATGCCGCTGGACGCGGCAGGTCAGGCCGCCCTGGCGACCTATCCGGGGCGCGCCGTCTACATGACAGCTCAGCTCGACCGGCCTGCTTGAATCGGTACATGGAGCTCCAGGGTCGTGCCGCCACCTGGGCTGGAGGTGATCTGCAGTTGACCACCGATGGCGGCCACCCGCTCACGCATGCCGATCAGGCCCAGGCCCGCAGGGCTCTGACCCGACATGCTGAAGCCTCGGCCATCATCATGCACCGTGATGCACAGTTCACCAGTATCTGGTGCCATGGACAGGATCACCTTGGCCCGATGGGCTTCGGCATGTTTGATGATGTTGGTGCAGGCCTCCTGAACGACACGGTAGACCGCGATGGCCACCTCCCCCCGGACGTCAGGTGCCCCATCGGGGGCGATGAAGGAGAACCGGCAATCCGGGTGGGCCGCATCCAGATGGCGCACCATTTCTTCGATGGCACCTGCCAGTCCCAGCGTGTCGATGACCTCCGGGCGCAGACTCTTGATGATGTCGCGTGAGCTGACATAGAGCGACTGCACGGTGTCGCAAATGCGGCGGGCCAGGCGGGCGCTGTCCTCGTCACGGGCGGCTTCTGCCCGGGCCAGCAGGGCCGAGGCCTCCAGCCGGACCGAGATCAGGGCGGCGCCCAGGTGGTCGTGGATCTCCACGGCCACGCGTTTGCGGTCGGCTTCGACCATGGCGTTGCTGTGGCTGATCAGGCGGCGCTTTTCAGCATCGGCCTTCTGAACCCGCTCGATGGCCAGCTTGAGCTCCTGCGTGCGCAACTCGACCTGGCGCTCCAACTCATGGCGACTGCTGTCCAGCGAGTCGGCCATCTGCTGGATGGTTCTTTGCAACTCGCCCAGCTCGCCCGCCTCGATGGCCTTGAACTGAACCTGGAAGTCGCCTCGGCGGATGGCTCGCAAGGTGGCCATCACCTCGTCAAAGGTGCTGACCAGACGCCTGGACAGGATCAGACCCACGATGCAACTGCCGATGGCGGCCAGCAGCACCAGGCCTGTGGCGCCCAGCACGCTCTTGAGCTTGGCATGGAGCAATGGGGTCACGGTCATGGCCACTTCGACGTGACCGATCATCCGCATGGTGCCTGCAGGGCTGCTGGAGAGCTCAAAGCCTTCCAGATCGGGCAGTTGTTCCAGCTCGATCGGTGCCACGACCACTTCCGTGGTCATGGGCGTGGGGTTCTGGCAGACCTTGATCAAGCGCTTTTGCTGCTGGTCATACAGAGACACGCAGGCGATGCTCGGGTCGTCACGGGTCAGCCGCTTCAAGCTGGTCTGCAGGTAAGACAGATTGCCCGACATCAGGCTGTAGCGGCTGCTGTGTGCCAGTGCCGAGGCGATCATGCGGCCGTGCTGCTGCATCTCGCGCTGGGCATCGGCGCGTGTCATGGCATAGAGCGTGGCCGTCACGACGACAAACATCAGGGCGGCGGGCACCACGGCGATCAGCAGCAGTCGGGTGGTGATGCTGTGGTGGAGTCTGAGTCGGTGCATCATCGGGCGGACCTCGCCAAGGGCTGAACGCCCAGCTTGAGCAGTCGCTCTGACAGGGGGATCCCCAGAGAGCGGGCCACGCTGTCGTTGACCTTGATCTTCCAGTATCTGCAGTGGCGCGCCTCGCCCGGGGCGACGGATGTGGCGCTTCTGAGACTCTCCGCCCAATCGATCAGATCGGCGGTCACATCGCCCACATCGGAGCAGGCGGTGGCCAGTGTTCCGGCGGAGACCGTGGCCGGTGAAAAGCCGATCACGGGCAAGCCGCGCCGGTAGGTGGATTCCAGCACGGCACGCAGGGAGTCGGGGGTGTAGAGCTGGCTGTCGGCGACCGCGAGCAGGACCTGAACATCACCGATGCGGTTGATGGCACGCACCACGTTGTCCTGGGGGCCCACCTTGGCCAGCAGAAGGTTCATGCCCGTGGTCGTGGCCGCCTGACCCAGGGCACGCTCCAGATGGGCCGAGGCCTCCGACAGCAGCACGCCCACATTCACCTTGCGCTCGAACACGGCGTCAATCAGCTGGAACTGTGACAGCGGGGAGGCATCGGTGTAAAGCGCGGACCAGCCGGGGCGCTCCCGCGAGGGCAAGGATGCCATTCCGAGCCGCTGCGCCTGAGCCGAGGTCAGCACGGCGATGGTGGGCCCCTTGAGCCCCTTGTCCAGGGCCTGGCGCACCGCCTGAGCGCCCAGAACGATGCTCGCACCGGTCGGCATCTTGGCATTGGGCGCGCTCAGATCGTTCTGCACATGGAGAGACGGCAGCCGCGCACTCAAGGCCTGCACGAGCGCTTGCTGCGCGGGCGTGTCGCCACTGGACAGTACATGCACGTCCAGCGTGGCCGCCCATGCTTGCCGACTCAGGCCGAGCAGGCCGATGGCCTGCAGCAGCGTTCGTCGGTCAAGCGGGGGCGGACTCATGAGGTGCATGCCTCAGAACGATGTGCTCAGTTGCCCACCGATGCTGAATCTGCTGTCGTAGCCAGAGTAGAAGGGGCCCACTGTGCGCACCTGGTCCGTGACACGCGCCGGATCGAGATACGTCATCGTCACAGAGGCCCTGACAGGCTGTCCTGCGAGCGCGAGTGTGCGAGACACATGGGCGGTCGTGCGCGCGGAGCGGGTTTCGTAAGTGCCGTTACCGCTGCTGGCATGATGCGACAAGGATGCCTGCCATCCGTTGGACCAAACTCGGCTGATGCCGATGGCGCCGCTGTGTCTGGACCACTGGCGGCGCTCCTCGGCATTGGAGGCCTGGCGGTTGAGCAGGTTGGTGTAGTGCAAGAACCCTGACCACCCCTGTGCCAGATCCCAGCTGATCTGAGTTTCCAGCCCGCTCAGCCGGACTGAGCCCGGTGGCATGTACCCTGTCACGGAGGCATCCACGGGCGCGTGGTCCACCACCAGATGGCTCAGATGGTCGTCAAACAGTTTCACATCGAGCGACAGGCCGATCCGTGGCTCCTGCAGCAAATAGCCCAGCTCTGTGGACCTGACGCGTTCGGTCGATGAGGCGCCACTTGAGTTCAGCGCGGCAGCGATCTTGGCCGTGCTCGACCCATTGAGGGGCGGATCGATGTTGTAGAGCGTCTGGCTCCAGCGTGCGCGCTCTTCGAACAGATCGGGCGTGCGGGTGCCTTCGGAGTAGACCAGTCTGAGGGTCTGCTGCTTTGGCAGATGCCAGTTCAGCGCCAGACGCGGCGAGAAGGTGTCGCCGCTCAGGGAGTTGGACTCGAAGTAGCCTCCCATGTTCACGGTCAACACATTGGAGGGGCGAAATTCGCCGTGCCCGAACACCCAGATCAGATTGTTGGTGGCGGTGCCGGCCAGAAATGTCTGGCTGGAGGTGCGCTGGTGGCGAGCGCCCAGGCCACCCACCAGGCGCAGGCGGTCGGACATCACATAGGTGTCCTGCACTTCCAGCTGGACGCGGGATTCGTCGGCGTTGTTGTCTGTCATGCCGCAGATGGGCATGAACATGCCGCTGCCCAGGCCCAGGATGGCCTGGATGGCGATCTGCGCCAGCTCGTCATCGCGGGCGCTTCCACCCGTGGGGGGGATCTGCCCACGCAGCATCTGGAGGATGTAATCCGGATTGGCCTGGGACAGAGCGTAGACCTCGGGCAGCAGGGCCAGTTGAGGCCAGCAGGTGCTCCAGCGCTGGCGGATCCGGGTCTCATTGGCCGACAGGGTGAATTGCACCTCGTGGTCCGGGGACAGCGGCATGATCAGCCGTGCGCCTGCCAGGACATCCGTGTCACGCAGGTTCTGGGGAGAGGTCTGGAAAGGGTCCAGTCGCCCGAGCTGCTTGAGCGATCGACCCAGAGACCAGTGCGTCTCCAGCGAGGAGCCCCCCGCCAGATCCACTTGCGAGCGCAGGTTCAGTCGTTCGGTCGCGATGCCGTCGTGGTCGGCGCCGCCGCGAGTCGAATAGTCGTAGCCCGAGCCACCTTGCTGCTCGTAGGTGGCGCGGACATGCCATGCACCGAGGGCGCCGGCCATCCTCAGTGTGATGCGTGTGTCATCGCGCGAATCGGCCGACACGGACACCAACCCCCGATCGACATCCTTGGGGTGTCGGGTCAGGATGTTGATGATCGCCATCATCGAATTGGGCCCATAGGCTGACGAATTGGATCCACGGGTCACTTCGATGCGGTCGATGTCCTCGATCGACACGGGCAGGGAAGACCAGTCCACCCGAGACAGCCCGGGCTTGTAGACGGAGATGCCATCGACCAGCACGTTCAGGCGGCGCGGCTGAGAGGTGTTGGTGCCGTGATAGTTGATCTTGTAGTCATTGGCCGTGGATCGCATCACGGCCATGCCAGGGACCAGGCGCAGCGCATCGACCACGCTGGTGACACCATGTTGACGCAAGGTGTCGGCCGTGAGGATGGTCACGCTGGCGGGCACATCGGCCAGCGCCTGTTTCAGGCGGGTGGGTGTGATGACGACGGGGTAGTCCTGCTCTTCGGCATCCATGGTGGCCGACGTCTGAGCCTGCGCGACGATGGCAGGCAGAGTCAGTGCAAGCGCGACAGTACAACGGGCCGCGATCCTGAACTTCGGGTGCAGCATGTTCTTCAGGGTTCGATCAGGCCATGCTTGACGGCCAACAAGGTGAGGTCCGCGGTACGGTGCATGCCCAACTGGTCCTTGATGGATTGGCTGGTGGTGCTGATGGTCTTGGGTGACAGGTCCATGCGCTCGGCAATTTCCACATTGGTCAGACCCAGGGCCATGAACTTGAAGACCTCCAGTTCGCGGGGCTGCAACCTGGCCAGAGGGGAGCTGTCGCCGCGAACGCTGAACAGGGCCAGGCGCGACGCGATGTCTGGCAAGAACACGGTCTCACCCTGCTGCACCTTCAGGATGGCCTGAGCCAGTTCGGCGGGGTCCGTGCTCTTGGGGATGAAGGCCTTGGCGCCACGCTTGTAGGCTTCGCGGATCACCGTGTCCTGGTCGAACTGCGTGTAGATCACGACCTTGGGGTCGGTGAATTGGCGGACCATCTCCGACAGCACGTCCAGACCGCCAATCCCGCCCTCGCCGAAGCGCAGGTCCAGCACCAGGACATCGGGTGTCAGGCGCCGGAATGTGTCGACCACGGACTCGGGCGTGCCTGCGGAGCCCACCACGGTCAGATCATGGCGCGCCAGTACGCTGGTCAACCCTTCGACGATGAGCGGGTGGTCGTCTGCGATCATCACCCGGATGTGGCTTGTAGGTGTTGTCTTCACTGGTGGGGGCCCTGGGTGAACGTTGCCTCAATGACGTAAGTCATCTGCATTACGTTGGTAGATTTGATGGCTTGGATGCGCGGATTTTAAGGGCTACCAGCAAATGATCGAGCGCAAGCAAAAAAGGCGTCATGCCTGATGGACATGACGCCTTGTTTTGCTCCGACTTTGGGTCGGATGACAGATGACTTGCGAGATCCAGCGCAACTTTCGATGCCCCTTCGCTTGCCTGTTCCGTCCTCCTGAATTGCATGTTGATGAGATGAATATTACCAGTTGATGGCAATTATCGTGCGTGTTGATTGTAATAATTGGTAATTCATCGTTTGATGCGGGCAAACAAAAAGCCCGCCAGTTGAAGCCAACTTGGCGGGCCTTGGTGTGTCCTGGTCGGGGTGAGAGGATTCGAACCTCCGGCCTCTACGTCCCGAACGTAGCGCTCTACCAGGCTAAGCTACACCCCGATTCAAGTGCGGGACCGATCAGGTGGAGCGGTGCACTGAATGAACTGACAATTGTAGCAGAGAGTCCTTGTAGATCGACTCGGGCAGGGCCTGCAGATGGCGCTGCGCCTGCTCGGCCTGGGCCACGGCGGCCTCGCGGGTGGCTTCCAGCGCGCCGGTGGCACGCACGATGGCCACGATCTCGGCCATGCGCTCGACCTCGCCGTGGATGATGGCCTGGCGGATCAGCTCACGCTGCTCGGGCGTGCCGCGCTGCATGGCCACCAGCAGGGGCAGGGTGGGCTTGCCTTCGCGCAGGTCGTCGCCGATGTTCTTGCCCAGCTCGGCCGTGCTGCCCTCGTAGTCCAGCAGGTCGTCCACCAACTGGAAAGCCGTGCCCACGGCGCGGCCGTAGGCGGCGCAGGCCTCTTCCACCTCGGGCGCGGCATCGCTGATCACCGCACCCAGGCGGGCGCTGGCTTCGAACAGCTTGGCGGTCTTGTATTCGATCACCTTGAGGTAGTCGTCCACCGAGATGTCCGGGTCGTGCATGTTCATCAACTGCAGCACTTCGCCTTCGGCAATGATGTTGGTGGCCTCGGCCAGCACATCCAGCACTCGCAGGCGGTTGGTCGACACCATCATCTGGAAGGCGCGCGAGTACAGAAAGTCGCCTACCAGCACGCTGGCGGCATTGCCGAACATGGCATTGGCCGTCTGGCGGCCGCGGCGCAGCGAGGATTCGTCCACCACATCGTCGTGCAGCAGGGTGGCCGTGTGGATGAACTCCACCACGGCGGCCATCTCGTGGCGCTGCGGAGTGTCCGAGCCCAGGGCCCGGGCGATCAGCAGCAGCAGCAGGGGGCGCACGCGCTTGCCGCCGGCATTGACGATGTAGTGCGAGATCTGATTGACCAGCGCCACTTGAGAGGACAGTCGACGGTGGATCACCGCATCGACCTCGGCCATGTCAGGCGCCATCAGCGTGCGGTAATCGACTTGGGGGCTGTTGCTTGAAGACACAAAGACGTCCAGTGTGAAGCTTGTCGGGCGGTGGCCAGGCCAGGTCCGCTGTGCGGCGCATTATAGGAAAGCACCACAGAGGTGCCCTCAGACCCGTATTGTGAGGGGTGACAATGGCGGAATTGTTGATCTACTTGTTCATCAGACCTCATGACTGCCATGGACACCACCGCTTCCCAAGGGGCATTGACCCTGGCCATCATCGGTGCAGGCCCCGCCGGGCTGGCTCTGGCCCTGCAGGCCTCGCGCATGCTGCCTCAGGCGCGCATCACCGTGTTCGATGCCCGGGCGGCCGATCGCGACATCTCTGGAGATCCTCGCACCCTGGCGCTGTCGCAGGGCAGTGTGCAGTTCCTGGGCCGGCTGGGCCTGTGGGCCGCCATCCAGGCCAGCGGACAGACTGCGCCCATCCGTCAGGTGCATGTGTCGCAGCAGCAGCCCACCGTGCTGTGGCCTTTTGCGCAGCCTCCGGCCGTGAGCATCAGCGCGCGGGAGCAGGGCGTGCCGCAACTGGGTGCCGTGCTCAGCTACGGGACCCTGGTGGCGCCCATGCAGTCGGCCTGGCTGGCCGCCGTGGCGGCCGATCCGCACCGCCTGGTCATGCGCTTTGGCACCTCGGTGCGTGGGCTCAAGCCCGTGCCAGGCGGGGTGGAGGTCGACGCCGACATTGCCGACGTGTTCGACCTGGCCGTGGTGGCTGAAGGCGGCGTGTTTGCGGATCAACCTGCCCTGCAATGGCCGCAAGGGCTCAGCCGGGATTACGAGCAGACCGCCTGGGTCGGTCAGGTTCTGCTGGACGACAGCAGCCCTGAAGGGGTGGCCTACGAGCGCTTCACGCCTGCCGGGCCGGCGGCGCTGTTGCCCTTGCCCGCGGGCGCAGTGCAGCCTGGAGGGCCTTCGGGTCGCCGCGCAGCCCTCGTGTGGTGCGTGCCCAAGGGCGACGACCCCGTGGCCGTGCTCGACGATGCTCAGCGGCTGACCTTGCTCAACACCGTGTTCCCGCCCGAGGTGGGAGAGATTCGCCAGATGTCACCGCTCAAGGCTTTCCCGCTGGGGCTCAATGCGCATCGGCGGCTGGTGGGCGAAGGGCCCGTGGCGCGCATCGGCAATGCCGCGCAAACCTTGCACCCGGTGGCGGGCCAGGGGCTCAATCTGGGTCTGCGGGATGTGCATGAGTTGCTCAGTGCCTTGCAGCAGATCGACGAATCCAGCTCGGCGGTGGCGCTGGCCGACCGGGGGGCGGCGGTCATGCGCGCGCTGGCGCGCTTCGAGCGCCGACGTCAGCCTGATCGGCTGGCGCTCATCGCTGGCACCGATTTCCTGGCGCGCAGCTTCACGTGGTCGGCCCCCGTGCTGGCCACCGTGCGCGGCCTGGGTCTGGGGGTGTTGCAAACGCTCACGCCCGCCAAGCAGTCACTGGCGCGCCTGATGATGTTCGGGCACCGCTGAAGCGCGGTGCCGTGCAGCGGCGGTCAGTATTGCCAGTGGCCTGAGGCCAGCGCCATGGGCGCCGCAGTGTGGGCCGGGGCACTGTCCACCACATGGGCCTGCATGCCGTGCAGGGCCCAGGCCGTCATGGCCGCAAAGAGAGTGTTCTGAAGCAGTTTCCGCATAGGACTCTCCTGTACTTTGTGTTTATCCTAAACACACTAGCGCACTTTCATCCGGCGATAAATCCCCCTGAAGGGGTTCCATTTCACACGGTGTGGCCTTTTCCGTCATGCGGGTCCTCCCGGTGTGTCGAGAAAGCCGCATCGCACCCGCTGCCCGCCGAGATCATGCGCGCGGCCCAACGGTGCCACAGCCCTCGCCAGCCCGTGACGGGGTGTAGCAGCAGGCCGCAGCGGTAGCGTTTCTCGGTGTCCATCCATACCAGGGCCTTGCAAGCCCCATGCCGGCGCCGGCTCACCAGCATGCCCACCGGGCAGGGCTCGGCCAGGCAGCACACGCCACAGCCATTGCAGGGCTGACCTTCGGGGGGCTTGGGGGGCGCGTCGGGGTGAATGTGGATGACCTGCGGCATGGTGGTGCACAAAGTCGGTGGGTTTGCGACAATCTTGCCTTATGAACACCGTCACATCATCTCCTGATCACACGTCTGACAGCGTCGACGCCGTGATGACCCGCCTGGGCCAGGCCGCCCGAGCCGCCGCCACCGTGATGGCGGCCTCGTCCACGGCAGCCCGCAACAACGCCCTGCTGGCGCTGGCCGGTCAGATCCGCGCCCACGCCAGCCAACTCAAGGCCGACAACGAGCGCGACGTGTCTGCCGCCGTGGCCAACGGCCTGGCCGAGCCCATGGTGGATCGCCTGCGCCTGACCGACAAGGTCATCGAGACCATGGCGCAAAGCTGCGAGCAGGTCGCCTCCTTGCCCGATCCCGTGGGCGAGATGATCAACCTGCGTCGCCGCCCCACCGGCATCACCGTGGGCCAGATGCGTGTGCCCATCGGCGTGTTTGGCATGATCTACGAGAGCCGCCCCAACGTCACCATCGAGGCCGCCTCCCTGGCCATCAAGAGCGGCAATGGTTGCGTGCTGCGGGGGGGCTCCGAGGCCATCCACTCCAACGTGGCCTTGTGGAAGCTGGTGCAAGCGGCGCTCACCGAGGTGGGTCTGCCGTCTGACGCCGTGCAACTGGTGCCCACCACCGACCGCGCCGCCGTGGGCCGCTTGATCGCCATGCCCGAGTATGTCGACGTCATCATCCCGCGGGGTGGCAAGGGCCTGATCGAGCGCATCAGCAAGGAGGCTCGCGTGCCCGTGATCAAGCACCTCGATGGCAATTGCCACACCTATGTCGATGCCCAGGTCGATCTGGATCTGGCCGTCAAGGTGACCGACAACGCCAAGACCCAGAAGTACAGCCCCTGCAATGCCACCGAATCCCTGCTGGTGCACGTGAACCAGGCGGCGGCCTTCCTGCCCCGCATCGGTGCGGTGTTCGCCGCCAAGGGGGTGGAGATGCGCGCCTGCCCGCGTGCCAAGGCCATCCTGGCCGATGTGCCGGGTGCCACCGTGGTCGATGCCACCGAGCAGGACTGGTTCGAGGAATACCTCGCCCCGGTCATCGCCGTGAAGGTGGTCGATTCGCTCGATGAGGCCATTGCCCACATCAACAAGTACGGCTCCCATCACACCGATTCGATCCTGACCACCCACCACCCCGATGCCATGCGCTTCATTCGCGAGGTCGACTCGGCCAGCGTGATGATCAACGCCTCCACGCGCTTTGCCGATGGCTTCGAATACGGCCTGGGCGCCGAGATCGGCATCAGCACGGACAAGTTCCATGCGCGCGGTCCGGTCGGCCTGGAAGGCCTGACCTCACTGAAGTTCGTGGTGCTGGGCCAGGGCGAAGTGCGCACCTGAGTTGCTGGATCTCACAGCCGTCAACGTCGGGCTAATGCTGCTGGCATCGGCTGGCGCAGGCCTGGTCGATGCCATCGTGGGCGGCGGCGGGCTCATCATCGTGCCCTCGCTGTTTGGCCTGTTCCCTCAGGCCGTGCCCGCCACGCTGCTGGGCACCAACAAGGCAGCCTCCATCTGGGGCACGGGCTGGTCGGCCTGGCAATACGCCCGGCAGGTCAGGCTGCCCTCGGCGCGTCTGTTGGGGGCCATCATGGCGGCCATGCTGGGCGGGCTGATCGGGGCCTGGCTGGCCACCCTGGTGCCTGCCACGCGCTTTCGGGTCGCCTTGCCGGTGGTGCTGGTGGCCGTGTGGCTCTACACGCTCTGGCGCAAGGACATGGGCCGCCACCACCTGCCGCACTGGCGCCCTCGCACCGAGGCCCTTCTGGCCACAGCCATTGGCGCGCTCATCGGCTTTTACGACGGTATCTTCGGCCCTGGCACGGGCAGTTTCTTCGTGTTCGCGCTGGTGCGCCTGCTGGGCTGGGATTTCCTGCACGCCAGTGCGGCGGCCAAGCGCCTGAACTTTGCCACCAACGTGGCCGCGCTGGCCTGGTTCATTCCCCATGGGCACGTGGTGTGGGCCCTGGCGCTGCCCATGGCCGTGGCCAATGTGGCTGGCAGCATGGTGGGCACCCGCCTGGCCCTGCGCCATGGCGCGGGCTTCGTGCGGGTGGCCTTCCTGGTGGTGGTGGGGGCGCTGATCTGCAAGACCAGCTGGGACGCTTACGGCTTGGCCGGGTAGGGCATCCAGCCCACGCTGTGCGCATGCAGGCTCTGCACGTACAGCTTGCCGTTCATCTCGGTGGCGGCGGTGGTTTCGGGGTAGGCCCCCGTCGGATCCTGCAGGTCGTCCACGATGCGGCCGTCTTCATCGAAGGCGATGATGTGGCCATAGGCCTTGGGCACCGGCCAGGCGGCGCGAGGCAGGCGCAGCATCATCGAGCGCAGCCAGGGCTTGCTGGCGCTCATGTCCAGGATCGGGCTGCGCGGCTTGGTCAGCCCCACCCAGATGCGGCCTTGTTCGCCGCGCATCAGGTTGTCGGGGTAGCCCGGCAGGTTGTCGATCAGCACCTTGGCGGCACCCTGGTCGAAGGCGTTCTTCAGGCTGGGCACCGTGCTCATGCCCTGGGTGGAGCGCGTCACCGACAGGCGCGCCAGATCGATCTTGAGGATGCGGTAGGTGCCGGTTTCAGACAGGAACATGTGCTTGCCGTCCTGCGAGAAGGCCAGACCATTGGGGAAGCACAGGCCGCTGAGCGCCACACGCGAGCGCTCGGTCACCGGGTCCATCACCAGCACGCGGCCCGTGCAGCTGTGCTCCAGGATGTCCAGCACGCTGGCCTCGAAGGTGCCGCCGCTCTCGGCCGCACCGAAGCGGCGTGAGGCATCGGTCAGCCACACATTGCCGCGCGGGTCCACGGCCACGGCGTCGGCATAGCGCAGCGGATCATCCGGCAGGGGGTTGTCGATCTTGGTCAGCAGGGCCTTGGCCTGCAGGGTGGGGGCCAGCAGATTGACGGTCAGCAGGCCTTTCATGGCATCGGCGATGTACATCCGGCCGGTGGGCGAGATGTCCAGGCCCAGCGGGCGACCACCCGTGTTCAGCAAGGTGGTGGCCTGGCCGTTTTCATCGATGCGCACGACATCGCCATTGCTCAGGGCGGTGTAGATGGCACCGTGGTAGGCCGTGATGTGCTCAGGGCCGACCTGTTCTTTGGCCAGTGGCCATTGCTTCAATGCAGCCAGGCGGGTGTTGCTCGCATGGGGGCCGCTGTAGCCCTGGTTCTCCGGCGCCTGCCAGGCCACGGGCTCGATGGGCACGGGCCAGAACAGCAGGTAGGCCAGCAGGGCGATCAGGGGGGTGAGCCAGGAGGTCAGGAAGCGCAGGAAGCCGCGCTGGCGAGGGTGCTTGATTGTCATAGTCAATGAGAATGATTCTTCTAATCAAATGGATCAATGGCTCGTGCATCCGCACAATGAAGGCATTGTTCCAGACCCAGCGGCTTTTTCGAGGAGAGCATCATGGCCAAAACAGCAACCTTCGGTGTCATGCACGTGGCCACGTCGTTCTCGGTGACCTACGCCATCACCGGCAATGTTGCGGTGGCAGGGGTGGTGACCTTTGTCGAGCCGGCGGTTAACACGGTGATGCACTACTTCTTCGACAAGTATTGGGATCACCCGCGGGTGGCGCGGGTGCGGGGGGCTGTTGCGGCGACTTGATGGCTGATTTTTGATCTCTTTGTCGGGGGAGCGTGGGGCGCGGGCCGAGTGGGGCTCTGGCGGGGCTTCACGGGGGCGGTCCCGCTGCGCG
>NZ_DASUIT010000064.1:0-6750 GCF_036279655.1 Aquabacterium sp. | reverse complement strand
GACATCGATGCCTGTTTCCAGCGCATCGATGGCGGAGGTCAGATTCTGTGGAATGAGCAATCCACGGCAGAACTTGCCACTGGCCGTGGACGAAGCGCCACCCACCACATGACCGTGCCGCTTGTTGCCCGAGGTATCGAGCACCTCGCCATCGGTGCCGCCGTAGCTGCTTTGCTCGAACTTGTACTCTGCAAACAGGCCACTGCTGGGCCAGGCGCACGTGGCAGGCTTGGGCGTGCCCGTGACACAGGTGCTGGTGCAGGTGCTGCCCGCACCACAGCAGGCGCCCCCCACTGCCCCCGCAGAAGGAACCGTGATCGTGGACGCCCCGGTGGAGCGCACACATTGAGACACCGTGCTGCCCGAGCCCATGTAGACCGTCGAGTTGGCGGTGATGTTGCCGCCCACCGTGCTGTTGGTGGTCATGCTGACGTAGGACTTGGCGTAGATGCCTCCCCCCACGCTGGCGCTGCCATGGATGTCGACATAGGTGCCCAGCGCATTGAGCGAGCCGCCCACCGTGGTGGCCGTCCCCGTATCGATGTAGGACGTGGCCGAGGTGATGGAGCCGGTGATGGTGCTGTTACCACCCGTGTCCACATAGGTCTGCGCATAGATGGAGCCGTTGACGGTGGCATTGCCCCCCAGGCTGACGTAGGTCGTGGTGGTGGTGATGGAGCCACCGAACACGTTATGGCCTGCGGCGGACAGGAGGTAGCCCACGGTATCGCCGTTGATGCGGTTATAGGCATTGATGGTGACGATGCCGCCCGAGTTGATGCCCCCGACGGTGGTGTAGCTGCCAGAGGTTCCGGTCAGCAAGGTGATCGCCCCGGTCGTGGTGGTCAACACCCCCGTCACGGTGCTGCCCGCCCCCAGTGAGATGGCCCCCGTGGTGGTGGAAAGACTGCCCACATAGCTCACAGCGCCGGAACTGGACACGGCACCGGCATTGACATTGGCCTTGATGGTCGCCCCACCTGCGGCGGAGAGGGTGCCGCTCATGTTCAAGGTCAGGTTCGCGACCCCTGCTGCATTGATCTGGGCCGTGTTGGCGCTCAAGGATGTCAAGGTGATGGTGGTCGACGCATTGACCACCGCCACCGTGTCTCCCGCCCCCAGGCTCAGGGCGCCACAGGTGTAGGACGTCCCGCTACCGCTGCACCCCGCGGGCAAAGCGCCAGGGAAGCTATAGCTGGCCGCACCGGCCAGTTGAGACACCCCCATGCCGACCCAGCACAGGGACACCACGGCCATTCGGCGCATGCACGGGGACATCCAGTGGAACAGGGTCATGGTGACCATCTCTCGCAGTCAAACAGCCAGGACTCAGGGCGAGCAGAGGCAACGAGCCTGCATTCATCCTGCGTTCATCCTACCGCCCTGGATGGATCGGCATGCGTTAAATAAAGCCGAAAGGCCGGTCCTTGACCGGCCTTCGTGTCCTGGCACCGCAAAGGGCGGCGAAGGGATCAGACGTTTACGGCGTACCTGCCCCGATGCCATCGAAGGTGGCGGTGGCACTCGAGGAGGTCTGGGTGACCGTGCAGGCTGTCGACACGCCGCGGGTCAAGGCCCCGGCCGTCACGGTGTAGCCCGTCGGCACGGCATTGCCCTGCAGCAGGCTGGCCACATCCGAGCAGTTGTCCACGGCCTGGCACTTGCCGGCCGTGTTGGCATGGTTCACCACCAGGCAGCCTCCATAGTTGACAGACATGGCGCTGGCCATGGAGCCCGCCACGCCCTTGAGGGCAGCCTCTTCGGCGTTTTCCTGCACATTCACGAACTTGGGCAAAGCGGTGGCGGCCAGCACCCCCAGGATGACAATGACCACAATGAGCTCGATCATCGTGAAGCCGGTTTGGGTACGTTTCATGGTGTTTACCTCTTTCAGTTAAAGGCCGGGGGCTCCACCGTGCATCCCGGCACAAAGTCAATGCACGTTGACTCAGATTTCGGCAACCGTGCTCATTTCTTGAATGACATTTCGCCGAGATTCCACATGGGCAAGAACACGCCCAGCGCCAGCACCAGCACCAGTCCACCCATGAAGACGATCAGGATGGGTTCAATCTGCTGGGACAAGGTCTTGAGCGAGTACTGCACCTCGTTGCTGTAGAGCTCACCGACCTCTTCCAGCAATTCGTCCACCATGCCGGTCTCTTCACCGATGGCGATCATCTGAAGCACGATGGGCGTGAACACCCCCGAGGTGGCGGCCGCATGGGCCAGGCTCTCGCCACGCATGATGTTGTCGCGCATCTGTTCAATGCGCTGGGTGATGAAGGCGTTGTCTGCCGTCGTGGCCACCCCGCTGAGCGCGCGCTCCAGCGGCACGCCGCTCTTGAGCGACAGGGCAAAGGCCCGCGTGAACCGCGCCAGCGAGGCCTTGGTCACGATCGGCCCCACCACCGGAGCCCTGAGCAAGAGACGGTCCCAGATCAGACGGCCTTCTTCCGTCTGCTTCCAGTGCCGCCAGACAAAGAAGGTCACCACCAGACCCAGCGCAATCAGCCAGCCGTGCTTGATGGAGAACTCGGAGGTGGCCATCAGGATGCGGGTCGGCAGCGGCAGGTTGTCGCCCGCACTCTTGAAGATGTTGGCAAACGCCGGGATCACCATCACATTGATGATGGCGATGGCGGCCGCCATGGCGGCGATCACGAAGCTGGGATAGCGCAGGGCCGACTTGACCTGCTGACGCATGAAGAGCTCGAACTCGATGTGCTCGAAGAGCCGGATGAACACCTCTTCCAGGCGACCAGACGCCTCGCCCACCCGCACCATGGCCACATAAAAGCCATCAAAGACCTTGGGGTGGTGCAGCATGGCGGCCGACAACTCCAGCCCCGACTCCAGGCTGCGGCGCAGATCCAGCAGCACCTCTTTCATGGTCGGATTGCTGGTGGTCTCCTGCAGACCCGCCAGCGCGCGCAGGATGGGCACACCCGCCTTGAAGAGCGTGTAGATCTGCCGGCTGAACAGCATCACGTCGGTGGGCTTGACCTTGGGCTGCATCCACTCGGGCTTGCCCACGGCCGGACTGCCTGCGGCCGCAGCCGCCGGGGTCTGAGGCTTCTCGGGCTTGACCGTGATGGGCACCAGGCCCCGATAGCTCAAGGCATCGGCCACCGCAGAGGGGCTGTCCCCGTCCTCGATGCCTTCGACGAGCCCATGCGGGCCGCGTGCCTTGAAGATGTATCGGCTCATTCGTCCACCTGGGCGCTCACGCGCATGGCCTCATCCACCGTGGTGCGCCCCGCCATCACCAGGCGCGCCGCATCACGGCGCAAGGTGTTGCCCGCCATCTGCACCCGTGCCGCCTTGGCGAACACGCCGGGCTCGGGATCAGACAGGGCCTCGATCAGGGGCAGGCTCATCTCCAGGAACTCGTACACCCCGGTGCGGCCCTTGAAGCCGGTGTGGTTGCACTCCGGGCAACCTCGGCCGTAGTGCAGGGGCTTGCCTTCGGCCTCGTCACCCAGTTCACGCTTGAGCCAGACCAGCTCATGCGGATTGGGGTCGTGCGGCGTGGCACAACTGACGCACAGGGTGCGCACCAGACGCTGGGCCGCCACCAGTTGCAGTGACAGAGCCACCATCCAGCGCGGCACACCCATGTCGATCAGGCGGGCCGGGGTCGAGGCCGCATCATTGGTGTGCAGGGTCGAGAGCACCAGGTGGCCCGTCATGGCCGCACGCAGGCCGATCTCGGCCGTGGTCTTGTCGCGCATTTCGCCCACCAGGATCACATCGGGGTCCTGACGCAGGGCCGAACGCAGCACCCGGTCGAAGGTCATGTCGATCTTCTCCATGACCTGGACCTGGTTGAGACCGGGCAAGCGGTATTCGACCGGGTCCTCCACCGTGATGATCTTGCGCTCGGTGCTGTTGAGCGCATTGAGCGCCGCGTACAGCGTCGTCGTCTTGCCGCTGCCGGTGGGGCCGGTGACCAGGATCATGCCGCTGGGCTTGTCGATGGCGCGGCGCAGGGCCGCCAGCATGGGCTCGGGCATGGCCAGGCGCTCGAGCTCCAGCATGCCGGCACTCTGACTGAGCAGGCGCATGACGACCGACTCGCCGTACTGCGCCGGCAAGGTCGAGATCCGCACGTCCACCGTGCCGTCCTTGAGGCGCACGGCAAAGCGACCGTCCTGCGGCAGGCGCTTTTCAGAAATGTCCAGGCCCGACATCAGCTTGAGGCGCAAGGCCACGGCCCCGGCGATCTTGGCATCGGCCTCGGTCTGCACATGCAGCACACCGTCGATGCGAAAGCGGATGCGCAACTGCTTTTCCTGCGGCTCGATGTGGATGTCCGAGGTGCGCGTGCGCAAGGCCTGCTCGAACACCGAATACAGCAGCCGCACCACCGGGGCATCTTCGTTGCTGGTGGTGTCCATGCCCAGCAGGTCACCCAGATCACTCTCGGTGCCGGCCAGCTCGCTGGTGAGCTCGCGTGCCAGGCCCTCGATCTCCTTGGTGCTGGTGTAGACCCGATCGAGGGCCGCCAGCAGGTGGGTTTCGGTGACCACCGCCAGATCGACGCTGCGCTTGAGCAGGCGCCCGATCTCGTCAAAGGCATAGATGTCGGTGGGATCGGCCATGCCGATCATCAGACCGGAGGGCGGATCGTCCAGCACGATGGCGCGCAAGCGCCGCGCATGGCCTTCGGGCAGTTGCTGCGCCAGCTCGGGTCGCAAGGGGTAGTGGGCCAGATCGATGAAGGGCGCATGAAGCTGGCGCGCGACAGCCTTGGCGATCTGCGCCTCGGTGACCAGCCCCTGATCGCTCAGCACGCGGCCCAGCTTGCGCCCGCTGCTGCGCTGCTCCTGCAGGGCCTGGTCGAGCTGCTCGGCCGTGATCAGGCCCTCTTGAACCAGCAGGTCACCCAGTCTGAATTTCTGTGGACGTGGCATGGTGGCGTCCTCAACGCTCGGGCTTGAGCAAGGGGGTGGCGGGCATCTCGCTGGACCAGCCCGATCCATCTTCCGTGATCACCGTGGGCTTGATCAGGATCACCAGCTCACGCTTGCTGGTCACCGCCGACTTCTGGCTGAACAGGCTGCCCACGACTGGCGCATCACCCAGGATGGGCAGGCCGTTCTTGTCGATGGCCACGGCCTGGCGCATCAGACCACCGATGGCCACGATGCTGCCGTCCTTGACACGCACGATGCTGTCGGTCTCGTTGATCGAACTGGCGGCCAGGGGCAGCTTGTAGACGCCCAGGGAGCCCAGGTCAACGACCTTCTGCTTTTCCTTGACATCGCTGATGGCGGGGTGCACATGCAGCATCACCACGCCATCCTCGTCGATCTGCGGCATGACATCGAGTGAGATGCCGCTGAAAAGCGATTGCAGATCCAGCTTGGGGGTGAAGACGGTCTGGTCACCCACCTGGGTCGCCGAGGTCGTCACGCCGGTGACGAACATCTCGTCACGGCCCACCTTGAGCACGGCCTTCTGATTGTTCATGGTGGCAATGCGCGGGCTGGAGAGCACCTGCACATCCCCTTGCGTCTGCAGGAAGTTGATCAGGGCATTGAAGTTGGAGGCCTGGATGGCCAGACCATAGAAGCCGCGCCCCGCCGAGGCAAAAGAAGGCCCACTCGTGATGGCCAGATCCTCGGTCTGGAGCTGGTCGCGCTTGAGCGTCACCCCCGGTGCCATGTTCACCACGCCCATGCCGGACGAGCCCCGTGTGCCAAACAAAGACCAGTTCACGCCGGTCTGGGCATCGTTGGACAAGGACACCTCGATGATCTTGGCCTCCAGCATGACCTGGCGCTCGATGGTGACCTGCACCGCCCGTAGGAACTCTGCCACGCTGCGATGCTCGGCGGGCGTGGCGCGCACCACGATGAGCCCCGACCCCGGGTTCATGACCACGCCACGGCCATTGCCCGTGCCGATCATGGACAGCAAGGAGGCCTTGATCTCGCCCCAGAAGTCCGAGACCGAACTCATGCGCACATGCGAGGTGTCGTCATCGTTGTCGCCCGACGAGGCGCCGGGCGCCGATTTGCCACCGCCCCCCGCACTGCTGCCACCCGTGCCTCCGCCATTGCTGACATTGATGGAGCTGGACTTGACTCGCAGATCCGACGAGCCCTCACGGCGCCCGGGCAGGTAATTGATGGTGAACACCCGGGTCTGGATGGTGTTGGGATAGACCATGACCCGCTTGCCCGTGATGCGGTAGTCATACCCATATTGATCGCGCAGCACCTGCAGGGCTTCGGGCACCGTGGTGCCCTTGAGGCTCAGGGTCACGGTCCCGCTCAACTCGGGCGACACCACCACGGTGTAGTTCGTGCCCATGCCCAGTTGCAGAAACACCTGGGTGGCGGGTGCGTTGTTGACCGACAGGTCGAACCGGCTCTCGTTGTCCTGCGGTGCGGCAGAGATGGTCGGAGCCACAGCCGCCACACGCTGCGACGGCGGCGTCAAGGTGACGCTCATGCGCCCCCCGGCCGCAGTTGGCGGGAGACGGTCAAGATCCTGCACGGCCGCCACCTGCGCTGCCGGATCGGTGTTCGACTGATCGGCCAGCGCCTGGTAGTCGATCGCACGGTGCCGACGCCAACCACCCTCGGCGTGAACGGCGTCGTGACAGACCAGCACGCCCAGCAACACGGCGATCAGAGAGGGGAGATGTGTCATGGAGATTCCTTTTCTTCACGCGCGGGCGCGGCCACGCCGGGCGTCACAACCTTGTGCGGAGCAGACGGCGCGATCAGCGGCAAGCGC
>NZ_DASUIT010000063.1:0-5847 GCF_036279655.1 Aquabacterium sp. | reverse complement strand
GGGGTCGGGCAGCACCTTGTGCAGCCAGTCGTGGTGGCAGTCATGACCGATGGCTCGGCGGTCTTGCAGCCGCTGCGCCATCTGCGCCAGAAAGACCGGCCCGACACCGCGTTCGTTGACCAGGGCCAGCAGATCATCGAGCACGCGTGGGGTGAAGGTCTCGATGTGATCGCAGCACAGATTGGCCACCTCGCGCGCCGCCTTCTGGGTGGCCACCCGCTCGCCCAGCCGCCTCAGATTGTCGATGAGCACGACGCGCAAGGTTGTGGGCAGGGCCCACATCTCGCTGAGGTTCAGCTCGCAGCTCTCCTGATAGGCGCCCAGGAAGCGCATGAGCAGTTCTTCGTCGAAGGCGCCATCGGTGTGGGCCACGAAGGCCCAGGCCACGCCGTAGATCCGGGGCAGTCCCGCCAGGGGCGCATCCTGCAGGACAGGCAGGCTGCGGAAGTAGCTGCGGGGCAGGCCTTCATGGATCTCGCGCAGTTGCGCCTCGATCAGATGAAAGTTGTCCAGCAGCCACTCTCCGGCCGGGCTGATGTCATAGCCGGTGGCCGCTTGCGTGCCAATGTACTGGTGTGCTGCACGCAAGGCATGGATGTTGTGCTGCAGCCGGGGGAAGAAGGTGTTGTTGCGCGGTGTCTTCTGGTCGGTGCGATGCGTGGCGCCCAGGCTGTGGCCGTGCTGCGCGAAGCGTTGCAGGCCGAAGATCTCGGCCCGTATGGGCGGCTCCAGAGGGCCCCGATGGCCATCCAGGAAGTCTTGCAGGCCCTGTGGGGCATCGGGGATGAGGTCCAGCAGTCGTGATCTCGCCATGCCTCACGACACGAGCAGGCTCGCCCCGCCGAACAGGGCGATCAGCACCAGCGTGGTCACCAGACGCGCGGCCATGAAACGGTGGATCGCCTCGACGCCACATCGCACGATCAGCCAGCGGCCACTCAGCTGTCGACATCGTTGGAGGTGCTGTGCCAGTTCGCTCAGCTCGGTGGCGGTCGTGCTCACGGGCGCACCAAAGGAGGCGGTGCTCCAGCAAGGGCCTGCAGTTGTCGGGGCGTTCATGAGCATCTCTCCTGGTGCCGGGTGGTGATCAACGGGTGGCGTTCACGTGGATGTCGACGCGTCGATCGGGCTGCAGACAGGCCAGCAGCGCAACGCTGCGCTTGTTGCCCTGGCAGTCCTGGGGCCGGGTGACCGGCGCAGATTCGCCCTTGCCCACGGCAGAGATCCGGGCAGCGTCCAGGCGCCCAGAGGACACCAGATGGGCCTTGACCGCTTCGGCGCGTTGCTCGGACAGGGTCTGGTTGTAGGCCTCGGAGCCCAGGCGGTCGGTGTGGCCTTCCACAACCACCTCGCTGTATTGCGCCCCACTCAGGCTGCTGGCAAAGGTGTCCAGCGCGCCCTTGCCTTCGGCTCGGAGCTCGGATCGGTCGAAGGTGAACAAGGATTCAGCCGACAGGCTCAGGCGTTGCGGTGGCGTGGGCTCGGGGCGGGGGGACGGTGCGGGTGGCACGACAGGGGCTGGCGCCGGTGCCGGGGCCTGGTAGACCGGGGCGGCAGCCACGCGTGGCGCAGGCCGGGGCATGCGGTCGAACGGGAACACCATGCTGAGGCTGTAGACATTGACGTTGCCGTGGTCGCCCACGGTGTCGTGGATGCGGTAGCGCTCGACCTCGCCTCGGACCAGCCAGGACGGGTTGATCTCGTATTGCAGGCCCACACCGATCTTGGCGTTGGTCTTGTTCTCCGTGCGCTCGGCATCGCTCACGCTGACGGCCCCGGTGCCCAGGAAGCTGCCCTTGGCCTTGGCGTACTGCGCCCCGATCCGCGCGATGAGCGCCCAGCGATCCGACATGGGCATGGTGCCGACCAGATCCAGATTGCCACCCTGGACCTTGAGTCGACCCGACAGGGTGCCCGTCGGGGTGGTGTCGGCATCAAAGCTGAACTTGCCCAGGTTGAAGTACCCGCCTTCCAGCGCCACATAGGTGTTGAACTGGTAGCCCAGAAACACCTTGTAGGCCGTATCACGGTCATCGCTGCGGATGGCGGTGGCGGTCTGACCGGGCGCCAGCAAACCATTGGCGATGGCCGCTTTGTCGAAGCTGGCGCGGGCCTGGCCGACCGACAGCCCACCATAGTAGTAGGCGTCGTACTGCGCATGGGCGGGGGTGAGCAGCCAGGTGCTCAAGGTGGCCAGGCTCAACAGGCGCAAGGCGTTGGATGCAGTCATGTTTTTCTTTCCGAAAGGAGGGTGGGGCGATGGCGCGGCAGTGACAGGGTGTTTGTAGGCCCGCGAGGGCGGGGCGTCTGTGCGCTGCCGAACAGACGGTGGCCGCGAACCTGCCGACCGTTCAGCGGATGCTCAACTGGTTGTCGACGGCACGAGCGCCCTCCACGGAGGCCGCCAGATCCTTGGCGCGCCGCTGTGCCGATGCGTTGGGGGCCGTTCCGCGCAGGGTCACGGTGCCGTCGTGGGTTTCGACCTGGATGTCCATGGATTCCAGATCCTTGTCCGTGGCCAACCGGGTCTTGACGCCTGTCGTGATGGCCGTGTCCGACAGCGCGGTGGCGCCCGATTGGGCCGCCTGTTCGGCGGAGTGCTGGATGTCGCGGGCTTCCTGCTTGATGTCGGCCTTGGCGTCCGATGCGGCCTGCTGGGTCGACTCGATCGCCGCATCCAGTTTCTGGCCGGCCGTGGGCGGGTTGGGGTCAGGGGAACAGGCCGACAGGCCTGAGAGGACGATCGCCGCCAGGGCGAGTGTGGATCTGAGGGCTGGGAGGTGTGGCGTCATGGGTGGATCTCCGATGGATGGATGAGAGCGCGTGCGAGCCACGATGCAGGGCGCGGCTCGCGGGGTGTGACTCAGCGCTGCCGTGTCGAGCGTGCACGCACGAAGCCGATGCCGAAGAGGCCCAGTGCCAGCATGCCGACGGTGCCGGGCTCGGGGGTGCAGCTCTGGTTGGGCAAGGTCCATCCGGGCTGGTCATGGTGGCGGCCGAACAGCCCGAGGAGATCGGTGTGGGTGCCGGATCGGTCGTGATGACCATCGAAGAGCTCGCTCAACGGGGCCAGGGTGTCGTGCGTGGACAGCCGCTCGAAGGTCGGCTCACCGGGCGGCGGGTTCTGCGCGCCCGAATCGAAGGCCGAGGCCGTCAGACACACGCCGGACAAGGCGATGGCGGTCACAAGGTGAAGACATGTCATGGTGTTACTCTTTCAGGTTGAAGGACGAGGGATGGGCCAACTGCTTTGTCTCCGCATTCATTTCTTGTTCGGGTCGACCTGGTTGCCGATCACCCCGCCCACGGCGGCCCCACCCACCGTGCCGGCCGCGCTGCCGCCGGAAAGGATGGCGCCCGCCGCACCGCCAATGGCCGCGCCCGCAGCGGTATTGCGGTCTCGTGTGGACATGCCGCTGCAGGCCACTTGAGACAGGGCCAGCAGGGCCAGCAGGGAGGGGGTGATCAGATATCCGCGCATGAGGTGCTCCTTGAAAGCGGTGACGTGATGTCACCTTCGTTGCTGTTGTAACGATGGCCTTGAGCGCGGTCTGTGCGCTGGCAGACAGTCAGACCGACGCCGGGCTTGCAGACTCGGCCGCCTAGCTCCAGGAATCCGGCAGAGGTCGGACAAGCGCCGCACCATGGACCCCACCCAAAACCATCTGATGGCCTGCCTGGCACCCCGGGACCGCATCCGCCTGCTCGGCGTGTGCGAGCCCTACCCGCTGGCCGTGGCGACGGTGCTGTGCGAGCGGGGGCAGGCGGCGCAGCACGTCTACTTCCCGATGCGGGGCGTGATCTCGCTGCTCATGCGCATCCAGGGTCACCCCGGACTGGAGGTGGGCATGGTGGGGCGCGAGGGAATGCTGGGGGTCCAGACGAGCCTGGGCGTCGTGATCTCACCGGTGCAGGCGCTGGTGCTCGGGCCGGGCATGGCCTGGCGTGCGCGGACCCAGGACTTTCTCCATGAACTCGGGCACTGCGCCTCCTTGCAGCGAGGGCTGGACCGCTATGTGCATGTCACGATGGTTCAGATGGCGTCGGCCGTGGCCTGTCAGCGCTTTCATCTGATCGGGCCCAGACTGGCGCGCTGGTTGCTCATGACCCAGGACCGTGCGTTCACCGACAGCTTTCGCGTGACGCACGAGCGCCTCGCGGGTGTGCTCGGTGTCCGCCGGGTCGGCATCACGACGGCGGCGGTGGCGTTGCAGCGGCAGGGCCTGATCGAGTACCACCGGGGCGCGCTGACGGTCGTCGACCGTCTGGGTCTGGAAGCCGTGGCCTGCAGTTGTTACCAGATCGATCTGCACGTCCATGCGGAGTGGCTGCCGATGCCGTGAGCGCTGCCATGGGGCCGGCGTCTGTGTTCGATGGCGCACCGACGATGAGGGGGGGACCACGCTAGCCTGCGGACCATGACAAGGACATGCACATGAGCACCATTGCCCCTGAGCAGGACTTCCGCACCAGTCTGGTTGCCGCGGACTGGCGCGATCTGCTGACCACGATCAAGGCACGTCTGAAGATGACGGTGGATGCATTACCGCTGGTGGCGCCGCCTGAGGCGCCGGTGGCGTTGCAGGCGCAGCTCCAGCGCAATGTGCTGACCTGCATCGACGCACTGGAGCAGGTGCAGATCCTGCTCGCCAGCGAGCTCAAGCACCACCGGGAACTGGAAAAGCAGGCCCATCAGGCCGAGTTGGCGCTGGCCACGATGCGCCGGCAACTGAGCGGCTTGCAGGCCGGCGAGCGCCAGGCGCGGCATCAGGCCCGGCACGATGGCCTGACGCACCTGCCCAATCGCAGTTTTTTCCGCGAACGACTGGAGGGCAGCTTGATGACGCTGTCCGGGCAGCAGCCGGTGCTGGCAGTGTTTTTCCTGGATCTGGACGCTTTCAAGCAGGTCAATGACACCCACGGGCATGCGGTGGGCGATGCGTTACTGGCCATCGTGGCGGAGCGGCTGACGCGCGCGGTTCGTGCCCATGACATGGTGAGCCGGCTGGGCGGTGATGAATTCGCCTGCCTGCTGGTGGGCGTGCCAGGACGTGAGCAACTCTGCCGGTTGGCACGCAAACTGGTGGAGGTGGTGTCGGCCCCGGTCAAGATCGGGGAAGTGCAGTTGTCGGTGCATCCCAGCATCGGCATCGCGATGTGCCCGGATGACGGCGCTTCGGCGGACGATCTGCTCCACCATGCCGACCAGGCCATGTACCGCGCCAAGCGGCATCAGACCGGTTTTGCCTTTGTCGGCGCCTGAGGGCGGCGCCAGGGTCACAGCCCCTGCGCAAACCCGTTCTGCCGCCAGGCCTCGAACACCGCCACCGCCACCGCATTGCTCAGGTTGAGGCTGCGCTGCCCTGGCAGCATGGGCAGACGCACCCGCTGATCCAGGGCAAAGGTGTCGCGCAAGGCGGGGTCCAGGCCGCTGGTCTCGCAGCCAAAGACCAGACAGTCGCCCGGCTGCCAGGCGATGTCGGTCAGGGGCCGGCTGCCCTTGGTGGTGAAGGCGAACAGCCGTGCCGGATCCGGCTGCACGGTCTGCAGAAAGTGATCCCAGCTGGCATGGCGCTGCACACGCGCGCACTCGTGATAGTCGAGCCCTGCGCGGCGCAGCAGCTTGTCGTCCATCGAGAAACCCAGCGGCTCGATCAGGTGCAGCTCGCAGCCGGTGTTGGCCGCCAGGCGGATGACGTTGCCGGTGTTGGGCGGGATTTCCGGGTGGACCAGAACGATGCGGAACATGGACGCTGGCTTCAGGATTCGGCGCGGGCTTCGCGCATCATCAGGGCCTGCACGGCCGAGCGGGCGCTCAGGCGGCCCTCCAGCACCTCCACCACGGCT
>NZ_DASUIT010000062.1:0-24291 GCF_036279655.1 Aquabacterium sp. | reverse complement strand
TCCACGAAAGTGAAGACCACCGGGATCACCAACAGACTCAGGAACGTCGAGGTGATCAACCCACCGATGACCACGATCGCCATGGGCGAGCGGAAGCTCGGGTCCACTCCGATGCCCAGGGCGATGGGCACCATGCCCGCCCCCATGGCGATGGTCGTCATGATGATGGGCCGTGCGCGCTTGTGGCAGGCATCGATCACCGCATCCCAGCGTGACAGGCCATGGTCATGGCGAGCGATCAGCACATAGTCGACCAGCAGGATGGAGTTCTTGGTCGCAATGCCCATCAGCATGATCAGGCCGATCATGGAGGGCATGGACAGCGCCGTCTGGGTGATGAACAGCGCCAGGAAGGCCCCCGGAATGGACAGCACCAACGCCGCCAGGATGGTCACGGGCTGCACGAATCCCTTGAAGAGCAGCACCAGCACGATGTAGATGCAGGCCACCCCGGTCAGCATGGCCAGACCGAAGCTGGCGAACAGATCGGCCATGGCCTCGGCATCGCCCACCGTGCTGCGGATGATGCCCGGCGGCAGGTTCCGCAGGCTGGGCAGGGCCATGGCGGCCTTCTCGACATCGCCCAGCGGCTGCTGGTTGAGCTCGATCTCGAAGTTGATGTTGCGCTGACGATCGTAGCGGTCGATCTGAGCCGGCCCACTGTCCATGGCCAGGGTCGCCACATTCGACAGGGGCACGGGGCCATGGCTGCCCGGCACGGGCAGGCGCGAGATCAGATCCAGATCACCCCGCGCCGATTCGGGCAGACGCACCACCACCGGTACCTGCCGCTGTGACAGGTTGAGCTTGGGCAAAGCCTGGTCGTAATCACCCAGGGTGGCCACACGCAGGGTGTCGGCGATGGCGGCCGTGGTCACGCCCAGGTCGGCCGCACGTGCCGCATCCGGTCGCACGACCAGTTCAGGTCGCACCAGGCTGGAAGTGGACGTCACCCCACCGATGCCGGGGATGGTCCGCAACTCACGCCCCACCTTGAGCGCATGGGCACTCAAGGCCTGACCGTCCTCACCGGCCAGGACCAGGACAAACTTCTCTGCCGAACCGCCAAACCCGACCTTGACCCGGGCACCGGGCAGATCGACCAGCAGCTCGCGCAACTGTCCTTCGATGTCCTGCTTCTTGATGCCGGGGCGCTCGGTGCGGTGGGTCAGATTGAGGGTCAACGTGGCCACACGCACTTCGGCCGCGCCTTTGGGAGCGAAAGGATCGCTGCCCGCGCTGCCTCCGCCAATGGCGGTGTAGACCAGCTTGACATGCGGGTTGCGCTTGACCAGGAGCCGCGCCTTTTCCGCCAGCGCATGGGTCTGCTGGAAGGTGCTGCCCGGCGGCAAGGTGACGGTCACCTGGGTCTGTGACAGGTCATCAGGCGGCACGAAACCGGTGGGCAGCAAGCCTGCCAGCATGAGCGATCCCACGCTGAAGCCCCCTGTGACCAGCAAGGTCCACCAGCGGTACTTGAGACACCAGCGAGCCCAGCCCAGGTACCAGCGCATCCAGGTCGGATCAGGGTGATCGCTCAGCACCGGCTTGAGCAGGTAGGCCGCCATCATGGGCGTGAGCATGCGCGCCACCACCAGCGAGAAGAACACCGCGATGGCCGCCGTCCAGCCGAACTGCACGAAGAACTTGCCCGCCACTCCGCTCATGAAGGCCGTGGGCAGGAACACGGCAATCAGGGTGAAGGTGGTGGCAATCACCGCCAGCCCGATCTCGTCGGCCGCCTCCATGGCGGCCTGCAGCGGGGGCTTGCCCATGCGCAGGTGGCGCATGATGTTCTCGATCTCCACGATGGCATCGTCCACCAGGATGCCCACCACCAGCGACATCGACAGCAGGGTGACGATGTTGATCGAGAAACCAAAGAAGTACATCACCCCGAAGGCCGGGATCACCGACAGGGGCAAGGCTGCAGCTGCCACCAGCGTGGCCCGCCAGTCCCGCAGGAAGAACCACACCACGATCACCGCCAGCACGGCGCCCTCGTAGAGCAGCATCATCGAGCCGTCGTAGTTCTCCTCGACGGGCGTGACGAAATTGAAGGCCTCGACGATCTGGATGTCCGGGCGTTCCGCGCGCAATTGGTCCAGCACCTGGCGAACGCCATCGGCCACCTCGACCTCACCCGCGCGCAAGGCACGCATGACTTCAAAGGCGACCGCCGGCTTGCCATCGATCAAGGCTGCCGAACGCTGCTCAGCCACGGTGTCCTTGACGGTGGCCACCTGGTCCAGGCGGATGCGCCGCCCGTCGGACAGGGCGATCTCCATGGCCGCCAGCTCTTGCGCGGACTGCACGGTGGCGATGGTGCGCACCGACTGCTCGCCCCCGCCCAGATTGACACGGCCACCCGAAGCCTCTTGCTGGACCTGACGCAGCTGACGGGAGATGTCCACGGCCGAGGCATTGAGCGCCAGCAGGCGTGCCGGATCCAGCGTCACCTGCACCTCGCGTGTGACGCCGCCCACGCGGGCCACCGCACCCACCCCCCTGACCGCCAGGATCTTCTTGGTCACCGTGTGATCCACAAACCAGGACAAGGCCTCGTCGTCCAGGCGATCCGAGGCCACGGTGTAGGTCAGGATGGGGGTGCCCGAGAAATTGACCTTGGACACCGCCGGATCACGCAGATCGGCTGGCAGGTCCGAACGCACGCGCGAAATCGCATCGCGCACATCGTCCACCGCCTCCTGCGTGGGCTTTTCCAGCCGGAACTCCACGGTCACCACGACGATGCCGTCCTGCACCTTGGTGTAGATGTGCTTGACGCCCTGCAGCGTGGCCACGGCGTTTTCCAGCTTGCGGGCCACCTCCGTTTCCATCTGCGCGGGTGAGGCACCCGGCAGGCTGGCCGACACCGTCACCATGGGCAGGTCGATGTCGGGGAAGTTCTGGATCTTCATCCTGGCAAAGCCGAACAGGCCGACCAGGGTCAGCATGATGAAGAGCATCACGGCCGGAATGGGATTCCGGATGGACCAGGAGGACACGTTCATGGCAGAGTCCCCGCTCAGCGTGCCGAGGCCGGCGCGCTGGCTGGCGCCGCACCCTGGACGACGCGCACGGTGTCCCCTTCGTCCAGGAAGCCCACGCCCGAGGCCACGACGCGAGTGTCTGCGCTCAATCCCTGGGTGATCTCGACACGATCACCCACGCGCCGCCCGGTGCTCACCTTGACCTGCATGACCTTGTTGCCCGCCCCCACGGTGAACACATAGCTGAAGCCGTCTCGCAACAGCACCGCGGTCTGAGGCAGGGTCAGGCCCTGGACCTGACCGACATCGAACTGACCGCCGGAGAACATGCCCGAACGCAGACCTGCGGCCTGGGCCGCCGCCACCGGCAAGTCCACATAGACCAGGCCATTGCGCGTGGCGGCATCCACCGTGGGAGCCACCATGCGGACACGTGCCGTGACGCTCTGACCGGAAGGACCCAGCACCCGGGCCTGCTGCCCGGCCCGCAGGCGATGCAGATCCGTGGCCGGCACCTCGGCACGCCATTCCAGTCGCTGCTGACGGATCAGGCGGAAAAGCTCCTGTCCGGGTTGCACCACCGCCCCGACCGTGGCCAGACGGGCGGAGATCACACCGCTGTCCGTCGCCACCACGCGGCTCTGGGACACGCGCAACTCGGTGGCCGCCATCTGGGCCTTGAGTGCATCGACCTGGGCCTGGGCGGTCTGCTCGGCGGTCAGGGCGCGCTGTGCCTCCTGGCTGCTGATGGCATCACTGGATTGCAACTGGCGCGCACGATCCGCGTTGGCCCGCGCTTCGGCCAGCAAGGCCAGCGCCTGGGTCCAGCTGGCCCTGGCGGCCGCCAGATCGGACTGCAGTGCATCCGTGCGCAGCAGCGCCAGCACCTGGCCCTGCTGCACCGTGTCGCCCACATTGACCAGCACATCCATCACGCGCAGGCCACCGACCTCGGCGCCGATGAGGGTCTCTTGCCAGGGGGCGATCGACCCGTGCGCGCTCACGGACACCGGCCACAAGCGGGTCTGGGGCGTCACGGTCTGCACCGTGATCGAGGGGCGGGCCTGGGCCTGGCTGGCCCGGCTGGCGGCCGCATCAGGGGCGGCGCCCTGCTTGCCACATGCGCCCAGCAGGGCCGCACTCACCAGCCAACAGGCGATATTCATGCAGCGCCGCACGGCGCCACCCGGTCTTGTCACCGCCTGCGCGGTGGCGTTTTGTCTTTTCATGGCAGGATGGTAGAGCATCTGGCAGTCCCCCTTTTCAATATGCGTCTGATTTCCTGGGCTCACGACACCGGCGCTGGTTTCACCCTGCGCGGCTGGCATTCCCCCCCTTCCGGCAAGCCCCTGCTCCATGTCCTGCATGGCAATGGTTTTTGCGGCCGCGTCTACGAGGCCATGCTCAAACCCCTGTCCAGGCACCTGGATCTGTGGTTGTGCGACGTCCAGGGCCACGGCGACAGCGACCATGGCGGCCCCTTTCTGGGCTGGAACCGCAATGCCGAGCTGGCCATGCAGGCCTTCGAGGCCCACCTGCCCCTTTTTGGCCAGGTGCCCTGCCATGCCCTGGGGCACAGCTTTGGCGGCGTGCTGACCTGCCTGGCCATGGCCGAGCACCCGCGCCGCTTCACCCGGGCGGTGGTGCTCGATCCGGTGATTTTTTCTGCGTCCATGGCCCTGGGCATCACCCTGGCTGAGACCGTGGGCCTGAGCCGCCAGAGTCCACTGGCACGCAGTGCGGCCCGGCGTCGCCACCACTGGCCCGATCGCCAGACCGCCTTTGAGGCCTTGCACGGACGAGGCACCTACAAGGGGTGGACCGACGACGCCCTGCGCCACTTCACCGAGCACGCCTTGAGGGACGCCGCCGACGGTGGGGTCGAGCTCAAGTGCCGGCCCTCACGAGAAGCGGAGATCTTCAGCTCCGCGCCCACGGGCCTGTGGTCGGCCCTGCGGCATGTGCGCACACCCACCTTGCTGATGCATGCGGAGCACACCTTCCCCTTCGTGATCAGCTCGGCCCGGCAATGGGCCGACACCAACCCCAAGGTCCAGGTGCAGCAGGTGCCAGGCGGGCACTGCTTCATGCAGGAGCGTCCCGAAGAAACCGCCGCCCAGGTGCTGGCATTTCTGCTGCCGGATCAGCACGCCCCCAGGCGTGGCGACGTCAACGCGCCAGCAGGCCCGTGAACTGATACGCCATGCTCAGGCCCGCCACGTGGGCCCGCAGATCGCCACGAGGGGCCACCAGATGGCCGGCGGTGGCCATCAGCGAGAAGGCCTTGCTCCACTGGTAGCCCAGCGAGGCATTGAACTGCCCGACCACGCCACCACCCACCGACAGCCCTCCGCCGCCGGCCGCGCCCACCAGCGCCTCACCTTCGGCGAACCAGGGGCCGCCCAGCGACAGACGGCCACCTCCACCGACCAGACCAATCATGTAGGCCCCGGCCTTGCCTTCATAGGCCGCCAATCCCTGCCCACTGAGGAACCAGTTCGGGGTCACGAAGTAGTCCAGCTGCACGCCCAGATTGCTCACCGGCGTGTCCTGGAAGGTGCGACGCCAGTTGGGCGCCGCCTCGAAATAGGTCTGACTGCTCACCCGCAGGCGCAGGTGCTGGGGTTCGAAGGCCGACAGGGCACCGGTCGACCAGCCATGTTCACCGACCTCGGGCAGACCGAACTGATGTGTCACCTTGAAGCCCAGGCTGTGGGCACGGAAGCTCTGAGAGGGCGAGCCGATCTCGCTGAGCGTCAGCTCCAGCCCGGTGCGCTGCGTGATGGCCTGCCGCACGGAGACCCCACCTTCCAGCAGCACGCCACCGCCCGTATCGACACGGCCGCCACCCGCAGCGCCGATGGCGCCATGGAGCTTGAGCGACAGGCCCGGGCTCACCTTCCAACGGTAACCTGCGCCTGCCATGATCTGCATGTAGCCATCGCTGCGGCCACCCATGGCGCCACTGGCTTCGAGCTTGAGGAAGCGATGCTCATCGACATAGCTCAGCCACTCGAAGCCCAGCAACTGCATGCGGGGATGCTGCGGCAGTCCATCGTCCTGCACGGCTGAATCGGCAATGTCATAGCTGCGGGCCACCACCGCGAACTCCTGCTCGCGCACGCCCGGCGCACCGCTCAGGCCAGGGCGCTCATCCCGCGCCACCCGCAGCCAGCCCGACTCGATCAGGCTGTGGAAACTGTGCTCGACCATCAGGTAAGGTTGGGTGCTGCGCACCACGCCCGAAGGGAAGGACACATGGCTGACGCCCACGCCCGCACGCCCCCAGGACCCCAGGGCATAGGACAGGCCCGCATCGGCGCGCAACATCAGGCCACCTCCCGCCAGGGTATAGCCCCCGCGGCCACCACCGGCCCCCACGAACAGGCCGCCATGCACGTCCCAGTCTTCCGTCAGAGAGTGGCGCCATTCACCAGCCACACCCAGGGTGATGAAGCCGCCCCGCTCGCCGCGCACCGCCCCGTACGAGGCCACGCCCATGCGGAAGCGCTCGCTGACGTCGAACAGCATGCTCGCGCCCGCCATGCTCATGCGCTCGCCCTCGGGCAAACGGTAGGTCTCGTCCGTCAGTCGCCAATGGGTCTTCACTGGCTTGAGATCCACGGGAGTCTCGTCGGCTTGCGCATGGGCCAAGGCGCCCAGCGTCACAGCCAGGCAGGCCAGGTGTCGAATCGAGTGGAGATGCGTCATGGGCCGCAAGCTTAGCAGCGCCATGTGCATTCCGGCTGAACTAGGAGGCGCGCCGATCCGCCAGCATGGCGTCCACCGCCACCATGGCGTCGGCATAGGCAAAATCATCCATCGCCTGGCTCAATGCCTTGTTCTGCATCGGGAAGGCCTGCTCCAGGGCATGCTGCATGCCCGCATAGGTCTCCGCCGCATCCAGATCATCGGCGCGCAACTGGGCGCGCAAGGACAGCAGGGACTCCCGGAGCGCGGCCCGGTCGATCTCCTGCGCCTGAACACCCAGGTGCGAGGCCAACACCTGAAGCACGGACGCGGTCGACACGGCCAGGGCCGACTCGATGCGCTGAAGCAACACCTCGAGTTCGCTGCCGTGACCGGCCTGGCGGATGCAGCGCTCTGCGTCCTGTGACAAGGCCTGGATGTCCGTCAAGCCCAGCGTGCCGGCCACCCCCTTGAGGGTATGGACGCGCCTCAGGACCACGGAAGGATCCTCCCGGGACAGCTCCTGGCGGATGCGATCCACCTCGTCGGCATGGTCGACCGCAAACCGCCGCAGGAGATCGGCCAGCCGCAAGGCCTGCCCCCGCACCGCGCGCAGGCCCAGCTCGACATTCAGCCCCTTGACCTGATCCAGTTGCCGCCGAACGGCCTCGTCGGTGCGCGCCGCCGAAGGCAGCCCACCCTGCCTGGCCACGGCCTCGGGCAGCCAGCGCCCCAGCGCCTGGCTCAGCAGATCCGGATCCACTGGCTTGGCAATGTGGTCGTTCATGCCCGCCGCCAGGGCTTGCGCCCGGTCCTCGGCAAAGGCATTGGCCGTCATCGCCAGGATGGGCGTGTGCGCATAAGCCGGCAAGGCCCGGATGTGTCGCGTGGCCTCCATGCCATCCATGCGCGGCATCTGGATGTCCATGAGGATGAGGTCATAGCGCCCCGCCTGGGCCAGCTCCACAGCCTGCACACCATCGCGGGCCAGATCCACCACGAAGCCCAGGTCGTGCAGCAACTCCAGAGCCACATCCTGATTGAGCTCATTGTCTTCGGCCAGCAGCAAACGCTTGCCCGGCACAAAGGTCAGTGAACCGGGAGGCTCGGCGTGGATCGCGGCCTCCAGACGAGCCTTGCCCCAGGCGCGATCAATCACATCGGCCAGCACCGTGGGCATCACCGGCTTGGAGATGTAGGCAGCAAAACAGGGGTTCTCCTGATCATCGCGAGAGCAGCCGCTGCTGCCACTGACCAGAATGCACACCGGCTGCAGCCTCAGGGGCAACTGCCGGATGGCCATGCAGGTCTGCGTGCCATTGAGGCCCGCCATCTGCCAGTCCGAGAACACGATCTGGTAGGGGTCCCCGATCGCATCGGCCTCGGCCACCTGCTCCAGCGCCTGCTCACCCGATACCACCGCATCGGCGCGCGCGCCCTGCGCGGTGAGCATGTCGGCCAGCAAGGCCCGCGCGTCCTCGACGTCGTCGACCACCAGCACCCGCGTGCCCTGCGGCAAGGCGGCCTGCTCCCGCGAGGCGCGTTCGGACACCTCCAGGCTGAAAGGCGCTTCAACCCAGAAGGTGCTGCCCTGCCCGGGCTCGCTGAGCAGGCCCACCCGGCCACCGAGCAATTCGGCCACCCGGCGGCAAATGGCCAGACCCAGACCCGTGCCACCGTAGGTTCGCGTGGTCGAGACATCGGCCTGCTGGAAAGCGGCAAACAGCTTGCTCTGCTGCTCCGGGGTCAGGCCGATGCCCGTATCTCGGACCTCGAACCGCACCCACACCTGAGAGCCCTCTCGACGCACGATCGAGCCTTGCAACTTGACATAGCCCTTCTCGGTGAACTTGACGGCATTGCTCATGAAGTTGAGCAGGACCTGCCCCAGGCGGTTGCCATCGCCATGCAGCATGGGCGGCAAGGCACTGATGTCGGCCACCATCTCCAGCCCCTTGGCTTCGGCCCGCTCCGCCGTGAGCGAGAAGGCATTGGCCACCACATGCTCGACACTGAAATCAGTGGGATCGAGCACCATCTTCCCAGCTTCGATCTTGGAGAAATCCAGGATGTCGTTGATGATGTTGAGCAGGTGCATGGCGGCATCGGCCACCTTCTGCAACTGCGTGCGCTGCCGGTCCGTGGTGGCGTCTCGGCGCAGCAGGTGAGTCAGACCGATGATGGCATTCATGGGCGTGCGGATCTCATGGCTCATATTGGCCAGAAACGCGCTCTTGGCCCGGTTGGCGCCGTCCGCCATCTCCTTGGCCTGACGCAACTCGTCGGCGGCCCGATGTTCGTTGGTGACGTCCTCCACCAGCCCGATGATCGCGTCCTGGACGGTCGTGGTGTTGAAGCGCGCCCCGGTGATCCGTGCCCAGAAGCGCGAGCCATCCTTGCGGACCATCTCGGACTCCAGCGCGAAGGTCTCTCCGGTGCGAAAGGCCTCGTTGATGACCTCGCCCACATGCGCAAATGCCTCGTCGCTGGCATACCAGGGTCGAGTGGAGTGGTGAAGCAACTCTCTTTCCTGGTAGCCAAAGATCTCCTCGGTGCGCCGGTTGCAGCGCAGGACCATGCGATTCTTCAGGAGCACGATGCCCACGGTGGCCGTGTTGAAGATGGTGTTGAGCTCGTCGTTGGCCGCCTGCAGCTGCAGTGCCTGCTGGCTCAGGGCCTGCCCGGCCTCCTCCAGTCGCGCCGTGCGCTCGGCCACCAGTTGCTCCAGCTCGTCGCGGTAGCGCAGCAACTCCCGCTCGTTGCGGCTCTGGTCGGTGATGTCTCGCCCCACGCCCAGGACCCCCATCAACCGCCCCTGGTCGTCATGGATGGCCATCTTGACCGTGACGATCAGCTCGCGGTGACCGTCGGCAAAGGTGAGCCACTGCGGTGCCATCTCGCACCGTCCCGACTCGGTGGCCTGCCGATCACCTGACTGCTGGAGGGCCGCCTCCTCGGCGCTGAAGATCTCCGCATCGGTGCGCCCTTTGAGCTGATCGGCACTCAAGCCGCAATAGGCCAGGAAACGCTGATTGAAGATCTGATAGCTGCCACGCTCGTCCTTGAGCCAGACCAGATCCGGCATGCCCTGGATCAGGGATGCCAGATGGCTGCGCTCGACCTCCAGCGCCTTGCGAGCCGCCAGCCGCTCCAGGTGCGCATCCCGAAAAGCCAGGACGGCCTGGGCCATGTCCCCCAGGAGTGTGCCCTCCTGACGTGCCATCGACCCCAGCGACGAGAAGATCGGCTCGTCACCCTTCTCGGCATCACCGCGTGCCAACTGCTGCAATCCGATGTTCAGGCGATCGAGCCGACGCGCCAGCGAACTGGCCGCCACCAGCCACAGGCCGATCAGCACCACGGTGCCCACCACATTGGCCACGATCATGCCGCGGCTGAAGCGCTTCAGTTGCTGCTCGGCCTGGGCGCTGTAGGCCAGCGCATGATGGGTCACCGTCTTGCTGCTGGCGTGCAGGCGGTGATCAAACTCTGCGTGTTGTGCATTGGCCTGCATCAGGTACTGCGTGGCCATGAGCGAGTCGACACTCATGACATCGATGCTCATCAGCAGGAGGCGTCGGAACGCCGTGAAGGCTTGCGCTGCCGCCTGCAGGTCCTCTGCCGCCGGGCTGTGTGGATCCAATGTGCGCAACTGCTGCAGGCGCTGCGTCAACGCCGACATCCGGCCCGCCATCCGGGTGCGTAGCAGGTCGGCGTCGGTCACCGCCAAGCGACCGGCCCGTGCCGAATCGACCGCCTGAACGACCTCCTGCTGCACGGCCATCACATCCTGGCTGAGATCGATGGCCTCGGTGGCGCTTTGCAGATCCAGTCGTTGCTGCTGATTGATGGCCTGCTGCTGGGTCCGCAGTTGCCACTGAGACCCAAAGATGAACAGTGAGCCCGCCAGCAAGGCCACCGCCACCGGCACAAAGAACAGCAGCAAAAAGCGAATGCGCTTGATCTGGCGCAGTTGGGACATCGATGTCACCCCACGGCTTGTGCCATCGTCATGACTCATGCCGCTTCGGCGGGGTGATCCGCGTAATGCGCGGCGATGTGCACGAACTCTTCGGTCAAGGACAAAAAGGCATCGACGATGTCAGGATCGAAATGAGTGCCACGGCCATCACGGATGATCTGCACCGTGCGCTCCAGCGAAAAGGCATCCTTGTAGTGCCGCCGCGTGATCAGGGCATCAAAGACATCCGCCAGGGCCATGAGCCGCGCTGCCAGAGGAATGGCCTCACCGGCCAGCCCCCTGGGATAGCCAGAGCCATCCCACTTCTCATGGTGGCCACCGGCGATCTGGCGCGCCACTTCCAGGAACTCCAGGGGCCGATCGCCCCCTTCACCGTGGGCCTGAGCCTGAGGCCAGGCGGAGCGAACCTGGGCAATGGCATCCCCGATGGCCTCCGCGCCGATGGCCGCGTGCGTCTTCATGATCTCGAACTCTTCAGGCGTGAGCTTGCCGGGCTTGAGCAGGATCGCATCGGGGATGCCGACCTTGCCGATGTCATGCAAAGGCGCGGCTTTGGCAATGCGCTGGCGCACCGAGAAATTGGCCAGCTCCCCACGGAAACGGGGGTGATCACGCAAGCGCTCCATCAGCGCCTCGATGTAGGCCTGGGTACGGTGCAGGTGGTTGCCGGTCTCGTTGTCGCGCTTTTCCGCCAGGGTGGCCAGGGCATGCAGGCTCACGTCCTTGATCAGCTCGTTTTCGACCATGCGACGCCGGACCTCGGCATCCAGGTAGGTGTTCTGGTGGGAGAGCCAGTCGCGCGCCTTTTTGAGCTCCAGCTGAGCGCGCACCCGCGCCAGCAGCAGCGGTGGTTTGATGGGTTTGGTCACATAGTCGACCGCCCCCAGGCTCAGGCCATGTTCTTCGTCTTCCTCGGCATCCAGCGCCGTGATGAAGATCACCGGAATGTCCTGCGTCTGAGGCTGCTCCTTGAGCGCCTGGAGCACCTGATAGCCATCCATGTCGGGCATCATCACATCGAGCAGGATGATGTCCGGACGCGGGTCCGTACACGCCGCCTGCAGGGCACGTTGACCGGAATTGGCCACCCGCACATGGAAGTATGGCCGGAGCAATTGCCCAATCACGGTGAGGTTCTCCTTGGTGTCATCCACCACGAGAACCGTCATCCCCGTCTGAGCATCGGTGCCATCTGACGACATCGGGCGCCCTTTCCTGAAACGTTTGCGTACCTGCGTGACAGGCCGCCCCCTCGAACCGGGGGGTATTGTTTCAGTCTACGACAAGTCGCCCAGGAATGTCACCGGAAAAAACCGCCTGTTGCGGGCGGTCGTCAGCCCCCCAGCACCACACTTCGCGATGCGGGATAGGCGGTGCAAAGGTACACCGCCTGCCCCAGCACATTGCCACTGACCTGCCCCTCGTGCAGGGTCAGCTTGCAGGTGCCGCACATGCCCTGGCAGCAACCCGACTCCATGGGCAAGCCATGGTCGCGCCCGATCTGCAGCAAGGTCTTGCCCTGATCCTCAGGCACCAGGGTGATGCGGGCGTTGAAGTTCTTGAAATAGATCTCTGCCCCCGCCGCATCGAAGGTGTCGGCCGACGAGACCGTGGCGTCTGCAAACGAGAACCGCTCCGTGTGCACACGCGCCAGATCGACGCCCAGGCCACGCAGGTGATCGATCATCTGTGTCATGAAGCCCTCGGGGCCGCAGAGATAGACATCACGTTCGCGCACATCGGGACACAGGCGCGCCAGTTGATCGGCATCGATCCGTGGGGCCTTGGCGTGGGCGGACGTCACCGCGACCGGCCCCCGGCTCAAGGCCGTGGTCACCTTGACGCCGGCACGCGCCCAGGCCTGCAGATCCTGCCGGAAGATCACGTCTGCCTCGTCGCGGAACTGGGCGATGAGCTGCAGGTCCGGCCGCTCGCCGTCCGGGCGCGCCAGCAGCGCCGTGAGCATCGAATGACAGGGAGTGATGCCCGAGCCCGCGCACAGGAACAGCGCCTTGACCTGATCCTGGTAGACAAACCGCCCCTGGGGCTGCGTCAGCGTCAGGCTCATGCCCGCACGCAGATGCGCGTGCATCCAGGTGGAGGCCACACCTCCGTCCTTGCGCTTGACCGTGATGCTGAAACGCCCACGCGGCCGGCCCGACACGCTGTAGTGCCGGCGCACGCTCTGGCCATCGATGTCCAGGCACAGCTCCACATGTTGTCCGGCCTGAAAGCCGCGCCAGTGTTGATTGGGGCGCAGCACGAAGGTCTTCACCCCCGGGGCCTCGTCGATCACCTGCTCGATGTGGGCCTTGAGCTCATAGGTCCACAGGAAATCGTTGATCCGACGGTTCAGGTCGGTCATGGTATTGCTGACCACATAGTCCACCCATTGGGGCTCAACATGGTCCAGCACCCAGCGGTTGGCGTGATGCAAGGCGCGATCAAGCATGGCGAGCCTCCCCGGTGGGCGTCTGCGCGGCCTTGGGCGGGAAGGAGTACTTCCACATCACGCCCAGGTAGTTGCGGATCGCACGGCCCCAGCTCGGGTTGCACTGGTAGTTCAGGCCATGCTTCTTGCAGACCTCCTGCACCTCCAGGGCCATGTCCGGGTAGTGACGCGAGGGCACATCGGGAAAGAGGTGGTGCTCGATCTGGTAGTTCAGGTGACCCCACAGGATGCTCATGGCCCGGCCGCCCTTGAAGTTGACCGAGGAGTCCAGTTGCGTCAGGTACCAGTGCCCCTTGTGGCGCAGGGCATCCTCGGGCTGCAGGGGAGCCGTGAAATGGGTGGCCTGAATGGTCAGCGAGACCCAGTAGTTGTTGAGCCCATCGACCAGCATATTGCCCAGGAACACCTTCCAGTAGGAGAAGCCCGTCAGCAAGGCCAGCGTCGGGAACAGCAGGTATTCCTTGAACAGCACACGCCCGACCGACAGCCAGTGGCGGCGCTTGAGATCTTTCACGGTCACATCCTCGGGGTGGTGCACCGGGGCATAGCCCACATTGCCCGTCGGGAAGTGACGCTCACGGTAGCTCTGGCGGAACCCCAGGTTCTGCTGGTTGAAGCCATACAGCACGATGGGATAGGCGATGAACAGGTACATCGGCACCTGCCAGCGGTGGTAGTTGTTCCAGGGCACCTGGTCGTTCATGCGCAGGATACCGTGGTTGAGGTCCGGGTCCTTTTCAAACACATTGGTGTGCACATGGTGCAAGCCGTTGTGCTCACGGCGCCAACCTTCTTCGTCCACCGGCGCCTTCCACTTGAAGTTGCGCGAGTGGAACTGCGGGATCTCGGGGAAGGAGTCGTATTGCCCATGCAACACGTTGTGCCCGATCTCGATGGACTCCAGATTGCGGTGGAGCCAGGTGAAGGCCACGCCCAGCGCAAAGGTCAGAGGGTCTTTGCTGATCCACAGCAGGCCACGGCCAATGACCTCGGCGATGCGGGACTTGAGGCGCAGGCCCTTGATGTAGGCCACGTCTTCGGGGCCCAGTTTCGCGCGATACCGCTGCTTGATGGCCTCGAACTCGGCTTCGATCTGGTCATACAGCGCGGTGCGATCGGCCTGTTCGGTGGCGGCATTCTCGGCGGTGGAAAGTTTCATCAGCGTCTACCAACATACAGCTCTTGTGCGATGCCTCGCAGGCTAACGGGGCTCGTTAGACTGGCATGCCGGGGTTTACCTGAACAACCCCTCTACAAAGGGGGGGATCACCCCACATTCACGGAGCGCACCTTGTACTGCCCATCGCATTTCGCGGAGACTCGCCCAGAGGTCCTGCATGAGCTCATGACCCGCCATCCTCTGGGCACCCTGATCACCCAGACCGATGCCGGACTGGGCGCCGATCACATCCCTTTGCATCTGGTCCGACGCGCGGGCGATCAGATCAGCCTGGTCGGACATGTGGCCCGCAGCAACCCGCTGTGGCAGCAGGCCGACGGTGCCGAGGTGCTGGTGGTGTTTCAGGGGCCTCAGGCCTATGTCTCGCCCAACTGGTATGCGAGCAAGGCCGAGCATGGCCGCGCGGTGCCCACCTGGAACTACGCCGTGGTGCACGCCCATGGGCGCCTGCGCGTCATCGACGATCCCGCCTGGGTGCGCACGCAACTCGACGCGTTGACCGCCCAGCACGAAGCCACGCAAGCCCATCCGTGGGCCCTGTCCGACGCGCCTGCCGACTTCACCGAGCGGCTGATCGGCCTGGTCGTGGGCATCGAGATCGTGGTGAACCGGCTGCAAGGCAAGTGGAAGGTGAGCCAGAACCAGCCGGCCAGCAACCAGGCCAGCGTCGTGGAAGGGCTGCGTGCCACAGGCTGCCCGGCGGATGCCGACATGGCCGCCCTGGTGGCCGCACGCGCCACCTAGGCCTCAGGCCGGCAAGACCTCCATGCCCGGCAGCCGGCTGACCAGGATCTTGTAGGTGTCCTTGTCAAAGGTCGGCCGCCCCTCGGCCAGCAGGGCCTGCACACCGGCCTCGTCCTGCGCCGTGCCCAGGTAGGCCCAGGCGTCCAGCACATGCCAGGCCTGGCCCTCGCGCACCTTGACGGCTCCGTCGTAAGGCCAGGTCCGCACCTGCCAGTCGGTCAGCACGCGGCGCAAGCGCTCGCTGTGGTCGGCCACAGACTCCTGACCGACACAGGCACCGCTGCACTGGCGCAACTGGTGGGCAAAACAGGGTCGCCCCACGGGCGCCTTCTCCAGCCCCAGCGTCACCAGGCACAGGCCCGAGGTTTCCGCGATCTCGCGCAAGGTCTTGAGCGCATCCCGCTGGCTGCCAAACAGGCCATAGACCTCCTGCTGTCGACCCCAGTCCAGATCACGTGCCCAGGCCAGTTCGGGCTTCAGACCCGCCTCATCCCCTCGCTGCCAGGGCAGCAGGCGCCAGGTACACAGCTCGCTGCTGCGCCGCAGGCGTCGGTTGTGGGTGGGCTGCCACTGCTTGATGAGCTGCGCCTCCTTGAGCAGGGCCCCCATCTCGCCGGGCGCTTCGATCCAGTCGATGCGCCGCACCTGCTGCGACAGGCTCATCTCCTTGGCTGCGCGGTGATCGGCACTGAAGTGCGACAGCACACGCTGCCGGAGGTTGTTGGCCTTGCCGATGTAGAGCGGCAGATCGTTGTCGCCATGGAAGAGGTAAACGCCATGGCGCTCGGGCAACTCGTCCAGCAAGGCCGGATCCAGGTGGATGGGCCAGCTGCTGTGCCCGGTCAAGTCGCCCACGGCCTGATGCAACTGCTGCGGCGGCACCTGGGCCTGCAGCACCTGCCAGAACTGCCACAGCACCGATGCATCGGCCAGAGCACGGTGGCGGGCGGGCATGTGCAACTGGTGGCGCTCGACCAGGGCATCCAGATTGTGCTTGCGGTGCTGCGGGAACAGGTGCCGCGACAGCTTGACGGTGCACAGCACCGGGGCCTTGAAATCCAGCCCCAGACGCTTGAACTCGTTCTTGAGAAAACCGTAGTCAAAGCGCGCGTTGTGCGCCACGAAGAGCCGGCCATGCAGACGGCTCAGGATCTCGTCGGCCAGTTCGGCAAAGGTGGGCGCCTGCGCCACCATGGCGTCGGTGATGCCCGTGAGGCCCTGGATGAAGCCGGGGATCGGCGTCTGCGGGTTGACCAGGCTGGACCACTCCCGCACCTCGCCGTCCTCATTGAGCTCGACGATGCCGACTTCGGTGATGCGGTCCACCGTGGCCGTGCCGCCGGTGGTTTCCAGGTCCACGAAGACCATGGGCCGAGACTGCATCGACACCCCCGCGGACTCAGCTGGCTTGGGGTGTGGACCAGAACACGCCGCTCAGCAACTCGGGCAGGCGCTGCATGTCCATGCGGAATCCGCACGCCTGGGGATGTCCGCCACCGCCCATGGATTCGGCCAGGGGGATCGCGTCGTACCCGGCCACGGCCCGCAGGCCCACCTTGACCGTACCATCCTTGGACACGCTCCACAGCAGCGCAAAGCTGCCGCATTCGGCCGACAGCATGTTGCCCACTTCACTGGTGAAGGCGCCGGGGCAGTTGACCATCACGCCTTGCTGACCGTTGAAAGTCAAGGGCGCTGCACCCTGCGCGATGTCCTTGCACAGGCTGATGAACTTCTCGTTCATGGCCGTGCCACGTTGACAGAACTCGGTCGACTGTGCGGGGTTGAAGGCCGCGATTTCGGCCCAGCGCGGGAACTCGTTGGGCTCCAGGTCCAGCGCCGACAGGAAGGCCGCGCTCTCGGGGAAGGCCCAGGTCCACAGATCGCGGTCCTGCACATAGCGGATCAGATCGGGCACCGGCTGCTCTGGGAAGAAGAACTTCCACGACAGCATCGCGCCCGACTGACTCATGTCGAAGTGCACCGCCCCACAGCGGCACTGGAAACGCCCCAGCTTGTCGGCCGCACTCTTGTGGTGGTCCAGCAGGACCAGCTTGGCTGCTGCGGCGTCGATGCCCTGCATCAGGGATTCGTCAAAGGAGAAATCGAGGATGTAGACGGCCCGGCCGTCCAGCGGAGGCAGATCGGTCAGGGCGGTGACCTTGCCATGACTCACGCCCAGGTACTCGCCCTGCCCCTCGAAGTACAGCCATGCGGCCAGCGCGGCACCAAAACCATCGGGGCACTTGCCGTGGTAGATCACCAGCGGGTTGGGATCGGTCTTGGACGGCTGAACGGCCAGCCCGGGCAAAGAAGAAAAAAGGCCTGTGGTCACAACAAGGTGGAGACCCCGCGAGAGGCCTCGGTCAACAGTAGATCACCGAGAGTGTAGTGGCCCTGCGGACAGCGGCCCGCTCGACAGGATCTCTCCAGCCGTGTCATAGATCCGGAAGGCATCGAGTTCACCGTCTCGGTCGGCATCCAACTCGGCCCGTTGGACCTTGCCCAGGCGAAAATATTCGACCCGCAAGGGCTTGCCATTGGCCACATTGAGGTATTCGGCCGTCTGCACCACCCCGTGCCGGTGACGCCAGACCAGATCGGCCACCCCGTCGGCATCCGTATCCACCTCGGAGACGTCCACCTTGCCCCTCAGGAAGGTGGCGCGCGTCTCGAACACGCCATCAAAATTGTCATCCGCCTCAGCATGCTCGACCTGCCCGCGCCGGTCATAACGCGCGACATAGTCCACCTTGCCATCGAGATTGCGGTCGTCCTCGTAGATCGTGGTGGCGCCCACCGGAGAGTAAGTCCACTTCTCGTCCAACACGCCGTCGCCGTTGTGATCCACGCCATCGACACTGACCGGCGCCCGAAAGAAGGCATACGTGCCCCCCACCCCGACGACCAGACCCAGCAGCCACATCCATAGCGCACGCGACGCTTTGTACTCCGTTTTCATCAAACGCTACCGCCCCCTTAGATCACGACATCAGAGAACCGGATGGTGTTGCGCCCGGCCTCCTTGGCCTGGTACATGGCCGCGTCCGCCTGCTTGACCACCTCGTTCTCGCTGCCGCTCTGTCCCATGAACATGACCACCCCGATGCTGGCACTGCATTCGTGTTCGATCAGCACGGCCTCGCCCTCACGCTGCGGCACGCTCAGGCGATAGTGCTCCGACACCGTGGTCCGGATCTTCTCGGCCACGCCCTGTGCCTGCGTGCGAGACGTGATCAGATCCTCATGCAGATCGCTGAGCAGCAAGACAAATTCGTCACCGCCAAAGCGTGCCACGGTGTCACAGGCCCGCACACTGCGCCTGAGGCGCTGCGCCACCTCCATCAGGAGCAAGTCACCCACATGGTGCCCCTGGGTGTCATTGAGGATCTTGAAGTTGTCCAGATCCATGAAGATCAGGGCGCCATAACGTCCGCTGCGCTTGTGGCTGGCCATGGCCAGCCCCAGGTGGTCGATGAGCAGCCGCCGGTTGGCCAGTTGCGTCAGCGTGTCGTGGTAGGCCATCTCCCGGATGCGCTCCTCCATCTGGCGGCGCTCGGTGATGTCGGTCAGCAGGTTGAGGGTGGCCGGTCGCCCCTGCCACTCGAAGAGCACGCCACTGATCTCGCACCACCGGACACCGTGGTGCCGAGTCACGATGCGCATGGGGTACTTCAGATCATTGGCCAGCCCCGTCAGACGTTTGCGATGGTTGGCCAGCACCAGCTCATGATCGGCCTCATCGATGAAGTTCAGGAAGGACTGGTCGATCAACTCACTCAGGCTCACGCCGACGATCTCGAGCAATTTGGGGTTGGCGAACTTGATGACGCCATCCTGCGCCACGCAGATGCCTTCGTTGGCGGCCTCCACCAGCAAGCGATAGCTCTCCTCGCTTTTCTGGAGCGCCGCGCTGGCCCGGCTGCGCTCGATGGCGATGCTGGCCAGACGCGCCGATTGCTCGATGAGCTCGATGTCGGCCACGCTCGGCGAATGAGGCTCATGGTGATAGATGGCAAAGGTGCCCAGCACCTGCTGCGTCGAGGACTGGATGGGCTGAGACCAGCAGGCGCCCAGACCGGCACGGGCCGCCAGTTGGCGATAGTTGACCCAATAGGGATGGGTGGAAATGTCCTCCACCACCACGCGCTCGCCCGTGAAGGCCGCCGTTCCGCAGGAGCCCACGCCCAGGCCGATGCGCGCGCCCTCCAGCGCGGCGTTGTAGTCGGCGGGCAGGCTCGGAGCAATGCCATGTGCCAGGTGCTCGCCGCGCTCGTCCAGCAGCAAGACGCTGCAGATCATGCTCGGGTGCAGGTGCTCGATGCCCTGCACGATGGCCTGCAGGACCGCGTCCAGGGGTTGCGCCGCCGCCAGCAGGCTCAAGACCTCGCTGCGGAAATGCTTGTAGTTCTCGGCCTGCTTGTTGGCGGTGATGTCCGTGAGCACGGCCACTGCCCCCCCCGCAGCAGCACGCATCTGGCTGACCGTCATCAGGAACCAGCGCGGATCGGCGCGCCCGGACAGCTCATATTCCAGACTGAAGCTGGCTTGACGCTGAGCCAGCACCTCGGACACGCCTGCGGCCTTCTCTGCCAGCCCCGGCGACCAGGCCTCCAGACAAGCCAGATAGCTGTCGCCCGGCCCCTGAGGCAACGGGGGAGGATCACCACGGGCACGTGCTTCTGCCTTCCAGGTCTCATTGACCGCCACGATGCGCCCATGGCGATCCAGCACGGCGATCTGGCTGGACACCGAATCCAGGATGCCACGCGCGAACTCTTCACTGCCCTCCAGCGCCTGGGTCAGACGCTCCTGGTTCATCAGGATCAGACCCATCGCGATCAGTGTCACCGACAGGATGGAGTTGAGAAAGGTGGCTGCCTGCACGGCATTGGAGTCCACCACCGTGGTCATGGCAACCTCACCCCGAGCCACCGCCCACAAGCGCACAACGAAACTGAGGACCGTGAGCATCACCCCCGCCATCACCAGATAGCGCCCCCGCTCCACAGGCTCACGCCGCCCCAGAAACAAGCCCTTCAGCGCCAGTCCGCACTGGAAGATGGACACCACACTGCTGATCACGATCCGGGTCCGGATGTCATCCATCAGGAACACAAAGGCCAGAGGGACCACCCCCACCGGCAGCCAGATCAGCCAGCGGGGCGGACGGCGCGGCTGATGCAGGTAGGCCCCCTCGGACAGGAGGGCCAGGGCCACCGCCACCAGGGCATTGCCAAACAAGATGGGCACCACGGGGTGCACATGCCCGCTCAGGGACAGGACCAGAATGGCCAGCCCATGCACGCCCAGAGCCGCAGCACACATCAGAAGATCTCGCCCTCTGGGATAGGCCACATAAGCCACCGCGGCACCGTAAGTGGCGCTGGCTGCGATGAGAACCATCAGCAAAGTCGGCGTGTGTATGGCCATCTGGGCGAACTCGGATCAAGCGTCTCAAGGCAGCGTAACCGATGCCCGAAGCATGTCCAAGTGCTGGAGACAAAAGTCGAGCCATCTGTGGCTCGGCGGCCTCGCCCAAAAAAAGAAACCCGCCGGTCCGAAGAGGGGCGGGTCAATGTGCGTCATTGCCATCACGACAGAGCACCCCGACCCAGGGAGGAGAGGCCGGGCCTCTTTGCAGAGGCGTCTGCATCATAACGCTTTTTACATACCCCCATGGGTAGCAAAAGTCAGCAAATCCGGAATATCGAGGCAGATGTCACACAGGCACAGACAACTCAGGCGCCGGGCTCGGGCGGTGGTATGTATCGATCCCTCAAGACCGCCTTGGCCGACTGCTGCGACATGTGCTTGATGAACGGCGGCTCATCGCTGCGGATGATGATGAAGAAATACTCGCCATGAGGATTGCGCACATGGTAGTGGATGGAGACCTCTTCAGGCACCTGTGAGACTTCCTGCCCGGCGGCATGCTCCACCCTCTTGAGGATCTGTGCGGAGCGACCGCTCAAACGGAATTTCGGGTGATCCGACTCGACACGGATCCGCCGGAATTCCAGCTCGGCGGCCGACAACAGGCGACGGATCTCCGCCAGCTTGCGGTTCTGCAGATGGATGGCCAGCGCCATGGCACCGCCCATGGCCAGGGCCAGCAAGACCGCCTCCACATAGAGCATCACGGCGCCAACGCCTTGCCATCAAAAGACTTGGCCATCAGCAGGTAAACCCCATCCGGGTCTGCCTCCTCCCTCCAGACGGTCCAGCCCTGCGACAGGTAGAAATGCTGGGCATTGACGTTGGCCTTCACGCACTTGAGCGTGGCCGTGCCCCGGAAATGATCGGCACAACGGTCGAGCAAGGCCTTGCCCACCCCCTGTCGAAGGAACGCGGGGTGGACAAACAGACTGTGCAGAAAGTCTTCTGCCTCCCAGATGGCCGCGAACCCCACGGGCTGACCGTCCCGATGCGCGACCAGGATCCGCTCGCCCTGGGTGCACTCATCAAAATCGGATGCCTGGTGCGCCTCAGGGGGCTGCCAGGTGAATGTGGCCCGACGGGAGAGCACATGCACCTGGCGAAGCGCCTCCCTGTCTGCCTCTTCAAACTCACGTACCAGCACGGTCATTCGGTCTCACTCCTGGGTCTTGTTCTGGATCATTGTGGCGCGTTGCGTGACATCGGCGCGTCTGTAGACGGGCTCGCGCACACTCTGGCGATGTCCTCGTCCGTGATCATCACCGCGAACACATAGATCGGCACCAACCAGGCCAACGCAGACATCACCAGCAAGGCATAAGCCCGGAGTTGAACGATGCGACCACGCTGGATGCGCGTCCGGCGCCAGACCCAGGCGCCAGGCAAGGGGAACTGGCGCAGCCGCAACCATTGGCGCGCAATGATCACCGCGAACACCCCCACGATCAGTGGTACGACCAAAAACGCCGCCCTCAACGCCCCCATCATCTGGATGGAGCGCTCGCACAAGGGCAAGGTCTGGAGGTGTCGGGACCAGGCCGGAAAAAGCCATTGATCCAGCATCAACCCCACCAATGCCAGACACGCGATCATCACGACGAGCTTGCGTCGCCCCTGCGGGGTCGGCTCGATGAACTCCGGCTCGCTCACGGCCCGCTCACCAGGTTGATGCGGTCCCCGGCGGTGGAGGGCGACGAGATGACCAGAAACACCACATCGGTCTCGCCATGGTTGGCAAAACGATGAGGCACCCCGGGCGGCACATGCACGCCCTGCCCCGAAGTGAAGGACTGACGGCGTCCGTCAAACTCCAGAGTGGCCGTGCCTGACAGGACATAGAAGAACTGACGCGCATGGGCGTGCAGGTGCATGACCTCTGCCGCGCCCGGAGGCACGCGCTCCTGAATGACACTGAGATCGGCTTGCTTGAGCAAGTGCCACCCATCGCACTGATCGCCCCACGCGTAGTGTTCGGCGCTGTTAATGTCGGTGGGCGCAGGGAGGGTCGTCATAGACCGAATGGTACTGCGGGGCTGGCGCACGTCTGCCCATGCCTACAGCCTGTCCATGTGCACCGGAACCTTGGCTGACGGGAGTGCAACTTGACGGCAAAGGAGCACCTATCAAGCTGCAACTGATAGCCAGATGAATCATTGCAAAACATACAAAACTCAATATAATTCAATCAATGAAACCCATCGAGTTCAGAGGCTCGTCCCTTGATGACCTGAGAGCCTTCCCGCAAACAGCCATGCGAGAGGCTGGATATCAACTTGACAGGGTTCAACATGGGCTGGCTCCTGATGATGCCAAGAGCATGCCCAGCATTGGGCCAGGCGTCACGGAGTTGCGCATTTGGGATGAAGCTGGAACGTTTCGTGTGGTGTACGTGGCCAAACTGGCAGATGTAGTGTTCGTGCTGCACTGCTTTCAGAAAAAAACACAGCAGACCGCCAAGCGCGACATTGACCTGGCCAAGAAGCGGTTGAAAGACCTGATGAAGGAAATTGCATCATGAGCACCAAACAACGATTTGCCAGCGTCTGGGATGCCATCGAAGACACCCCCCAAGAAGCCGCAAGCCTGCGCGCCCGCTCAGCCTTGATGATGAGCTTGACAGAGGCCATCAAGGTGCAGGGCTTGACCCAGGTGCAGGCCGCCGCCCTCTTTGGTGTCACCCAGCCCCGTATCTCTGACCTCACCCGCGGCAAGGTCGCCTTGTTCTCACTGGATGCCCTGGTGGACATGGCCACCACCGCAGGCATGGCGCCCACCATCAAGGTGACCATGCCCAAGAAGCCCGCGCCGCGCACAGCAGCACGCAAGGCTGCACCAAGTGCATCACCAAGGGCACCAGCGCGGCAAAGCCACAAGACCGCCGCCTGAGGGCTCGGCGTGTCCATTGTGCTGGCCCAAAAATGCCACGTGCAAACTGTGTGCAAATGGCTGCTGGCGGAGCACCTCGAACAAGGCTGCTAGAGCGCACCTGTGCTCTATCTGAGAACGCCAGGCAGCTAGCCCAAGACGCCCTCTGAGGAGCGTCCTGGCGTCAGGGCGGAGAGCCCGGGACGGTCAGCAGTGCCGCCGTCAGGGTGCATTGTCCAACTTGAAGGGTCAGTGCCCCGCATTTGCTCAAGTTGCCTACAGATTGCCTACAAGCACCCCAGAAACAACAAAGCCCCGCAGGTCATGCGAGGCTAAGTACTTGATCTATATGGTGCCGGTGAAAGGAATCGAACCCTCGACCTTCTCATTACGAATGAGCTGCTCTACCAACTGAGCTACACCGGCGTCCAAGACCAAAATTCTAGCACGGCAAAATCACTGTGCTTCGCGGTGGTATTGCGTCACACGCTCGACTTCGTTTTTCGAGCCCAGCACCACGCTCACGCGCTCGTGCAGTTGCGTGGGTTGCAGCTCCATGATGCGCTGCAGGCCGTTGGTGGACATGCCGCCGGCTTGCTCCACCAGGAAGCTCATGGGGTTGGCCTCGTACATCAGGCGCAGCTTGCCGGGTTTGGTCGGCTCGCGTTTGTCCCAGGGGTACATGAAGACGCCGCCACGGGTCAGGATGCGGTGCACGTCGGCCACCATCGAGGCCACCCAGCGCATGTTGAAGTCCTTGCCGCGCGGGCCTTCCTTGCCCTGCAGGCACTCGTCGATGTAGCGTTTGACCGGGGGGGCCCAGTGGCGCATGTTCGACATGTTGATGGCGAACTCCTTGGTGTCCTCGGGGATGCGGACATTGTCTTCGGTCATCACCCAGGCGCCCATTTCGCGGTCCAGCGTGAACATGACCACACCACGGCCC
>NZ_DASUIT010000061.1:0-16005 GCF_036279655.1 Aquabacterium sp. | reverse complement strand
TGCGTTAAGCTAACCAATACTAATTGCCCGTGCGGCTTGACCCTATAACTTTGACGACACACGTCAAGGACAATATGTGACACAATGCTTGCTTGCCAACGTTTGTTCAAATCAAACGCAAGAAGGCTTGGTTGACACCAGCGCAATCATCTGCTGATTTAAAAGACTCTACGAATTGAACGCTCCCTCAAGAGCTGACCCCATAGCGATGGTTGCCCTCATGTGAGAGCAGCTGTCAACGGTTAAGCCTGATGACCATAGCGAGTTGGTCCCACTCCTTCCCATCCCGAACAGGACAGTGAAACGACTCAGCGCCGATGATAGTGCGGATTCACGTGTGAAAGTAGGACATCGTCAGGCTAATTATTGAGCAAAGCCCCCGTCTGCGGACGGGGGCTTTTGTTTTTTCCGATTCTCATTTATACGTGCTTACGCTTGCACACTCAGGTTGGTGATGCGCTATAGTGGTTCCATGTTTGACGTGCTTGTCTACCTGTACGAACACTATTGGCGTCCGGATGCCATTCCGGACCCCGAGTTGCTGACACGCAAGTTGTCTGCGGTGGGGTTCGAGGCGGAAGAGATCTCTGAAGCCTTGCGCTGGTTGAATGGGCTGGCTCAGGTCGCAGAGTCTGACGCCCGGTCCGCCGATCCTCGGAGCGTGCGGGTTTATTCCATGATCGAGTTGGAGCACGTGGGTGCTGAAGGCTTGGGCTATGTCCGCTTCCTCGAATCCGCGGGTGTACTGACGGCCGCGTTGCGTGAACGGATCTTGGATCGCGCTCTGGCCATCCCTGGTGGGCCGGTGAGCATGGAAGACCTCAAGGTCATTGTCCTGATGGTCTTCTGGACCGCGGGAGAAGAGCCGGATGCCCTGATCCTCGACGAGTTGTTCGCCGAAGAGGGCGAGCGGGCGATCCACTGACTGGACAGATCGATGTTTGCAAGAAGCCGCCTGTGGGCGGCTTTTGTCTTTTCGGGCTCAAGTGTCTACCTGATCGACCGTAATCATCCACATGTGCCGTCATGAATGAGGTGCGCACAGGCGAAGAGCGCGGTGTTCGCGCAGGTCAGGAGTGATGGAATGTCCAAGAGCAGTGTTGGTTGGAGAATCTGCGCCATGGTGCTGATGGGGGCCATGGTGAGCGGTTGCGACCAACTGGGGTTGGAGACCCCGGCGAAAACGGCCGAGAAGGCCACGGCCGAGTCTCGCGCCGTGGGCAGCGCCTGCCGGCATGCCATGCGTGCCATTGAGGACTGCTATTTGCTCAACCCGAAGGCCGAGAAAGCCTCGGTGTTCGCCGGTTGGCGCGAGATGGACGAGTACATGCGCGAGAACAAGCTGGAGGGCGTGGCCCCTCAGGTTCCGCGTCCCGCCACAGGGGCATCCAAGGCGGAGGAGGACGATGAGGAGGTGATCGATGAGGAGGCCGATGCCTCCGCCACCGAGGGCCGCGATACCACCAGTGCCGACAAAGCGGCCAGTGGTGCCAAGTCCAGCAAGCGCGAAAAGGAGTCAGCCAAAGCCTCATCCGCGCAAGAATCTGGCAAGGACGCGAGCAAGCCTCGTTGAGGCTTGGGCCGGACCTCTGCGCGCATCAAGCCATAGGGCGCCAGGTGGCCACACCAGCGAGGCTGGGGTCTCGATCTGCATGTCGTTGCCTGGGGGCAATCGGGTGCGCTCATGACGCGATGAGGCGCACGGCCTGACAATGGCGAGATGCCCATCTCCAAAGACCTGACCCTGAGTTTGAGCGATCCGCTTTTATGGCGACATCCTGCTCGCCTCCAGGGCATGCGTGACATGGGGGGAATGATGCCGGGGTTCGTGGCCTGGGGCCTGGTCACGGGGGTGGCCATGGTCAAGGGAGGCCTGCCATTGCCTGTGGCGCTGCTCATGGCGCTGACGGTGTTTGCGGCGAGCGCTCAATTGGCGGCCATGCCCTTGATGCTGGTGGGCGCGCCCCTGTGGGTGATCTGGCTGACGGCCCTGTGTGTGAATCTGCGCTTCGTGATATTCAGTGTGCAGATGCGCCGGCACATGATGGGGCTGCGTGGACCTTGGCGGCTGCTGGCGGGGTATCTGACGGCGGATCTCACCTATGTCCTGATGCATCAACGGTATGGGGAGGCTGCGCCGGCCGATCGAGAGCAACCGGAGCCCCTGGCCTATTTCTGCGGGCTGGTGTCAGTCAACTGGTTTGGCTGGAATGTGGCAGCGGTGTGCGGTGTGCTGTTTGCCGAGCTGATTCCGACGGCGTGGGGTTTGGGGTTCGCTGGCACCCTGGCATTGGTGGGGCTTCTGGTCACGCTGGTGCGTGATCGCATCACCGGCATCACGGCAGGATTGGCGGCCACGGCCGCGATCGCTGCGTTTGCCCTGCCCTTCAAGTTGCATATCGTGGTGGCGGTGGCCGCTGCGGTGGCGTCGGGGCTGTTGTTGGACCGGGTGCGGGCCTTGTCGGTGAGGCATGTCCACTGATGCTGAGTGAGCTCTGGACCCACCGGGAGATGGTGCTGGCGGTGCTGGGCCTGATCGCCATCTCGGCGCTCACCCGTTCGCTGTTCTTTCTGACGGATCAGCCCTGGCAGTTGCCGCCGCTGGTGGAGCGGGGGCTGCGCTACGCGCCGCTGGCCGCCTTGAGCGCCGTGGTGGCCCCAGACATCGTGCTCACGCAAGGGCAGTGGGCGCCCACCTGGCAGGATGCCCGTTGGTATGCCACCGCGGCTGCCATGGCCTATGCAGCCTGGCGGCGGGACATGCTGGGCACGATCGTGGTGGGCATGGCGGTTCTGCTGCCCCTCAAACTGGGGTTGGGTTGGTGAGCGACTTCGCAGACGGCGGGTCATCGAGTCTCTACAATGCGCCATTTCGCGCATGCGGATGACCCGCTCTGCTCATTGATCCTCCTCATTACAAGCTTATGAACATTCTCCGACTCGAAGACCTCGTGGCCCAGGGCAAGGTGGCCAACCAGCGCGTGTTCATCCGTGCTGACCTGAATGTGCCTCAGGACGATGCGGGCGCCATCACCGAGGACACGCGCATCCGCGCATCGGTGCCGGCGATCGAGTTGGCCCTGAAGGGAGGCGCTGCCGTGATGGTGACCTCCCATCTGGGCCGCCCCACGGAGGGCGAGTTCAAGCCGGAAGATTCGCTGGCACCCGTGGCCCAGCGCCTGGGTGAGTTGCTGGGGCGTGAGGTGCCGCTGGTGAGCAACTGGTTGGATGGCGTGACCGTGGCGCCGGGTCAGGTGGTGCTGCTGGAGAACTGCCGTCTCAACAAGGGTGAGAAGAAGAACAGCGAAGAGCTGGCCCGCAAGCTGGCGGCCTTGTGCGACATCTTCGTGAACGATGCTTTCGGGACAGCCCACCGTGCCGAAGGCACGACGTATGGCATTGCCCAGTTTGCCAAGGTAGCCTGTGCCGGCCCCCTGCTGGCCGCCGAGATCGACGCGATCACCAAGGCACTGGAAGCGCCCAAGCGCCCCCTGGTGGCCATTGTGGCCGGCTCCAAGGTGTCGACCAAGCTGACCATCCTGCAGGCCCTGTCCAAGAATGTGGATGGGTTGATCGTGGGCGGCGGCATTGCCAATACCTTCATGCTGGCGGCGGGTCTGAAGATCGGCAAGTCATTGGCCGAACCCGACCTGCTGGGGGATGCCAAGGCGGTGATCGAGGCCATGAAGGCGCGTGGCGCCGAGGTGCCCATTCCCGAGGATGTTGTGGTGGCCAAGGCGTTTGCGGCCGATGCCCCTGCCACCGTGAAGGCGGCCGATGAGGTGGCCGACGATGATCTGATCCTGGACATCGGCCCCAAGACGGCTGCCCGCCTGGCGGCTCAGCTCAAGTCCGCGGGCACCATTGTCTGGAATGGCCCCGTGGGCGTGTTCGAGTTCGAGGCCTTCTCCAAGGGCACCGAGGCGATCGCCCGCGCGATTGCCGAGTCCAGCGCCTTCAGCATTGCCGGCGGTGGCGACACCTTGGCGGCCATTGCCAAGTACGGCATTGAAAAGGATGTGGGTTACATCTCGACCGGCGGTGGCGCCTTCCTGGAAATTCTCGAAGGCAAGACGCTGCCGGCGTTCGAGATTCTGGCCAAGCGTGCTGCTGGCGGATGATGTCGACTGTTGCCTGAAGAAGGGACCGCGTTGCGGTCCCTTTGTGCTTTCAGGGGGGCAGCAGCGCGTCGCTGGCGGCCACCGGATTGTCGGTGGCCTGCAGGTGCCGGGCCCAGCGCTCAAAACTGGGCAGCATGGGCGTCTGCCAGGGGTGGTAGCCCGGTTTGAACCAGGCCAGATAAGGGCCGATCACGGTGCGCAGCAGGCCCGGGCGACCCCACAGCCACCACAGCCCCCGAGCCCACAGCCCCCAGCGCTGTCGGCGGGTGTAGCCGTCGACCTTGAACATGTGGTTCATGATCTGAGCCACTTGAAAGGTGTAGCTCAGGGTGACCTGCAGCAGGGCGCCTGTGCGTCGCAGATAGCTGCCGTGTGCCACGGTCTGGAAGACGTCGAAGGCGACGCCCTTGTGCTCGACTTCTTCGACTGCATGCCAGGCCAGCAGGGCCCGCACACGTGGGTCGGCGCGGGCAAACAGTTCGGGGCGCTCAAAGAGGTTGTGCGAGAGGATGGCCGTGAGGTGCTCGGCCGCCGTGGTCATGGCCAGGGTGTGGGTGGCGGAGAGCTGCTGGCGGCAGATGTCAAAGAGCACGTGGCGGATGTTGGCCTCGATCTTGTCGACCTTGATGCCTTGTGCGGCCAGTCGGCGATTGAAGCACTGGTGCTGATGGCGGTGCTGGGCTTCCTGGTGGGTGAACTGGCGCACGTCGTGGCGCAGTGCTGGATCGCTGATGGATCCAGCGAAGTCGCGCACGCAGGCGATGAAGAAGCGTTCACCTTCCGGGAAGGTGATGGACATCGCGTCGAACAGACGGGTCTTGAACGCGTCACCGTCAAACCAGTGGCGCGGCAGATCCTGATCATCGAGCCGGAAGTTCAGATCCAGCCGAGGTGTGATCGGGGGCGGGGCGTGAGAGGCCATGAACGGCCTTTCGGCGCCGTGGCCCGCCAACTTGAGCCCCGCGAGGGAAAACCTCAGTGTCCCTGGGCGTGCAATGCGTCGCCCGCAGCCAGGGGGCTGCCGGTGCCATTGAAGGTGTCGACCCAGGTTTGATAGCTGTGCAGGTCGCCGCTCTTCCAGGGGTGAAAGCCGGGGATGAAGTAGGTGAGGTAATGGCCCGTCAAGGGCGCAAACAGGCCGCGCGGGTTATAGAGCCACCACAGGCCTTTGGCCCACATCTTGGCACGCTCCCAGCGACTGAAGCCATCGACCTTGAGCATGTGGCGTGTGACCAGCAGCACGTGGATGGAGAAGACCAGGGTGACTTCGATCATGGCCAGGATGCGGCGGGGGTACCAGACCTTGGCCACCTTGGTCATGACGTCAAAGGCCACGGCTTTGTGCTCGATTTCTTCCACGGCATGCCAGGCGTACAGCGCACGCATGCGTGAATCGGCCTGCTCCAGGGTCGTCTTTCGTTTGAAGAGACCGTGGGCCATGATGGCCGTCATGTGTTCGGCGGCGGCCGTGACGGCCAGGGTGTGCTTCTTGGGCAGGTATTTGCGCGCCAGATTGAAGGAGATGTGTCGCTGGATGGCTTCGAGCCGGTCCACATCGATGCCCTGAGCTCGCAGGTGCTGGTTGAACTGGTTGTGCACCATGGTGTGCTGGGCTTCCTGGCGGATGAAGTCCTTGATCTCCTGCTGCAGCTGGGGATCGGTCACCTGGTCACGGAAGTCGCGCACGCAGGCGATGAAGAATTTCTCGCCTTCGGGGAAGATGGTCGACATGGCGTCGAAGAAGCGGGTCTTGAACGGATCCCCGCCGAACCAGTATTTGGGGATCTCGCCTTGCAGGCCGAAGTCCAGCTTTTCGCGAGGAATGATCGGGTGTTGGTGTGACATGGCACGCACTCCTGGAGGCTTGGTGAGGTCTGATGCGACAAATGGCTGCGGTGTGGCGGGCGGCTTCAGCCGCGCGCGCCACCATGGGCATTGAGGTAGTTCATCAACTGCTTGCTGGCGTCGATCGGCGAGCGCTCGGCCATCAGGCGACTCCATTCGGGGTAGCAAGGCACCACGGGCTCGTCCCAGGGATGAAAGCCCGGCTTGAGGTAGCTGAAGTACTGGCCTAGCAGGGGCAGGAAAACCCCCCCGGGCTTGTAGAGCCACCACAGGCCCTTGGCCCAGATGCGGGTGCGCTCCCAGCGGCTGAAGCCATCAACCTGCAGCATGTGACGCATGATGCGAAAGACATGGAAGGGAAAGAGTATGGTCACCAACAGCATGGACAGCACGCGGGTGAGGTAGCTGGCCTGGGCCACGCCGGTCAGCACGTCATAGGCCACGGCCTTGTGCTCCATCTCTTCCATGGCGTGCCAGACATAGAGGGCACGGATGCGGTCATCGGCCCCGTCGAGGATGTGGTGGCGCTCGACGAAGGCGTCGGCCATGATGGCCGTGATGTGTTCTGCGGCGGCGGTGATGCCCAGCGAGAACTCACGCGAGAGTTTCTTGCGGATGATGCCGAAGAGGCGCCGCTCCTGCCCTTCCAGGATGCGATCGACGCCGATGCCCTGATCGGCAAGACGCTGGTTGTAGCGGGTGTGCAGCATGCTGTGCTGCGCTTCCTGGCGCGTGAAGTCCTTGATCTGCTGCTGCAGCTTGGGATCGGTGATGCGGTCCTTGAAGTCGCGCACACAGGTGATGAAGAAGCGCTCACCCACCGGGAACAGGGTGGACATGGCATCGAACAGCCGGGTCTTGAAGGGGTCGCCCGCCAGCCAGAAGCGTGGGATGTCCCCATCCAGACCGAAGTCCAGGTGTTCACGGGGGATGATGTCGGGAGCAGGAGCGCGTGAGGTCATGGTCCGCACTGTAGGAATCCTGGCTGGAACATGCAAGACAGGACCGCGACAGGGCGGAAGTAACAGCGACAGCCGCGCCTAGGGATTACCCTGGCGACGGAAATCGCTGGGCGACATGCCCGTCCAGCGCGAAAACGCTTGCGAGAAACTGCGGCGGTCGGCAAAACCGAGCTGCTCGCTGATGTCTTCAACCGAGAGGGCCGGGTTGTGGAGCCACTGGCAGGCCAGTTCATGGCGCACCCGGTTGATGATGCCCGACAGTTGCTCGCCTTCTTCGCGCAGGCGACGCTGCAGGGTGCGGGGGTGCAAGCCCAGGGCATCGGCCAGGGCGTCGATGCCTTGGCCCAGCAGAACAGGGTGGCGCCGCAGGCGGTCTTCGATCTGTGCGGCCAGGCCGTCCCGGGGCCGGGCCGTGGCGCTGCTGGCGGTGGCCAGGGTGCGTTGGGCGATCTGATCGGCCACGCGGCGGGCCGCCATTTCATGCAGGGAAGGCAGTGCGCCGCGCAGAGGGTGGTCCAGCAGGCTGCGGTGGAACCACAAGGCCGTCAGATCCTGGCCGAAGCGCACCGGCAAGCCCAGGGCCTTGACCGTGGCTTCGCTGCCGGGGCGCGCGGCGTGGCGGAAGGTGACTTCACCATGCCAGTGGCTGTCGCCAATCATCAGCCGCACGAACTTGCACACCGTCACGAAGACCGATTCACTGAAATGCCAGGTGTCGCCTTCCTGGGCATCGGGGTGACTGAAATGCAGAACCAGGCGGGCCTGTTCCCCGTGCTCCTGCAGCGTCAGTTGCATGAAGGGGTTGATCAGGGGAGGCAGCCATTGCAGTGCGGGCTCTGCAGCACGCAGCGAGGGGCTGGTGGTGATGAAGGTTTCCACGTCGGACAGGTAGTCAAACGCAAAGGATTCCCCCAGGACCAGCGGGAAGTGCAGTTGCGGGTCGTGGGTTCGCGCCTCGTCCACGCAGTGTTGCATCAGGGTGAGCATGGCCGCGACGCCAATCACGGCACTTTCAGGGTGCAGGTGGTCGATGTCCACGCCCACCTCGCTCAGCATGGGGCCGATGTTGAATCCGCACAGCGCCGCCGACCGCACCCAGTTGGTGACGGTCACGAAGGGGATCGAGGTATCGGTGCGGATCGGCTTGGTGGACACGGCGCTCAGTTCATGGTCAGGCCTTGAATTGTTGCAGCCATTTGAGCACTTCCGTGGCTGTGGCGTCGGGTTGCTCGAAAGGATAGAGGTGGGTGCCGTTGATCCAGGAGAGGCGGGGGCCGACCAACTGGCGGATGGCGCGCATGCCAACCAGACGCAACTCCCGCGAACGCCGCCCGCCGATGAAGGCCACCGGACAGCTCAGGGGTTGGCGCTGGATCTGCCGAGTGATGCCATGGGGCATGGTGTTGTAGATGTCGCGCTCGACGTCGCGATGGAAGCGCAGGGTGTGCGGCGCGTCGGGGTGAGGCCCGACCGTGCCGTGGCGCAGATAGTCGTCGAGCACGCGTGGGTGGAAGGCCGCGAACTTGGGCTTGGCGCGGAAGTGCTCGTGTGCCTCGGCCTGGCTGGACCAGTGGTGACAGCGTTGTGCAGCGATGCGGGAAGGCATGATCTGCTGCATGAGCCCCAGCTTCTTGGCCAGGCTGATACCGGTGGCACGCAGGCCATCCAGCAAGGGGGAGTCAAGCACCACCACGCCACGGGCCCACTGTGGATGCTGGTGGGCCATCATGAGGCTGAGGTAGCCGCCCAGGGAGTGGCCAACCAGGTAGACCGGTTGGCCGACGTCCTGGGTGACGAAGTCGTGCAACTGGCGCACCAGGTGGGGCCAGTCGGTGGTGACCGGGTAGCGCGGATCGTGTCCGAACTGGTCGATGGCGCGCACGTTGTAGCCCGCGGCCCGCCAGCGTTCGAACAGGGCTTCGTAGGTGCGCGCCGGGAAGCTGTTGGCGTGGGAGAACACGATGGTCGGCCCTTCGGCCGACGGGGACGATTCGGTCATGATCATGTGAGGCAGTACAGCCCTCTATGACGGCAGAGACTGGTTGTCGCTGAACTCGAAAAAGCGCCACCAGATCGACCGCCCGGCGGCATCGAAATCCCGCACAGTGGAAAAGAAGTCGGCACGCGCCTGTGCATCGACCAGGGCGTCGGGCAGCAGGGGGTCCCAGACGACCTGGCGGATGGCGCGGCGGTCGAGCAGATAGGCCTCGCGGGCGGCCTGGGCGGGGTCGAGCCGATCCAGCTGAGCCAGCCAGTCGCGCAGTTGCTGGTGGGTTTGGCGATAGCCCTCGCTGAGCGCGGCGCCTTGCCACAGGGCATCGAGCTGTCGCGCCAGATCCTCGCTGACCTCGTCCATGGCAAAGACCCAGGCCTGAGGCTCCAGGCCCAGCGCGAGCAGGCGCTGGCGGGCGGCCGCCACCCCACCCAGGAGGTTGTCGGGGCGTACATGCAGGCCCTTGCTGACCTCCAGAAATCCCATCATCTGCAGGGCCCGATCGCGGCGCTGCAGGGCCGCGCGGTCGCTGCGGGGCATGGAGGCCGTATGCACGCCAATGTAGCGACCTACCTGCCAGGAGCCCAGGCGCTGCTCGATCTGGCGCCAGGCCGAGATCTCGCGGCCGAGGTGCTCCCCGGCGGGCCCCAGGCAATAGGTGCCCCGGCCTGCGGCCACCGCCAGATCCTGGGCCTGCAGTCTCACCAGGGCCACGCGGATGTTGTTCTCGCTGATGCCGAACAGGGCGCCAGCGGCCACCAACTGACGCGAGGGATAAGCCTGGCCCTCGGCGGCCAGCAGCAGACTCTGGATCAGGGCTTTGGCGGTAGGGGGCGAACTGCCGGACAGGGCCATGGTGGAGGCTTATTACATGAATAAATTCGAGGACGTGTGTATTGTAATTTCTGCGCAAAGGGCTGTGTCAAGACGGCAACGCTTGACTCGGGGTGAGTCGTGAACTCTGCTGAAGCAGGGCGCACGGGGCTCATGTTCTGTGATCGGGGGGCATTTTTTGATGTGAAACTAGGCGGATCGGTCGACAGACCGCTTCATTGCGAGCCACCATGCCAAGAGCCACCAAGATCGTCGCCACCCTGGGTCCTGCTTCATCGTCTGCCGAGGTGCTGGAGCGCATGCTGCTGGCGGGCGTGGACGTGGTGCGACTGAATTTCTCGCATGGACAGGCACAGGATCACATCGATCGTGCCCGCCTGGTGCGCGAGGTGGCGGCCCGGGTCGGCAAGGTCGTGGCCATCATGGCCGATCTGCAAGGGCCCAAGATCCGCGTGGGCAAGTTCGCCGAAGGCAAGGTCATGCTGGAGTCCGGGCAGCCCTTCGTGCTGGATGCCAGCCGGACCGCGCCGGGGGACCTGCAGGGCGTCGGGCTGGACTACAAGGAGTTGCCACGCGACGTGAGGCCTGGCGACATCCTGCTGCTCAACGATGGTCTGATCGTGTTGACCGTCGAGTCCGTCAAGGGCGAGGCCGTGCACACCGTGGTGAAGATGGGGGGCGAGCTGTCCAACAACAAGGGCATCAACAAGCAGGGGGGCGGCCTGACCGCGCCGGCCCTGACCGCCAAAGACATGGAGGACATCCGGACAGCGGCCAGCTTCCAGTGTGACTACATTGCCGTGTCCTTCCCCAAGAATGCCACCGACATGGAGATGGCGCGCCAACTGGCCAATGTGGCGGGCGAGCCATGGAAGCACCGGCCCGCCCTGATCGCCAAGATCGAGCGCACCGAGGCCATCCCCAATCTGGAGTCCATCCTCAAGGCCTCGGACGGCATCATGGTGGCGCGGGGGGATCTGGCCGTGGAGGTGGGCAATGCCGCCGTGCCCGCCCTGCAAAAGCGCATGATCAAGCTGGCCCGCGAGATGGACAAGGTGGTCATCACGGCCACGCAGATGATGGAGTCCATGATCGTCAATCCGGTGCCCACGCGTGCCGAGGTCTCGGACGTGGCCAATGCCGTGCTCGATGGCACCGATGCGGTCATGCTCAGTGCCGAGACGGCCGCGGGCAAGTACCCGGTTGAGACCGTGGAGCAGATGGCGGCCGTGGCCCTGGCGGCCGAGCGGGCCGAAGAAGTGTCGCTGGATGCCGATTTCATCAACCAGCGTTTCGAGCGCATCGACCAGTCCATTGCCATGGGGGCCCTGTTCACGGCCTACCACCTGGGCTGCCGCGCCATCATCGCGCTGACCGAGTCGGGTTCGACCGCCTTGTGGATGAGCCGCCACCGCATCCATGTGCCCATCTTCGCGCTGACGGCCCAGGCCACCTCCTTGAGCAAGATGGCGCTGTACCGCAATGTGCGGCCCCTGCTCGTGCCGGGGTACACCGACCGCGATGAGGCCCTGCGTCAGGCGGAATCCATTTTGGTGGCGCGCGGGGTGCTCAAGCCTGGTGACACCTACGCCATCACCTGCGGTGAGCCCATGGGGCACCCCGGTGGCACGAACATGCTCAAGGTCGCCGAAGTGCGAGCCTGAGCCCCCGGTTCGGGTGGCGTGAGACCCTGAGGCGCCCAATGGCGCCTCAGGTCGTTAAAATCGCGCCCAATTTCTGAAATCTTTGTGTTTGCCGACTACTAGGGGTCACTATGCTCGTTTCAATGCGCCAACTGCTGGACCATGCTGCCGAGAACGGCTATGGCATCCCGGCCTTCAACGTCAACAACCTGGAGCAGGTGCAGGCCGTGATGGCCGCGGCGGACGAAGTCGGTGCCCCCGTCATCCTGCAGGCCAGCGCCGGTGCCCGCAAGTACGCCGGCGAGGCCTTCATCAAGCACCTGATCCAGGCGGCGGTCGAGATGTACCCCCACATTCCCCTGGTGATGCACCAGGATCACGGGCAGTCGCCCGCGATCTGCCAGGGCGCCATCGACCTGGGCTTTGGCTCGGTGATGATGGACGGCTCGCTCAAGGAAGACGGCAAGACGCCCGCTTCGTTCGACTACAACGTGGACGTGACCCGCAAGGTGGTCGAGATGGCCCACAAGGTCGGCGTGACCGTGGAGGGCGAACTGGGTTGCCTGGGCAATCTGGAAACCGGTGAAGCGGGTGAGGAAGACGGCATCGGCGCCGAAGGCAAGCTGGACCACAGCCAGATGCTGACCGACCCGGAAGAAGCCGCCGTGTTCGTCAAGGCCACCCAACTGGACGCCCTGGCGATTGCCATCGGCACCAGCCACGGCGCCTACAAGTTCTCGCGCAAGCCCACGGGTGACATCCTGGCCATCAGCCGCGTCAAGGAAATCCACGCGCGCATCCCCAACACCCACCTGGTGATGCACGGCTCCTCGTCGGTGCCCCAGGACCTGCTGGCCATCATCAACCAGTACGGCGGCAAGATGAAGGAAACCTACGGCGTGCCCGTCGAAGAGATCCAGGAAGCCATCAAGTACGGCGTGCGCAAGATCAACATCGACACCGACATTCGTCTGGCGATGACCGGTGCCGTGCGCAAGTTCCTGGCGGAGAACCCCGACAAGTTTGACGCCCGCGAGTGGCTCAAGCCTGCCCGCGAAGCCGCCAAGCAGATCTGCAAGCAGCGCTACATGGAGTTTGGCTGCGAAGGCCAGGCCGGCAAGATCAAGCCCATCACCATGAGCGAGATCGCCGCCATGTACGCCAGCGGCAAGCTGGCCCAGGTGGTGGCCTGATCGGCACGCGCGGGCTCCAGCGGGGCTCGCTTGTGTGATCATCGACCGGCGCAGGCGCCCGCCTCGCCGGTTTTTTTCTCTCTCGCCCCTTGGGGCCGCTCATGAAACCTGTTGTCTGGAAGACCGCCCTGGTCGTCGCCCTGCTGGGCGGATGTGTGATGGTGACTTCAGGGCCCGATGAGCCCAGTGCCCATGTCGATGATGTGGCGCGGACCTCCTATCCCATCGTGCTGGCCCACGGCATGATGGGTTTTGACCAGTTGGGCTCCCTGTCCTACTGGCCCGGCATCGTCGAGCGTTTGCGTGCGCACGGGGCCACCGTGGTGGTGACGCAGGTGTCGGCCTTCAACTCATCCGAGTTGCGGGGGCAGCAACTGTTGAAACAGGTCGAGCAGATCGTGGCACAAACGGGTGTGCGCAAGGTCAACCTCATTGGCCACAGCCATGGCAACCAGTCGGTTCGGTATGTGGCGGGCATGAGGCCGGATCTGGTGGCCTCCGTGACCTCGGTCGGTGGGGCCACGGCGGGCTCGGAAGTGGCAGACTGGGTGGCGACGCAGCAGCGCGAGCGTCCCTGGCTGGCCTCGGCGCTGATCTCGACCGGCAATGGCGTGGGGCGTCTGGTCAACTGGGCCAGTGACGCCGATCTGCCGCAGGATGCCCAGGCGGCACTTCATTCCTTGACGGCCCGGGGGGCGGCGGACTTCAGCAAGCGCTTTCCGGCCGGGGTTCCCGCGCAGCCTTGTGCCGAAGGCGCGCATGAGGTGCAGGGCATCCGTTATTACTCCTGGAGCGGCACGGGGCAGTTCTACCGCGCGGTGAACCTGTCCGACTACATCATGAGCCTCACGCACCTGGCCTTCAAGAAGGAGCAGGGCGATGGCCTGGTCGGGAAATGTGCCAGCCATCTGGGACAGGTGATCCGGGATGATTACCCCTTGAACCATTTCCACCTGGTCAATCAGTTCTTCGGCCTGGTGGGCAAGGAGGTGGACCCCGTTCAGCTCTATCTGGACCATGCGGTGAGGCTGAAGGCCGCGGGCCTGTGAGTCTTGCCTTAAGCTGCGCCCTGCATCGTTCAACGGAGACCCCACCCATGCTCAAGCTCTACGGATTCCCGCTGTCCAACTACTACAACAAGGTCAAGCTGGCCTTGCTGGAAAAGGGCGTGCCCTTCGAGGAGGTGCGCACGCCCTTTGGCACCGGGCAGGGCGAAGACGTGCTGAGCCGCTCGCCGCTGGGCAAGGTGCCCTACATCGAGACCGAGCGAGGTTGCCTGTGCGAGAGCCAGGCCATCATGGACTACATTGAGGCGCAGTGGCCTACACCGGCCCTGCTGCCCGCCGATCCCTGGGACGCGGCCAAGGTGCGCGAGCTCATCACCTTCCTGGATCTGCACGTCGAGCTGTGCGCGCGTCAGCTCTACTCGCAGGCGTTTTTCGGGGGCACCTTGCCCGAGAAGTTCATCGCCCGGGTGCGCGTCGATCTGGAGAAGAATTTGGCGGCGTTCAAGCGGCTGGCGGTGTTCGGGCCCTATGTGGCCGGGGACTGTTTCACGATGGCCGATTGTTCGGCCTACACCCACCTGCCGCTGGCGGGGCTGGCCAGCAAGCTGGTCTTGGGCGAGGATCTGGTGCTGGCGGCCGGCATCGACTGGAAGGCCTACGTCAAGCTCATCGACCAGCGCCCGACGGCCCAGCAGGTCGCGGCCGATCGCAAAGCGGACATGGCGGCCCGCGGGGCGTGAACAATCTCTCGGTCGGCGGGGGATTGCGCCCCGCTAGACGCCGCAGGGGCGCTTGAGCTAACATCCGTCGGACATCAGCGGACCGACAGGCTTGCAGTCTGGTCAGTGGCCCGCCACCAGCCACGGAGGGCGACCATGGGTAGCTTGATCAGCAGCACCGAGTGGGACGAATTGCCTTGCGGTCTTCTGACCCTGAACGACAGTGGGCAGATCGTGTCGGCCAATGCGCATCTGCAGCACATGCTGGGCCTGGGCGAGGCCGGTCTGATGGGCACGCATGTGGACGACATGCTGCCGCCCGCGTCCCGGCAGATGTACCACAGCTACCTGATGCCCCTGCTCCGGCAGCAAGGGCACATCGACGAGATCGCCTTGCCGCTCAAGCGCGCCGATGGTCTCTACATGGACACCATGTTCAACGCTTGCCGCAGCGGGGCCTCCGATCAGGCGCTGGTGCGATGTGCCTTCTTTCCGCTCAAGGAGCAGCGGCGCTTGGAAAGCCAGTTGCTGCACGCCAAGCGTGCGGCCGAGCAGATCCCGGGGGTGTTGTTCCATCTGCGCCATGAAACCGATGGCGAGTTGCGCTTTCACTATGCCAGCGAGGGCCTGCGGGCGCTCTTCGGCGTCAGCCCGCGGGAGGCCGCCGCGTCGGCCAACCATGTGCTGGCCAAGGTGCACAGCGAGGACATCCAGGCGGTGTTGTCGAGCCTGCAGCAATCGGCCAACCTGCTGACACCGTGGCGCGTCGAGTACCGCGTCGAACTGCCGACGGGCATGCAGTGGCGTGAGACCTACGCGTCACCCCAGCTGGACAGCGATGGCGGGGTGTCCTGGCATGGCTACATCCTCGACATCACCGAGCGCAAGGCCCTGGAGGTGGTGCGCCGTGACAAGGCGGCCGCCGAGCATGCCAGTCGGGCCAAGAGCGAGTTCCTGGCGCGGATCAGCCATGAGCTGCGCACGCCCCTCAATGGCATCCTGGGCTTCGCGCAATTGCTGCTGATGGACCCGCGATCGGTCCTGGACGAGGGACAGCGCCGCCGTGTGGCGTGCATCGAGACCTCAGGGCAGACCTTGTTGTCCTTGATCAACGAGGTCATGGACATTGCCCGGATCGAGTCAGGCGGGGTGCACATCAGCATCGACGAGGTGGATCTGGCGCCCGTGCTGCTGGAGGCCGTCACCATTGTCGAAACCATGGCGGCGCAGCGCCAGGTGGTGATGGATGTGGATGTGACGGGAGGGCACCGTGTGCGCGCCGATGTGCAGCGTCTGCGGCAGGTGGTGATCAACCTGCTGAGCAATGCGATCAAGTACGGTCCCGCGGGCGGTGTGGTCCGGATGCGAGCCTGTCTGGAGCCGCCCTGGCTGAGGATCATCGTCAGCGATCAGGGGCCTGGCCTCACGCCGGAGCAGCAGGCGCAGTTGTTCCAGCCCTTCAATCGCCTGGGGGCCGAGCGAACGTCGACCGAGGGGCATGGCCTGGGTCTGGTCATCACCCGCCATCTGGTGCAGCTCATGGGCGGGCGCATCCTGGTCAACAGCGTCCCGGGACAGGGCGCCTGTTTCGGGGTGCTCCTGCCGCAGGCGGCGTCGAGCGCAGCGCAGGCGATCAGCGGCACAATGTCGTCTTGACCGAGGCGGCGTTCGCGGACGCCGCCATCGGG
>NZ_DASUIT010000060.1:0-151874 GCF_036279655.1 Aquabacterium sp. | reverse complement strand
GGCATCGACAAGGCTGTGCAAGCCCTGGTCGCCGAGCTGAAGAAGGCCTCCAAGGCCACCACCACCTCGAAGGAAATCGCTCAAGTCGGCACCATCTCGGCCAACAGCGATGCCGACGTCGGCCAGATCATCGCCTCGGCGATGGACAAGGTGGGCAAGGAAGGCGTGATCACCGTTGAAGACGGCAAGAGCCTGAACAACGAGCTGGACGTCGTCGAAGGCATGCAATTCGACCGCGGCTACCTGTCGCCCTACTTCATCAACAACCCCGAGAAGCAAGCCGCGCTGCTGGACAACCCCTTCGTCCTGCTGTTCGACAAGAAGATCTCGAACATCCGCGACCTGCTGCCCACGCTGGAGCAAGTGGCCAAGGCTGGCCGTCCTCTGCTGATCATCGCTGAAGACGTCGATGGCGAAGCCCTGGCCACCCTGGTGGTCAACACCATCCGCGGCATCCTGAAGGTCGTGGCTGTCAAGGCGCCTGGCTTCGGCGACCGCCGCAAGGCCATGCTGGAAGACATCGCCATCCTGACGGGCGGCAAGGTCATCGCAGAAGAAGTCGGCATGGCGCTGGACAAGGTCACCCTGGCTGACCTGGGTCAGGCCAAGCGCGTCGAAGTGGGCAAGGAAAACACCACCATCATCGATGGCGCTGGTGAAGCTGCCGACATCGAAGCCCGTGTCAAGCAGATCCGCATCCAGATCGAAGAAGCCACCAGCGACTACGACCGCGAGAAGATGCAAGAGCGCGTGGCCAAGCTGGCTGGCGGCGTGGCCGTGATCAAGGTGGGTGCTGCCACCGAAGTCGAAATGAAGGAAAAGAAGGCCCGCGTGGAAGACGCCCTGCACGCCACCCGCGCTGCAGTGGAAGAAGGCGTGGTCGCCGGTGGTGGCGTGGCCCTGCTGCGTGCCAAGCAAGCCGTCGGTGCCGTGCACGGTGACAACGCTGACCAGGACGCCGGCATCAAGCTGGTCCTGAAGGCTGTGGAAGCCCCCCTGCGCGAGATCGTGGCCAACGCCGGTGGCGAACCCTCCGTGGTGGTCAACGCCGTGCTGGCCGGTTCGGGCACCTATGGCTTCAACGCCGCCAACGACACCTATGGCGACATGATCGAAATGGGCATCCTGGATCCCACGAAGGTCACCCGCACCGCGCTGCAGAACGCTGCTTCCGTGGCCTCCCTGATGCTGACCACCGAGTGCATGGTGTCCGAGTCCCCCAAGGATGACGCCCCCGCCGGTGGCATGCCCGACATGGGTGGCATGGGCGGTATGGGTGGCATGGGCATGTAAATGCCCGCCTGAAGCCTCTCTCGCTTCACAGAAAAGGGCCGCAGTGATGCGGCCCTTTTTTCATGCTGCAGGCTGTGTCGCGCCGGGGCAACGCACCCCATGGATCCGGGTGCTTCCACCCCTGCGCATCACACGGCCTGCGTGAGAGACTTGCCCTCGCGCGGCCGGGGTGGCCGTTTTTTGACGTCAAGGGACCTTTTTATGAAGAAGATTCTGTCTGCAGTTGCTCTGGCGGCTGCGTGTGGTGTGGCTTCGGCCCAGGGTTATGCTGGCGCGCTGATCGGGATGACCGAATACACGGAAGATTGTCCGGTGGCCTGCGACAAGTCCGACACCGGCTTCAAGATCTACGGTGGCTACGAAGTGATGCCCAATCTGTCGGTCGAGGTGGCCTACACCGATTTCGGCACGCTCAAGTTCAATGCGGGCGGCAGCATCGAAGGCTACGCCGTGTCGGCTGTGGCCGCTTATCGCTACGCCTTCACCAATGAGCTCTCCGGTGTCGGGCGTCTGGGGCTGGGCTATTTCTCGCAGAATGGCAAAGGCATCCCCACGGAGGATGACGAGTTCGGTCTGTATGCCGGCCTGGGCATCGAATATGCCATCAACGCTGATTTCAAGGTGGTCGGTGCGTTCGATCTGGCCAAGGATGGCGATGTCCATATCTTCGGCATCGGCGCCCAGATGGGTTTCTGATCGGATCTGATCTCCAAGACAAAAGGGCTGCCCACAGGCAGCCCTTTTTTTGTCTGACGAGTGGCGCGGATCAGGCCTTGCCGTGCGCCTTGTCGTACCGCTCGCAATCTTCCTTGATGTGCTTGTTGAAGTACCAGGCGAAATATCCGGCCATCAACAGCGTGATGGCGATCACGACGGCACTCATCAGGCCATAGTCGGTCATCAGGAAATCTTTGAGCAGTTGCATGATTTGTTCTCCAGCAGGAATCAACAATGCCATCTGACACCCGAATGCTCCCAGCCAAGCTGACCCAGGTCAAGAATACCGAGGGTAAGTCTGGGGGTGTGGGCACAATGGGGACATGCGAATGCTGAAGAACGTCGGGCGTGCCCTGTCCATCGGGCTGGGTTTGGGTGTGGGTGTGCTGCTGTGCTGGGGCGACATGGCTGCTGCCGCACAGGTTGCCCAGGAGCAGGCCGTGGCCGCCTCACGGCCCCGCATCGGTCTGGTGCTGTCCGGCGGCGGCGCCCGGGGCCTGACCCATGTGGGCGTGCTCAAGGTGCTGGAGCGCGAGCGCATCCCGGTGGATGTGATCGCCGGCACCTCCATGGGCGCCATCGTGGGGGGGCTGTATGCCAGCGGCATGAGTGCCCAGGACGTCGAGCGAGAGGTCATGCGCCTGGATTGGGACAATGTGTTTGCCAGCCGGGTCGAGCGGCGTGAGTTGTCGCAGCGGCGCAAGGAGCAGGACGTCGAGGTCTCGCCCCTGCTGGAGTTGGGGATCGGCCGGGACGGCCTGCGGGCACCGCTCGGCCCGGTGTCCAGCCGGGGTCTGGAGGCGCATCTGCGCCGTTTGACCTTGCCCGCCCGGCAGGTGGCCGATTTCGACGGCTTACCCACCCCTTTCCGTGCGGTGGCCACCGACATGGAGACCGGTCAGCCCGTGATCCTGCGCTCGGGCGATCTGGCCACGGCCTTGCGATCGAGCATGTCGGTGCCGGGGGTGTTCGCGCCGGTCGAGGTGGATGGCCGCCTCCTGGGCGACGGTGGTCTGGTCAACAACACGCCGGTGGACGTGGCGCGGGCCATGGGAGCCGAGCGCCTGATCGTGGTCAACATCGGCACCCCCCTGGCACGGCGTGACACCTTGTCGACGCTGACTGGCGTGACCTCGCAGATGATCAACATCCTCACCGAGCAGAACGTGCAGCGCAGCCTGGCCACGCTCACGCCGCAGGATGTGCTGATTGCGCCGACGCTGGACGAGCTCACGGCGGCGGATTTCAACCGTGCGCCCGAGTTCATGAACCAGGGCGAGATCCAGGCCGAAGCCCTGGTGCTGCGCATGCAGGATCTCAAGGTCAGCGAGGCCGAGTACGCGCGCTGGAAATCCGCGCGACAGGCACGGCAGAGCACGCCTCAGCCCTTGCGCGAGGTGCGCTTTCAGGGCTCGCGCAGCACCCACCCCGAGCGCCTGGCCGATACCCTGGAGACCCGCGCGGGCGAGCTGTTCGATGTGGCCAAGGCTGAGCGTGACCTGATCCGTCTGGCGGCCACGGGCGACTATGCCCGCACCGATTACCAGCTCAGCCCCGGGCCGCAAGGCGAGGGCCTGACCTTCAAGCTGGAAGACAAACCCTGGGGCCCCGATTACCTGCAACTGGGCCTGGATTTCAGCACCAACACCAATGGCCGCAGCGCCTTCAACCTCAAGCTGGCGCACAACCGGCACTGGCTGGATGACAGCGGCAGCGAGTGGCGCAACTTTGTCCGCCTGGGTTCTGCCCCCCTGTTGAGCACCGAGTGGTGGCGGCCCATGGACTGGCGCCTGCCCGATGGCCTGCGCACCTTCGTGTCGGCCCAGGCGGGTGTGGGGCGCCGCACGACCGAGCTCTACAGCGATCCCGAAGCGGGGCCGGCCTTGTCGCTGGCACGGCGCCAGCGTCGGCTGGGCCTGGATGTGGGCTTGAGCTGGCGTGAACTGGGTGAGTTCCGGCTGGGCTGGACGCAGGAGTCCGGTCACGATTCGCCCGAACTGGTCACGCCCCTGTGGGAGGGGGTCACACGTGCGCAGTCCTGGCGGGAGGAGGGCGTGCGCCTGCGGGCCGTGTTCGATCAGCTCGACAGCGCCTGGTTTCCGACCCGGGGCTGGCGTGTCGAGGGGCAATACCTCAGCGGCCATCGACAGGTCGATGGGGGCACGCCGCCATCCGAGGGCGACATGAGCCGCTGGGACATGAATGCCCTGGCCGTGGGCAGTTGGGGCGCGCACACCCTCCAACTGGGCGCGCGCCTGGCGGGCGGCGAGGGCGCCTTGCCTGATCTGCCGCGCTATGGTCTGGGCGGTTTCCAGCAGTTGTCGGGTTACGCGACCGATCAACTCAGTGGCCAGCAGGTGGCCCTGGTGCGCGCGGGCTATGCCTACAAGCTGGGCGTGGCGCCCTTGACGCGTGGCCTGTATGTGGGCGGCAGCCTGGAGCTGGGCAATGCCTGGCAGCGTTGGGGCGAGGTCGGGCAGGGCCACTGGCGCCATGGCGCCAGCCTCTACCTGGGGGCGGACACGGCCTTCGGGCCGGTGTATGCGGCTGTGGGCTCGGCCGAAGGCGTGCGCCCGACGCTGATGATCTTTGTCGGGCGGCCCTGAGTGCGGCGACTCAGACGCGGCTGAGCAAGGGGCCTGCCGTGCTGCGCAGATGATCCATCAGGTGGCCGGCGATCTGGGTCAGGGGCAGCACCTCGTTGATGGCGCCTGACTGGATGGCCTCACGGGGCATGCCAAAGACCACGCAGGTGGCCTCGTCCTGCGCCACACAGTAGGCGCCGGCATCGCGCATCTCGCGCATGGCCTTGGCGCCATCGGCCCCCATGCCCGTGAGCATGATGCCCACGGCATTGGGCCCCACACAGCTGGCCGCCGACTTGAACAGCACCTCCACGCTGGGCTTGTGCCGGTTCACGGGCTCGCCGTCACGCACGCGGGCGACATAGTTGGCGCCGGACTTTTCCACGCTCAGGTGCAGACCGCCGGGCGCAATGTAGGCATGCCCTGGCAGGATGCGCTCGCCATCGCTGGCTTCCTTCACGCGGATCTTGCACAAACCATCCAGACGTGCAGCGTAGTTGCGCGTGAAGCCCGGTGGCATGTGCTGGGTGATGACCACGGCGGGACAGTCGGCCGGCAGGGCCATCAGCACTTCCTTGGTGGCCTCGGTGCCACCGGTGGAGGCGCCGATGAAGATGATCTTTTCGGTCGACAGGCGACCCACCGAGGCCAGGGTGGTGCGTGGTGCCGCTGTGGACGAAGGCGAGGCACTCGAGGCACTGGGGCCGCCTTGGCTGGCGCTGGAAGGGGCGGCAGGCGCGGTGTGCAGGCGATGGATGCGCGCCTTGGAGGCTACGCGCACCTTGTCCGTGATGTCCTGCGCCAACAGCTTGAGGCCGTCGGCCACGCCGATCTTGGGCTTGGCCACAAAGTCGATGGCGCCCAGCTCCAGGGCCTTGAGGGTGACCTCTGCGCCGCGCTCGGTCAGGGTCGACACCATCACCACCGGCATGGGACGCAGGCGCATCAGCTTGGACAGGAAGTCGATGCCATCCATGCGGGGCATCTCCACGTCCAAGGTGATCACATCGGGGTTGAGGTTGCGGATCATCTCGCGCGCCACATAGGGGTCGCTCGCCGCACCCACACACTCCATGTCGGGCTGGCGGTTGATGATCTCGGTCAGCAGGCTGCGCACCAGGGCGGAATCGTCCACCACCACCACACGCGTCTTGGCCATGACAGGTCTCCAGTCGAATCAGAACAGGTCCACGGATCCACCACCGGTCGTGGTGGGGGTCGCTTTTTGAAGGGCCGCGCGCTCCTGGGCCACCAGGGCCTCGGGGTTGCTCGGTGCCAGGCGCTTGACCATGGCCTTGCCGCTGTGCGGAAAGAAGCAGACCTTGCGGGGGTAGATGTCCATCACGTCCTTGGACACGACGGGGATGCGCTCGGTCTTGAGGTAATCCAGAACGAAGTCGGTGTTGCGCTCGCCGACGTTCAGGCTGGTCATGCCCGAGAGCACAGCACCGCCACCAAAGACCTTGGCCTCCAGGGTCGCGCGGGTGGCGCCCATCTTGAGCAGTTCGTTGATCAGCAATTCCATGGCGTAGGAGCCATACCGACCCGAGTCATTGCCGCCACCACCGTTGTCGGGCAGCATGAAGTGGTTCATGCCGCCGACATGGGCCTGGCGGTCCCAGAGACACACGGCAATGCACGAACCCAGGGTCGTCATGATCAGGAGATCTTCGTCGAACACGAAGTACTCGCCGGGCAGGATCTTGACGGCATCGGACTGGAAATGCGCTTCATAGAAGAAGAACGACGCTTCGCCAGGCTTGGGTGTGCGGGCTTTCAGTCGCGCCAGTCGGTCCTTCTTGGCGTGGAGGGCGCCGGCGGCGAGGGCAGCCGCTGACGCTGGCATGGCCGCCGTCGAGCGCAAGGCACTGCTGGATGAGGGGCTGATCATGGTGGGTTGGCGCTCCGGGATGCTTAGACCTTGTCGTACACCGTCTTGCCACGCAGCCTGAACAGGTCGCGTGAGTCGGTGAAGTTCTCCGAATGACCCACGAAGAGCAGGCCGCCCGGGCGCATCACACCATGGATGTGTTCCAGCACCTTGCGCTGGGTGCCCGCATCGAAATAGATCATGACGTTGCGGCAGAACACGATGTCGAAAGGCTCGCCCAGAGACCAATGGGCTTGCATGAGATTGAAGGGTTTGAACTCGATCATCCGCGCCAGCTCCGGTTTGACGCGGATCTGCCCCGAATTGCCGGCCTTGCCCTTGAGGAAGAAGGAGCGCAGGCGCGCGGGTGACAGGCCGCGTGCATCGGCGCCGTACACGGCCCGCGAGGCCGTGGTCAGCACATTGGTGTCGATGTCGGTGGCCAGGATCTTCACGTTGGCGTGCAAGCCCAGCGTCTCGGCCACGACCATGGCGATGGAGTAGGGCTCTTCCCCTGTGGATGCGGCACAGCACCAGATGCGCAGATTGCCGTGGCCCGCGCTTTTGAGACGCTCGGCCAAGGTGTCGAAATGGTGTTCTTCCCGGAAGAAGGCGGTCAGATTGGTGGTCAGGCAGTTGACGAACTCCTGCCACTCACGCTGGGCCGTGTCACCCGAGGTGCTCTCCAGCCATTGAAGATAGCTGTCGAAGGACTGGTGGCGGGTCTCACGCAGGCGCCGAGACAGGCGGCTGTAGACCATGGCCTGCTTGCCATCGTGCAGATGGATGCCTGCGCGCTGGTAGATCAGAGCGCGCACCCGCTCGAAATCACGGACGCTGAACGAGAATTCGCGATCCTGAAGCGGTGGGGTGGACATCTGTGGCAAGGCGCTCATGGTGGACGTGGCTCAGACAAAGTGTGGTCACAGGGCCAAGGCCCTTGTCTGGTTATCGGAAGGCGAGCCGTCGGCTTGAGCCGGGTGTGCATCCGCCACCACATCCATGACGCCATGGCGCAGAGATCGCTAGGTATTAGCCCTCATTTCCCTGTGCACGACAGGGTCAGGCTGCTAAAATTTCGAGCATCCTCTACACGTATTGGAGCGTGTGCCATCGCCTCTTCCGCCCCCCTTGTCGATTCGTCTGACGTGGCTGGCACCGACATGCTGCAAGGCCTGCGGGTGGATCTGGCACTCAATTTGCTGAATCAGGCGGGGTGGGTGTTGCCCGATGGGCTCGTGGCGGGCAGCACGCCCTGGTTTCAGGCCCTGATCGATGGCCTGTGCGAGGTCTCCAGCCGTGATGCCCTGACGGGGCTGGCCAATCGCCGCCAGTTCGAGGTGGCCATCGCCCGCGAGATCGACCGGGTGGCCCGCTCTGGCGAACCCGCGCTCCTGCTGGTGCTGGACATCGACCACTTCAAGAAGATCAATGACACCCATGGCCATGCCGCAGGCGACATGGTCATCCAGTCCGTGGCCTATGCCTTGCAGGACTGCGTGCGTCCCATGGACACCGTGGCGCGCGTGGGTGGCGAAGAATTCGCCATCATCCTGCCCAACTGCCCGCCCACCTTCGGGCAGGCCGTGGCCGAGCGCGTGCGCAAGAAGATCGAAGCCCAGCCTGTGGCCCTGGTGGGTGGTCAGGTGCTGACCGTCACGGTGAGCGTGGGCGGCGCGTTTGCGCCTCAATGGGTGCGCTCGTCGGCGGCCCTGTGGTCTGAGCGGGCTGACCAGCAGCTCTACCGCGCCAAGCGCGAAGGGCGCAACCGCACCTGCCTGGAAGCTCAGGCCATCACGTCGGTCAGCAACGAAGAAAAGGAACTGCTGTTCAGCACAGTCGAGCAGATTGGGCAATCTGACGCACTCTCTGTTACTGATTTGGGCTCAGGTCTGCAGGCATAACTGCCGACAACCCTTTCATGACTGCGATCATGACCGAACCCGAGCTGTCCCCCGCCCCGCCGTCCGTGCGCCTGGCGCGCACTCTGGCTGTGACCAGCGGCAAGGGTGGGGTGGGCAAAACCTTCTTCAGCGCCAATCTGGCCGCGGCCTTGAGCCGACAGGGCCTGAAGGTGCTGGTGCTGGATGCCGACCTCGGGCTGGCCAATCTGGACGTGGTCCTCAATCTCTACCCCAAGATCACGCTGCACGATGTGTTCACCGGCAAGGCCTTGCTGGAAGAGGCCATCCTGCCTGCGCCCGGGGGCTTCTCGGTGCTGCTGGCGGGTTCCGGCCTGGTCGAGTACTCGCGCCTGACGCCCGAGGTTCGTGAACAACTGCTCGACATCATCACCACGGTGTCGCCCCGCTTCGATGTGCTCCTGCTGGACACCGGTGCGGGCATCTCCGATGTTGTGCTGTTCGCCCTGTCGCTGGCCCATGAAGTGATCGTGGTGGCCACGCCCGAGCCCACCTCCATGACCGATGCCTATGCCACCGTCAAGGTGCTGGCCTCGCAGCAAGGGCGCGAGCAATTGCACATGGTGGTCAATCAGGTGAGCCGCACGGGCGAGGGGCGTGTGATCTGCCAGCAACTGCAGCAGGTCATCGAGCGCTTCGTGCTGACGCCTTCCGGTGTGGCGCCCAAGCTCAATTTCCTGGGAGACATCCCACTGGATCCGTCCGTGCGCGCCGCCGTGCAGCGCCGCTCCCTCTTGCTGGAGCTGCACCCGGGTTGCCCCGCCTCGCAGGGCGTGGTGCAGATCGCCACGCGCCTGAACTCCCGCAACTGAGCGTTGCGCGGGGTGATGGCTTTGCGGCTACAGTGCCGCCCATGAGTGAACTCGATGACGACCAGGTCCCTCAGGGCCGCACCGCGTATGACTGGCTGGGTGGCGATGCTGCCGTGCGGTCGCTGGTGGACCGCTTCTATGACTTGATGGATCTGGAGCCGGCCTATACCGAGTTGCGGGCCGCGCATGGTTCGACCCTGGACGAGGCGCGCGACAAGCTCTACTGGTTCCTCAGCGGCTGGCTGGGCGGCCCCAATCTCTACATCGAACAGTTCGGCCATCCACGCCTGCGGGCGCGCCATCTGCCGTTTTCCATCGGCATCATCGAGCGAGATCAGTGGGTGGCCTGCATGTCGCGGGCCATGAGCGAGCTGGGGGTCGACCCTGACTTGCAGGCCCGTCTGCAGCAGTCCTTTTTCCAGACGGCCGACTGGATGCGCAACCGGGGTGTGTGAGCCCGTAGGGCGGTTCAGGCTTCCTGGGCTTGCTGGTTGGGGGTGCTCGATTGCAGCAGTACGATGAGGGCGCCTGCGCCACCATCGTCGCCCCGGGCCTGCACGAAGGCCAGCACGCGGTCGCTCTGCACCAGCCAACGCTTGACCTTGTCCTTGATCACCGGCACGCGCCCGGGCGAGCCCAGGCCCTTGCCGTGCACCACGCGCACGCAGCGCCAGCCCCGCAGTTGTGATTCACGCAAGAAGCCGCTCAGGGCCACTCGGGCTTCCTCGGTGCGCAGGCCGTGCAGGTCGATCTGGCCTTGCAAGGCCCAGACGCCGCGGCGCAGCTTGCGCAGCACATCGGCGCCCAGTTCGGGCCGCCGGAAGGCCAGCGATTCATCGGTTTCCAGCAGGCTGTCGACATCGATCTCGTCGGAGAGGGATTCACGCAGCACGGCCTGCTCGTCCTGCTGTCGGCATTGCGGCACGGGCTCGGGGCGGGCTGGGCGCGCGTTGACACGGCCGGTGTCGGGCAGCTTGTTGACCGGGCCGACCGCCTGGGCGAAGAGCGCCTTGTCGGCCTCATGGCGGCGTTGCTGCTTTGCCTTCTCGGCAGCGGCGGCACGCTCGGCCTCACGCTGTGCGGCGGCGGTGCGCGCAGCCTCACGCAACGCCTTCTTGAGGTCGGCGAAGTCGTTCAAGGTGACGGGCGATGCGTTTTTGCGTTGGCTCACGCCCACAAGACTACATCAACCTTGAGGCAGATCAGAGCAAGCCGCGTTCTGCAAATGAGACAGCACCCGTGCAGCCCACCACAAAATGGTCGAGGATGCGCACATCGATCAGGCTCAGGCTGCTCTTGAGCGTCTGCGTGAGCAACTCGTCGGCGCGTGAGGGCTCCAGCAGACCGGAGGGGTGGTTGTGGGCCAGGATCACCGCCGCCGCGTTGTGCTGCAGCGCCTGTTTGACGACCTCGCGAGGGTAGACGCTGGTTTGCGTGAGCGTGCCGCGAAACAGTTCCTCGCAGGCCAGCAGGCGGTGTTGCGCATCAAGGAACAGCACGCAAAAGACCTCGTGGGGCAGGCTGCCGATCTGCAGTTGCAGGTAGTCGCGCACCACCTGCGGTGAGCTGAACACGGGCTCATTGCGCAACTGACCGCTCATGCCCCGCCGGGCCATTTCGGTGACGGCCAGCAGCTCGGCGCGTTTGGCCGGGCCCAGGCCCTTGATGCCCTTGAGTTGCTGCGGGGCCGCCTGCAGCAGGCCGCTCATGCCGCCCAGCGTCTGCAGCGTGTGTTCGGCCAGTTGCAGCACGCCACGCCCTTTGAGGCCCGTGCGCAGCAGCAAGGCCAGCAACTCGGCATCGGCCAGTGCGGCCGGGCCCTGCGCGAGCAGCTTTTCCCGGGGGCGCAGGGCCAGGGGCAGATCTTTCATGAGGATATTTCCCTGAGTGTGTCTGTGAATCCTTAAAATTGTGCTTTTACGCTCCTGCCAGCGCCATCCTCACTAGGGGTGGGCTGTGACACCATGACCACTGCTGCGCCCATCGTCCAACCCGGCTCCTTCCTGACCTTGCACTACCGTCTGGCCGGGCCGGATGGCGAAGATCTGGTCAACACCTTCATCGAAAAGCCGGCCACCCTGTCCATCGGTTCGGGTGAGCTGTCACCCGGCATGGAGGCCCGCCTGATCGGCCTGAGCGAGGGCACGCGCACCACCTTGTCCCTGGACGAGGGCGAGGCTTTTGGTCAGCGCAACCCCGATCTGCTGCAGCGTGTGGCCATGAAGCTCATGCGCGAGCTGGGCGACCCCGACGAGACCTGGTCGGTGGGCGATGTGGTGCAGTTCCCCACGCCCGATGGCCAGGGTGGTTTTGCGGGCGTGCTGCTCGAGCTCGATCCCGAAGGGCAATGGGCCCTGTTCGACTTCAACCACCCTCTGGCCGGTCAGCGCGTGACCCTTGAAGTGCAGATCATTGGGGTGCTGTGACCATGCCCGATACCCGTGTTCAGGATGTGCTGCTGGCCGAGCCGCGCGGCTTTTGCGCGGGCGTTGACCGTGCTATCGAGATCGTCGAGCGCGCGCTGGCGCAGTTTGGTGCGCCCATCTATGTGCGCCACGAGATCGTGCACAACACCTATGTGGTCAACGACCTCAAGGCCAAGGGCGCGATCTTCATCGAAGACCTGGCCGATGTGCCGCCCGGCGCCACCCTGATCTTCAGTGCCCATGGTGTGAGCCAGGAGGTGCGTCGCGAGGCCGATGCCCGAGGCTTTCAGGTCTTTGATGCCACGTGCCCGCTGGTGACCAAGGTCCACATCGAGGTGGCCAAGCTGCGCCGCGAGGGTTATGAGTTCATCATGATCGGCCACAAGGGGCACCCTGAGGTCGAGGGCACGATGGGGCAGTTGTCCGACGGCATCTACCTGGTCGAAGACGAAGCCGATGTCGCTCGTGTCGAGGTGAGCGATCCCGCCAGGTTGGCGGTGGTCACGCAGACCACCTTGTCGGTGGATGATGCGGCCGCCATCCTCCAGGCCATCAAGGCGCGCTTCCCCCTGATCCGCGAGCCCAAGCAGCAGGACATCTGCTATGCCACGCAGAACCGCCAGGATGCCGTCAAGCTGATGGCGCCCCAGGTGGATGTGGTCATCGTGGTGGGCAGCCCCACCAGCTCCAACAGCAATCGCCTGCGCGAACTGGCCGAGCGCCTAGGCACACCTGCCCACATGGTCGACTGTCCCGAGGACCTGCAGGTCTCCTGGTTCGAGGGCCATCCCCGCGTGGGCCTGACCGCGGGTGCCTCGGCGCCGGACGTGCTGGTGCAGCAGGTCATCCAGCGCCTCAAGGCCCTGGGGGCCGTGTCGGTGCGTCGCATGCAAGGTGTGGAGGAGCATGTGCGCTTTCCGCTGCCCAAGGGCTTGGGCGGCACGGGCCTGGATCGGCCCTACCCCGGCGAACGCGTCACACCGTGAGCACCCCGTGAGGGGTGTCACACCGCCTGCCTACAATCTACGCAAACCATTCATCTCCCTTCACCATGCTCGATATCGCCCTGCTGCGCAAAGACCTGGACAGTGTTCTGGCCAAACTGGCCCTGCGCAAGAACCCCCAGCCCTACCTGGACGAGGCGGCCTACCGCGCGCTCGAAGCCGAGCGCAAGCAGATCCAGTCCCGTACGGAAGAGCTGCAGAGTCAGCGCAACAGCCTGTCCAAGCAGATCGGTGCGCTCAAGTCCAAGGGTGAGGACACCAGCGCCGTGATGGCCCAGGTGGGTGGCATCGCTGACGAGCTCAAGTCCAGCGCCGAGCGCCTGGAGGTGATCCAGGCCGAGCTGTCGGGCATGTTGCTGGCGGTGCCCAATCTGCCGCACGACAGCGTGCCGGTGGGCTCGGATGAGTCGGGCAATGTCGAGGTGCGCCGCTGGGGCACGCCGCAGACCTACGCTTTTGCACCCAAGGACCATGTGGACCTGGGCGAGCCGCTGGGCCTGGACTTCGAGATGGGTGCCAAGCTGTCGGGTTCGCGCTTCACCTTCCTCAAGGGGCCGATGGCCCGGCTGCACCGCGCGCTCGCCCAGTTCATGCTGGACGTGCAGACCCAGGAGCATGGCTACACCGAGTGCTACACGCCTTACCTGGTGCAGGCCCGCGCGCTGGAAGGCACCGGCCAGTTGCCCAAGTTCGAGCAGGACCTGTTCCATGTCACCTCGGGTGATGGCGATGCGGCAGGCAACAAGTGGTACCTGATTCCCACGTCGGAGGTCACCCTGACCAACACCGTGGCCGACACCATCGTGCCGCTGGATCAGTTGCCGCTCAAGCTCACGGGCCACACACCGTGCTTCCGCTCCGAGGCGGGCAGCGCGGGCCGTGACACGCGCGGCATGATCCGCCAGCACCAGTTTGACAAGGTCGAGATGGTGCAGATCACCACGCCAGAGCAGAGCTACGCCGCACTCGAAGAGATGGTGGGCCATGCCGAAGCCATCTTGCAGAAGCTGGAGCTGCCCTACCGCGTGATGTCCCTGTGCACGGGCGACATGGGCTTTGGCGCTGCCAAGACCTATGACCTGGAGGTGTGGCTGCCCGCGCAGAACACCTACCGCGAGATCAGCTCCTGCTCCAACTGCGAGGCTTTCCAAGCCCGCCGCATGCAGGCGCGCTTCAAGACGGCGGCCGGCAAGAACGAGCTGGTGCACACCCTCAATGGCTCGGGCCTGGCCGTGGGCCGCGCCATGGTCGCCGTGCTGGAGAACCACCAGCAGGCCGATGGCAGCATCCGCGTGCCGGCGGCCTTGCGCCCTTACCTGGGTGGTGCCGAGGTGTTGCACGGCTGATCTGACGGGCTTGCAAGATGGCCCGCAAGTGCTGCTATACTAGCAGGCTACGCCGTTGACCACGGACGCACCAGTTTTAGGAGAGGTGGCAGAGTGGTCGAATGTACCTGACTCGAAATCAGGCGTACGTGAATAACGTACCGTGGGTTCGAATCCCACCCTCTCCGCCAAGCATGAGGCCCAAGTGATTGATTCACTTGGGCTTTTTGTTTTTGGTTTGTGCTGGTGTTCACTGCCCTTCACCGTGTTGCGTCGCCTGGACTGCGTGCTGGAAGCCATCAAGCCCGCCTCACGGTGTACGGGCAAGAGCTGAACCCCGAGTCGCACGCTATCTGCAAGGCCGACATGCTCATCAAGGGGCAGGATGTGGTCAACCCCCCCTTGGCGTGGAGTGGAAGAAGGTTGTCACGGATCGCTCGTAATGGAGCGACCACCTGTTCCGCTCGCCCAGCATGGCGGCGGTGGCGCTGCTGGGGCGCACGGCGAATGGCTGGCTGGAGTGGAAGACACCCGAGGGGCGTACTTTGGATGAGGTCAAGCGGCAAGCGGGCTGAGTTAAAAGTTGTCCGACAGTCTGCTTCTGAAGAAAAAGTGGGCGCTATGAAGATTTTTCTGAGCTCGGGCTGCCGCACGGGGGATCTGGTGAGTTGTGCGGGCCGACTGAAGAAAAAATGACATCCAACTCCATTTTTGAAGATAATTCTTCGAATCTGAAGATTTTCTGCCCGAAAGGCTCTTGCTGACATGAGCGACATTGGCTACGCCTGGATCCAGAACGCGGTGGGGGTCCCAGATTTCCTGGGCAAGCATCGCGCTCGGCTGGCGCCTGTCAACCGCATCGAGCGCCTGGACGATGGCGCCATGCTGGTGCCGCACAAGCTGGCCCCTGAGCCTACGCTGCTGCAGCAAGCCATGTTCGCCCTCAAGCACGAGGGCGTCAGGCTGGATTTGCTGGTGAGCGCCCTGCGGCGCATCCCGCCGGCAGAGCTGGTGGCCTGTGTGCAGGCCACACCCAACAGCATGTATGGCCGCAAGCTGGGCCACCTGTGGGAAGCCGTGCACCAGCAACGGCTGCCCGGCCTGGCTGACCCTGGCGTGGCCTCGGCTTACGCCCCGCTGTTCGACCCAGAGCAATACTTTGTGGGCCCACCCCAGCGTGATGCCCGCTGGCGCATCGAGTTCAATGGCCTGGGTGACCTGCATTTCTGCCCGGTGGTGCGCAAGACCCCGGCGCTGATGGCGCTCATCGACAAAGACATCCTGGGTCAGGCCCAGGCTTTTGCCGAATCCGTGGGTGAGGCCATGCTGGAGCGGGCTCTGAATTGGGCCTACCTGAGCGAGACCGAAGGCTCTTTTGCCATCGAGGGCGAAGCCCCCTCCGCAGACAAAGCCGAACGGTTTGCCGCCCTGCTGCGTCGCTCCCATGAGCAGCGCCCGCTCACAGAAGACTGGCTGGTGGAGTTGCAGAACGCTGCCATCTCCAACCCTTTTGACAAGGCCGTGCAATTCCGCACCGAGCAGAACCGCCTTCAGCGGGACGTGCCCGGTGCCGCTGGGGTCACCTACGTACCGCCCGAGCCAGAGCTGGCCGTGGCCCTGATGAATGGGCTGATGCGTCTGACCAACCAGCGTGCCGCTAAGCTGGACCCATTGGTGCATGCAGCGGTGGTGTCCTTCGCATTCGTGTTCATCCACCCCTTCATGGACGGCAACGGGCGCCTGTCGCGCTACCTGATCCACCATTGCCTGGGGCAGTCGGGCCGCTTGCCGCCGCAGTTCCTGCTGCCCATCTCGGTGGCCCTAAAGAAGCACGAGGCCGAGTACCTGCACGCGCTCACCACCTTCAGCAAACCGGCCCGTCAGTTGTGCCAGGTGACCTGGGCCGGCGATGAGCACTACACGTATCAGTGGGTACCGGAGGCTGACACCTGGTTCCGCTACATGGACCTGACCGAAGCTGCCACCTTCACCCTGGCCATGGCCGAGGCTTCGCTGGACACGCACATGCGTCAGGAGGTGGAGTTTCTGGGTCTGTTTGACCGTGTGAAGCACCACATCAACGAGCGCCATGACCTGCGCGGCAGCGACTTGGCCAACCTGATCGTGGCCATCTTCCAGAACAAGGGCATGCTGTCCAACAACCGGCGCAAACGCTACGCCGATCGGGTGCAGGCGCATGTGCTGGATGCAATCGAAGCCGCCGTGAGCAGGGCCATGCAGGGCCTGCCGCTGGACGAAGACGACGATCGAGAAGAAAACTGAGCACCTCCCACAGGGAGTAGACGTTGGACGCCTTCGAGGCGCACAGCACGATGAGCAAGCAGGCCATTGACTCGGACAAGGTCCGCCAGGGCCTGAAGCACATCCTGCTGGGGCCAGCGGAGCTCTATGCGGCACTCAGAAGCAAGTGGCAGGATCGACGTCCGCATGCGTAGTGAAGCGCCCCGGGGCGCTTCAGGCTGCGACCTTGAACGATGCCACCTGGATCGACAGTTGTTCCGCCAGGTCTCGCATGGAGGCTGCAGCGGCCGCTGTTTGTTCGACGAGGGCGGCGTTTTGCTGGGTAGAGCGGTCCAGATCCTGCAGATTGGCGCCAACTTGAGTGATGTTCGTGCTTTGCTGTCCTGCGGCATCGGAGACGTCCACCAACAACTGGCGGATGTGATTGGTGTTGTGTCGGAGCTCATGCATGGCAGAGCCGGCGACCTTCACGACCTGTGTGCTTTGCTCCACCTGCGCAGAACTGGCGGAGATCAATGATTTGATTTCACGCGCTGCGGTGGCTGAACGCAGCGCCAGCGCGCGCACTTCCGAGGCCACCACGGCAAAGCCCTTGCCTTGCTCGCCCGCCCGAGCAGCCTCGACGGCTGCGTTGAGCGCGAGAAGATTGGTCTGAAAGGCAATGCTGTCGATCACACCGGTGATGTCGTTGATTCGGTCAGAGCTGCTCTGAACAGCAGCCATGTGGTCGATGACCTGCTGTATCACGGCCGACCCCTGTTGGGCATCGGCCGCGTTCTCGCATGAAAGGCGAGCCGCCTTCTGACTGTTGTCTGCACTCAGGTGTGCGCTGCGCGACATCGAGGCCATCGTGGCTGCACAGGACTCCAGGCTGGCCGCCGTGGCTTCCGTGCGCTCTGACAGGTCCATGGAGCCCGAGCGGATTTCTTGGGCGCTGGTCAGCAGCAGATTGGACGACTCTCGGACACGCTGGACCACGTCACTGATGGCGCACTGCATGCTCAACAGGGAGTGGATCAGGTGGGCGACTTCATCGCCGCCCCAGGCATGAGGCCGCGTGGTCAGGTCGCCATCGCGCATGGCATCCAGATGGTGGATGATTTCGCGCAGCCCGCCGTCCAGAACTTTCTTGAACGAGATGAAGAGGTAGGCGCCCAGGGCAAGGCCGATCACCATCACTGCGGCGGTGATCATCCTGGCGCTTGTCATGTTCGATATCCGGTCGACAATGAGTTGATCCAGGACCGCAGAGGTTTGTGTGTTCAAGGCGAGCAGGTCTTGACTCAAAGCACGCGTGACTGCCAAGGGCGCGCTCGCATCGCCAGATGGACCCGGGGGCATCTGGAGGGACCGCCGTGTGTTGTCGATCAGTACGGCGGTGCGGGTCAGAACATCATCAGGGACCAGACGAGATTGCAGCGTCGGGTTGTAGTCATGCACCTTGCGAAAGCCATCCCTCAGGGCCTGGATTTGTGCCGTCGCCATCACCGCCAGCTCCGTGATGCGACGGCTCTGCTCTGGTGTGGTCGTCCGTGTCTGAATGACGCGTGCATGGAGCTCCCCCAATTGAGCGACGTACTCGATCAGCAGGGGCAGCCTGAACATCGATGCATCCATCAGATAGTAGGAATCGATATCCGGGTCCAGCGTGAGATTGGAGCCATCGGTGGAGGCGGACAACACCTGGAGCAATGATTCGATGGATCGGGAATGCGAGAGGAATACCGTGTCGAAGCCCGCTGCACCTGATGCACGGGTGCTCAATGAAGCCTCCATGACCTGGAAGACCTTGTCTGTGCCCAGCATGGATCCCAGCGATCGCTGCGTGTGCTGCAAACCCGTGAGTGCGTCGCGGTGCTCAGCCTGTGTCGACAGAACCGTGGACTGTGTGGCCAAGCCATCCTGGTGCAGTGCCTGGGCGCGTTGTGCCTGTAAAGCTACCATCAGTGGCATCAGACTACGCGCGTAAGTCACCCCCTGCCGCTCTCGGGATGAGAATTCAACAGCGCTGGCCTTGTCTGCAAAGTACTGCCAGGACACCCAGATCATGGGCAGGGTGAACACCAGTGAGATCACCATGGCTTTGCTACGAAAGTCAAGGTGTCTGAACAGCCGTACACCAGGGGCCCACAGGCCGTGGTATTTGAAGAATTCAGTCAGCCCCGGGCGCTTGTTCTCAGAGACCCGGGTTGCAGACCGTGGGTGGCGCCCGCTTGCACGGGCAAAGTCCATGAACATGGGACATCCTTTCCATGTGGGCCATGATGGCGCTGGCGTCTGCAGGACCAGCGCAGAGTGATTGTCTGGAAAGCCCAGGATCTGAAGGGCCTGAACAAGGCAGGAATTCAAGGGCTCTTCATTCACACATCTTTACGGGGGGCGCACAGTCGCTTTACCCAGGTGCGCCACGATGCATGCATCGATCGGTGCACATGGTGTGCCCGGTCTGGCACAAGGAGCCCAGCTCATGACCCCAATCTCTTCCAGCACCCGTGTTCAAACACTGTGGAGCATCCGTGGCGTGCGCCTGGCGGCCGCCTCACTCATGGTGGTGGGCGGCATCATGGCCGCCACCTCGGCCATGAAGGCCTGGGCGGGGCCCATGCATGGCGAAGCCGGGGGCGTATGCATGCACGGTACCTCACCCCGTCAGGGTGGGGGCATGGGCCCCATGATGCTGGGTGGGCGTGGCCTTGATCGCCTGCTCGATCAGGTCAAGGCCACGGATGTGCAACGCCAGCAGATCAGGCAGATCGCTGACGCCGCGCGCCAGGATCTGGATCAGCAGCACCAGGGCGTGCGCAAGCTGCACGAGCAATCGCTGACGCTGCTGTCGCAACCCAAGCTGGATGCGGGGGCGGCCGAGAAGTTGCGCCAGCAGATGCTGGCTCAGCATGATGCCGTCTCCAAGCGTTCGCTCAAGGCCATGCTGGACATCGCTCAGGTGCTGACGCCCGAGCAGCGTGCCCAGGCGGCGCAGCATCTCAAGCAGCACGAGGAGCGTCGTGAGCAGCGTCATGCCCACCGACATGGCCCCCGTGCCGAGGGCGCGGCCTCTGCGCCCAGCGCCCCTCATCACTGATGGACGGACTGGAGCTTGAATGCCACCCCTGGAGCGCGCGACAATGCCTGACATGAGCGAGCACATTCTGATGATCGATGACGACCTGCGGCTCAGTGCCATGGTCGGTGACTACCTGCGCAGCCACGGCTATCAGGTGACCACTGCACCGAGCCTGGCTGCTGGGCGCGAGTTGCTGGCCCGTCAGACCTTCGATGCCCTGGTGCTGGATCTGATGCTGCCCGATGGCGACGGCCTGGATCTGTGTCGTGAGTTGCGTGCCTCGACGCGCACCCGCAGCCTGCCTTTGCTGATGCTCAGCGCGCGTGGTGAGCCCACCGATCGCATCGTGGGGCTGGAGGTGGGGGCCGATGATTACCTGCCCAAACCCTTCGAGCCCCGCGAGTTGCTGGCGCGGCTGCGCGCCTTGCTGCGTCGCAGCTCGGCAGCGCAGGCCGACGACGATGTCTGGCGCTTTGGCCAGCTCGAGATCGACAATGGTCTGCGGCAGGTTCGCATCCATGGTCGGGCTTGCGACCTCACGTCCTATCAGTACGACCTGCTCACCGTGCTGGCGCGCCATCCCGGGCGGGTGCTCAGCCGTGACCAGATCATGGACTCGCTCAAGGGCCATCCGCTGGAGGCCTTTGATCGATCCATCGATGTGCACATCTCGCGCATCCGCGCGGCCATTGAAGAAGATCCCAAGAACCCGCAACGCATCCTCACCGTGCGCGGTGTGGGCTATGTGTTCGCCAAGAAGCAGGACGCGACCGAGGCCTGAATGAAGACCCTGGCGCTGCGCATCTACCTGGCGGTGGTCACCGTCCTGCTGCTCTTTGCCTTGAGCGCAGGCTGGTTGGCACAGCGCAATCTGGAGCACGAGCGTTTGCGCTTTCAGTCGCAAAGCGCCAACAACGATCGCATGGCCGCCTGGGCTGAGCTGCTGGAAAACAGTCTGCCCAAGGGCGATGCACCAGAGCTTGAGCAGCGTCAGGCAGTGCTGGAGTGGTCCCAGCGCCTGCGCTTGCCTTTGGCGCTGGACGATGCGCGTGGCAAACGCATGGTGACGTCGCCCTTGCTCCATGAGCGTATGGCGCACTGGCCCGATGCCCAGCAGCGACTCCATTCCGTCAAGCTGGAAGACGGGCGCACCTTGTGGCTGTTCCGCTCCGGAGGCAATGGACCGCCACCGGGCTCACGCATGATGGGCCCTCCGCCGCCGGGGCCCCGGGATGAGCCATGGCTGTCGCCGCTGGCCTGGATGCTGCCTCCGGGGTGGGCGGGCGGCGCACAGGGGCTGGCGGTGATGCTGGTGGTGGTGTTCGTGGCCGTGGCGCTGGGGGCCTGGCCGGTGGCCAATCGCCTGACACGCCGTCTGCAGGCCTTGCGCCGCGGGGTCGAGCGTTTCGGTGAAGGGCAGTTGCAGCACCGTGTGCAGGTCGAGGGGCGCGACGAGGTGGCCGATCTGGCGCGCAGCTTCAACCAGGCTGCGCAGCGCATTGAAGAGCTGGTGGCCGCGCACCGTTCCTTGCTGGCCAATGCCAGCCATGAGCTGCGCTCGCCTCTGGCGCGCATGAAGATGGCTGTGTCCATGTTGACCGACATGCCCCCCGAGAAGTCGACGCAGTTGCAGCAGGAAATCCACGAAGACATCCGTGAGCTGGATGCGCTCGTCGAAGAGGTGCTGCTGGCCAGTCGTCTGGATGCTCGCCCACAACTGGATCGCCAGAGCCTGGACTTGTGGGGCTTGCTGGCCGAAGAGTCTCAGCGCACGGGCGCCCAGGTCCAGGTGGCGCCCGGGCAGGGCAATCTCACTGTTCAGGCGGACGAGCGCCTGCTGCGCCGGGCCGTGCGCAATCTGCTGGAAAACGCGCGTCGTTATGGGCGATCCGATGGCGACGGTGATCCGGACAGTGCAGTGCAGGTCTCGGTGCGTCAGCCGGGCGGGATGCTGGAGATCCTGGTCGAGGATCGCGGGCCGGGTGTGCCCGAGGCGCAGCGCGAGCGCATCTTCGAGCCCTTCTATCGCTTGCCCGGTCATGCGGAGCACGCCGGCGGCGTGGGCCTGGGCCTGAGCCTGGTGCGCCAGATCGCGCAGCGCCACGGTGGCTCGGTGCGATGCGAAGCCCGCGAGGGCGGTGGCAGCCGGTTCGTGATCGCGCTGCCCCAATAAAAAAACCCGGCCGAAGCCGGGTTTCGATCATGCAGGCTGTGCAGCCCGCGACGATCAGCTCAGCTGGTCGCTGATCAGCTTGGTCATCTCGAACATCGAGACTTGAGCCTTCTTGAAGATCACCTTCAGCTTGTCGTCTGCGTTGATGTTGCGCTTGTTGGCGGCATCTTGCAGATTGTGCTTCTTGATGTACTCCCACACCTTCTTGGTGACCTCGGTGCGCGGCAGCGGAGCGGCGCCAATGATGGCGGCCAGTGCCGGGCTGGGGGTCAATGCCTTCATGAAGGCGGCGTTGGGGGTGCGCTTTGCAGCGACCTTCTTGGCGGCGGGGGCCTTCTTTGCAGCGGGAGCCGCCTTCGTTGCCGCAGCCTTCTTGGCCGGGGCCTTCTTCGCAGTTGCCATGTGAATTCACTCCATCGAGGTCAGATCTGAACGTGGGCGCCGGGCGTGTGCTGCATGAACACACGATCCTCTGGCGTCTCAGCGTCACGATGGTAATGCCACTTCCCCCTTAAAACCAGCGCTCCTTGGGGTTTGTCGCCCTGCAACGTCAAAGAAATTGGGGTTTATCACGTCATGCATGGGCCTTTGCACCGTCTTCGGGCGTGGATTTGTGGTTTTGGTGTTCAATGACGCTCTTGTGGCGAGCAGCTGCTGGCCCTGATGTTTGTTTTTTGCCGGAGACGTATCGATGACACCCCAGGCTGTTTTGTCTCAACCCCTGACCTTGCGTTGCGGTGTGCCGATCAAGAACCGGCTGTTCAAATCGGCGATGAGCGAGGCCCTGGGCAATCGCGAGCGCGCACCCACGCCCGAGCTGGTGCGCCTGTATGGGGCCTGGGCAGATGGTGGCATCGGTCTGTGCATCACGGGCAATGTGATGATCGATCGGCGCGCACTGGGCGAGCCGGGCAATGTCGTCATCGAGGACGATCGCCACATGGCCGAGCTCAAGGCCTGGGCCCAGGCGGCCACACGCAACCACACGCAATGCTGGGTGCAGCTCAATCACCCGGGCAAGCAATCGCCCAAGGGGCTCAACAAGGAAACCGTGAGCCCCTCGGCCGTGCCCTTTCGGCCCGAGATGCAGTTGCTGTTCGCCACCCCACGTGAGCTCACCGATGCCGAGATCCGCGATCTGATCGCGCGTTATGCGCGGGCGGCGGGGCTGGTCAAGCAGGCCGGCTTCACGGGGGTGCAGATCCACGGGGCGCACGGTTATCTGGTGAGCCAGTTCCTGTCGCCGCACCACAACCGTCGCACGGACGAGTGGGGCGGCAGCCCGGAGAAGCGTCGGCGTTTTGTGCTGGAGGTCTATCGCGCCATGCGTGCGGCCGTGGGGTCGGACTTCCCCATCGGCATCAAGCTGAACTCGGCCGATTTCCAGCGTGGCGGTTTTTCCGAAGAGGAGTCTCTGGATGTGATCCGCGCGCTGGAGGCCGAAGGCATCGACCTGGTCGAGATCTCGGGGGGCACCTATGAGGCACCCGCGATGACGGGCGTGAAGCAGCAGCCGGTCAAGGACAGCACGCGTCAGCGCGAGGCCTACTTCCTGGCGTTTGCCGAGAAGGCCCGCCAGGCCGTCAAGGTGCCGCTGGTGGTGACCGGGGGCTTTCGCTCCATCGAGGGCATGGCCGCCGCCATCGAATCGGGGGCGGTGGATTGTGTGGGGCTGGCGCGGGCACTGGCGCTGGAAACCGATCTGCCCAATCGCTTGCTGGCGGGGCAGCAGCCGCGCTACCAGGTGCGCCCCATCAAGACGGGCATCCGTGCCATCGACAACAAGGGCATTCTGGAGATCACCTGGTACACCGGGCAGCTCAAGCGCATCGGGCGTGGTGAGGCACCGAAGCCCGATGAGTCCGGCCTGTGGGTGTTCATCAAGATGGTCGGCGCCCAGATGGGCGTGGGCCGCAAGAAGAAGGTGACCCGCGTGCGGGCGACCTGAGGCGATCCACGCTTTCAGCGTGGGGCGGGCAGGTGCAGCACATGCGGCCCGATCTGATCGAGCGTGGCGCAGCCCGTCAGGGCCATGGCGATCTCGAACTCGTCGCGCAGCAAACGGATGACATGCGCCACACCCAGGGCACCGGCGGTGGCCAGGGCATGCACATAAGGCCGGCCGATCATCACGGCACGCGCGCCCAGGGCCAGGGCCTTGAGCACATCGGTGCCACGGCGGATGCCGCCATCCACGATGAGGGGCAAGGATGAACCCACGGCATCGGCCACGGCGGGCAGCAAGTGGGCCGTGGCGGGCAGGGTGTCCAGTGTGCGGCCCCCGTGGTTGGAGACCATCACCGCGCTGACACCGCATCGCAGCGCCTCGCGGGCATCGTCGGGATGGGTGATGCCCTTGAGGAGGATGGGCAGGCGGGTGATGCCCTGCAGCCATTCGATGTCGGACCAGGTGGGGGCCTGTGCGAGCAGGCCCTGGAACAAGGCGCTGTCGCCGTCTTCCAGCTGATGGGGCGGCTGAGCGGGCAGACCATCGAGGTTCACGGCACGCACGCCCACCGGCAGTTTGAAGCCCGTACGCCGTTCGCGGTCACGCGCGCCGCTGGTCGGTGCATCAACGGTGAGCACCAGGGCCTCGTAGCCGGCTGCCTCGGCACGGCGCACGAGCTGCTGCGTGACACCCCGGTCGGGCTGCAGGTAGAGCTGAAACCACAAGGGGCCGCGCCCGGGGTCGGACACGATGGCGCGGGCCACTTGCTCCATCGAGACGCTGGCTTGGGTGCTCAGCACCAGCCCGGCCGATTGCGCGGCCGCAGCGTAGGCCGTGGCCAGTTCCCCATCGGGGTGGGCCATGCGCTGATAGGCCACAGGGGCCAGCAAGATGGGGTGGGCCAGGGTGTGGCCCAGCAGGGTTGATCGCGTGTGACCCTGGGCCAGGGGGCGCAGCACGCGGGCCTGCAGGCGCAGCGTATCCCAGGCTCGGCGGTTGTCTTTCAGGGTGATCTCGTCACCAGCACCTCCGCTGAAATAGGCCCAGGCACCATCGTCCAGCGCCTGCGCGGCGTGGGCTTCGTAGTCTTGCAGCGTCACGACGCCGGCCGGGATGCCACTCATGTGTCGGCCCACATGCGCAGCAGGTTGTGATAGGTGCCAGACAGGCGCACGGCGCTGTCGGTTTCGCCATGCTCGTTTCGCAACTGGAGCAGGGCCATGTCCATCTCGTAGAGCAGGCGCCGTTGTTCGTCGCTGCGCACCATGCTCTCCACCCAGAAGAAGCTGGCCAGGCGTTGGCCCCGCGTGACCGGCTCGACCCGGTGCACGCTGGTGCTGGGGTAGAGCACCATGTCGCCGGCGGCCAGCTTGATGCGCGGGTTGCCGTAGGTGTCTTCAATGACCAACTCGCCGCCGTCGTAGTCTGCGGGATCGGCCAGGAACAGGGTGCAGCTCACGTCCGAGCGCACACGCTCGCCCGTGCCCTTGACGTACATGACGGCCCCATCGACATGGTTGCCGTAGTGGTTGCTGTCGCCGCCGTAGCGGTTGAACTGCGGTGGGTACAGACGCTTGGGCAGGGCGGCGGAGAAGAAGGTGGCGTTGCGGTTGAGGGCCCGTGTGATCACAGCCTGGGTGGCACGGGCTTCCTCACTGGTCTGGGACAACTGCTCGTTGTTCTTGGCCTGCACGGCCTGTGTGCCGGCGGTGCGTTTGCCATCGATCCAGGTCCCGGCGTCGATGGTGGCGCGCACCGTGCGCAACTCTTCGGGGGTCAGAACCTGGGGGATGTGCAACAACATGATGGCAGGGGATCAGAACTTGGCCACCAGCTCGACCTGGAAGTTGCGGCCTGGACCAGGGATGTAATGACCCCGGTAGAGCGAATCAGCATAGAGCGTGTTTTCAAGGTTGGTCAAGTTGGCCTTGAGCGTGAACTGCTCATTGATCACGTATTCCGCCATCAGGTCGATGGTGTGGAAGCCTGGAACGCGCCAGGTGCCGTTCTGGGGGTTCATGATGTCGGCAGGCGCCTGGCTGCTGCGGAAGTTGATGCCACCGCCCACGCGCCATTTCGGGTCGAGCTGGTAGGTGGTCCACACGGTGCCACTGTGCACGGGGATCAGGCCGGGGCGATCGCCTTCGCGGTTGCCGAAGCTGTTGGCCGATGCGGTCTTGTCCACCTTGGCATCGGGGATCCAGGTGTAGGAGCCATAGACCTCCCACTGGGGCGTGATCTTGCCCGCCAGATCGATCTCGAAGCCGGTGCTGTGACGCTGAGCCGACAGCAGGTAGCTGTTGGCATCGGTCACCGAGGTGGCATCGGTGTTGCGCTCATTCTTCTTGACGGCATGGAACAGGGCCAGACGTGTGGTGTAGCGGCCTTCTGCCCAGTCGAGCTTGGCGCCCAGTTCGATGTTTTCGCTGGACTCGGGGGGCGTGTTGGCGGCGCGTTCACGTGTTTCGGCGCTGTTGCCTGCATACGAGTAGGTGTCGCCCGAGGTGTTGAACGAGGTGCCGTACGAGAGGTGGTAGGACTGGTAGGGCGTGGGCTGGTACAGCACACCGAATCGACGGCTCCACTCAGAGATGGTCTGCCCATACTGGCCGGTGCTCACGCCAGTGGCCGGGGTGTAGGTTTCGTAGCGGCCTTTCAGGCGGTCAAAGCGCAGACCTGCCAGGAGCTTCCAGGCCGGGGCGATCTGGATCAGGTCCTGCGCATAGAGGCCGTAGGCGGTGGATTCATAGCCATTGGCCTGGCCCAGCAGACGCGAGCCTTCGTCCACCCAGCCGCCGCTGCCCGCGCCCACGGTGGTGGTGGGTTTGGTGACTGCAGTCAATGCGTTGTACACGCGTTTTTCTTCAGAGGCATAGTCGATGCCGCCGATCAGTTGATGGTTGAAGCCCAGGGCCTCGAAGCGGGTGCTCAGATCGGACTGGAGCATCAGGATCTCCATGTCCTGGATCTTGACCTGGTTGCCACGGTTCAGGACGGTGGCATCGTTGATGCTCTCCAAGGTCGGGGCCGGGTTGGCAAAGCGCACCGTGCTGGCCCGCTGATCTCGGGTGTAAGCACCATGACGGATGCTGGTCTTGAGTTCGGTGGTGGGCGTGAAGCGGTGCGTGTACGTGGCCGTGAACAGGTTGGCCGAGCTGTGGTTGTAATCGCTGTCCAGGCCGTAGTAGTCGGCCGGGTCGAAGCGGGTGATCAGGGTGTTGTCGAAAGCCGTCGATGTCGCGTTCGGGCGGATCCACGGCATGCCGTAGTTCATGCCGTTGGCGTTGTCCAGGTAGTAGTAGCTGACCTGGAACTCGTCGGCTGTGCCGATGCCCCAGCGGATGGCGGCGCTCAGGCCTTGTTTGTCCAGGCGGGTGCCTGCACCGTTGTTGTCGGCTTTGGTGGCCATGGCATTGAAACGCACGGCCGCGTCTTCACCGATCTGGAAGTTGAAGTCACCCGTGACGCGGCCGTAGTTGTGTGTGCCCAGCGTGGTCGACACCTCGTGTGCATTCATCAGGAAGGGAGCCTTGCTGACCTGATTGACCGCACCGCCCGTGGAGCCACGCCCGAACAGCATGGAGGCCGAACCGCGCAGCACTTCCAGGCGGTCGAGGTTGAAGGTGTCGCGCTCATAGAAGGCGGGGTCGCGCATGCCGTCGACAAAGATGTCGCCCGTGCCTTGCAGGGAGAAGCCGCGCAGGCGGATGTCTTCTTCGCCGCCCTCGGCCGCCAGGAAGGTGATGCCAGCGGTGTTCTTGAGCGCTTCCTTGACGGTGTCGAGGTTGCGGTCGTCGATCAGTTTTTCCGTGACCACGGTGACCGATTGCGGAATGTCGCGCAGGGCTTGCTTGCCCTTGCCGATGGTCGTGGTCGTGGTTTGGTAATTGTTGGTGGCCTCGGAGACCACGGGCTTTTTGGCCTTGACCGACACGGCGGGCAGCGTCTGTTGGGCGGCGGTGGCTTCGGCGGCTGTGGTGCTTTGAGCGCCAGCATGGCTGCTCAGCAGGCTCAGGCCCAGGCCGGCGGCGAGGGCGCCCAGAGGCAGGGCGGGAATCGAGGTGTTGTGTCGGGACATGACCAGCGGAATCTGTGGATGAGTGTGGAGCGCCCCAAACATGGGGCGGGCGACACCGGGAGACTCGTGGGGCTGGCTGGGCTGCAAGCGTGGCTGGCTGAATCGAGGAAATCCGGGAATTGGTGAATGATAATGATTCGCAATAAGATTGTAAATGGGGTGTGAACAACACCCCGCAATTCGGGGGCTCAGGGCAGGGAGAATTCGCCTTGGTGTTCATGTGCCCCTTGTTCCCCTTGCTGGAGATGACCATGATTCGATCCCTGAGGCCGGTGTGGATGGCGAGCGCGCTGGCGTGCCTGGTGAGCCCGGCTGTGGCCGGCGCCTCCCGCCCCTCTGTGGCCCCTGCCCCCCAGACCGCCACGCAGGCGGCCGTGTTGGCGCAGGTGCAGCAGTTGATGGAGCGCGTGCGTCAACTGGAGCAGAGCAATCAGGAGCTCTCTCGTCGCATCAGTGAATTGAGCGCCACCGAGAGATCGCGGAGCGCGCCCACTGTGGTGTCGCCGGTGCCCAATGAGGTGCGCTTGCAGGCCCTGGAGCAGCAGGTGCAAGGGATGGCGCAGCAGGTCACGCAAGGCAGTGCAACGGTGGCCCCCCCGGATTCTGGCCCTCGTTTTGAAGGCTCGCTGGTGGCGCTGGCCCAGCAAGTCAATGCCAGGGGATCGGACACGGGGCGCCGCCAGTCGGCCGTGAACTACCGTGGGGATCTGGTGGCGACCTTGTCGGCAGGCGCACTGGGTCAGGCCCAGGGCACCCTGGTGGGACATCTGCGTTTTGGTCAGGGCACGGGCTTGTCGATCAGACCCAGCTACAGCAGCACGGTCAACTCGACGACCTTCGAGGCTGCAGCAGGCTCTGACGACACCTATGCCATCGTGGCCGAAGCGCACTACACGCTGGACTGGGTCCTGGGGGGCGCGCAGGCGCAGGGGGCCGCAGCCGAGCAGCTCTCGCTCACGGTGGGCAAGATGGATGTCTTCGGCTTTTTCGACCAGAACGCGGTGGCCGCCGATGAGTCCGCCGCCTTCCTGAACAATGCCTTTGTGCACAACCCCTTGCTGGACTCTGGCGGAGACATCGCGGCCGATGGCTATGGCTTTGCGCCGGGGCTGCGCCTGAGCTATGTGCGTCCCGTGGCGGCTGGCAGCATGGGCGTCTCACTGGGCGTGTTTGCTGCCGGTGATGCCGCGCGTTTTGGCTCGGGCTGGAGCCAGCCGCTGGTCATGGGGCAACTGGATTGGTCGCCTGTGCTGACCGATGGTGAGCCACAGGGCGCGTATCGCCTGTATGCCTGGACCAATGGGCGCACCCTGAGCCTGGATGAGCAGCGGCAGCGACACAGTGGATGGGGCGTGTCGGCCGATCAGCGCGTGGGCGCGCACTGGCATCTGTTTGGACGCTGGGGTCAGCGCACGGCGGGCGATGGTCCCTTCGATCGTGCCTTGACCTTGGGCTTCGAGTACTCGGGGGCAGGCTGGGGGCGTGCCAGTGATGCCCTGGGCCTGGCCCAGGGCTGGATCCACACCAGCCAGGCCTGGCGTGATGGCACCGCAGATGGCTCGTTTGGAACGTATGCCGCCAGCGGCAGCGAGCGCATCACCGAGCTGTACTACCGTGTCCAGTTCAACGAGCAGTTGTCCATCACGCCGGACTACCAGTTCGTGCAGCGCGCCGGTGGCGATGACTCGGCCACCCAGGTCCATGTGCTGGGGGTGCGCGCCACACTGGGTTTCTGAGCCTCAGCTCGTGCGCCGCTCCAGCTTGGGCGCCGTCTTCACACTCCAGATCATGGTGATGGCCAGGATCCCGATGACCACGCCCAGTGATATCACCACCGGGATCTTGATCACATCGATCAGCAGCATCTTGCTGCCGATGAAGACCAGGATCACGGCCAGGCCATAGCTGAGCAGGTGGAACTTGGCCGCCATGGCGGCGAGCAGGAAGTACATCGCACGCAGGCCCAGGATGGCGAAGATGTTGGAGGTCAGCACGATGAAGGGGTCGGTCGTGATGGCGAAGATGGCCGGGATGGAATCCACCGCAAAGATCACGTCCGTCACGCCCACCAGGGCCACCACCAGCAGCAAGGGGGTGGCGGTCATCACGCCGTTGTGGCGCGTCCAGAAGTTCTCGCCGTCGTAGAACTTGGTGACGGGCAGGGTGCGGCGCAGGAGCTTGAGCGCGGGGTTGTCTTCCAGGTTGGGCTCCTTGTCCGCGGCCCACCACATCTTGATGCCGGTGAGCAGCAGGAAGGCGCCGAACAGGTACAGCACCCAATGGAACTGGCTGATCAGCCAGCCACCCACCAGGATCATCACGGTGCGCAAGACCATGGCGCCGATGATGCCGATCATCAGCACGCGCTTCTGGTAGCTGGGCGGCACCGCGAAGTAGGTGAAGATCATCAGGAAGACAAAGATGTTGTCGACCGCCAATGACTTCTCAATCAGGTAGCCGGTGAGGAACTCCAGCGCCTTGGCGTTGGCCACGGCCGTGCCTTGGGAATCCTGGTAGGCCCACCACAGCAGGCCGTTGAAGGCCAGGCTCAGGGCCACCCAGATGATGGACCAGCGGGCGGCCTCGGGCACCGAGACCTCGTGGGCGCCCTGCTTACGCAGGACGACGAAGTCCACGAAGAGGGCTGCCAGAACAATCAGGACGAAAACAAACCAGAGCCATTGCGGCGCCATGGTGCTCATGAGGGTTCCCCGAAGATGAACGAACATGTCGTGGCCCACCATGGGCCACGAACCTTGAGGCGCCGAAAGGTCTTGCGGAACACGGCGGGGCCGTGTGCGTGAAACCCGGACACGCGGGCCAGGGCGGCCAGCGGTCGTATTGACGGGACGACACCACAACCCGGGTGGGCTGCGTGCTACTCCCCCTTCGACAGGCACATTATGCGGGCAAGTGGTAAGACCTGACATACCGAAGGGTCGTGAACGGTGTGCAAAAAAGCCGCCAGGCGCCACGGGCACCTGGCGGCAAAGGTCAGGCCCCCCACGGACCTGCCTACACGAAACCTGTCATGAAAAGGCCAGCCAGCCGCGCTCATCGTTTGATGGCAGGCAGTTCTGGCGCGTGAGTCGCTCGCACATCACGCCCCAGATCCGTTGCACCAGCGGAGGCTGCAGCACATGCATGCTCCGGCCGCTGGCGTCGATGCGCCCGTCGTTCATCACCAGCACCTGGTCGGCATAGGCGCTGGCCAGATTGATGTCATGCAGCACGACCAGCACCCCCATGCCTTGCGCAGTCAACTGCCGCAGCAAGCGCATGACGGCGTGTTGGTGGGCCAGGTCCAGTGCGGCGGTGGGCTCGTCGAGCAGCAGCCAGCGTGGGCTGGTGTCCGAAGGGCGCGCATGGACCTGGGCCAGGACACGGGCCAGTTGGACGCGTGCCTTTTCTCCGCCGGACAGTTGCTCATAGCGGCGGCCCTTCAGGGCGCGGGCACCCGCCAACGCCAGGCAGTGGTCGATGAGGGTGTGCTCTTGCGGGTGGGGGTGCTCGCTGTGCGGGTAGCGGCCCATGCGCACGATGTCGTCGACCTCGAAGTCAAAGGGGACCTGGTGATCCTGGGTCATCAGGGCGCGCTGGCGTGCCAGGTCCAGCGTGTCCCACTGGCTCAAGGGGCGACCCTGCAGCATCACCTGCAGGGCGGTGCTGCGCTCCATGCCCGACAGGGCCGACAGCAGTGTGGACTTGCCGGCCCCGTTGGGGCCGAGCAAGGCATGGAGTTGTCCGGGCAGGAGGTCGAGTTGCGGGACCTCCAGCAAGGTGCGCCCGGATTTGCTCAGCATCAGATGGCGTGCGCTCAGACTCATGGTGATCTCCTGTGCAGGTTGAAAATGGTTCATGCCAGCATGCGGCGGCGGTGAAGGATGAACATGAAGGCCAAGGCGCCCATCAGGCCTGTGAGCACGCCCAGCGGCAGCTCGGCCGGGGCGGCCAGGGTGCGAGCGCCTGCATCGGCCAGCAGGACCAGGCAAGCGCCCACCACGGCGGAACCCGGCAGCACCCGCCGGTGGTCGGGGCCGGCCAGTTGGCGCACCACATGGGGCGCCAGCAGACCGACAAAACCCACCATGCCGACCAGGGCGGTGACGGCGCCGACGGACAGCGCCACACTCAGCAGACAGTGGCGCTGCAGGCGGCGCACCTGGATCCCCATCAGATGGGCCTGGGCTTCACCCAATGACAAGGCGTTGAGCCCGCGCGCATGCGATGGCGCGGCCAGGGGCCAGGCGATGGCCAGAACCACGATGGCGGCGCACACCAGCACGGGAGGCCATTGGCTGCCACCCAGGCTGCCCAGCAGCCAGAACGTCAGAGAGCGCAACTGCTCGTCGCTGGCCATGAAGGACAGCCAGCCCAGGGCGGCCCCGGCTGCGGCATTGATGGCAATGCCCATGAGCAGCAGCCTGGCGATCTGCACGCGCCCTTCGCGACGAGACAGGTGCCAGGTGAGCGCGGTGACGCCCAGCCCACCGATGAAGGCGGCGATCATCAGCGCCCAGGGGCCCATGAGGGTGCCCAGGGCAGCGCTGCCCAGCACGATGGCCATGGCGGCGCCGAGTGCCGCGCCCGCACTGACGCCAATGAGGCCGGGGTCTGCCAGCGGGTTCCTGAACAGCCCCTGGATCTGTGCGCCCGCCACCCCCAGGGCCGCGCCAGCGATCAGGCCCATCAGCAGGCGGGGTGCACGGATGTGCCAGAACACCTCGGCCCCGCCCGCGTGCCAGTCACGCACGATGGGCCCATAGGCACCCAGGGTGGCGGAGATCGTCAGGCAAGCAAGCAGGGCACCCAGGCCGACCAGGCCCAGGCCGGGCGCAGGCAGTCGGGTTCGGGGCCAGGGCAGGGCCTTGTTCATGCCAGGCTCCGGTGCAGGTCTTGCAGGGCCTGTGGCGTGCGGGGGCCGAAGCCCAGCAGGGCCATGGCATCGAACACCCGCAGGCGGCCCTGGCGCGCGGCGGGGGTGTAGGCCAGACCCGGGTGTTGCCAGAAGCGGTTTGTGCCACCGCTGGCCGCGATGGCCTCCTCGGTGGTGACGATGATGTCGGGTCGAGCCAGGGCGACGGCCTCGGCTGACAGGGCTTTGTAGCCAGCATCCGTGGCCAGTGCGTTGTGCGCTCCGGCATGGCTGAGCATGGCGTGTGCGGCTGTGCCTGCCCCGGCCGACATGGGGCGCCCACCATGCACCATCACGAAGAGCACACGCGGTGCGGCGGCGTGGCGTGACGGGCGCGTGCGCTCGATCGCTTGCAGGGCGTGTCGCCATTGCCGATCGAGCGCGTTGCTCAAGGCCTGGGCAGCCTCGATCTGGCCCGTGTGGGCGGCCACCGCGCGGACCTTGGCCAGAACCTCATCGAACCCATGGGTGGCCTGCACCAGCGCCAGCGGGATCCCGGCGGCGCGCAACTGGGCCAGCACGGCCGGTGGGCCGATCTCGTGGGTGCCCAGCACCGCCGAGGGCCGTAAGGCCAGTACGCCTTCTGCAGAGAGCTGGCGCATATAGCCCACCTTGGGGGTCCGCTGTGCGGCTGTGGGGTAGGTGCTGGTGGTGTCGGTGGCCACGACGAGGTGCCCGGCGTTCAGCGCCCAGACGGTCTCGGTCATGCCACCGCTCAGGCTGATCAGGCGTGGCACGGCGGTGTCGGACGCCACGGCGATCTCGCGCCCCCCCGCGCTCAGGGCCGCAAGCGACAGACGCATCCAGTCACGGCGTTTCATGCGGCCTCCCGATGCCCTGCGGGGCGGTCGGCTGGCGTGGGGGCCTGGGTCAGGCTGTGCGCCAGGGTGCGCCAGGCCGGCAGCTCGGGCTGGCCGGGTTTGCGCTCCCCAAAGAACATGCAGATCAGATCGCCACGATCATCGAACACCTCGATGGAGGTGACCTCCCCGTCGGCGGTGGGTTTGGTCACCAGCCAGCTCTCATGGATGGCGTCGCTGCGCAGGTGCAGATTGAACCCTGCATCCAGCACATTGAGCCAGGGCCCCATCGTCTCGATGCGCTCAATGGCGCCGGTATGGATCTGCAGGCAGCCTGCATTGCCCGCGAACACCATGATGGGCAAGCCTTCTCGGGCAGCCCTGCGCAGCAGCCACTCCACCGCCACCAGGGGCGTGCGGTGGGTGAAGGTGCCTTCCATCAGCCGCAGGGCCTGTTGGCGCTCGGCACCGAATCGCCTGAGCAGGTCGAAGAACTCGTGGGTGTCCTGCATGGCCTGCCAGGCCTCGCCGAGGCCCTGGCGATCGATCTGCGCATCGGGCCGCGGCTGAGCGCGGGGTGCCGTGTCGTCCAGGGGCCGCAGCACGGGGGTGAGCTGAGGTCGGGCATGTTGTTGCACCAGGGTCTCCAGTGCCTGCAGGTCGCTGTGCGGGCGGGCATGCACCTTGTGCACCGCGCGTCCCCAGGCATCGAAGAACTGCAGGGACTGCGTATCGCCCTGCTGGGGATCATGTTCGACCACATGCAGGCCCATGTGCCAGTGCGCCAGAAAGAGCCGCAGATCGATCTCCGGGCCCAGTACCAGGCCGACATGGCCCTGGGCACTGACATGGCGGTAGGTGCCGATCTTCTCGTGCACGACGTGGTCGTTGCGTGTCAGGGCCATGACCGGCCCCACCCCCTCCAGGCCGCGCAGCAGGCCCACCCAGTCGTCATCGAGCACGGTGACGCTGTACCGGCTGTCTGCTTCTTCCTTCAGGTTCATCGGGCCCACAGCATGGGCAAGCAGCGCCTCGCCCTCGCTGATGTGCAGGCGCGCGGCGGCGTCGCGTGAGCGCAAGCCCTGTGCGCGCAGGCTGGCGAATTGAGCGCGCAAGTGAGGGCGACTCAGCGTGTTCGTCAAGAGGTTCGGCATGTGGTTTCTCCATGGTGCAAGGGGATCAGTAGCGGCCGCTCAAACTCAGTCGAATCTGTCGGCCGGGCGCTTCGGTTCCGGCGCCGTTGCCAAAGCCGTTGTTGAGCAGGTAGCGGGTGTTTTCCAGGTTCTCTCCGCTCAGGGCGGCGTCCAGGACTGGGTTGATCTGCCAGCGCAGTGACAGGCCCAGCAGACGGTGGCCAGCCTGGGTGCCCAGGATGGGGCGCTGCTGGCTGTCGGTGCCAGTCACGACCAGGCGTTCGCTGACGCGCTGCCAGCGCAGCACGGCTTCCAAATCACGCCAGCGCCCGCCCAGGCTCAGTTGCAGACGCCGTCCTGGCGCGGTGCTCAGCCCTCGGGTCTGCTCACCATCGAAGGTGCGGCCCCGGGTCTGGCTGTAGCTCAGCGTGGCAAAGGCCGAGGGCCCCTCCAGCGATGTTTCAAGTTCGATGCCATGGCGTGTTTCCCAGCCGGGCTGCTCCAGCCCGCGCGTGCCGCCCGCTCGCGCGGCGATCGACTCCAGCAGTGCTTGGGTGTGGTTGCGAAAGGCGATCAGACGCCCCTGCAGACGCGTGCGCGGACCCAGCACATCGGCCTGGTTCAGACTCACGCCCCACTCCACACTGCGCGAAGTTTCCAGTTCATACAGATCGCCGCAGATGCCCGTGGCCGGTGCCACCTGCACCCCATTGCTCACGCCCGGGGTGAGGTAGGTGCCAGGCACGGTGTAGCGCCGGGTGAGGGCGCTGTTGTTGCAGGCGCCATAGGCGCTCTGGCTGAACAGCTCGTCCATGAGCGGGGGGCGAAACGCCTGTGCCCACAGCGCATGCACGGTCCATTGGCGGGGCACCAGATCCAGACTCAGCCACAGACTGGGCGAGGTGTGTTCATAGCGCACCGTGCGTGCCTGGCCTGCGGCTTCCAGGGTCTGGGCCACGGGCCCGGTGGCGGTGGTGCGGATGTGATCCCAGCGCAGGCCGGGCATCACTTGCCAGCGACCCAGTCGCCAGTCTGGCTGAAGGTACAGGCCCACCGACTGCCGTTCGCCGGGAGGCTGTGCGGGGTTGACATCCTGGGGATAGCGCCCGGGCATTCTGGCCAGTCGGCGCGTGGAGTTGCGTGTCTGAGAGCCCAGTTGCAGGCCCAGGCGCAGATCCAGTGTGGGTGTGCGGGTCTGCACGTCGTTGGGATCGTCACCCGTCACACGCCAGCGCGCGGAGCTGTCCAGGGTGTGGCCGGTGGCGGTGATCCGGTCATCGACATCCCCCGTGGCGGCATTGGCAAACACGGCCATGCCGGGCGCGAAGTGGTCTTGCACGCGGGTGTGGGAGCGGCCCAGTGTGAGCAGCCATTCGTTGGCTCGGTCGGGCGATCGCCAGCGGGCACGCCAGGACAGGGTGTCATCGTCGATGCGGCGCTGGGCGGCACCGAAGATGCCGGGCTCGCCCCCCGTGGCGTCGTAGGCCTGAAGCGATTGATCGTGGTAGCGCAACCAACTGGCGCCCAGCGTCCAGTGGTCCGCGGGATACCAGCTCGCCTTGAGCAAGCTGCTGCCCGAGTTCACGGCCGACAAGGACAGGGTGCGACCATCGGGCAGGGTCATGTCGTCACTCTGGCGCGTGCTCAATGCGGCCAGCAGGTCGAGTGCATCGCTGGGGCGACCGTACGCTGCGGCAAAGCGGTGTTCTTCATGGTTGTTGCTGGCCCACCCCGCGCGCAGCCTGCCGCCCAGCCGCTGGCCGGGCCGCAGCAGGTCTGCGGCGTCCTTGGTGGTGGCCAGCACCGTGCCACCCAGGGCACCCGGGCTTTCGATCTGGGCGCCCCGGCGGATCTCCAGGGACTGGAGCAGATCGGGCTCGATGAAGGTGCCACCAAAGCGGTACTTCTCGAAGCCCTTGTTCACGCCGTCGACGCGCACGGCGATGTCTTCGTTGTCGCTGTAGCCACGGATGTTGAAACTCATGCCGCTGGCCCGGGGGCCCCCGTTGACGCTGACCCCGGGCACGCCATCGAGCACCTCGAACACGCTGCTGGCCTGTCGACGCGCCAGTTGCCGCTCACCCAGCGTGGTGCTGGCTCGCGTCGTGTCGAGGGTGAGTTCGGTCGGTGGGGGCGGGCGGTGGGCCTGTACGCGCACCGCCGGGAGCATGGGCTCGTCGGCCGTGGCGGCGCTCGTGTCCTGGCACCACCCCAGGCCTGGGAGGTGGCCGAGCACGATCACGGCGGCCGTGGCCCGTGCGCGGTCCACGCGAGAACGCGTTGAACGAGAGAGACGCATGGGGCGGCCCCAGAAATCGCGGTAAGGCGGCGTTCAGCGGCGTGTGGCCTCACCACGGCGGCGGGACAGGGCGCTGATCGCCCCCAGGCCGGCCAGCATCATCAGCCAGGTCGAGGGTTCGGGCACGGCGGCCACCGGGGCGGCATAGATGGCCACCTGGTCCAGGCTCATGCTGCTGCCGCTGGCGCCAAAGCGCAGAACCAGGCTGCTGGCATCGACACCGGACCAGACCCAGAGGCTTTCTTCTTCACCGCCGCCAAAGCCGCCGGTGATGGCCTCGCTGTGCGTCAGTGTGCGGGTGGCGCTCACACCGTTGAGCGTGGCGGCATCCAGCACCGAGGTGCCCAGGGTCGCCACACGCAGGTAGACATCCCAGGTGCCTGCGGCGAGGGCGTCGATCGTGGCAGTGAAGCTGGTGGCGGCCGAGAAGCTGTAGATGTTGCCGCCGCTGGTGGCAAAGGCACTGCCTGTGGTTTCCACCAGCGAACCGCTGCCGACGATGTCGGGGCTCAGGTCCGTGGTGCTGTGGATGAAGTTCCACTCCGCCAGCGCGCTGCCGGAGGCTGGGCTGCCCACCCAGGGGGAGGCGCTGGTGGCGCCGTTGCCGCTGAAGCCGGCGGCCGGAGAGTCCCATTGGGCACCGGTGGCTTGTGCGATGGTGGGGGCGCTCAGAGCGCCCACCATGGCCAGTGCGCTGACCAGGGAATAGCGAGAAGACAGGGACATGTGACACCTTGAATCGATGAAGGGATGAACAGACCGCAGCCCCTTCCCCACGAAGGCAACACACGAACACAAAAGACCATCTTGGAAAAACCCCTAGCGCCTCCCGCGCTCAGAGGGTGTCAGGTGCCGCGCCGATGACCGGCGCCGGCATGACAACATCAACGACATAGCGGTACTGCTTGCCGCAGCACAGGATCACTTCCTTCTGCCCTTTCTTGAGCAGGCGCACATCCACCTGGATCGACCCATAACCGTCATGCATCAGGACGTCGTCCAACAGGCTCAAGAGCCGGGTCTTGACGCTGGCAATCTGGCGGGTGTCCACGTGATGTTCCTGGCTCGGTGAGCATGCTGTGTTGTTGATGTGCTTATGATAATAAGAATCATTCGCATCAACAAGGCAAAAACATGATCTGCAACAAGGTTATCGGGGCGACGGAGGCGGCGGGATGCGCCTATTTCAGATCTTCGCTGGCGTCATCGCGTTGCGTCTGGCGCCAGCGGCGCGCCCGTGAATCCATCACGGTCAGCTCGATGAGGTCGGCCGAGCTGGTCTGCGCAAAGCGTTTGCGCGCGGCATCGATGCGGTCGATGCCGCCTTGCAGATCGCCCTGGGCGGCCGTGGCCTCGGCTTCGGCACGCACGGCGCGCAGCGGCTGGCCCAGGCGGCTCCACAGGCTGCTCAGCAGTGACCAGGCGGTGGCATCGTCCGGTTGCAGGCTGACCAGGGTCTGCAGGCGACCGGCGGCGTCTTGCCATTCCCGGCGGTTGTCTCGCGCGTCGGGCAGGCTCAGGGCGATGCGTGCGCGCAGGATGACTTCCGGGCGGGCGTCCAAGGACAGGGAGGACGCTGTGGGCAGCAGGCCGTCGCCCAGCAGGCTCTGCGCCTGCATCACGCGGCCGGTGGCCAGCAGAGCCTCCAGCTCGGCCAGGGCCAGCATGCGCCGGGCTTCGCGTGCCGGGCCGTCCTTGAGCGGGGCCAAGGTGGCACGCGCCTGTGACAGGGCGTCGTCGGCGTGGGCACGGTCCTTCAGTTGCGTGGCGGCGACCAGCCGGGTGTAGTGCTGCGCCAGGATGGCGGTGGGGCTGGCGCCAGGCGGCAGGCTGGGCGGCTTGATCCAGGGCTGCAGCGAAGCGCTGCGGGTGTCCATCAGCACGCGTGAACGTGCGGCCATCAAAGCGTGGCGCAGGGACAGCGCCTGCAGGGCCTCGCTGCGGCTGGCGGGGTCGATGGCCTGGATCTGCAGGCCGCTGCCCCCCATGCGGGCGCGTGCCTCGCCAATGCGCTCGGTGGTCAGTGGGTGGGTGCGCAGGTAGGGGTAGTTGTTATCGTCGTTGAGGCGAGAGGCCATCTGCAGCTGTTCGAACATCTGCATCATGCCGGCCGGCGCAAAACCGGCTTCACCCATCACGCCGAAGCCCACCCGGTCGGCTTCGCGTTCCATGTCGCGCGAGAAATTGAGCTGTCCTTGCGCGGCCAGGCCCTGTCCGCCCACGATCAGGGCCTGCGCCCCCTCGGGGTTGCGGCTCATGGCCAGGGCGCCCAGCACCATCGAGGCGATGCTGACCCAGGAGGTTTGCTTGGCCTGGCTCATCATGCGGGCGATGTGCCGCTGAGTGACGTGGCTGAGTTCGTGGGCCAGCACCGAGGCGAGCTCGTCCGGGCTGCGCGTCATGGACAGCAGGCCCAGGTGCACGCCGATGTAGCCCCCCGGCAGGGCAAAGGCATTGACCGAGCGGTCGCGGATCAGGAAGGGCGACCAGGCGTAGACGGTGTCCAGGTCTTCGCTGAGATCACCCCGCTGGCGGGCGCTGCTCAGCAGGGCGCTCCACAAGGCCTGCACGTACTCGCGTGCCAGCGGATCGTCGATGACATCGGGATCACGCAGGATGGAGCGCATGATGCGGTCGCCCAGGCGACGCTCGGCCGCGGGGCTGAGCGACTGGGAGTTGCTGTCGCCCAGAGCCGGCAGAGGGGCATCGACCAGGGTGCCGGCGGCGCTGATGCGGCCTTGGGCCTGCAGGCCCAGGGGCAGGGCGGTCAGGCCGATGCCCAGCAGCAGAGCCAGGGAGCGGAGCGGAGCAGTAACGGTGTGGGTCGCCATCGCGTGAGCTGAGTAGATGCAAGCTGGAGGCTGAACCGGCCATTTTGGTTCCACAATGGTCGCCCTGGTCACCCGAGCTTTACATCCCGCAACCTGCGGTCTCCTCCCGAAAGATCATCGCATGAGTGTGTTGACCCATTTTGACGAACAGGGCTTGGCCCACATGGTTGATGTGTCTGGCAAGCCCGCCACCATGCGGGTGGCCGTGGCCCAGGGGCGCATCGAGATGGCCCCCGAGACGCTGGCCATGATCTCCGAGGGGCGTGCAGGCAAGGGCGATGTCCTGGGCGTGGCGCGCATCGCGGCCATCCAGGGCGCCAAGCGCACGGCGGATCTGATCCCTCTGTGTCACCCCTTGCCCCTGTCGCGTGTGGCCGTCGAATTCGAGCTCGATGAGGCACAGCCCGCCGTGGTCTGCCGCGTCACGGCGCAGACCGTGGGCCCTACGGGGGTCGAGATGGAAGCGCTCACGGCCGTGCAGGTGGGCTTGCTCACCGTGTACGACATGTGCAAGGCCGCCGATCGCGGCATGACCATCACCGACGTCGGCCTGCTGGAAAAATCCGGCGGCCGCAGCGGCCACTGGCGTCGGGACGATCAGCGCGGCAGCACCTGACGCCAGGTGTAGCTGCGCGTGGGCGGATCGCACTGGAAGGGGCGATCCGGGCCGCTGGCCGGGGCGTCATCGCACACGGACAGGAACTCATCGCCCGTGTCTCGCCGGAACTCCTTGAGTCGCTGCACCACGTAGCGGGCCTTGTCGACCTCGCCATGTTCGGCCAGCGAGCGGGCATAGGCGATCATCAGGCGCGCGTCCACCAGGTTGTGCAGCGTGCGACGGAAGGCCTGCGGCGGCAGGCTGGGCTCGTCTTCATCGGGGCCGGTGGCATGGGCATAGTCGGCCTGATAGGCAAACCACACGGTGTGCTGGCCCGCGCTGATGCGCTCGCTCAAGGGGCCTGCCCAGGGACGGGGGGCGTAGATGTTCGCCGCCCATTGGTAGTCCACCGCGCACCAGACCGCGCCCAGGGCCATGGCCAGGCCTGCCGCTGCGGGCTGCCAGCCCTGGCCGGTGGGCGGCACCCCGTCGTCGGGCGTGGCACCGGCCGCCAGCGCACGTGTGCGCGCAGCCGCTGCCAGGCCCAGGCTAAAGGCAAAAGCGGCGGGCAGCAGGAAGTAGCTGTACCACAGCGGGTACTCCAGCAGGCTGTGCAGGGCGGCCAGACTCACCATGGTGGCGGTGACGGCCACCACGCCGTCGCGTTCCTGGTGATGCGGGTATTCGCTGCGCCACGGCCACCACAGGGCCAGCAGCCCCCAGGCACTCAAGCCGATGAGCACCACCGTCAAGGGCAGGCCCAGCTCCACCGCCCATTGCATGATCAGGTTGTGGGTGTGGTCGAAGAAGGCCACGGGCCGGGTGGGGAACTCGGTGAAGGTCCAGGCCAGGTTGAATTCACCCCAACCCACGCCGGTCCAGGGGTGGGCCTGGATCAACTCCCAGGTGTTGGCCCAGATCTTGAAGCGCGAGCTGGAGATGTCGCTGCCATCGTTGAGGCGGGCCTCGGCCGCAAAAGCGTGACCACTGCCCAGGTGGGCCCACCAGGCCATGCCCTGCCACCAGGCACCGTACACCAGCGGGGCGCCGATCAGCAGCCAGCGCAGGGGGCGTGGCAAGTGCTTGTCACGGATCCCCCAGAGGGTGAGCAGGAGCATGGCCACCATGCCCGTGCGTGAGGCCGACCACACGACCCCCCCGATGCACATGACGATGAGCAACATGGCGGCCTCGCGCGGCCAGCGGCCCCGTCGACCCAGCCAGGCCGCGCCGCAGGCGCACCAGATCAGCAAGGTGCTCAGGTGATTGGGCTGGCGCAGATTGCCCACGGCCCGCCCGACGACCGAGGGCTCGGCGATCAGGCGGCCATCACACCACTCGGGCAGAAAGACCTGCAGGATCGACAGCGCCACGCTGACGACCCCGGTCCAGGCCAGCCCCAGGGCAAAGAGGTCCATGAGTTCGGCCACGTCGATGCGGTGCGCGGCCCGCCAGGCGCTGTGCAGCACCCACCAGGCCGACAGGGCCAGCGTGGCGGCCATCAGGCCCAGGCCCAGCGGCAGGCCAGTGGCCCACACCGAACCCAGGGCCGATCCGGCCGTGAGCCACAGCACGGCCGAGATGGCCGTCAGCGCGCCACCATGCTGCGTGCGCTGGGCGGGCAGGTGTGCGCTCTGGCGCGCCAGCCAGGCCATCCACAGCCCCCAGCCGAACACCCCCAGCACCTGGTTGTAAAAGGTGATCGACGGCGGATCGTCCAGGGCCAGCAAGGTGGGTGCCAGGACGGCCATCAGGGCCAGGGGCAGGCCCTGGCGGGTGAGGTAGGATGCGGGAGCGAGGGCAGAGGCGCGCGAAGTCATGCCGCGCATTGTCGTGCATATGGGGCTATCCCGCCCCCAAGATCAAGGGGCAGGACTGTCCCTGATAGGCCCTGTCCTAAAGGCTCGGATCGTTACAGAATGCGTTCATATGACGACGACCGCTCCAACGACCTCTCCCAGCCGGGTGCGCAGCACCAAGGTGGCCGCAGCTGAAAGCGACACCCGCGACTGCATTGTGCGCGCTGCCCTGGCCCTGTTTGCCAAGCATGGCATCGACGGGGTGTCGCTGCGGCAGATCGTGACGGCGGCCGGCCAGTCCAACCCCTCGGCGGTGCACTACCACTTCCAGAGCAAGGACGGCCTGGTCACGGCCGTGTTCGAACACGTGGCAGCCTTGCTCAAACCTCTGCAGGACCAGGCGCTGGTCTCCATGACCGAGGCGCAGCAACAAGGGCGTTTGACCGTGCACGAAGTCGTGCGCCTGACCGCCATGCCCATGATCCTGACCTACACGTCGGGGCGCGACGGGCGTCAGGCCGTCCGTTTCCTGTCCCGCCTGACCTGGCAGCCGCATCACAGCGGCAATGGCATGCTGCTGGCGCATGCTTGGTCTCACATCAGCGAGATCAAGGTCATGCTCAGCCCCCTGGTGCCGCATCGCTCCGACGACGCCTTGCACTTCCTGGTGGTCATGTTCGTCAGCAATCTCATCCATGGCCTGGCCGACATCAGCCTGCTCGGACGCCACCCCTCTCTGGGCATGACCCGCCTCTACAGCGAGCGCGCTTTCGAGTTGATGGACTGGTATGTCGACTACGTGGCCGTGGGCCTGGTGGGCACGGTCCCGCAGGCGATGCATGAGCCTGTCGTGCGCAGCATCGCGGCCTGAGCATCCCTCCTTTTCATCCCTCCTTTTGGAGGTGCTGATTCGCCCCCCGCCTCCTCTACACTGACCGTCAGTGTCATAGAGAAACAGGCACGTCTGCCTGACGTGTCCTCAAGGGGATTCCACCATGAACAAGCGTGTGGCGCCATGGCGTGCCCTGGTCTGGGCCGGCCTGTGCCTGATGGCCGCCTCCGGGGCCTCTGCTGCAGGCGTGCGGGCCATCAGTCCGCAAGGTGCGGTGGGTCAGGCCCGCCAGGTCGTGGTGCAGTTCGATCAGGCCGTGGTGCCCCTGGGAGACCCACGCCAGGATGATCCCTACAGTGTCAACTGCCAGGGCGAGGTGCCCCGAGGGCAGGGGCGCTGGCTCAATGACCGCGTCTGGGCCTACGATTTCGAATCCGATCTGAGCCCTGGCGTGCGTTGCACCATTCGGCCTCGTGCGGGCTGGGCGCCACGCCTCACTGCCGCCGGGGCGCTGACGCGTGCGCCTCAGGCCACATTCCAGACCGGCGGGCCGGCCGTGGTCCGCCTGTGGCCTGAAGAGGGCGAGATCGAAGAACAGCAGCACTGGCTGCTGCAGCTCAGCGGTCCTGCCCTGCTGGACACGGTGACGCGCCAGGCCTATTGCCAGGTCGAGGGTGTGGGCGAGCGCCTGCCCGTGCGGGTGGTCACGGGGGCCGAGCGCAAGGCCGTCATCCAGGCGCAGGGCGTGCGTGCTCCCGATGCGAACCTGCTTTTGCTGACCTGTCAACGGCCTCTGCCCGCCGGCAGGTCCGCCAGCCTGGTCTGGGGCGAGGGCATTGCCGCACAGGCCTTGCCGACACTGCTCACCGAGCAGGCGCAGCGTTTTGATTTCGAGGTCCGGCGGGCCTTCCTGGTCGAGTTCAGTTGCGAGCGTGAGCGTGCCCAGGGCCCGTGTCTGCCCATCCGCCCCCTGACGGTGAATTTCTCCTCGCCCGTGCCCCGTGCACTGGCCGAGCAGGTGCGCATCGTGCCCGCCCAGGGCCCCGAGCTCAAGCCCCAGTTTGACAAGGACGATCGACGCGAGGAAGTGGATGCCTTGAGCTTCAAGCCGCCTTTGCCGGACAACGCAGCGCTGCGTGTTGTTCTGCCCCGGCAACTCAAGGATGCCAGTGGCCGCAGCCCGGCCAATGCCGGCACCTTCCCGCTGGCGGTGCGCACGGGGGGCACCCCCCCGCTGGCCAAGTTCGCCACCGCGCCGTTTGGCGTGATCGAGTTGCAGGCCGAGCCCGGGCAGCCGCCTGTGCTACCCCTCACGGTCCGTCATGTCGAGCGCGACCTGCGGGTGCAGGGCGTTCGCACCGGCCAGGCAGAGGCCCTGGCCGCGCGCACCAAGGTCCTGCAAGGTGATGCCGATATCCTGAACTGGATGGCCCGTGTGCGCCGCCACCACGAAACCAGCTTCAGCGCTGAGGAGCTGGGTCGGCCCCGGGCCGAGTGGCATGAGTGGCGGGTTGAGACCGATGAGCGCGGCAAGACGCACCGCTACGAGGTCGAACGCCGCATCGGCTCGCGTGAGCTGTCCCTGCTCAAGGATGACAAAGCGGCCCGCCGCCTGAGCGTGCCTGCCCCAGACAAGGACGATCCACGGCCTTTTGAAGTCATCGGCCTGCCCCTGCAGGGCCCGGGCTACCATGTGGTCGAGATCGAATCGCCCCGTCTGGGTGCCGCTCTGCTGGCGCGTCCTGCACCCATGTATGTGCGCACGGGGGTGCTCGTCACCAACCTCGGCGTGCACATCAAGCATGGTCGCGACAGCAGTGCCGTGTGGGTGACCTCGCTGGACAAGGCCCGACCGGTGGCCGCGGTCGATCTGCGGGTGCATGACTGCCATGGCACCTTGCTGTGGCAGGGGCGCACCGATGCCCAGGGCCTGGCGCGCATCGATCAGCCACTGGATGCCGGAGGCTACGATTGCCCCGTGGACCACGGTCTCTTCGTGACGGCGCGTCAACGCATCGCGCAAGGGCCTTACAAGGGCCAGCAGGACGTTGCGTTCGCCTTTTCGAGCTGGCAAAAAGGGGTGGAGCCCTGGCGCTTCCATGTGCCCACGGATTCACCACGCTATGACGGTGATCTGACCGGCGTGCGGCTGCACACGGTGACCGACCGCGCTTTGCTGCGCGCCGGTGAGACCGTGTCCATGAAGCACTTCATGCGCCTGGAGACGCGGCAAGGCCTGGCCCCCCTGCCCAAAGACCGCTGGCCCAGCCAGCTCAAGCTGGTGCACCAGGGCAGTGGCGACGAAGTCGTCCTGCCGCTGCAGTGGCGTGCCGGCGGTTCGGCCCTGTCCAGTTGGGCCATCCCGCGCGAGGCCAAGCTGGGGGTGTACGACATCCAACTGATCAGCCAGGGTTCACGGGGTGAACGCAGCACCACCAGCGGACGTTTCCGCGTGGAGGAGTTCCGTCTGCCCCTGATCCAGGCGCGCCTCAGCGGGCCGGGTGCGGCGCAGATCGCGCCGACCGAGCTGCCCTTGCAGGCGCAACTGAGCTTCCTCTCCGGCGGCGCCATGGCCCAGGCGCCAGGCCGTGTCAGTGCGGTCCTGCGCGAGCGCTGGCTGCAGTTCGCGCCTTACCCCGAGTTCAATTTCCAGCCGTCGCGCCAGACCCGCGCGCAGCCTGCCATGGAGGGGGACGAAGGCGAGGGCGCGGAGGATTCGGGCGATCGCTTGCTGGCCGATCGCCTGCCCCTGATCACGGACAAGGACGGCGCGGCACGGGTGCTCATTCCCCGTCTGCCGCCCACCCGGCGCGCCATGAGTGTGCGTGCCGAGCTCAGTTTCAATGACCCCAATGGCGAGGTGCAGACCGTGGGCACCGAGGTGCCGCTGTGGCCAGCGGAGGTCGTGGTGGGCCTCAAGGCGGGCAGTTGGGCCAGCAACCGTGGCACGGTCAAGTTCCAGGCGCTGGTGCTGGACACGCAGGGCAAGCCGCGCGCGGGCCAGAAGGTCAAGGTGCAGGCGCGGCTGAGTCAGGAGATCAGTGCGCGCAAGCGCATCGTCGGCGGGCTCTACAGCTACGACAACCGCACCGAGGTGAAAGACCTCGGCCAGGTCTGCAGTGGCCAGACCGACGCCCGCGGCCTGCTGCTGTGCGAGGCCGAGATCGATCAGGCGGGTGAAGTCGAGCTGATCGCGCAGGCCGCCGATGCCAAGGGCCGTGTCAGCGAGGCGGCCACCACCGTGTGGATCACGCGCCAGGGCGAGCTGTGGTTCTCGCAGGACGATGACGACCGCATGGACGTGCTGCCCGAGAAAAAGAGTTACGAGCCCGGCGAGGTCGCGCGCCTGCAGGTGCGCATGCCCTTTCGTGAGGCCACGGTGCTGGTGTCGGTCGAGCGCGAGGGCATCATCGACACCCGGGTCATGACGCTGGAAGGCGAGGATCCCACCATCGAATTGCCCATTCCCACCACCCGCAGTTGGGCCCCCAATGTCTTCGTCAGCGTGATGGCGGTGCGCGGGCGCGTGCATGAGGTGCCCTGGTATTCCTTCTTCACCTGGGGCTGGCGCACACCGCTGCAATGGTGGAAAGCCTTCCGCGGCGAAGGTCGCGACTTCCAGATGCCCACCGCCATGGTGGACCTCTCCAAGCCCGCGTTCAAGCTGGGCGTGGCGCAACTGCAGATCGGTCGTGCGCAGCATGAGCTGCGTGTCGAGGTGATCCCCGACAAGGCCCGCTATGGCATCCGCCAGACGGTGCGTGCCAAGGTGCGCGTGACTCACCAGGGCCGACCGGTGTCGGGTGAAATCGCCTTTGCTGCCGTCGATGAAGCGCTGCTGTCCCTGGCCGACAACGACTCCTGGCAACTGCTGGATGCCATGCTGCGCGAGCGCGCCTGGGCCGTTGAAACGGGCACAGCGCAAAACGAGATCGTGGGGCGGCGCCATTACGGACGCAAGGCCGTGGCCCCGGGGGGCGGTGGTGGCCACAGCGCCTCGCGCGAGCTGTTCGAGACCCTGCTGCTGTGGCAGGGGGCCGTCACGCTCGATGCGCGGGGTGAAGCGCTCATCCAGGTGCCGCTCAATGACTCGCTCACCAGCTTCCGCCTGGTGGCCGTGGCCCAGGGGCTGCCATCGCGCCAGGGCATCGACACCTTCGGCACCGGCCATGCCAGCATCCAGGTCACGCAGGACCTGCAAATGCTGTCGGGCCTGCCACCCCTGGTGCGCGAAGGCGACCAGTTCCAGGCCATCTTCACCTTGCGCAACACCACGGCCCAGCCCATGACGGTGCAGGCCGATCTGAAAGGCCTCGGCCGGGGCGAAGGCCTGCCCGATCAGGCCCTGACCCTGCCACCGCAGCGTGTGCAGGTGCCTGCGGGTGGTGCCCGCGAGATCCGCTGGTCCGTCACGGTGCCCGCGCAGATCACGGCCCTGCAGTGGCAGGCTTCGGCCCTCCAGGTGGGGGCCACGGCCGGGGTGCAGGGTGTGGATCGACTCACGCTGTCGCAGCGCGTGCAGAGCGCCGTGCCGGTTCGCGTCTGGGCCGCCACCTTGCGGCAGGTCGAGGGCACGGTCACGGTGCCCGTGGCCGCGCCGGCGGGCGCTCTCACCCAGGCCTCTGCCGAGGGCGTGCGCCCGCGTGGCGGCGTGCAGGTGGGCCTGCAGCCCCGCCTGACCGGGGCCTTGCCCGGCATCCGCCGTTATTTCGAGACCTATCCCTTCGTGTGCCTGGAGCAGAAGACCTCCAAGGCCGTCGGGCTGAAAGATGCGGCCATGTGGGAGCAGGTAGCGCGCGCCTTGCCCAGCTATCTGGACAGCGATGGCCTGGCCAGCTACTTCCCGCCCTCCGGTGGGTCGGCGCCGCAAGGCAGTGACCGGCTCACGGCCTATGTGCTGGCCGCGACACACGAGGCGGGCTTCGAGCTGCCCGGCGCTGCACGCGACACCATGCTGGCGGGCCTGAGTGACTTCGTGCAGGGGCGCGTCATGCGTGACAGCTGGAGCCCCCCGGGCCGCCCGCAGACGCTGGACCTCACGGTGCGCAAACTCGCCGCCATCGAGGCCCTCAGCCGCTACGGTCGCGCCGACGCCCGCATGCTGGAGCCTCTGATCCTGGCCCCTCAGACCTGGCCCACCGCGGCGGTGATCGACTGGTTCAACATCCTGCAGCGCCTGAACACCGTGCCGCAGCGCGACGCGCGCCTGCAGGAGGCCGAGCAGGTGCTGCGCGCCCGCCTGACCTACGCAGGCACGACCTTGAAGTTCTCGACCGAGGCCGATGACTTCTGGTGGTGGCTGATGGACAACGCCGACGCCAATGCCGCCAAACTCATCCTGGCGGTGATGGACCGCCCCGCTTGGAAGGACGAGCTGCCCCGCCTGGTGGTGGGCTCGCTGGGGCGTCAGCGGCAGGGCGCCTGGATGACCACGACCGCCAATCTGTGGGGCTCGCTCGCGCTCGACCGCTTCTCGCAGCGTTTTGAAAGCACGCCGGTGGCCGGCGTCACGCAGTCCAGCCTGGCCACGTCCGCCCTGCGTCATGCCTGGAGTGGGGCGCCGCAAGGCAGTGTGGGCCTGATGCCCTGGCCCGCCAGGCCCGTGGGGACCACCCTGCCCCTGCAAGTGCAGCAACAAGGCTCCGGCAAACCCTGGCTGACCGTGCAGACCCTGGCGGCCGTGCCCTTGAAGGCGCCCCTGTCGGCCGGCTACCGCGTTCAGCGCGAGCTCAAGGTGCTCGATGGCAACGCGCTCAAGGACCTGCCGGCCGGTGCCCTGCCGCGTGGCACGGTGTTGCGCGTGCGCCTGAGCATCGATGCCCAGTCCGACATGACCTGGGTCGCACTGAGCGATCCCATCCCGGCTGGCGCCACCGTGCTGGGCAGCGGCTTGGGCCGCGACTCCCAACTGGCCACGTCGGGTGAGCGGTCCGAGGGCTTCTGGCCGGTCTACATCGAGCGCAGCTTCGAGGCTTGGCGGGGTTACTTCGCCTGGCTGCCCAAGGGGCGGCATGTGGTTGAGTACACGGTGCGCCTCAACAACCCCGGGCGATTCCAGTTGCCACCCACGCGCATCGAGGCCATGTATGCCCCCGAGACCTTTGGTGAGTTGCCCAACCAGCCCGTGGAGGTGCAGCCTTGAGGCCATGGCGTGCCGTGTTCGTGGCGGGCGCCCTGTGGGCGTGTGCCTGGCCGGTGCGCGCGAATCTGCCCACCTTTGATGAGGTGCGTCGTGCGCACCGTCCCAGCGATCTGGTCCTGCTGGACCGCCAAGGCCTGCCCATGCAGACCGTGCGGGTCGACGAGCACGCGCGCCGCCTGCCCTGGGTGCCCTTGCAGAACATGTCGGCGTCCTTGCGCATGGCCATCGTGCTGTCCGAGGACCGGCGCTTCTGGGCCCACAGCGGTGTCGACTGGCGCGGCGTGGCCGCCAGCGCCTGGGGCAATCTCTGGAACGAGCGCACCCGGGGTGCCTCCACCGTGACCATGCAACTGGCCGGCCTGCTGGACGCCGATCATGCCCGACCTGCGGGTGGGCGCAGCGTTGTGGGCAAGATCGGGCAGGCCTGGAGCGCGCGCCAGATCGACGCCCGCTGGCGCAAGAGCGACATCCTGGAGGCCTACCTCAACCTGGTCCCGCTGCGAGGGGAACTGGTGGGCATCAACGCCCTGTCTCAGACCCTGTTCGGCAAGCACCCCTCGGCGCTGGACCTGCGTGAGTCGGCCATCACCGCCGCGCTGGTGCGGGGCCCCAATGCGTCTGCGGCCCAGGTGGCGCAGCGGGCCTGCCAGGTGTGGCAGACGATGCAAGGCGCCGCCTCCGCCTGCGATGGTCTGCGCCTGCTCACCGAGTCGGCACTGCAGCGTCGCGGTGGCATGCCCCTGGGTGAGCAACTGGCGCCGCACGCCGCCCGGCAGGTGATCGATGAGGCACGCCGCGCGGGCTGGGGGCGCACACGCGCCTGGCCGGCCCAGTGGCCCACCACGCTCGATGCCCGCGTGCAGCGCCTGGCCACGGCCGTGTTGCGCCAGCAACTGGTCGAGCTGCACGAGCGCCAGGTCGAAGACGGTGCTGTGATCGTGCTCGACAACGCCAGTGGCGAGGTGCTGGCCTGGGTCGGCTCGGCCGGTGCGTTGGCCTCGGCCCCCGAGGTCGATGGCGTGCTGGCGCGCCGCCAGGCGGGCTCGACCCTCAAGCCCTTCGTGTACGAGCTGGCCTTCGAGCGCCGTGTGCTGACACCCGCCAGCCTGCTGGACGATTCGCCGGTGCAACTGCCCACCGCATCGGGGGTGTACCGCCCCCAGAACTACGACCATCGCTTCAAGGGCTGGGTCAGCGTGCGTCAGGCCCTGGGCAGCAGCCTCAACATCCCGGCCGTGCGGGTGGGCGCCTTGCTGGGGCCGGAGGCCGTCGCCCAGCGCTTCAACGCCCTGGGTCTGGGCCTGCGAGAGCCCGGCAGCTTCTACGGGCCGGGGCTGGCGCTGGGCGGTGCCGAGGTCACCCTGCGCGATCTGAGCAATGCCTATCGCACCCTGGCGCGTGGCGGCGGGTGGTCACCGGTCCGGCTGAGCCGCAGCGGTCCGGACACGCGCCCCGTGTTCCGTCAGGTCTTGAGGCCCGAAGCGGCCTTTCTGGTCACCGACATCCTGGCCGACAACAATGCACGCGCATCGACCTTTGGCCTGGACAGCGTGCTGGCCACCAGGGGCTTTGCCGCCGTCAAGACCGGCACCAGCAAGGACATGCGCGACAACTGGTGCGTGGGTTTCACCGATCGTTTCACCGTGGGCGTCTGGGTGGGCAACGCCAGCGGCGAGCCCATGCACGAGGTCAGCGGGGTGTCGGGCGCCGCGCCGGTGTGGTCCCGTCTGGTCAGTGAGCTGCACCGGGCGCAGCCCTCGCGCGCGCCGGCAGCGCCCGCAGGCCTGGTGGCCCAGGCCATCGCGTTCCAGGGGTGGCCGACGCCGGAGCCAGCCCGACAGGAGTGGTTCATCGCAGGCACCCAGCAGGCACTGTGGCAGGTGCAGGCGACCCCGCCGGGGCGCGCCATCCTCAACCCTCAGGATGGGGCCATCTATGCGATCGATCCGGACATGCCGCCGCAGGTGCAGCGTGTGCTGTTCACCCGGTCGGAGCAGGCGCGTGGCCTGAGCTGGTGGTTGGACGGCCGACGCCTGTCACAGGCCGAGCGCCATGCCTGGCTGCCCTGGCCCGGACGGCACCAGCTGGAACTGCGCCGAGGGCCCCAGGTGGTGGACGCCGTGCATTTCGAGGTGCGCGGCGCGGGCGTGAAGGCCACGCCCGCCACGGGGCCTCAGCGGCGGCGTGCGGCTGCCTTCTTGGCCGCCGGGGTCGAGCGCTGAGACGCGGGCTGGATCTCCTGGATGTAGCTGTTGCTGACCCAGCCCTCCAGGTCCGTCTTGCCGATCACCTCGACGCGGCTCCAACGGTCCAGGGGCTCCAGCAGGATCAGCTCGGTCCCCTTCTTCAAGGGCGCGGCGACCGGCGTGGCCGCCGCATCGGGGGCCGATCGGATGTTCAGCGAGGTGGCCGTGACCACGAAGTGCGCCGGCTCATCCTGCGTGCGGCCCAGGGCGCGGCTCTGCACGCTGGCCAGGGGGAAGGCCGGGCCTGGGTCGGCCTTGCGACCACGGGCGATGTCCTCGTGACCCAGCACGTCCTCCAGGCCATAGCGTGCCACCAGCAACTCGGCCAACTCCAGCGCCCGCTCGATCTGGACCTCGGTGTAGGTGTGCCAGGGCTGGATGCCACCGCCATGCTTGTGCTCGGCCAGCAGCACCTCGTCATCGGGGTAGACCTTGCCGAACCAGGCCTGGTACTGGCTGCCCACCTTCTTGAGTTGCCCGGCGTTGTCCATCTCGATGCCGATGGAGTGGTTGTTCAGGCCGATCAGACCATTCCACTGGCTCACGCCCGCGTGCCAGGTCACGACATTGAAAGGGGCCAGTTGCACGATGCTGCCATCGCGCCCCAGCACGACGTGCGCCGAGGCATTGCCCGAAGGCTTTTGCGTGCACAGGGATTCGACCGAGCTGGCGGCCGAGCGGCCCGCCGTGTAGTGCATCACCAGGTACCGCGGCTTGAGCACCCCACCATGGTTGGGCGTGGCCCGGAAGGTGACCTGGTCGCCGACCAGTCGGTGTTTGTCATCAATGCGCAAGGAAGAGGTCATGGGAGTGTGTCAAAGGTGAGAGAAGAACATTCAAGGGCGTTGCAGGGCGATGGCGGTGGGGCTGCTCTTGCTGAAGTGCAGGCCGCCACTCATGCCTTGCTGATCTTCGCTGATCAGCAATTCCAGATCCCCTTTGTCGATCACGAAGCGGCCATCGCCGGTCTCCAGGGTCAGGAACAGCTCCATGGCCGATCCGTTGAGGGTGCCTTCCGCATGCAGGCGCAGGTCCGTGATCTGCTCATCGGGCCGGGGCAGTGCCCATGCCGCGATGCGCTGTGCCAGCGGGTCGGTGGCAATCAGCAGGCGCGGCGTTGACATCGAGACACGCGGGCCCTTCTGCGTGACGGTGAAGGGCAGCTTGCTGCCGTCGCCCAGGGTGGCCACCCAGTCGCCGCTCAGGCTCGGCTGCCCTGCCGCCGTGGGGGCCAGCGCCTGGTCGAGTGGCATGTCGCGCTGCGCCAGGACCTGCTCGGCCGTGGGGCTGGCGCCAGGGGTGACGTCCCGGCTCAGGACCATCAGCACGCCCAGCAGCGAGAACGATGCCAGCACCAGCCCGGCCAGGGGCCAGGCATGGCTGCTGGCGTGGCGGTGTGGATCGCCGCCCAGGGGGCGCGTGAGCCCGGTGGATTGCAGTTCGGTGCACAGCCGCTCCAGATCCTCGCTCCAGTGCGAGCTGTGCAGATGCAGGGGCTGGCACTCGGTGAAGGGGCGCAGGCTCAAGGGCAGATGGGCTGCATCGGGCATCAGCACCTGATCGGTCAGCAAGGGGATGAGGGTGGCGCGTGTCAGCAGCGCGCTTTCAAGCTCCCGGCGCACGGGATCGTCGGGATCCTCCATGCAGACCTGGCCGCTGGACGATCGGGCCCCAAACAGATCGGGCGTGAGCACCACCAGCACGATGGGCTGACGCCCCAGCGCATGGAGGAGTTCGTCGTGCCAGGAGTGCGCGTCCCAGGGTTCACGCGGGTGGTGAGCGACCTGCTCGGTGCCGAAGCGCTGGATCAGCGCCTGCGCCAGCCGATCAGCGACCTTGCGGCCATCCGTGCCTCGGTAGCTGATGAATAGGCGCTTCATAGGGGGCTCCCGCCCAGGGCTCCGCAGGTTGACTGGTCATTTCACAATGTAGGCACAGCGTTGCAGTCTTGGCGAGACCTTGAACTAGGGATGGCCTGCGGTCTCATATGGGTTCAGGCATGCGGGCATACTGGTCGGATGCACCCCACCACGCTTTCGCCGGGCCAGGAGCGATTGCTGCTGTGGACCCTGGCCGCTGTCCAGTTCACCCACATCGTCGACTTCATGGTCATGATGCCCCTGGGGCCGCAACTGACCACCCTGTTCCATCTCAGCGATGCCCAGTTCGGGACGCTCGTGTCGGCCTACTCCCTGGCAGCTGGTGCCTCGGGGTTGATCGCCTCGGTGATGATCGATCGCTTTGACCGTCTTCGGGCGCTGCTGGTGCTCTACGCCGGTTTCACCCTGGCCACGCTGGCCTGTGGTCTGGCCCCCACCTTTGGCACCCTGATGGCCGCGCGCATCGCCGCGGGCGTGTTTGGCGGGGTGCTGGGCGCCCTGGTGCAGACCATCGTGGGGGATGTGATCCCCTTCGAGCGGCGCGGCCAGGCCATGGGCGTGGTGATGTCCGCGTTCTCCATTTCCACGGTGGCTGGCGTGCCCCTGTCGCTGTGGCTGGCCAGTCGCTGGGGCTGGCACATGCCGTTTTTCAGCATCGCCGCCGTATCGGCCGTGCTGTGGCTGGCGGTCTGGCGCACGGTGCCGGGCATGTCGGGACATCTGGCCGGGCAGGCTGGTCAAGGGCCATGGCAGCGCCTGCGGGCCGTGGTGGCCGAACCCAATCACTGGCGTGCCTTCGGTCTGTCGTCCCTGATGGTGCTGGGCAGTTTTTCCATCATTCCCTACATCACCATCTTCACCACCACCAATGTCGGCCTGAGGCAGGACCAGGTACCCTGGATCTACCTGGCGGGGGGTGTGGCCACCTTGTTCACCGCGCGTCTGTGGGGGCGTCTGGCCGATCGCTGGGGCAAGGTCCTCATGTTCCGGCTGCTGTCCTTGGTCGCCGTGCTGCCCATGCTGGCCCTGACCCATCTGGGGCCCGTGCCCATGGGGGTGTTGCTGCTGGTGACCACGGGCTTCTTTGTGTTCGTGTCAGGGCGCATGGTGCCGGGCATGGCCTTGCTTACCGCGGCCTCCGTGGCCGAGCTGAGGGGGGGCTTCATGAGTGTCAACAGCGCCCTGCAATCGGCCACCATGGGTGTGGCCGCCTGGATCGGCGGGGTGCTGGTGTCGCGCTCGCCCAGCGGGCAGGTGCTGGGTTACGAGCGCTGCGGCTGGCTGGCCTTGGCCACAACCCTGATCATGGTGTGGTGGGTCGGTCGGCTGCGGGTGCACACAGGCCCCATGAGTGTGACCGCGCCAGCGCCAAGATGAGGGCTGTTCGGGCCGGTTTCAAGCAGAAATCGGCTTTTGTTAACGAAGCTCAAGTGATCGAAAAATAGATCCATGAAAACACCCGTGTCATGCCCTTGTCATCCACCTGAAAGAGGGGCAAACTGGTCTTCCGGTTGACAGTTTTGCAGGCCCAGCGCCAAGGCGCCATGACTTGGAACTTTGAGCCAAGCGAGCGGTCCATCGGGTGTTTCAACTCTCTGCCCTCGAAAGGAGGCGGTATGAATCTGACGATCAGTGGCCACCATCTGGAAGTTACCCCGGCTCTGCGTGAGTATGTGCTCACCAAGCTAGATCGTGTTACCCGACACTTTGACCAAGTGGTGGACGTGACGGTTCTGCTCAGCGTTGAAAAGCAAAAGGAAAAGGATCGTCGTCAGAAGGCTGAAGTCAACTTGCACGTCAAGGGCAAGGACATTTTTGTGGAGAACTCGCACGAAGACCTCTATGCCGCGATCGATCAACTCATGGACAGGCTCGACCGCCAGGTCTGCCGCCACAAGGATCGCGTTCAGGATCACCATCACTCATCGCTCAAGCGTCAGGGAGATGTCAACTGGGATGTCAATGCATAAGATGATGTCGCACGAACGTACTGACCTATGCTTGGTGTGACCTGATGCAGGGTCGCCCGCGCAGCGAGGCACCAAGTTAACGGCCCTTAGGGGCCGTTTTTCATGCCTTGGTGTTTTGTCATCAAGGCACACTGGTTTTGCGTTGTGGTCTTGTGCACGTTTTTCTGGAATTGCAGATCCTCCTGCTTGCTGCAGTGCAGCAAAAGGTGCAGAATCCCTCAACCCGGTGGTGTTCAGGCACTGTTTGTGGACGTCACGGGTTCCTATAATCCGCCGCTCAGCCATCCAGGAAGTGGGGGACAAGGTGTTCCACCGTCGCCCCCTCTGTTACATGATGAACAGACTTTCCGCCATCCTGCCCGTCGGCCAAGTGCTGGTGGATGTGGATGCCAGCAGCAAGAAGCGCGTCTTCGAACACGCTGGTCTCCTGTTCGAGAATCATCATTCCATCGCGCGCGCCACCGTCACCGACAACCTGTTCGCTCGTGAGCGACTGGGCTCGACCGGGCTGGGCCACGGCGTGGCGATTCCTCATGGCCGCATCAAGGGCCTCAAGAACCCGCTGGCAGCCGTCATCCGTCTGAGCCAGCCCATCCCCTTCGATGCCCCGGATGACGAACCCGTCAACCTGCTGATCTTCCTGCTGGTGCCGGAAGCCGCCACCCAGCGTCACCTGGAAATCCTCTCCGAGATCGCCGAATTGCTGTCCGACCGCGAGTTGCGTGAACGCCTCAAGACGGAAACCGACGCGGTCAAGGTGCATGAGATGATCGAGCGCTGGCAACCGCTGAAGTCGGTGGCCTGATGCCCTCCCACTTCCATCGACAGGTCAAACCGAGCCTTCTGTGAGCGTCCAAGATCTCGCCATCATCAGTGCCGAAGTCCTGTTCGAGGCCAATCGCCAGGCCTTGCGCTGGGAGTGGATCGCAGGCCATGCCCACCCCGAGCGCCGTTTTGACGAAGAGGCGGTGCAGACCGCCCAGTCCGCCGCCGATCTGGTGGGCTACCTCAATTACATCCACCCCTACCGGGTGCAGATCGTGGGCCGCCGTGAATCGGCCTACTTCGACAGCTCCAACGCCGAAGACCAGGAGCGTCGCATCCAGCGCATCGTGACGCTGGAGCCGCCCGTGGTGGTGGTGGCCGACGACCAGACCCCCTCCGATCGCCTGGTGGCCATGTGTGGCCGGGCCGGCATCCCCCTGTTTGTCACGGCTGAGCCGGCCGGTCACGTCATTGACGTGCTGCGCAGCTACCTGACCCAGCATTTCGCCGAGCGGATCACCCGCCATGGCGTCTTCATGGACATCCTGGGCCTGGGCGTGCTGCTGACAGGTGAGTCCGGCCTGGGCAAGAGCGAACTGGGGCTGGAGCTGATCTCGCGCGGCCACGGCCTGGTGGCCGACGATGCCGTGGATCTCTACCGTGTCTCGCGCAGTGCCATCGAAGGCCGTTGCCCCGAGCTGTTGCGCAATCTGCTGGAAGTGCGCGGCATTGGTCTGCTGGACATCAAGGCCATCTTTGGTGAAACAGCGGTGCGCCGCAAGATGCGCCTCAAGCTGATCGTGCACCTGGTCCGCAAGGAAACCATGGAGCGCGAGTTCGAGCGCCTGCCCTACGAGCCTCTGTTCGAAGAGGTCATGGGTGTGCAGGTGCGCAAGGTCGTCATCGCCGTGGACGCCGGCCGCAACCTGGCCGTGCTGGTCGAGGCTGCCGTGCGCAACACCGTGCTGCAACTGCGTGGCATCGACACCTACAAGGAATTCATCGACCGCCATCAGCGCGCCATGGAGCGCGGTGTGCTCGACTGAGCTGGCGGCTTGCCTCAGCGGCCGTGGCCGTGGTGGGCCTTCTGGCACTCCGGCTGATTGCACACCACGTACAGCGACAAGGCGTGGTCCTGCAGGGTGTAGCCCCGCTCCTCGGCAATGGCCGCCTGACGACGCTCGATTTCCGGGTCGTAGAACTCCTCGACCTTGCCGCACACCACACAGACCAGGTGGTCGTGGTGCTTGCCCTCGTTGAGCTCGAACACGGCCTTGCCGGCTTCGAAATGGTTGCGGCTGAGGATGCCGGCCTGCTCGAACTGCATCAACACCCGGTAGACCGTGGCCAGGCCGATGTCCGAGCCCTCGGCCAGCAGGACCTTGTAGACATCTTCGGCCGTCATGTGGCGCTGCTGTGCCTGCTGGAACACATCCAGGATCTTGATGCGGGGCAGGGTGGCCTTGAGGCCACTGTTCTTGATTTCGTCGGCGTGGTTCATGGCGGTCTTTCTCGGGTCGAGCAGGGTGTCAAGGCCCCGCTAGAATGGCTGATGATATCGGGATGACCGCGGACGTGCACCGCCTGGGGTCTTCGCCACCATTTTTTGTCTGAAAGGACGCCGTCCTGTGTTGTTGACCACACTCCCTTCACGAGCTGCGCGCCGTGCAACGCCCTCCTTGGGCCTGCTGCTGGTGGCCGGCCTGCTGCCGCTGTGGCTGACGGGCTGCAGTTCGCTGCGCGATTCGACCCTGAGCAGCCCCGAGACCATGTTCGGTCTGCTCAAGCCCTACCGCATGGAAGTCGTGCAGGGCAATGTGGTCACGCAGGAAGTCATGGCCCAGATCCAGCCAGGTCTGGGTCGCACCCAGGTGCGCGACATCCTGGGCACGCCCCTGCTGGCCGATGTCTTCCACGACAACCGCTGGGATTACGTCTTCACCATCGCCCGCCAGGGCGTCACACCTCAGCAGCGCCGTGTCACCGTGTTCTTCAAGAACAATGTGGTCGAGCGTTTCGAGTCCGACACCCTGCCCACCGAGCGCGAGTTCGTGGCCTCGATCTCCCGCCCGCAAGAACTCAAAGCGGCCCCGCCCGATCTGACCGAAGCGCAGGTTGCGGCCTTGCCGGTGCCCCCCAAGGTCGACAACAAGCCCAAGGTGCCGCAAGGCGCCGTCCGCGACTACCCCCCGCTTGAATCTGGCCGCCGCTGAGCCGGTCTCCCGTCTTGCTGACCCACCCATGAGCTCCAACTCCACCGTGAACGACACCTCCTACCGCGTGGGCATCGCCGGCGCCAGCGGCCGCATGGGCCGCATGCTCGTCGAGGCCGTGCTGGCCGCCCCTGACTGCACCCTGGCCGGTGCACTGGACATCCCTGGCAGCCCGGCCCTGGGCTCTGATGCCGTGGCCTTTCTGGGCCAGCGCAGCGGGGTGCTGATCGCCGACGATCTGGGGCAGGGCCTGGCCCAGTCGCAGTTCCTGATCGACTTCACCCGTCCTGAAGGCACCATGGCCCACCTGCGCCATTGCCGTGAGAACGGCATCAAGCTGGTCATTGGCACCACCGGGTTCACCAGCGAGCAGAAGGCCGAGATCGAAGACGCCGCCCGCGACATCGCCATCGTCATGGCCCCCAACATGGCCGTGGGTGTCAATGTGGTGCTGAACCTGTTGCGTCAGGCCGCCAAGGCCCTCAACACGGGCTATGACATCGAGATCATCGAGGCCCACCACCGCCACAAGGTCGATGCCCCCAGCGGCACCGCCCTGAAGATGGGTGAAGTGGTGGCCGAGGCCCTGGGCCGTGACCTGCAGGACTGCGCGGTCTATGGCCGCGAAGGCGTGACCGGCGAGCGTGACCCCAGCACCATCGGCTTTGCCACGGTGCGCGGTGGTGACATCGTGGGCGACCACACCGTGCTGTTTGCCGGCATCGGCGAGCGCATCGAGATCACCCACAAATCCTCCAGCCGCGCCACCTATGCCCAGGGCAGCTTGCGGGCCGTGCGCTTCCTGGCGCATCAGCCCCACGGGCTCTTCGGCATGGATGACGTGCTGGGCCTGAAGTAAGACGGCGCCCCAATGGACGGTTTGCAACACCTGTGGGAGCAGGGCGACGCGGTGTCCCTGGCAGTGGCCGCCATGCTGCTGCTGATGTCCGTGTCCGCCTGGGTCGTGATCGTCTGGAAGGCCCTGGTGCTGGGCCGTGCACGGCGGGATCTGGCGCAAGGCATGGCCAGCTTCTGGCGTGCCACGGACGTGGACACCGCTCAGCAGCAACTGGCCGCGATGGACCGCGAGCGCGTGCTGCTGCCCCTGGTCGAGGCTGCACGCCAGTCCGTGGTTGCGGGTTCGCTCGAAGCTCGGGCCGAACCCCAGGCTCAGCTCACCCGACGTCTGCGTGACAGCCTGCACGAGGTGCTGGCCCGCCTGCAGGCCGGGCAGGTGCTGCTGGCCTCGGTGGGCGCCGTGTCCCCCTTTGTCGGGCTGTTTGGCACCGTCTGGGGCATTTACCACGCCATGATGGCCATCAGCACCGAAGGCTCGGTCAGCCTGGACAAGGTTGCCGGCCCGGTGGGCGAGGCCCTGATCATGACCGCAGCCGGCCTGGCCGTGGCCATTCCTGCCGTGCTGGCCTACAACATCTTCGGCAAGCTGGTGTCGGCCTGCGAGGCCGATCTGGAAGGGTTCGCGCATGACCTGCGCGAGACCCTGCTGGCGAGCGCCTGAGCGCCCCCTGGAGATCAGCGACATGGCCTTCGGACGTCTGGAGCGCACCCAGGGCTCGTCGCCCATGAGCGAGATCAACATGACGCCGCTCATCGACGTCATGCTCGTGCTGCTGGTGATCTTCATGCTCACCGCGCCTTTGATGACGTCCAGCCTCAAGCTGGACCTGCCCAAGACCGAGGGCACCCAACCTCAGGATCCCAACCCCCAGGCCCTCAAGCTCACGCTGACGGCGTCTGGCGAGCTGCGCTGGAACGAGGAGGTCATGGCCTTCGAGGAACTGCGCACGCGTCTGGAGCCGCTCAAGGGCGGCAAGACCGAGGTGCATCTCAAGGCGGATCGGGCCGTGCCTTATGGGCGTGTGGCCGAGGTGCTGGGGATGCTGCAGGCGGCGGGGCTGCATCGCATTGCCTTCATGGCCGATCCTCAGCAGCCCTGAGTCACGCTCCCCCGCCCCTTCACACAGATGAAGAGGCGGGGACACGGATGCACACAAGCTCGACCTGCGACTGTAGTATGGTTGCCGTGCTGAGATTAACGGTCCTCGTTTGAGTCCCGGCTTCGCGACGGCTGACGGACCGTGAGACAGCGGTCCTGCTATTTCAGCGCAAACCAGCACATTTGTCACCAGTCACAGGGATGAGGGGGTGGGCCATGGCCGCAATTCGGCAAGAGGTCACGCAATTTTCCGATCTGATCGGCGAGCTCTATGAGTCCGTCCTGGATCCGGTGCGTCTGCGAGGGGCCATCCGGCAGGTCACGGCCTGGCTGGGCGTGGATTCGTCCTACTTCATTGGCTGGGACCGTTCCTGTGTTGAGCCTCGCATGGCTGTGGTCAATGAACAAGGCGGCATGGATGCGGTGGATCCGGAGTATCTGAACCACTACAAGCAGCTGGATCCTCGCTGGTCCTTGATGAGCGGCGCTCCGATGGGGCAGGTCATGACCTGTGCGCAGTACTTCGATGATCGCTTCGTGAGCCGCAACGAGTTCTTTCAGAAGTTCCTCCTGCCACGCGGGCGTCGGCACACCATGGTGGCCCACCTGTATCGCAACGAGCGCTTCAACTTCTATGCCACGTTCTATCACGCGGTCGGGCGCGAGAGCTTCTCGGCAGACCAGGTCGAACGTGCGCAATCTCTGGTGCCGCACCTGCAACGGGTGGCGCGCTTGCTGGTCCAGCATGAAGGGGCGGGCGTGCTGGCCGAGCTGGGCGAGGGCGGGCTCAATGCCCTGGACCAGGGCGTATTTGCACTGGACGCCCGGGGCGAGATCCTGTTTGCCAATCAGCGTGCCCGGGCGCTCCAGCGTGAAGGGCGCTGGCTGGTGTCCCATGGCCTGCGGGTGCGGCCGGCGGTGGGTGCGCCGGCGGCGCTGGACGACGTCGTGACCCGTGTCATCGCGACCGGCGTGCCCGATGGATTGGTGCTCCGACGCGCAGACAGCACGGCTTCTCCCTGGTGCGGCGTGACCGTGCTGCGCTTGCCCGCCGGGTGTGATCAACACCTGACGGCCTTGTATCCACGGGCCTGCGCACTGGTGCTGGTGAACGTGCCCAATGCGCAGCGCTGTGTCACGGCCACCCAGTTGATGCAGATGTTCGGGCTCACTCAGGCCGAGGCGCGCCTGGCCCAGGCGCTCACACGCGGCCAGTCGGTGGATGTGTATGCCCAGGAGCAGGGCGTGTCCCTGCCCACCGTGCGCTCGCAGGTGCGCTCGGTGCTCCACAAGACCGAGGCCGGTCGGCAGCAGGACCTGGTGCGCATGCTGGCCAGCCTGCCCTCGGCTCGCCCGCCTGTCGGTGTTTGACCACATCTTGCGACAGGCATCACGAGGCGGGGCATGGGCATGAAGTCCTGAGCGGCGATGCGGTGGACAATGAAGCATCGCTTCGCATCGGGAAAGCTCTGGATGAATGCAGGTTTCACGGAGGCGCCCAAGAGCCCCTCCCAACGGTTTGACAACGCCCAGGCGGCCTGTGAGCAGGTCCTGGCCCTCTACAACGCCCAGGTGGCCTATCTGCGAGACGCGCTCAAGCGCTTCGTCAATGGCGAGGTCTTCAGTGGACCGGTGCGAGCCAAATACCCCTTTGTGCGTGTGGTCACCGACACCGTGGCGCGGGCCGACTCCCGCCTGGCCTACGGTTTCGTGGCGGGCCCGGGCATCTATGAAACCACCCTGACACGCCCGGATCTGTTTGCCGACTACTACCGCGAACAGTTCGAGTTGCTGCTGGTCAACCACGGCGTGAACCTGGAGGTGGGCCTGAGCGCCGAGCCCATCCCACTGCACTTCTCGCTGGCCGACAACGAGCACATCGAAGGGCACCTCACGCCCGAGCGTCGTGCCCTGCTGCCTGATCTCTTCGATCTGCCGGATCTGGCCTCGATGGACGATGGCATCGCCAACGGCACCCACACCGCCGTGGGCGGAGCGGCCCGCCCGCTGTCCCTGTTCACGGCCCCTCGGGTGGACTACTCACTGCACCGGCTGCGTCATTACACCGGCACCTCGCCCGAACATTTCCAGAACTTCGTGCTCTTCACGAACTACCAGTTTTACATCGATCAGTTCGTGCAACTGTCGCAAGAGCTGATGCAGCGCGCGCCCGATCCCGCGCAGCCCCGGGATGACGATGACTACATCGCTTTCGTGGAGCCGGGCAATGTCCTGACCCGCCGTGTCGGTCTGCCCGCCGAAGTGGGCGACGAGCTCGGTGCTGCCCTGGCACGCCTGCCGCAGATGCCCGCCTATCACCTGATCCGCCGCGACCGCAGCGGCATCACCATGGTCAACATCGGGGTGGGGCCCTCGAACGCCAAGACCATCACCGACCACATCGCCGTCTTGCGCCCGCTGGCCTGGATCATGCTGGGCCACTGCGCGGGCCTGCGCAACTCGCAGCAACTGGGTGATTACGTGCTGGCCCACGGCTATGTGCGCGAGGACCACGTGCTCGACGAAGACCTGCCCCTGTGGGTGCCCATTCCGCCGCTGGCGGAAATCCAGCTGGCGCTGGAAGGGGCGGTGGCCGATGTGACCCAGCTGCAAGGCTATGAACTCAAGCGCATCATGCGCACGGGCACGGTGGCCTCGACCGACAACCGCAACTGGGAGTTGATGCCGCACCGCGAGCCCGAGCGACGCTTCAGCCAGAGCCGTGCGGTGGCGCTGGACATGGAAAGCGCGACGATCGCGGCCAATGGCTTCCGGTTCAGAGTGCCCTACGGCACCTTGCTGTGCGTGAGCGACAAGCCCCTGCACGGTGAGATCAAATTGCCCGGGATGGCCAACCAGTTCTACCGTGAGCGGGTGGATCAGCATCTGCGCATCGGGCTGCGGGCCATCGAGCGCCTGCGCAGCAACCGTGCGGAGCAACTGCACAGCCGCAAGCTGCGCAGCTTTGCCGAAGTGGCGTTCCAGTGAGCCGTGTGGGCCTTGGAACGCCTTCCGGCGCCGGGATCAGGCCGCGATGGCCGCGTCCTTGATCTCGACCAGGGCGGGTTGCACCTCGCGGGCGATCTGCTCGCCAGCCTGGGCCTGGGCCACGCCCAGGTCATAGGCCGTCTGCAGGTCCATCCAGTACTGGGCGGTGGTGCGGAAGAAGCGCGCCAGGCGCAGGGCCGAATCCGGGCTGATGCCGCGGCGTTCGCGCACGATGTCGTTCACGCGCGGAGCGGGCACATGCAGGCGAATCGCCAGCGCACTGGCCGACAGGCTGTAGCGCTCCATGAACTGGGTGCGGAGGATTTCACCGGGGTGAACAGGGGCTTTGGTGCTCATGGTGGGACTACACGGTAATGGTGGATCGTTTGATGCTATACCGGCATCACGGAAAAGAATGTCTTATTACAGACAATTGTATTAAAGCTACGCGCGTTTTCACAAAGCAAGTGATCCCTCTATAGAGGGGATTGATGGCGGCCCATGCTCCGCTTAATGATGTCGCGCTAATGACCAAGATGATCGATAACACCTCTCAGCATCTGCTGCCGGCCCTGCGCTCACACCTGTGGTTCGCCTCGTGCAGCCTGCCATTGCAGCAGGTGCTCGTCGAGAAATCGCGTGTGGTCAGTCTCAAAGCGGGAGAACGACTTTTTTCACGAGGCGAAAAGGACGAGGCGCTGTGTTGTGTGCTCTCCGGCGCCCTGAAGCTCGGCTCCTTCGATACCGAGGGCGACACCAAGAAGGTCCTGAGCATGTACGTCGAGCCCTACCAGTGGTTTGGCGAGATCGCCGTGATCGATCATCTACCGCGCAGTCAGGATGCGGTGGCCGATGTCGTCAGCTCGGTGCTGGTGGTCTCGCGCTCCCTGCTGGAGCCGTGGCTGAACGAGCACCCGCAGTATTGGCGCGAGCTGGCCCGCCTGGTCTGCCTGAAGATGCGCATGCTGGCCGTGATGATCGAAGACAGCGCCAGCCTGCCGCTGGAGCAGCAACTGGCGCGTCGCATGCTGATGGCCTCGACCAACTTCGGCATGAACTACCCGATGTCCTTCAAGCGCCACCTGCGTCTGCCCCAGGAATACCTGGCGCGCATGATGGGGGTGTCTCGCCAGACCATCAACCGCGCGCTCAAGAACCTCGCCGAGCAGAAGGTGATCGCCGTGCATTACGCCGACATCGAATTGCTCGACATCCCGGCGCTCATGTCCCGCGCCGGCCCCCTGAATCAACCCCTGGTCCATGCGCTGCGCGCCATGGCCGACGAGGTCGAGCGCAACAAGCAGTTGATCAGCGCGTCCTGACCTTCACCCGGCTGGCCGCATCCTTGGCCCGGGTGCGGGCCACCTCGACATCCGCGTCATAGGCCAGCGCCACGCCCATGCGGCGGCGCTCGAAACTCTCGGGTTTGCCAAACAGGCGGATGTCCGTCTGCGGCACGGACAGGGCGTCGGCCACGCCCTCGAACACCACACCTTGCGCCTCCACCCCACCGTAGATCACGGCCGAGGCCCCGGGTGAGCGCAGACGGGTGTCCACCGGCAAGCCCAGGATGGCTCGGGCATGCAGCTCGAACTCGCTTTGCACCTGGGTGCACAGGGTGACCAGACCCGTGTCGTGCGGGCGGGGGCTCACCTCGCTGAACCAGACCTGCTCGCCCTTGACGAAGAGTTCCACGCCGAACAGCCCCTGGCCGCCCAGATCGTCGGTCACGGCCTTGGCGATGTCCCGTGCGCGCTGCAGGGCCACGGGGTCCATGCGGTGGGGCTGCCAGCTCTCGACATAGTCGCCCTGCACCTGCACATGGCCGATGGGCTCGCAGAAATGGGTCTCGATCTGGCCATCGGCGCCCAGGGCGCGCACGGTGAGCTGGGTGATCTCGTAATCGAAGTCGATGAAGCCTTCCACGATCACGCGGCCGTGGCTGACGCGGCCACCGGCCATGGCGAACGCCCAGGCAGCGGCGACATCCTCGGGGCCATCGATCTTGCTCTGTCCCTTACCGGATGAACTCATCACCGGCTTGACGATGCAGGGGTAGCCAATCTGATCGTCGATGGCGGCCTGCAACTGCGCCAGCGAATCGGCAAAGACATAGGGGCTGGTGGGCAGCCCCAGGGTTTCGGCCGCCAGGCGGCGGATGCCTTCGCGGTCCATGGTCAGGCGAGCGGCGCGGGCGGTCGGCACCACACGCACCAGCCCTTGCGCCTCCAGAGACTGCAATTCTTCCGTGGCAATGGCCTCGATCTCCGGCACCACCAGCACAGGCCGCTCCAGCTCGATCAGTTGGCGCAACTGCGCCGCATCGCTCATGGTGATGGTGCGCGCATGGTGGGCCACCTGCTGGCCGGGGGCCTGGTCATAGCGGTCCACCGCGATGGTCTCGACGCCCAGGCGCTGCAAGGCGATCAGCACCTCCTTGCCCAGCTCGCCGGAACCCAGCAGCATGACCCGCGTGGCCGACGGGCTCAGGGGGGTGCCCAGGTGAGCGGGACAAAAGGGTGCGCGGGGATCGGGCAGATCGTGTGTGGACATGCTCAGGCTCGGACAGGAGGGGATGTGGGCGAGTGTGCCATGGCCTGATGCGAGGCTCAGCGCTGCAGGGGCAGCACCACGGTGAAACAACTGCCGTGGCCCAGGGCGCTGGTGGCCTGGATGCGCCCACCCAGGCGTTTGATCAGGCGGGCGGTGATGGCCAGACCCAGGCCACTGCCTTCGGCCTTGGGCAGATCGGGTGATTTCAGGCGCACAAAGGGTTCGAACACCAGGGGCAACTGATCGGTGGGGATGCCCGCTCCGGTGTCCTTCACATCGATCTGCACCCACTGAGGCTGCTCCAGGGGGGTCGAGAGTCTCACTGTGACGGTGCCGCGCGACGTGTACTTGAGCGCATTGCTCACCAGGTTGTTCACGACCTGCCTCACGCGCTGGGAGTCACCCAGGGCGCTGCGCCACCGGGACAGCTCCTCGGCCGAGCAGACTTGCCAGTCGGGGCCGTGGAGGCTCAGCACCCGACCCGCGCAGGCATGGGCGTTGTCTTCGATCACCGCGTCGATCAGGGCCACCAGGTCAAAGGCCTGGTATTCGATGGCCAGCTCCGGGTTGTCCAGGCGCGTGAACTCGACCAGATCCTTCAGGTGTCGATCGAGCTGCTGGGTGACCATGTTCAGGCGCTCCAGTGCGCGACGTGAGGCCGTGTCGCTCACCTTGGCCGAGAGCAGATCCACCGACGACAGCATGGTCTGCAGCGGCCCCCGGATCTCGTGCGACATCATGGCCAGCAGCTCTTCCTTGTCGCGCTGGGCGGCGCGCTCCTTGGCCGTGACCTCGTCGCGCAGCCGGACCAGAAAGCTCAGGGCCACGATGTAGCTGGGCTGGATCACGATCAGCATGATCTTGGCCTGGAACACCTCGATGGGCTCCGACCCGGTGGGCCACAGCAAGCTGCTCAGCACGATCAGCGTCATGGCGCCATAGTGGGCCCAGCACACCAGCGGCGCCCCCTTCTTGAACATGGCAAACGCTGCTAGGTAGAACACCGGGTTGTACTGCGCGATCAGCATGGTCAGGTAGCTCTGACTGGCCAGCGGAAAGTACAGGTTCTGGATCAGCAGGCCCAGCAGAAAGACGCTGCACGTCACCATCGTGCTCAGGGTGGCCGCAGTGATCCAGCTGGAGCGCAAGGCCAGGATCACCGTGTTGACCACCAGCACCACGCCGACCAGCGGCGAGCCGAAGCGGTTCCAGGCGCTCATCTCCGAGTGCTGGATCTCGAAGCCCCACATGACAAAGGTCGCCACCGACACCAGTGCCGACAACCACACCAGCAAGGGGACCTGCGAGGGGTCGACCCACAAGGGGCCCAGAGACCCCAGCGGCGCCGGCTTGCGGATGGCGCGTGTCGGCTGACTAGTCATCCTGGATCCCGTGTTGGCGATCCATATTGTTCTGGATCGCAGCCGCCAGGACGGCGGGGCGCACGGGCTTTTCAAAGAACATGACCTGGTGGGAGCGCATCATGGTGGTCAGCTCGTCTTCCGACGCGCGGCCATCACGCAGGTGGCCGGTCAGCAAGGCGATGGGTGCCTGCGGGCGCACCATGCGGATGTGTTCGATCAGGGCGCGGGAGTTGACCCCGCCGGCCAGGATGAAGTCGACCACAAAGGCATCGAACTGCATCGGGTTGGCATTGAGGATGGCGGGGGCCGATGTGAAGGCCGTGGCCCGCATCTCGGCGGCATCAAACCAATCGCACAGGCTCTCGGCGGCCAGGGCATCGTCGTCAATGACGGCCACACGCACGGTGGGGCGCGCATCGTGCGCCGTCATCACCAGGCGCTCGACGGCATAGCGCGGCGCATCCGGGCGCAGACGCGCCAGCGTGCCACCCGGTCCGGCCAGCCAGCTCGAGCCATCGCGCACGGCCTGCAGCGTGACCCGCCCTTGCTCCCTGGGCGCGAGCAGGCGGCCGATCACGATCTGGCAGGACCATTGCTGGCTGTCGAAGCAGGCCGTGGCAGCCTGAAGCGTGCCGTTCGGGTGGGTGGCATCGCCGGTGGGCTGGGTCAGCTCATCCAGGGTGCAGCCACAGTGGCGGGCCAGGGTCTGGATCTCGTCAAAGAGCCACACCGCGCCCTGCAGCTTGCGCCGGGCCTGGCTTACAGAGATGCGACAGAGCTCGGCCACCAGGGTGGCCTGCTGGCGTGCTTGCACACCATGGCGCTCCAGGGTGCGCCGGACCTGCTCATGCAGGGGGCTGTCCTGAGGGGGGGCGTCGGGTGAAAGGGAGGGCTCGGTCACGGTGGGGACGGGGTGAACTACCTCACTCTCGGGGGGTGAGGCGATTTTGCGATGTCAAAGATGCATTTTTGCGCTTTTTGAGGGGCGTGTGGCCCTAGGATGCTCAAAAAAGACGGAGCCTTGGCTGAATCGGGCCCTGCTCGGGGAGCAATGCATAACATGTCCGGCGCCGCCACCGCGGTACTGGCAGCGACATCCTTGAGGTGCTTGCTGATCACTTGAAAGCCGTCCTGGTTCACGCCAGGGCGGTTTTTTTATCGCAAACCCTTTTGATTTTGCAGCCAGGATCGGTCAAGCTGCGGGCCATGCAGCGTTACCAATCCTTCCAGGCGTTCTACCCCTTCTACCTGTCCCAGCATGAGAACCGGGTGTGCCGCCGCCTGCACGTGGTGGGCTCGCTCCTGGTGCTGGCTTTGCTGGTCTCGGTCATCACCACCGGGCAGTGGATGGCCCTGTGGCTGCTGCCGCTGCTGGGTTATGGCTTTGCCTGGGTGGGGCACTTTGCTTTTGAGCACAACAAGCCTGCCACCTTTGAATACCCGCTCTACAGCTTCATGGGCGATTGGGTCATGCTCTGGCAGACGCTGACGGGCAAACTGCCCTGGTGATCCAGGCAAGACAAAGGCCCGGGGCATGTGCTGCCGCGGGCCTGTGGGTCTGGGCTGTGTGCAGGGTCGATCAGAACGGAATGTCGTCATCCATGTCATCGAAGCCGGTGGACGACTTCTGGGGCGCAGGACGCGAGGCGGCTGGCGCCGGGCGTGCGGCCGGGCGGCTGGTTTCCGCGGGTTCGCGGCTGAAGCCTTCGTCGCCACCTTGGGCGCCACCGCCACCGTAGTTGCCACCGCCGCTGCCTTCACGGCCGCCCAGCAGCTGCATGTTCTCGGCCACGATTTCGGTGGTGTAGTTGTCCTTGCCGTCCTTGTCCTGCCACTTGCGGGTCTTGAGGCGGCCCTCGACGTAGACGGAGCGGCCCTTTTTCAGGTATTCGCCCGCGATTTCGGCCAGACGGTCGTAGAACACCACACGGTGCCATTCGGTCTCTTCCACCTTGTCGCCGCTGTTCTTGTCTTTCCAGTTGCGCGTGGTGGCCACCGAAACGTTGCAGACCGCTGCGCCGTTGGGGGTGTAGCGCACTTCAGGGTCGCGACCGAGGTTGCCGATGATGATGACTTTGTTGATCGAGGCCATGGCCTGTTTCCTATGTCGGTTGGTAAATAAAAGCGTTCGTTGGTTAGTTGCCCTTGAATGGCCTGGGCATTATGGCTCGAGCGGCGGGTGCCGCCATCCCCAAGTGGGGGGCGTCCCGACGGGGGAGGGGGCAGCCTCCCAGGGCAGGCCTCACAATGCAGGGCCTTGCGGCCCTTGCGGCCCTTGCGCGTGCCGCGCCCTCCTCGACGACCTGAAGCCTCTCCTTTGCCCATGACCTCCACCGCACCCCTGGCCATCCTGCAAGAGGTGTTCGGCTACCCCGCCTTTCGGGGGCAGCAGCAGGCCATTGTCGAACACGTGGCCGAAGGGGGGGATGCCCTGGTGCTCATGCCCACAGGGGGCGGCAAGAGCCTGTGCTATCAGATACCGGCCATCGCCCGTCACCGCGCCGGCAAAGGGGTGGCCATCGTGGTGTCACCCCTGATCGCCCTGATGCACGACCAGGTGGGGGCGCTCGATGAAGTGGGAGTGGCCTCGGCCTTTCTTAATAGCACCCTCACGCTGGACGACGTGCAGCGCATCGAACGCGCCATGATGTCGGGCCAGATGGTGCTGCTTTATGCGGCCCCCGAACGCATCACCACGCCGCGCTTCCTGGCGCAGCTCGATTCCCTGCGCGAGCGCGGCCTGCTCAGCCTGTTCGCCATTGACGAGGCCCATTGCGTCAGCCAGTGGGGCCACGACTTCCGCGAAGAGTATCTGGGCCTGAATGTCCTGCACGAGCGCTACCCGGATGTGCCGCGTGTGGCCCTCACGGCCACGGCCGACGAGTTCACCCGCGCCGACATCATCGAGCGCCTGCAACTGCAGGATGCCCGTGTCTTCATCAGCAGTTTCGACCGGCCCAACATTCGCTACATGCTGGTTGAGAAGGACAACCCCCGGGCGCAATTGCTGCGCTTCATCCGTGACGACCACGAGGGCGAGGCTGGGGTGGTGTACTGCCAGTCGCGTCGCAAGGTGGAAGAAACCGCGGCCTGGCTGTGCCAGCAGGGGCTCAACGCCTTGCCCTACCACGCGGGGCTGGACGCGGGGGTGCGCCAGCGTCATCAGGACCGCTTCCTGCGCGAGGACGGCGTCATCATTGTGGCCACCATCGCCTTCGGCATGGGCATTGACAAACCCGATGTGCGCTTCGTGGCCCACCTGGACCTGCCCAAGAACATCGAGGCCTATTACCAGGAGACGGGCCGTGCGGGCCGCGACGGTGCCGAGGCCGAGGCCTGGCTGACCTACGGTCTGGCCGACGTGGTGCAGCAGCGCCGCCTGATCGACGACAGCCCGGCGGGCGAGGAATTCAAGCGCGTGCAGCGCCACAAGCTGGATGCTCTGCTGGCCCTGGCCGAGGCACACGACTGCCGCCGCGTGCGCCTGCTGGCCTATTTTGGCGAGGCCAGCGAGCCCTGCGGCAACTGCGACAACTGCCTGAACCCACCCGCGACCTGGGACGGCACCGAGGCGGCGCGCAAGATGCTCAGCGGCATCTACCGCTTCTGGCAGCACGGCAAGATGCGCTTCGGGGCCGGGCACCTGATCGATGTCCTGCGGGGCAAGCTCACGGACAAGGTGCAGCAATATGGGCACCAGAGCCTGAGCACCTTCGGCATCGGCGCCGACCTGAGCGAGCAGCATTGGCGCGCCGTGCTGCGCCAGCTGGTGGCGCTGGGCCATGTGGTGGCCGAAGGTGAGTTCAACACCCTGAGCCTGACCGACAGTGCCCGCGCGGTGCTCAAGGGCGAGGTGCAACTGGTCCTGCGCGAAGCCCGCGAGGCCCCGCGCCGCGCCTCAGGTGGCACGGGCAACCCCCGCCGCAAGGCCTCGCCGGTGCCGGCCGATCTGGATCCGATGGCCCAGGAGCGGCTGCTGGCCCTGCGGGCCTGGCGCTCCCGTGTGGCCAAGGAGCACAACCTGCCGGCCTATGTCGTGTTCCATGACGCCACCCTGGTGGAGATGGCGCGCATCGCGCCCCAGAGCCTGGGCGAGCTGGGCTCGATCAGCGGGGTGGGCGGCAAGCGCCTGCAGGCCTATGGCGAGCAGATCCTGGGGGTCTTGCAGGCCTAGTCCACCCCGTTCAACGGCTTTGGGTGAGGTCGTTTGGGCGGGTTTTGTGGCGGTTTTGCACCACTTTGTTGCTTGGTGGCAACGAAATGGTGCGTTCATGCCCCACAAAAGGGGGCTTTTTGAGGTCTGGGGGGTAACCCTGGCAATTCGCCTTGTCACAATGCACTCACACAAAGATTCATCCCTTATGGAGATTGCAATGATGAAGAAGACCCTGATTGCTGCTGCCGCTCTGATGGCTGGCGTGGCTGCTCAAGCTCAAGTGAATGTCTACGGTACCGTGGACATGTCGTTTGGTTCGTTCGAAGAGTTCAACACCACCACCGGTGAAACCGATTCCATCGCCAAGGTTGAGTCCGGCGTGCACACCGGTTCCTTCATTGGCTTCAAGGGCCAAGAAGATCTGGGTGGCGGCCTGAAGGCTTTCTTCGTGCTGGAAAGCGACATCGGTGCTGACATCGGTGCTTCCTCCGACAACGGTTTCTGGGCCCGCACCTCCGAGCTGGGTCTGGCTGGCGACTTCGGTACCGTGAAGCTGGGTAACTCGCGCTCGCTGGGCTTCCTGGCCAACGCCGCTTACAACCCCTTCCCTGTGACTGGCCTGATGAACACGTCGCAGATCACGAACGCCTACGGCAACTATGCCAACGCCATCACCTACACGTCGCCCAACCTGTCGGGCTTCACCGTGGCAGCTCAGGCTGGCATGTCTGAGCAAGACGGCGTGGACAACTCCATCGGCTTGGCTCTGAACTACGCTGCTGGTCCCCTGGCTGTGGGCTTCAACTACTCCACCCAAGAAGGTGCCCTGGCTGGTTTCTTCGCTAACGAAACCGCCCTGGGTGCAACGCTCGCCACGCTCGTGACGCTGCCGACCGCCAACGTTGACTACGATCGTTGGGGCCTGGGTGCTAGCTACGATTTCGGCGCTGCCAAGCTGTTCGGCCAGTTCGGTCAGAACAAGTACAAGGGCGACGGCGGCAGCTTCAAGACCAAGGCTTTCCAACTGGGTACGGCCATTCCTGTCTCGGCTCAAGGCACCGTCCTGGCTTCGTTTGCTCAGACCAAGCTGGATGACACCGATCTCAAGCTGCGTGACCTGTCTGTTGTGTACGACCACGCTCTGAGCAAGCGCACCAGCGCCTACGCTGGCCTGAAGAGCCTGCGCATCAGCGCTGACGGCGGTTCGGAAACTCTGAACAACGTCGCTGTTGGTATCAAGCACGCCTTCTGATTCACGGCTTCGGCCTGATTCAGTCAAAAGCGCCCTTCGGGGCGCTTTTTTGTTGCCTGAAAGAAACACAAATGGCTAAAAGTGTCTCTTTCAGGCCACTTTTTTGCCTGATTTTCTTCGGATGCACCATTGTGGGTCAATCTGGCTTGGATCTTGCTTGAGTGTTCTCGCACAATCAATCCCCAAGGCAATCACAGTTATCTCAGGTTGTCCCTTATCTCTCATCCCACTTTTAGGAGAAGTGTATGTTTTCGAAGAAGATCGTTGCCGGTGCTGCCCTGATGGCCCTGGCCGCCGTGGCTCAGGCACAAGTGAAGGTGTATGGCTACCTGGACCTGGGTGTGGGTTCGCTGGAGTCGGCCGGTGGTGACTCGGTCACCCATGTGGGCAGTGGCGGTCTGATGACCAGCTTTCTGGGCTTCTCTGGCTCTGAAGATCTGGGCGGTGGCCTGAAGGCTGAGTTCACGCTCGAGACCTTCATCGGTCCTGACACGGGTGACTACCTGAGCAACAACGCCGGTGGTTTCTGGGGCCGTGGCTCCAACATCGCACTGAGCGGTGGCTTTGGTAAGGTGGCCATTGGTCAGTACGACACCCCCCTGTTCGTCGCTGGTCTGGCCTACAACCCCTTCGGCAGCTCCATGCTGCTGTCGCCCACGATGCGTCATTACTATGGCCTGAGCCTGGGTGTGGCTGCAACTGACAATGCGCTGACGACCGACACCGGCTGGGTGAACTCGCTGACCTATGAAACGCCCAATCTGGGTGGTTTCACCGCCACGCTGCAATGGTCGCCCAAGGAGTCTTCTGCCGATGGCGCCAAGGACAGCTTCACCCTGGGTGCTGCCTACAACGCTGGCCCTCTGAGCCTGATGGCGGTGTATGCTGACCACGGCGAGAACGCTACTGGTGCTTACGAAGGTGAGCAAAAGGTCTACAGCCTGAACGCCAGCTATGACTTTGGCGTGGCCAAGGGCTTCTTCCAGTACACCGATGTGGACAATGCTGACACTTCGGTGGATGACACCCTGTTCCAGATTGGCGCCACCATCCCTGTGTCGGCTCAAGGCAATGTCATGGTGTCCTACGGTCAACTCAAGGAAGACACGACCGACCTGAAGAACAAGATCTTCTCGCTGGGTTACGACCATTCGCTGAGCAAGCGCACCGGTCTGTACGCCGCCTTCACCAGCGAACGTGCCACCAACAAGTCCACTGGCAACAGCTTCATGGTGGGTGTCCGTCACTCCTTCTGATCTTCGCTGCTTCGGCAGTGATCTGATCATTCAAAGCGCCCTTCGGGGCGCTTTTTTCTTGCACGGGCAAAAGACACATTTGCATCTTGTTGGTGTCTATGCGTGCTCAAACAGTGCCATTTGCACGCAACTGGTTCATAAAACGGTCATATTTCCCGGCACAAGTCCTGCTCACTCATGAAGTGACTGCACATCTGTGTGCGGCACTTTGTGTTCGTGAATCAGGAGTATCCATGTCCCTTATGAAGAATCGGATCGCCTCTGCGGCGGCCATGGCGCTGACGGCCTTTGCGTGTTCTGGTGCGTCTGCCCAATCGAGTTTGACGATGTACGGCATCCTCGACCTGTCTTTCGGCTCGTTTGAGAACTCGTACAACGGCAGTGGCGACAGCCCCCGCCTGACGCAGGTGGAGTCCGGCAAGATGACCACCAGCTTCATCGGCTTCCGTGGTGTGGAAGACCTGGGCGGTGGCCTCAAGGCCGTGTTCTCGCTGGAAAGTTTCCTGCGCATGGACTCGGGCGCATCGGGTCGCAGCAATGCCGATGTGTTCTGGGGTCGCAATGCCCATGTGGGCCTGGCCGGTGATTTCGGCAAAGTGGTGCTGGGTCGCATGGACAACTTCCTGTTCCAGCAGGCCCTGATGTTCAACCCCTATGGTGGATCCTTCGGCTTCTCGCCCACGGTGCGTCTGACCTTCGGTGGCCCCGCCGGCAATGACAAGGGCGATTCGGCATGGAGCAATGCCATCGCCTACTACACGCCCAATCTGTCGGGTTTTTCTGGTGCAGTGCAGGTGCAACTGGCCGAGTCCGAGACCGAAGGCAACAGCGTGGGCCTGATGGGCAGCTACAGCGCTGGCCCCTTCGCCATCGGGGTGGGCTATCAGACCGTCAAGTCGGCCGAGGCCCCCAAGGGCAATCTGGTCGACCCTGCCAAGCAGACCTTCGGTCTGGTGGGGGTGAGCTATGACTTCGGTGTGGCCAAGGTCTTTGGTCAGTATGGTCAGTTCAAGGGATCGGACTTTGCCGCCGCGACCGACAACATCAAGACCACGCTGTTCCAGCTGGGCGCCGCGGTGCCGGTGGGCACGAGTGGCAAGGTGCTGGCGTCCTACGGCGAGAGCAAGGAGGACAACAGCACAGGCGACATCAAGCACAAGATCTTCAGCCTGGGCTACGACCACACCCTGTCCAAGCGCACCGACGTCTATGCCGTCTACATGCGTGACGACGAAGGTCAGGCTGGCTGGAAGGCGGGCAACACCGTGGCCTTCGGTATCCGCACCCGCTTCTGATCGGGCAGCTCGGGCGGGAGGGCTCAGCCGCCCCGCTCGAACTTGAAGACCGCCGTGCTGGCGCGCAGATTGGGCCAGCGGCGGACTTCCCGGCCTTCGTGCAGGCCGAAGGATTCCAGCACGTGCAGGCCGTTCTTGTGGGCCAGGGCGGCAAAGTCCTTGAAGGTGGTCACCCGGATGTTGGGGGTGTCGTACCACTGGTAAGGCAGCGACTTGCTCACGGGCATGCGGCCCTTGAGGACGCTCCAGCGGTGGGGCCAGTGGGCGAAGTTGGGGAAGCTGACGATGCCGATGCGGCCCACTCGCGCGGTCTCGCGCAGCATGGCCTCGGTGTTGCGCAGGTTCTGCAGGCTGTCGAGCTGCAGCACGACATCGAAGGAGTTGTCGTCGAACAGGCTCAGGCCTTCTTCGAGGTTGCGCTGGATGACGTTGACACCGCGCTGCACGCATTCGTGCACCTTGGCGTCGTCCAGTTCGATGCCGTAGCCGCTGCAATGGCGCTGGCTGCACAGCAGGGCGAGCAACTCGCCTCCGCCACACCCCAGGTCCAGCACGCGGGAGCCCTCGGGCACGAGTTCGGCCAGGCGCTGCAGGCGCTCCACATGGGTCATCACGGCGCTCATGCGGCCACCTCCGGCGTGGTGGCCGATTCAGCCAGGAGCTCACGGGCGATCCGGTCGAAGTAGGCGCGCATGACGCCCATGTAGCGGGCGTCGTCCAGCAGGAAGGCGTCGTGCCCGTGGGGGGCGTCGATCTCGGCGTAGGACACGTCGCGGCCATTGTCGACCAGGGCCTTGACGATCTCGCGCGAGCGCTGCGGTGAGAAGCGCCAGTCGGTGGTGAAGCTCACCACCAGGAACTTGGCCATGGCGCGGGCCATGGCCAGGCTGAGCTTGCCGCCAAAGGTGCGGGCCGGGTCGAAGTAGTCCAGCGCGCGGGTGATCAGCAGGTAGGTGTTGGCGTCGAAGTAGTCGCTGAACTTGTCGCCCTGGTAGCGCAGATAGCTTTCGATCTGGAACTCGATGTCCTGGGTGCTGTAGTGGGGGGCGTCGCCACGCTCGCGGCCCACCAGTTCGCGGCCGAACTTGGTCTCCATGACGTCGTCCGACAGGTAGGTGATGTGGCCGATCATGCGGGCCACGCGCAGGCCGCGGCGGGGCACGACACCATGCGCATAGAAGTGACCGCCGTGGAAGTCGGGGTCGGTGACGATGGCGCGGCGTGCCACTTCGTTGAAGGCGATGTTCTGGGCCGACAGGTTGGGCGCGGTGGCCACGGCCACGCAGTGGCGCACCCGCTCGGGGTATTGCAGGGTCCAGCTCAGGGCCTGCATGCCACCCAGGCTGCCGCCCAGCACGGCGGCCAGGCGCTCGATGCCCAGGGTGTCGAGCACGCGGGCCTGGGCATTGACCCAGTCCTCGACGGTGACCACCGGGAAGGAGGCGCCGTAGATGCGACCGGTGTCGGGGTTGACGTGCATCGGGCCGGTCGAGCCAAAGCAGGAGCCGGGGTTGTTGATGCCGATGACGAAGAACTTGTTGGTGTCCACGGGCTTGCCGGGGCCCACCATGTTGTCCCACCAGCCCTCGGAGCGGGGCAGGGGCTGGCCGTTGACATCGGCATGTACACCGGCCACGTGGTGGGAGGCATTGAGCGCGTGGCAGACCAGCACGGCATTGCTGCGGTCGGCGTTGAGGCGCCCGTAGGTTTCAAACACCAGGGTGTAGTCCTTGAGCACCGCACCGCTTTGCAATTCGAGCGGGGTGCCGAAGGTGATGGACTGGGGGGTGACGACCCCGAGTGTGGACATGGCTGTCAATTTCAAACAAAAAACCGGCCGCGCTGGGAAAGCAGGGGCCGGTGTCAGGCTCCTTCTTTAGCGGTATTTCTTGAGCGCCCGCAAGCCGGACAAATCGGCGCTGTAGCTTTGAGTGTAGCGCTAAACCGCTATCGTGGCCGTCAGCGCACCTCGGAGGCAATCAGTAGCCGACTTCGCGCTGATGGCGCACGGCCAGGATCACGACTTCATCGCCCGCCAGGCGATACAGCGCGACATATCCGCCGTCGCCGAAGTCAATCAGCCACTCGCGATACTCAGGCTCCATGTCCTGCATGGGTCGACCGATGGCAGGCTGATGACCAAGCACTTTGAGCTCTTGACGAATGGCCTTGATGGCGCGCTTTGCTGCATCGAGGTTGTGCACCGCCAAGAAACGATAAAGGCGCTGGACATCGCGCAGCGCCTGGGGTGACCAGATCAAACGTGACATTCAGGCGGCTCAGTGTCTTGTCCCTGTTCGAGCTGAGCCAGCCATGCATCGGCCTCATCAGCCGTGGCATGCAAGCCCGTGCGCTGGTAAGCCTCCCAGGCTTTGATGCCGTCTTGGCGGAACGCTTCACGCTTTTCCTCGCGCTCCACGTATTGCTCGATGGCCTCGCGCATCAGCCAGTGCGGGGTGCGATGGCGAGCGTCGGCCAGGCGTTTGACGCGGGCCTTGATGTCAGGGTCGATCTTGACCGCAACGGGTCGAACATTGGCAGATGTCATGACAGCATCCAGTATTGGAAGGTATTACCTTAACATACTCGCCATTTTCTGAGGCTGGTCTTAGCCTCGATCCAATCGTCTGCCCGTCATATGCCCCGGTGTTTCACAAGGTGAATGGATCGAATCTGCGTACATTGGATGGGGAAGTCGATCGTTGCGAAGGGGAGTTCGATGCCGACCTGGATGATGCGCCTGAGTAACAGGGTGCCGATCCGCTACGGGGCCTGGGCCATGACCCTGATCCTGGGCGGCTTGTGCCTGAGTCTGGGGGCCGCGCGTGGCAGTGTGCTCTGGTATGCCCTGTCGGTGCTGATGGGGCTGCTCTTTTGCCTGGGCATCCGCGATGTCCGGCAGACCCAGAAAGCGGTGCTGCGCAACTATCCGGTGATCGGGCACCTGCGCTATCTGCTGGAGTTCATCCGGCCGGAGATGCGCCAGTACTTCATCGAAGGCGATAACGAGGCGGCGCCGTTTTCGCGTCAGCAGCGCTCGCTGGTCTATCAGCGGGCCAAGGGGGCGCCAGACAAACGACCCTTCGGCACGCAAAAGGATGTGACGGCCGAGGGCTATGAGTGGTTGAGTCATTCGGTGGCGCCCACCGAGGTGTCGTCGCACGATTTCAGGGTGCTGATCGGGGCGGCGGGCTCTTCGTGCACGCAGCCCTACAGCGCCAGCTTGTTCAATATCTCGGCCATGAGCTTCGGCGCGCTGAGCGCCAATGCCATCCTGGCCCTGAACCACGGCGCGGCGCGGGGGCACTTCGCGCATGACACCGGCGAGGGCTCGGTGAGTCGCTACCACCGTGAGGGCGGTGGGGACCTGATCTGGGAGATCGGCTCAGGCTATTTTGGTTGCCGCTCGCCGCAAGGGAGCTTCGATGAGGCGCGCTTCATCGAGAACGCCACCCAGCCGCAGGTCAAGATGATCGAGATCAAGCTGAGCCAGGGCGCCAAGCCCGGGCATGGCGGGGTGCTGCCGGGCCCCAAAGTCACGCCCGAGATCGCCGAGGCACGTGGCGTGCCCGTGGGGAAGGATTGCGTGTCGCCCGCCAGTCACAGTGCGTTCTCGACGCCGCTGGAGATGGTGCGTTTCATCGAGCGCCTGCGCACCTTGTCGGGTGGCAAGCCGGTGGGCATCAAGTTGTGCATTGGCCACCCTTGGGAGTGGTTTGCCATGGTCAAGGCCATGCGCGAGAGCGGGCTGTGGCCTGATTTCATCGTGGTCGATGGCGCCGAGGGCGGCACGGGTGCTGCGCCGCTGGAGTTCACTGATCATGTGGGCGCGCCGCTGCAGGAGGGCTTGCTGCTGGTTCACAACACCCTGGTGGGGCTGGGTGAGCGTCACCGCGTGAAGCTGGGGTGTGCGGGCAAGGTGGTCAGTGCCTTTGACATCGCTCGCATGATGGCCTTGGGGGCCGACTGGTGCAACAGTGCGCGTGGCTTCATGTTTGCGCTGGGCTGCATCCAGGCGCAAAGCTGCCATACCGGGCATTGCCCCACGGGGGTGACCACGCAGGACCCGGCACGTCAGCGCGCGCTGGTGGTGCCTGACAAGACCGAGCGGGTCTACCGCTACCACCAGAACACCCTGCATGCGCTCAAGGAGCTGGTGCAGGCGGCCGGTCTGCACCATCCCCATGAGATCACCGCGGATCACATCGTGCGGCGTGGGGCAGGGCACGTGGTGCACCGTCTGTCGAACCTGCTGCCCTTCACGGCCGAGGGGCAATTGCTGGCGGCCGAAGCCGGGCAAGGGCCCTGGCCTCAGCCGGTGTTCGAGCAGTACTGGCACCGCGCCCAGGCCGGCAGCTTTGAGCTGCAGGCCAAGGCTTGACGCGCCTCAGGCTGCGGGAGGGGCCGAGTCGATGAAGCTGGTGCGTTGTGCCAGCTTGTCGAACAGCTTGCCCAGATTGGGGTGGTCGGTGCGCCAGGCGATGTCGGGGAAGCGGAAGTCCAGGTAGCCCAGGGCACAGCCCACGGCGATGTCGGCCAGGCTGTAGTGATTGCTGGTGCACCAGGTGCGGTCCCCCAGGCCCAGGCTCATGGCCTTGAGGCTGGCCTGCACCTTGCCCATCTGACGATCGATCCAGGCCTGGCTGCGCTGTTCGGTGGTGCGCCCGGGCCAGGTGGCTTCCATGCGCGCCAGGATGGCGGCGTCCAGCAGACCGTCGGCCAGGGCCTCCCAGGTCTTGACCTCGACACGCTCGCGCCCGCTCAGGGGCAGCAGCTTGCCGACCGGGGACAAGGTGTCGACATACTCGACGATGACCCGCGAGTCAAAGAGGGCTTCGCCGCCTTCCATGACCAGGCAGGGGACCTTGCCCAGGGGGTTGGCCTCCAGGATCTTGGTGTCTGCCGACCAGACGTCCTCGACTTCGAATTTGTAGTCGAGTTTTTTCTCGGCCAGGACCACGCGGACCTTGCGGACGAACGGGCTGGTGAGGGATCCGATCAGTTTCATTCTGTGCCGTGATGTGCAAATTGACGGCCATTTTACAAAACACCTGCGTCCCCCTGTTTGTTCCGGGCGACGTTCACCCATCGTGGGGGGGCTTTTGTGCTGAATGGGGTGCGTGGCACGGTTACAGTGATTGACCACTGATGATGACCTCTGACGCTTCCCGTTCTGCATCACGGGCGCCTCACCCGATCGGCTCCACCTTGCCCGGTACCTTGTCCGGGCCTGAGGTGACTGTGTCCGTGCCTGTGTCGCACACGACGCCAGCGGCCACCTCGGGGCACGTCTCGTCGCCAGGACATCAGGCTTTTGTGCCCCGAGAGGTGCCGCGTCTGCCCTATGGGGTGGTGCTGCAGTGGCCTGTGCGTTTCGATGGCACGCCCGCCGGGTATGCGCGGGTCTGGCTGGGCAATGTGCTGATCGTGTTGCTGACCCTGGGCCTGGCCTGGCCCTGGACGTATCGCCGCTCGCAACGCTATTTGTTGCGTCATACCGAGGTAGCAGGGCATCGGCTGGATTTCCGCCTGCCGCCAAGGGTGCTGTGGCCGCGCATGCTGGTCACCGTGGTCTTGTGGGGGGGCGTGGCGGTGGCGGCCATGGGCTCGCCCTGGGCGGGGCTGCTGGCACTGGCGATGTGCGGCGCGGTCTGGCCCTTGCTGATCTACCTGAAGGTGCTGCAGCGTGTCTCGTCGGTGGCCTGGGGCGGGCGACGTCTGTGGTTCGATGGCCCCTGGCAGGGGGTGTACCGGGCTACGCTGGTGACCCTGGTGCTGGGGGTGAGCACCTTGTGCTCTGCCTTGCTGAGCTGGCACGGCCATCTGCAGCAGGGCTGGTGGATGACGGGCGCCCTGGTGGCCGCCTGGTTGCTCTATCTGCCTGTGCGCTACTGGAACCTCTTTCAGTACCGGCAGCATCACATCCGCCTGGGGCCGATGCGCCTGCTCTGGCAGGGCACGCGTGTGGCCATGCTGGGCGTGTTCGCGCGTGTGGCGGTCTGGATGCTGCTGGTGATGTCGCTGGTGGGGGGCGTCGCCCTCATGGGCGTGGGAGGCTGGTTGCTGCTGCACCGTCCGGTCAGTGATCGCGGGGCGATCGTGTGCGGCGTGCTGGCCGGCGTGGTGGTCTTGTCGCTGGTGGTGCCCTATCTGGAGGCGCGCCTGATCAACCTGGTCTGGAACAAGACCGGCAACCGCTATCTGCGTTTTCGCAGCCAGGTGCCGGTGGGGCCTTATGTGCGGCAGCGGGCGCTCAATGTGTGGGGGGTGATCCTCAGCCTGGGTCTGTACTGGCCCTGGGCGGTGATCTCCAACCGCCGCCTGCGCATGCAGTCGCTGGTGGTCTGGAGCCGCGTCGAGCCCGAGGTGTTGCTGGCGCACTGGCCTTGCCGCGAGAGCGATGTGCCCCCGCCGGCCTTGCCCGTGTCCACGCTGATGCCCGATGGTCCGGGGTTGAGCACCCAGCCGTCTTTCGTCTCGCGCTTCGAGGCATGAGCCGCCCCGCCGGATCGCGGGGCTGGAGTGTGGGCGGGCAAGTTCGTACAATGTCGGGTTGACCCTCATTTGACCGGGTGCCTGCCCGACGTGCTGCCATGACGCTTTCTGCCCTCACTGCCCTGTCGCCTCTGGATGGTCGCTATGCCTCCAAGGTGTCTGCCCTGCGCCCGCTCCTGTCGGAGTTCGGTCTGATGCACCGCCGTGTGCAGGTCGAGGTGGAGTGGTTCATTGCCCTGTCCGATGCCGGCCTGCCGGAGTTCGCGGCCCTGTCCGAGGCTTCGCGCGGTTATCTGCGTGGCCTGGTGGCCCGTTTTGCCGAAGCCGATGCCCAGGCCATCAAGGACATCGAAAAGACCACCAACCACGACGTCAAGGCGGTGGAGTACTGGCTTAAGGGCAAGTTCGAAGGCCACGCCGAGCTGCTCAAGGCCAGCGAGTACGTGCACTTTGCCTGCACCAGCGAAGACATCAACAACACCAGCCATGGCCTGATGCTCAAAGCCGCGCGCGATGAGGTGCTGCTGCCCGTGATCGATGGCGTGATCGCCACCCTCAAGGGCATGGCCCACGAGATGGCCGCGCTGCCCATGCTCAGCCGCACCCATGGCCAGACGGCCAGCCCCACCACCGTGGGCAAGGAAATCGCTAATGTGGTGGCCCGTCTGGTCAACGCGCGTGCTCGCATCGCCGATGTGAAGCTTTTGGCCAAGATGAACGGCGCCGTGGGCAACTACAACGCCCATCTGTCGGCCTACCCGGACAAGGACTGGGAAGCCTTCAGTCAGTCGGTGATTGAAAACCAGTTGGGTTTGACCTTCAACCCCTACACCATCCAGATCGAGCCGCACGACTACATGGCCGAGCTGTTCGATGCGGTCACGCGCACCAACACCATCCTGATCGACTGGTCACGCGATGTGTGGGGCTACATCAGCCTGGGCTATTTCAAGCAAAAGACCAAGGCGGGCGAGATCGGCTCCAGCACGATGCCGCACAAGGTCAACCCCATCGATTTCGAGAACGCCGAAGGCAATCTGGGCTTGGCCAACGCCGTGCTGACGCACCTGAGCCAGAAGCTGCCCATCAGCCGCTGGCAGCGTGACCTGACCGACTCGACCGTGCTGCGCAACATGGGCGTGGCCCTGGGCTATGCCGTGCTGGCTTATGACAGCCTGGCGCGTGGCCTGGGCAAGCTGGAAGTGAACCCCCAGGCCCTGGCCGATGACCTTGATTCTTCCTGGGAAGTGCTGGCCGAGCCCATCCAGACGGTGATGCGCCGCTATGCTCTGCCTAACCCCTATGAGCGCCTGAAGGAGCTGACCCGTGGCAAGGCCATCACGCGCGAGTCGATCCAGGCCTTCATTCAGACCCTGGAGCTGCCCGAGGCCGAGAAGCAGCGCCTGCTGGCCATGACGCCGGGCAACTACGTGGGCACGGCCGAGGCCCTGGCCAAGCGCATCTGATCGGGACGGGCCGCCATGAGCTTCATCGACCGCCTGCAGCACGCCCAGCAGATCAACGACTCCATGTTGTGCGTGGGCCTGGACCCCGAGCCCTCGAAGTTCCCGGGGGCCTGGAAGGGCCAGAGCGAGCGCATCTTTGATTTCTGCGCGGCCATCGTGGACGCCACCAAGGACCTGGTCTGCGCGTTCAAGCCGCAGATCGCCTACTTTGCCGCCCACCGGGCCGAGGACCAGTTGGAGCGCCTGATGGCGCACATGCAGCGCGTGGCGCCCCAGGTGCCCGTGATCCTGGATGCCAAGCGCGGGGACATCGGCAGCACGGCCGAGCAGTACGCCCGCGAGGCCTTTGTGCGTTACCAGGCCGATGCGGTGACCCTGTCGCCCTTCATGGGATTTGACACCATCGAGCCTTTCCTGAAGTTCCAAGGCAAGGGCGTGATCCTGTTGTGCCGCACGTCCAACCCCGGGGGCTCCGATCTGCAGAACCTGCGCCTGGCCGATGTGCCGGGCCAGCCCCGTGTGTATGAGCACCTGGCCGCCCAGGCGGCGGGCCCCTGGAACACGACGGGCCAGTTGGGCCTGGTGGTGGGTGCCACCTTCCCTGAAGAGATCGCACGGGTGCGCGAGCTGGCCCCCACGCTGCCTTTGCTGATCCCCGGTGTGGGTGCGCAGGGCGGTGATGCCGAGGCCACCGTGAAGGCGGGCTTGCGCCGCAATGCGGCCGGTGAGGTCACCGGGCCGATCGTTGTCAACAGCTCGCGCGCCGTCTTGTACGCCAGCAGCGGCGATGATTACGCGAGCGCCGCACGTCGGGTGGCGCAGGAGACGCGACAGCTTCTGAACGCTGCTGCTGCGCGCACGAACCCTACCTGAGACCTGAGGCACAGCCCCATGACCACTCCAGCCGATGGCGCGTCTCCCCTGAACCGATTGAGCATCGACCGAGGGCCCACCGCTTCAGGCCGGAGGCCTTGGCCCGTGGGCTGGATCGTGCTGGGTGTCGTGCTGCTCATCGCTGCGGTGGCGTGGTGGCTGTCGCCGCGTGCCATCCCTGTGCAGATCACTGCCGTGGTCACCAGCACGCCCTCCCAGCAGTATGTGGACCTGACGGCCTCGGGCTATGTGGTGGCCCAGCGGCGTGCCGCGGTGGCGTCCAAGGCCACAGGCCGACTGGTCGAGCTCCATGTGCGTGAAGGCAGTACGGTGCGCAAGGGCGAGGTGATCGCTCGCCTGGATGCCAGCGATGTGCAGGCCTCCATGGCCGCTGCCGAGGCCAGCGTGCGCCAGGCCGAAGCCGGGGTGCGCCAGGCCGAGGTGGAGCTCACCAACGCCTTGGCCGAACTCAAGCGCAGCCAGGGCCTGCAGGCGCAGGGCTTCATCTCGCCGCAGGCGGTGGATGCCGTGCAGACCCGTGCCCAGGCGGCCCGTGCATCTGTGCAGGCGGCTCAGGCGGCGGTGCGCGCGGCTCAGGCCCAGGTCAAGGTGCAGCAGGTCAACGAAGACTTCACGGCCATCCGCGCCCCCTTCGATGGGGTGGTGCTGGTCAAGAACGCCAATGTGGGCGACATCATCACGCCATTTTCCAATGCGGCCGGGTCGCAAGGGGCGGTGGTCACCATGGCCGACATGAGCACGCTGGAAGTCGAGGCCGATGTGTCCGAAAGCAGTGTGGGCAAGGCCCGCGTGGGCCAGCCGGTGGAGATCGTGCTCGATGCCCTGCCCGACGCGCGTTTCCGCGGCCAGGTGGGGGGCATTGTGCCCACGGTGGACCGCGCCAAGGCCACGGTGATGACCAAGATCCGTTTTGATCAACTGGATGCCCGCATCCTGCCCGAGATGAGCGCCAAGGTCAGCTTCCTGTCCCGGGCCATCACCGAGGCAGACCAGCGTCCGGTGCTGGCCGTGAACCCGCAAGCCCTGCAGGCGCGCGATGGGGGGCAGGTGGTCTGGCGCATCCAGGTCGATGGCGCGGGCGATGCTGCCACCTGGACGGCGCAAGCCGTGGCGGTCAGGCGAGGTCGCACCCTGGGGGAGGTGGTCGAGATCATCCCTGTGGTGGCCGGCGCGATCCAGTCGGGTGACAAGGTGGTGAGCGGTCCGACCGATCGGCTCCAGCCCGGGGGCCGGCTCACTGCCGCCAAGCCCTGAGGCCCGCCATGGCCGAGTCCCTCATCCGCATCCGTGATCTGAGCAAGTCCTATCAGCGGGGTGGCCAGCGCATCGACGTGCTGGTCGACATTCAGCTGGACGTGCTGCGTGGCGAGTTCGTGGCCTTGATGGGGCCCAGTGGCTCCGGCAAGAGCACCTTGCTCAATCTGATCGCGGGCATCGACCAACCCAGCTCGGGGCGCATCGAGATCGCCGGCGTGGACATTGCCACCCTGGGCGAAGGCGCCCTGGCCGATTGGCGTGCCAGCCATGTGGGCTTCATTTTTCAGTTCTACAACCTCATGCCGGTGCTGACGGCTTTCGAGAACGTGGAGCTGCCTTTGTTGCTGACGGGGTTGTCGCGCAAGCAGCGCCATGCGCATGTACACGCTGCCTTGGAGATGGTGCACCTGAGCGACCGCCTGGACCACCGTCCCAACGAGCTGTCAGGGGGGCAGCAGCAGCGTGTGGCCATCGCCCGCGCCTTGGTGACCGACCCGACCCTGATCGTGGCCGACGAGCCCACGGGCGACCTGGATCGGCACACCGGCGAGGAGATCCTCAAGCTGCTGCAGGATCTGCAGCGCACGCTGGGCAAGACCATCGTGATGGTGACGCACGACCCCAAGGCGGCGGCCTGTGCCGGGCGCCTGATCCATCTGGAAAAAGGCGTGCTGGTGCCCGAAGAGGCCATGGCATCGGCGGCTCGGGAGCACTGACGTGTTCCTGCTGCGCCTGCTGCTCAAGAACGCCTTTCGGCATCGGCTGCGCACCTCGCTGACCCTGGTGGGCCTGGTGGTGGCCATCTGTGCCTTTGGCCTGCTGCGCACCACGGTGGATGCCTGGTATGCGGGGGTCGATGCCTCGTCGAGTGCACGCCTGGTCACCCGCAGTGCCATTTCGCTGACCTTCCCGTTGCCCATGCACTATGCCGAGCGCATCAAGGCGGTCGATGGGGTGCGCGGGGTGTCCTGGGCCAACTGGTTTGGCGGGGTCTACATCACCGAGTCCAATTTCTTTGCGCAGTTTGCCGTGGATGCGCCCAGCTACCTGGCGCTCTACCCGGAGTTCGTGATCCCCGAGGCACAGCGGCAGGACTTCATGCGGGATCTGCAGGGCTGTGTGGTGGGGCGCAAGCTGGCGGCCAAGTACGGCTGGAAGCTGGGCGACAGCATCACGCTGCGCGGCACCATCTACCCCGGCAACTGGCGTTTCACGATCCGAGGCATCTACCAGGGCCGGGACAACAAGACCGACGAGCAACAGATGTTCGTGCACTGGAAGCGCCTGGCCGAGGGCATCCGCAAGCTGCCTGGCGGGGGCAGCATGGCCGACCATGCCGGGGTGTTTGTGGCGGGTTTGAAGGACCCGGATGACGCACCGCTGGTGTCGCACCGCATCGATGCCTTGTTTCGCAACTCGAACGCCGAGACGCTGACCGAGACGGAGAAGGCCTTCCAGCTCAGCTTCGTGTCCATGAGCGAGACCATCTTGCTGGCCCTGCAGGCGGTCAGCTTCATCATCATCGTCATCATCATGGTGGTGATGGCCAACACCATGACGATGACCGCGCGCGAGCGCCTGGCCGAGTACGCCACCTTGCGTGCGCTGGGCTTCGGGCCGGGTTTTGTGGTCAAGCTGCTGTTTGGCGAGAGCCTGTTGATCGCGCTGATCGGTGGGGCCATCGGCCTGGCGGTGACCATCCCGGTGGCGAAGGCGTTCATGCAGGCCACCGGGTCGCTGTTCCCCGTGTTCAACGTGTCGATGGGGACGATGCTCTTGCAGGTGCTGGCGGCCTTGCTGGTGGGGCTGGTGGCTGCAGCATGGCCGGCCTGGAAGATGTCGCGCATCGACATCGTGCAGGGGCTCAGGCACGTGGCCTGAGCGTCCTGGATGCGCCATCCCCCAAAAGAGGGGAGGCGTATGTCCCGAGGGCGATGCGGCGATGGGCCCGATAGGCTGCTGGAGTGCGCGTTGTGATGCAGCGCGTCCACACCACTTACATCAAATCCGGGACCCTAGACCATGGCTGACACCTTGACCGGCACCCCTGCCGACGACACGTTTTCGATCTCCCCCGTGGGCGCCCCCGTCATTGCACTGGACGATGACTTTGGCACCGACACCATTCGCTACGCCTACGGGCCCCAGTCGCCCGCCCCGTATGCCATCACCTTGAGCCCGGCCTATACCTCGGCCAATGCACGCTTGAGCCTGCACAACGATGGCGTGAACGGATCGGTCTGGACCTTGTCCTTCGAAGGGCAGGACGATCAGATCGTGTTTGCTGGCGTGGTCAACACCAGCGGCCCTCAGTCCCTGGCCTACATTGACCTGCCCGGCGAGATCACCCGCTCGCCCATTCCCGATTCGCTGACCTTTGGTGATGGCGTGGTGTGGACGCGTGCCGACTTCATCGCCCAGACCCTGACGGCCGAACAGACGGGCCTGGTGATCGGCGGCACCTCCGGTGATGCCACCCTGGTGTCGCGCAACGATGGCGTGCATGTGTTCGTGGGCGCATCGGGCAACGATACCTATGTGGCGGGCACGCGCAGCGACGCTTTCGTGGATCAGTCGGGTGATGACAGTTATGTGTTCGGGCAGGGCTGGGGCAGCGATCTGTCGGCCCATGTGCAGGCCAGTTACACCCAGACCAGCTACGGCCCGGGGGAGAGCTTCCAGGCGGTGGCAGGCCCTGGCGCCATTCTCATCGACGACCGTGCCGGCAGCGATGTGATTCGCTTCACGGACGACACGAGTGCCAGCAGCCTCGTGTTGAGCGAGAACCTGGGCGACCTGGTCATCGCGCAGCGCAACGGTCAGGGCACGATCCGGGTGCATGGCGCCTACACCGACAACGGTCAGCTCAAGGTCGGGGTGATCGAGCGCATCGAGTTTGCCGATGGCTCGGCCCTGGGGGCGGCGGACCTGCTGGCGGTGACCAACCGCGCCGTGGTCGGGACAGATGCGGCCGATTCGCTGGTGGGCAGCAGTGGCAATGACACGCTCACCGGTCTGGCGGGCGATGACACCCTGGTCGGCAGTTGGGGCCAGGACCGTTATGTGGGCGGGGCGGGCAACGACGTCCTGATCGACAACGGCTACTACATGCGGGATCCGGTGATCTATGGCTACGGCAGCTTCGTCACCGGTGGTGCGGACACCTATGTATTCGAGCAGGGCTTTGGTCAGGACCGCATCGAGGAGGTGCCCGGCATGATCCCGTCTTCGGGCGGGGACGTGGTCGAGTTTGGCGTGGGCATCCGTGCGCAGGATCTGATCGTGCGACAGATGGCTGCCGACCCCTCACGCCTGCTGGTCACCTCCACCGTGAGCTCCGACACCCTGGAGGTGGGCGGCGGTCAGATCGAGCTGGTGCGGTTTGCCGACGGCACCCAGTGGTCCGGTTTCACCGTGACTCAGGGGCTCACACTGACCGGCACGAGTGGCCGGGACCTGCTGGTGGGCGACAGGCTGGACGACACCCTCACCGGTCTGGGCGGCAATGACCAGTTGCAGGGCGCTGCGGGTGATGACCTGCTGGACGGCGGCGCGGGTGCAGACACGCTGACGGGTGGTTTGGGCGCGGACCGGGTCATCGGTGGCAAGGGCGGAGACACCTACCGCTTCGCCCGGGGCGATGGTCAGGACGTGATCGTCGATCAGGACAGCAGCTGGTTCACCACCGATGTCCTTCAGGTCCAGGATGCCCGCTCCGATCAACTGTGGCTGACGCGCACTGGCGATGACTTGAACATCGCCATCATCGGGACCGACGATGCGGTGACGGTCGAGGGCTGGTATGCCAGCTCGGCCAACCGGATCGAAAAGATCACCGCCAGCGATAAACAGACCTTGACGGCCAGCAAGGTCAATGCCCTGGTCACGGCCATGGCCAAGTTCGAAGTGCCGGCCGATGGCGTCACCACCTTGCCACCGTCCACCCAGGCGGCACTGAGCAAGGTGCTGGCCAGCAGCTGGAACTGATGACCGGCGCGGCGTGAGCCGCCGTGCGCGCGGAGGTGGGGGCTGTCCCTTAGACTGCTGCCCATCATGCGCGCGCGCCCTGTCCCCCTGAGCTACATCATCCGCAATCTGTGGGTGCGCCGGGTCACGACCCTGCTCACGGCCCTGGGCATGGCCCTGGTGGTCTACGTCTTTGCCACGGTGTTGATGATGGGGCAGGGCATCGAGGCCACGCTGGTGGCCACCGGGCAGGACGACAACGTCATGGTGCTGCGCAAGGGCGCGGGGGCCGAGATCAACTCGGGCATCGCGCGCGAGCAGGCTGCTGTGATCGAGAGCCTGCCGGGCATCGCCACCGATGGCCTGGGGCGCAAGCTGCTGTCGCGCGAGCCGGTGGTGCTCAACAGCTTGCCCAAGCGGGGCTCGGGCAAGTTGAGCAATGTCACGGTGCGGGGCACCTCGGTGCAGGGGCTGGCCTTGCGGCCGCAGGTGCGCTTCATCGAAGGGCGCATGTTCCGCCCGGGCACCAGCGAGATCGTCACGGGCCGCGCGGTGGCGCAGGGTTTCGAGGGGGCGGGCCTGGGCGAGACGCTGCGTTTTGCCGGGCGGGATTGGCATGTGGTGGGAGTGTTCGATGCCGGTCGCAGCGCCTTTGATTCGGAGATCTGGGGCGATGCCGATCAGATGATGCCGGCCTTCAGACGCCAGATGTTTTCCAGCGTGGTGTTCAAGTTGGCCGATCCGGCGGGCTTCGAGGCCGTGCGTGATCGCATCGACCGTGACCCGCGCCTGCTGCTGGAGGCCAAGCCCGAGGTGCGCTTCTATGCCGATCAGTCCGAGATGCTGGCCACCTTCATTCGCGTGCTGGGCCTGTCCTTGTCCATCATCTTTTCGATCGGGGCCGTGGTGGGCGCCATGATCACCATGTTCGGCTCGGTGGCCTCGCGCGTGGGCGAGATCGGCACCCTCAGGGCGCTGGGGTTTCGGCGCTCGGCCGTGCTGATGGCCTTCATGGGGGAGTCGCTGCTGCTGTCCCTGGTGGGGGGTGTCATCGGGCTGGCGGCGGCGTCTCTGATGCAGACCGTGAACATCTCCACCGTCAACTTTCAGACCTTTTCGGAGCTGGCCTTCCAGTTCACGCTGACCCCGGCGATCGCCGTACAGACCTTGCTGTTTGCCCTGGCCATGGGGCTGGTGGGGGGCTTTGTGCCGGCCTGGCGCGCGGCGCGGCTCAAGATCGTGGACTGCTTGCGTGAGGCCTGAAACCTCGCGTGTTCGCTTCTCAAACGGAGACCTGTGATGCATCTGTGTACATATGACCTGGCGGGCCGCAGCGATGTCGGCCTGGTCCGTGGGGACGAGATCGTCTCGCTGGGCCGTGCCCTGGGGGGCACGCTGGCGCCGCATCAGCCCATGATCGATCTGATCACGCGCTGGCCGGAGCTCAAGGCGCGTGTGGTGGCGCTGCAGGGTGCACCTGCCGATCACCGCCTGGCCGAGGTGCACCTGCAGGCGCCGGTGCCGCGCCCGGGCAAGACCCTGGCCATTGGCCTCAATTATCTGGAGCATGTCCAGGAGTCCATCATTGGCGAATCGCGCACCGTGCCCGAGCACCAGATCTGGTTTCCCAAGCTGGCCAATGCCATCCACGGCCCCTTCGATCCCATCGTGTTGCCGCGCATCTCGACCATGACGGACTACGAGGCCGAGATGGTGGTCATCATCGGGCAGCGCTGTCGCCATGTGCCGGTCGAGCGCGCCCATGAGGTCGTCTTCGGCTACGCGGTGGGCAACGATGTGTCGGTGCGTGACATCCAGAAGCGCACCTCGCAGTGGACCCTGGGCAAGAGCTTCGACACCCATGCCCCGGTGGGGCCCTGGATCACCACGGCCGATGAGTTGGGGGGCGATCCGCATGGGCTGGAGATGCGCTGCTGGGTCAATGGCGAGTTGCGCCAGCACAGCCACACCCGCCTGATGATCCACAGCGTTTGGGACCAGATTGCACAGCTCAGCGCCGTGATGACGCTGGAGCCGGGCGACATGATCTTCACGGGCACCTGCAGTGGCGTAGGCGCGGCCTTCAAGCCCCCGAAGTTCCTGCGGGAAGGTGACACCGTGCGCATCGAGATCGAGCGCCTGGGGGCCATCGAGGCCCGGTGTGTGAACGAGAGCTGAGAGAGTTCAGGCAGCCGGTGGGGCGAGCCGGTGCTCCAGCGGCACCAGCGATTCCAGCACGGCCTGCACGAAGCTGGTGATGGTCGGGGTCAGTGCCGTCAACTGGTCGGTCTGATCGGTTTCGATGGCGTGCAGGATCAGTTCGGTGATGCCGCCGACCACGGCCAGGGCCATGTCGGCCTCCAGCGGGCGCTTGTAGGGCTCTTTCAGGCGGGCGATGTCCACCTGCATCCTCAGGAAATCCGCAAAGGTGCCCTGGATGCGCCGACGCACCTGCAGGCCCGCCGGTCCCAGGCTGTAGAGCTCGATGAAGAACAGGCGCAGCAGCGCGCGGTGGCTTTGCAGATGCGCCAGATAGTCGTGCGTGACCTGCCGCAGTTGCTCCACCCAGTCGGCCTCGTGGTCGTAGCTGGCGGCGATCCGCGCCATGATCTCCTGGCTGAGGGTGTCGCACAGGGCCAGCAGACAGGCTTCCTTGCTCTCAAACTGCTCGTAGAAAGTGCGTTTGGACACCCGCGCCTGGGCCACCACGTCCGCCACCGTGGTGTCGGCATAGGGTTTGGTGGCCAGCGTCTGCGCCAGGGCCTCGATCAGGCGCTGGCGTGCGGGCAAAGAGGCTTCGGCGGCGACAGTCATTGTCGTCAATGGTACTTGACAGTACCGCCTCGGTGTTGGTACTGTGGCGTACCTTGTTGGTACTGATTGGTACCAATGCTTTTGTATCGAGGAGTCTCCAAGATGAACACGACACGAGTGGCTGGTTGGGCCGGTGCTTTCCTGCTGGCATCGTCCAGCGCCCTGGCGCAGAGCCCGGCCACGGCGCCTGTGGCAGCCACGCACACGGTGGTGCCCGCGACCTTCCCTTGCCAGGCCACGACCTGCGATGCGGAGTGGTGGCTGCCCAAGGGGGTGAGCAAGCCGCCCGTCATCGTCATGGCGCATGGTTTCGGTGCCCACAAGGACTGGGGACTGCTGCCGTTTGCCGATCGCTTCGTGAAGGCCGGTTTTGCCGTGCTGCGGTTTGATTACCGAGGTTTTGGCAAGAGTGGCGGGCAGCCCCGCCGCGTGGTGGACGGGCAGGCCCATGTCAAGGACTGGTCATCTGCGCTGGACGCGGTGCGTGCGCGCACCGATGTCGATGCGCAGCGTGTGGGCATCTGGGGCACGTCCTACAGCGGCGGTCAGGTGCTGGTGGTGGGGGCGCAGCGGCCCGACATCGTCAAGGCCGTCAGCGCGCAGGTGCCGTTTGTCAGCGGCCTGCAAAGTGGTTTGCGCTTTCCTCTGAAGTACCAGCCACTGGCGGCCTGGTATGGCCTGCGCGACCTGATGCGCTCGGACAAGGAGGAACCCATCTATGTGCCCATCATCGCCAAGGATGCTTTCTCGGCCCTGATCTGCGACGAGTGCGAGGAGGGCTACAAGAAGCTGGTACCCCCGGGGCAGGAGGCCGAGAACAAGGTGGCGGCCCGCATCTTCATGACCCTGCCCTGGTTCACGCCCGCCAACTCGGCCAAGAACATCCAGGCGCCGACCCTGGTGATGGCGGCCGAAAAAGATGGCCTCATCCCCATCGACGGCGTGCGTGACATGGTCAAGGAGATCAAGCGCGTGGACTACGTCGAACTGCCGGGGGCCGATCACTTTGCGCCCTATACCGGGCCCCTGTTCGAGCAGGTGGTCACGCGTCAGACGGCGTTCTTTCGCAAGCACCTGATGGGCTTGTGAGCCTGGGGGCGATCAGGTGGGCAGGGCCGCATCCCGGCTGCCCACCACGCAACGGGCGCCCCCTTCGGACTTGGCCTGACGCAGGGCGGCACAGGCGCGTTCGATGACGGCGTCGATCGGCTCCTCGGCGGGCCAGTCCACCAGGCCAGCCGAGAAGGCCGGGCAGGGCAGGTGCCCGACATGGCGTTGACTCAGTGACTCCCGCAGGCGCTCGATGCCCAGTGCGGCTTGCTCGGTGCTGCTGTCAGCAAAGAGCACGATGAATTGCTCGGCACGCCAGCGGCCCACCACGTCGGTCTGACGGAACACCTCGCGCGCGGTCTGTGACCACAGCCGCAAGGCTTGATCGCCCACATCAAAGCCCAGTTGCTCGTTGAAGCGACGCAGGCCGTCGATGTCCATCACCCCCACGCTCAAAGGCGTGCCCGCGCGTTGGCAACGTCGTGCCTCCTGGGCCATGCATTCCCGCATGTGCCGATCGTTGTAGAGCCCGGTCAGCGGGTCGCAGGTGACGGCCATGCTCATGTCGGCCAGAGCGCTGGTCAAGGCCTGGCGCTCTGCTTCGGCATGCGCCATGCGCTGGGCAAAGCCCTGCACGGCAAAGCCCACGGCGGGGATCATGGCCAGGACCATGAGCGCCGACAAGCCCTCTTGGATCGGGTCGAAGCGGCTGCTGTCCAGCCGCCAGAGCGCGATCACGGCCAGTGCCAGCAGGACCATGGTGGCGCCCGCCAGGATCCGGACTTCGCGCGGCCGCAGGCTGAACAGTCCGCCCATCAGCACCAGGGTGAGCAGGGGCAGGGCAGCATCACGCAGATCGGGCACCGCCGTGTACAGCCCGACCAGGCCGATGATGGCCAGCGCCAGCAGCGCGGTCGTGGCTTTGGGGTGGGTGGGGGCAAGGTTCATGAGTTGACGACCTGATCCTGGCCACTGGCGCGGGCCTCTCGCAGCGCCTGATCCACCCGGTGCAGCATCTGCTGCAGGGTCTCGCCGGTGCGGTAACGGGTCAGGCCTGCGGTGCAGTTCATGGGCACCCAGCGACCATCGTGGTAGTAGCCCCAGCGGGTGCGCAGATGTTCGCGCAGGCGCTCCAGGGAGCGCATGCCCCCGTCCAGCGGGGTTTCGGGCATCAGGATCATGAACTCCTCGCCCGACCAGCGGGCCATCATGTCCGACGCTCTGAGGTGGCTGCTGCCCACGCGGGCCAGTTGGCGGATGACCTCGTCGCCCTGGGCCAGACCATGTCGTTCATTGACGGCCTGCAGTTGATCGATGTCCAGCAGGGCGATGCAGAAGGGGCGGCCGCTGCGCGCGTGCCGCTTGCATTCGGCCTGCAGCACTGCCTGCATGTGTCGCTGGTTGGCCAGGCCTGTCAGTTCATCCTGGGTGGCCAGGGCGTCCAGGGTGGTCAGGGCCTCCTGGAGCGCGCTGCGCTGGGCTTTTTGCGTCTGGCGCAGGGTGGCCGCACGGTGTGCCGCCCAGCCCAGGCCGGGAACGCACAGGGCCAGGGTGGCCAGACCGATCCACGGGCGTGGCCCGCTCACACCCTCTGTGGACACCAGCTCCAGCACCCAGGTGCACCCGGCCAGCAGAACCAGGCTCAGGCCGCCGAGCATCACGATGGTGCGGGCGCGCAGGTGATGGACCGTCAAGGCCAGCATCGTGCCGACCAGCGGTGCCGCCGCGGCGCGTCCCACATCCACCAGGGCATAGCTCATCACCACCGAGAGCAGGGCCAGCGCCACTTGGGTGCTGGTCAGCGTCGGGTCCGGGCGCTGGGCCGTGCGCCCGCTGCGCACCAAGCTGAAGCAGAGGGTCATCCACAGCAGATCCAGACTCAGAGGCAGCGCCAGATCGTCCAGGCCTTGGCCCGTGCTCAGCAGGCCCAGGGCTCGCAGGCCGTGCATGCCCAGCAGGAGGGCATACGCCACCAGCATGCGCTGCAGCCCGGTGCGTCGGTTCGGGTCGTCGCCGAGCAGCCAGGACCAGCCGCCAGGCATGGGGCGGGTGTTGATGGCGAAGACGGAAGTGTCCATACGTCAGGGTTTCGGCAAGACCCGGCCTGACTTGAGGGGCTGGTCGCACCAGTGCTGGCGTCGTATGATGACCGGTTGCCTGCTCAAGGCGTCTTTGCCCGCCGTTCGTCCGATGTCTCGCCCCCCTTCCCGTAGTGCATCCCATGGCGCGTCCCGCCATGACGTGCCGATGATCCAGATCCGCGGTGCACGCACCCACAATCTCAAGAACATCGACCTCGATCTGCCTCGCCACGAACTGGTGGTCATCACCGGTCTGTCGGGTTCGGGCAAGTCCAGCCTGGCATTCGACACCCTCTATGCCGAGGGGCAGCGCCGCTATGTGGAAAGCCTCTCCGCCTACGCCCGCCAGTTCCTGCAGTTAATGGACAAGCCCGATGTGGATGTGATCGAGGGCCTGTCGCCCGCGATTTCCATCGAGCAAAAGGCCACCAGCCACAACCCGCGCTCCACCGTGGGCACGGTCACCGAGATCCACGATTACCTGCGCCTGCTGTTTGCCCGCGCAGGCACGCCCTACTGTCCCGACCACGCGATGCCCCTGCAGTCGCAGAGCGTCAGTCAGATGGTCGATGCGGCCCTGGCCCTGCCCGAAGACACCAAGCTGATGGTGCTGGCCCCGGTGATGCGCGACCGCAAGGGCGAGCACGCCGAGCTGTTCGCCGACATGCAGGCCCAGGGATATGTGCGCTTTCGGATCAATGGCCAGATCGTCGAGGCGGCCGATCTCAAGCCCCTGGTCAAGAATGAGAAGCACGATGTTGACGTGGTGATCGACCGCCTCAAGGTGCGCGGTGACATGGCCCAGCGCCTGGCCGAGAGCTTCGAGGCCGCCTTGCGCCTGGCCGACGGTCGCGCCATCGCCCTGGAGATGGATTCGGGTCAGGAGCACCTGTTTTCAGCCAAGTTCGCCTGCCCGGTGTGCAGCTACTCCCTGGCCGAACTTGAACCCCGCCTGTTTTCCTTCAACTCCCCCGTGGGGGCCTGCCCGACCTGCGACGGCCTGGGCCAGGTCATCGCCTTCGATCCCGAGCGCGTGGTGGCCTTCCCCTCGCTCAGCCTGGGCAGCGGCGCGGTCAAGGGCTGGGATCGCCGCAACCCCTACACCTACTCCCTGCTGGAGAGCATCGGCCGCCACTATGGCGTGGACATCGAACAGCCCTTCGAGGACCTGCCCGCCGACTTCCAGCAGGTGATCCTGTATGGCTCGGCCCCGGTCGAGATCGAGTTCACCTACGAGGCCGATGGCCCCAGCGGCAAAAAGCGCAAGGTCAAGCGTCACCACGCCTTCGAGGGCGTGATCCCCAACTTCGAGCGCCGCTTCAAGGAGACGGATTCCCCGGCCGTGCGCGAGGAACTGGGCCGCTACCAGCAGCCCAAGGCCTGCCCGGACTGCCATGGCACACGCCTGCGCCGCGAGGCCCGTCACGTCAAACTGTTCAATGTGGACACGGGCGACACCCGCGCCATCTACGAGATCGCCCACAGCACCCTGGCCGAGGCCTTTGCCTACTTCGACACCCTGCACCTGCAGGGTGCCAAGGCCGAGATCGCCGCCAAAGTGGTGCAGGAGATCCGCTCGCGCCTGCGCTTTCTCAACGATGTGGGCCTGAACTACCTCAGCCTGGACCGCAGTGCCGACACCCTGTCGGGAGGCGAGGCCCAGCGCATCCGCCTGGCCTCGCAGATCGGCTCGGGTCTGACCGGGGTGATGTATGTGCTCGACGAGCCCAGCATCGGCCTGCACCAGCGCGACAACGACCGCCTGATCGGCACCCTCAAGCACCTGCGTGACTTGGGCAACAGCGTCATCGTGGTCGAGCACGACGAGGACATGATCCGCGCCGCCGACCATGTCGTCGACATGGGCCCGGGGGCCGGGGTGCATGGCGGGCGCGTGCTGGCCCAGGGCACGCCCGACGAGGTCACGGCCCACCCGGACAGCCTTACGGGCCGCTACCTGGCGCGTGCGCTGCGCATCGAGGTGCCCACCACGCGTCGGGCCGTCACGGCCGAGACCCCGCGCCTGCGCATCGTCAATGCCCGAGGCCACAACCTCAAGGGAGTCACCGCCGAGATCCCCGCTGGCCTGCTGACCTGTGTGACCGGCGTGTCAGGTTCGGGCAAGAGCACCCTGGTCAACGACACGCTGTATGCGGCCGTGGCGCGCAAGCTCTACCAGAGCCACCTGGAGCCCGCGCCGCACGACGAGATCGAGGGTCTGGAGCTCTTCGACAAGGTCATCAATGTGGACCAGTCGCCCATCGGGCGCACGCCGCGCAGCAATCCGGCCACCTACACCGGCCTGTTCACCCCCATCCGTGAGCTGTTTGCCGAAGTGCCGGCCGCGCGTGAGCGGGGTTATGGCGCGGGGCGCTTCTCCTTCAACGTGGCCGGTGGCCGTTGCGAGGCCTGCCAGGGGGATGGGGTGCTCAAGGTGGAGATGCACTTCCTGCCCGATGTCTATGTGCCCTGCGACGTGTGCCATGGCAAGCGTTACAACCGCGAAACCCTGGAGATCCTCTACAAGGGCAAGAACATCCACGAGACCCTGAACCTGACGGTCGAGGACGCGCTGGCCTTCTTCAGTGCCGTGCCCTCGATCGCCCGCAAGCTGCAGACCCTGATGGACGTGGGGCTGGGCTACATCCGCCTGGGACAGAGCGCGACCACCCTGTCGGGAGGCGAGGCGCAGCGCGTCAAGTTGGCACTGGAGTTGTCCAAACGCGACACGGGTCGCACGCTTTACATTCTGGACGAGCCCACCACGGGCCTGCACTTCCACGACATCGCTCTGCTGCTCAAGGTGCTGCATCAGTTGCGAGACGCGGGCAACACCATCGTCGTGATCGAGCACAACCTGGACGTCATCAAGACGGCAGACTGGCTGCTGGACATGGGCCCCGAGGGGGGCTCAGGTGGCGGCACCTTGCTCATGGCCGGGACACCCGAGCAACTGGCAGATCACCCGGACAGTTACACGGGTATTTACCTCAAACCACTTCTCTTGTCCTGAAATTTTGCTGAATTTGGCCTGAAATCTGCGGTCAATCCCCATAGGCAAGTCATGACGCCTTGTGTCAGAGTGATACAAGTGTCTTAGTCTGTTGGAGCGTTGATGTTCGGGAAGTCCCATGACGGGTCAGAGGAAGACGTCCAGCACTGGAAGGACGAGGCATTGGCCTTGCGTGAGCAGGTCAGCGCCCTGCAGGCCGAGGTGGCCGTGCTGGGCAGCCTCAGCCGCAATGTGCCGGGGGTCATCTACGTGCTGGAGCCTGACGCTCAAGGCCGTCCCTGCATCACCTACGTCAACGACGGCCTGCGTGAGTTGCTGGGCCTGGAGCCGCAGGCCCTGCGCGACGACTTCGAGCAGATCTACCGTGACATGCATCCCGACGATGTGGCCTATATGCGCAAGGTCTGCAGTACAGGGCTCACGGCGATGGAGCCGGCACGCTACGAGTTCCGCGTGAACGTACCGGGCAAGGGCTGGCGCACCATGGGTGGCCGGGCCTTGCGGGGCACGGTCAGCGGGCGCAGCGCCCGTTTCGGCTACCTGCACGACATCACCGAGCACAAGCTCTACCAGGAGGCCACCATCAAGGCCCGTGCGGCCGAGCAGGCCAGTGCGGCCAAGTCGGAGTTCCTCTCGCGCATGAGCCATGAGCTGCGCACGCCGCTCAATGCCGTGCTCGGCTTTGCCCAGTTGCTCAAGCTCAGCGAGAGCGATCCCCTGACGAGCGGGCAGCGCGGCAAGATCGACCTGATGGAGCGTGCCGGTCAGCACCTGCTGGCCGTGATCAACGACGTGCTGGACCTCTCCCGCATCGAGGCAGGGCAATTGCCTTTGTCCATCGAGAACGTCTCCATCGCCGATGCCTTCGAGAATGCCTTGTCGCTGACCAGCGGCCTGGCGCAGACCAGCGATGTCACGCTGCAGGCCTGGCAGGATTTGCGTCAGGTGGGCGTGCGGGCGGATCGCCTGCGCCTGCAGCAGGTGCTGGTCAATCTGCTGTCCAACGGCATCAAGTACAACCATGCCGGGGGCCTCGTGACCCTGAGCGCCTGGGTTGAAGGCGATCGCGTGGCCCTGCAGGTGGCCGACAACGGCCCCGGCATGACGAGCGAACAGCTCTCGCATCTGTTTGAGCCTTTCAACCGCCTGGGTGCCGAGAACACCCCCGTCGAAGGTTCGGGCATCGGCCTGGTCATTGTGCGGCGCCTGTTGCAGCTGATGGGCGGGGATCTCGAAGTGCACAGCCAGGCCGGACAGGGCTCGAACATGATCTGCTGGTTGCCGTGCGCTGACCTGGAGGCCCTGCCGGTGTCGCCGCGCGGCTGGCCGGCCGCACCTTCGCCCGACGTGGAGGCGGCGGCCCATGCCGACGACCTGCCGTGGTTCAAGGTGCTCTATGCCGAGGACAACGAGGTCAACATCAACCTGATCAGCGAGATCTTCGCCTTGCGGCCGCATTGCGTGCTCACCATCGCCCGCAGTGGTCAGGAGGCCATCGCTGCGGTTCGACGCACCCGTCCGGACCTGCTCTTGCTGGACATGCAGCTGGGTGACATGAACGGTTTCGACGTGGTGGACCAGCTGGAGCGGGATCCGACCACAGCGGGTCTGCCGCGCGTGGCACTGTCGGCCGACGCCATGCCCGACACCATGCGTAAGGCGCAGGCGCAGGGCTTTCGCTGGTACCTCACCAAGCCCGTGGACGTGATGGCCCTGATTTCGGTGGTCGACGCCCTCACCGACGAGGCTCGCCCGAGCGAAGGCTGATCATCCGTTCACAGATTGGGTGACAGGGCCCGCTCGGCCTCGGCCAGGCTCAGGCCCGTGCGGTGGGCCCAGGCCTCCACCTGATCCCCACCGATCTTGCCCACATTGAAGTAGGCCGCCTCCGGGTGAGACAGGTAAAAGCCGCTGACGCTGGCCGCGGGCATCATGGCCAGGCTCTCGGTCAGGTGCATGTGGACCTCATGGGCGTCGAGCACACGGAACATCTCGCGCTTGACCGTGTGATCCGGGCAGGCCGGGTAGCCCGGCGCCGGACGGATGCCGCGGTACTGCTCCTTGATCAGGGCCGTGTTGTCCAGGTGCTCATCGGCGGCATAGCCCCAGAACTCCTTGCGCACGCGCTCGTGCATGCGCTCGGCAAAGGCTTCGGCCAGGCGGTCGGCCAGAGCCTTGAGCATGATGGCCGAGTAGTCATCGTGGTGGGCCAGGAACTCGGCCTCCTTTTTCTCGATGTTCAAGCCGGCGGTCACGGCAAACAGGCCGATGTAGTCGGGCTTGACGCCCTTGGGGGCTACGAAGTCGGCCAGCGATCGGTTGGGGCGCTTGACCCCGTCGACCACGGGACGCTCGGTCTGCATGCGCAGCGGCGACCAGCTCATCAGCGCATGGCTGCGTGTTTCGTCCGCGTAGATTTCGATGGTGTCGTCATCCACGGTGTTGGCCGGGTACAGGCCGATCACGCCATGGGCGGTCAGCCAGCGGCCATCGACGATGCGCTTGAGCATGGCCTGGGCATCGGCAAAGACCTTCCTGGCCTCGGTGCCCACGACCTCGTCATCGAGGATGGCGGGGAAGGGCCCGGCCAGATCCCAGGTCTGGAAGAAGGGCGCCCAGTCGATGTAGGGAGCCAGTTCACCCAGATCCACGTTCTTGAACACGCGGCGGCCGATGAAACGTGGCACCTCGGGGGTGTGCTGTTCAAAGTCCACCCGGGCCTTGTTGGCGCGGGCCTCGGCCAGCGACACCATGGGTGTGGCCTTCTTGTTGGCATGCTGCTGGCGCACGCGCTCGTAGTCCGCGTTCAGCTCGGCAATGTAGGCCTGCTGGCGCTCGGGACTGAGCAGCTCGGAGCACACGCCCACCGCGCGCGATGCGTCGGGCACATAGACCACGGGGCCGCTGTAGTGGGGGGCGATCTTGACGGCAGTGTGCACGCGCGAGCAGGTGGCACCGCCGATCAGCAGCGGCGTCTTGCGGCTGCGGAAGTACTCATCGCGCTCCATCTCGGCGGCCACGTACTGCATCTCTTCCAGGCTGGGCGTGATCAGGCCCGACAGGCCGACGATGTCCGCACCCACTTCCTTGGCCTTGGCCAGGATGTCCTTGCAGGCCACCATCACGCCCATGTTGACCACTTCGAAGTTATTGCACTGCAGGACCACCGTGACGATGTTCTTGCCGATGTCGTGCACATCGCCCTTGACCGTGGCGATCACGATCTTGCCCTTGGCCTTGACATCGCCGCCGCTGAGCTCGAGCAGGCGCTTTTCTTCCTCGATGTAGGGCACCAGGTGGGCCACGGCCTGCTTCATCACGCGGGCCGACTTGACCACCTGCGGCAGGAACATCTTGCCCGCGCCAAACAGGTCGCCCACCGTGTTCATGCCGCTCATCAGCGGGCCTTCGATCACGTGCAGCGGGCGGCCACCGCGCGCCTTGATGTGCTGCCAGGCTTCTTCGGTGTCGTGGTTGATGAAATCGGTGATGCCATGCACCAGGGCGTGGCTCAGGCGGGTGTCGACCGGCACGGGCTCGTCGGCCGTACCGCGCCAGGCCAGCTTGGCGCTGTCGTCCTTGGCGGCGCCCTTGACTTGCTCGGCAATGGCCAGCAGGCGCTCCGTGGGCGTCAGGCTGGTGTCCTCGCCATCCTTGAACACGGGCTGGCGGTTGAGCACGATGTCCTCGACCAGCTCGCGCAGGGTGGGGTCCAGATCATCGTACACACCGACCATGCCGGCGTTGACGATGCCCATGTCCATGCCCGCCTGGATGGCGTGGTACAGAAAGACCGTGTGGATGGCCTCGCGCACCGGCTCGTTGCCGCGGAAGCTGAAGGACACATTGGACACCCCCCCCGAGACCTTGGCGCCGGGCAGGTTCTGCTTGATCCAGCGCGTGGCGTTGATGAAGTCCACGGCGTAGTTGTCGTGCTCTTCAATGCCGGTGGCAATGGCAAAGATGTTGGGGTCGAAGACGATGTCCTCGGGCGCAAAACCCACCTCGTCGACCAGGATGCGGTAGGCGCGCTCGCAGATCTCGATCTTGCGCGCATAGGTGTCGGCCTGGCCCCGTTCGTCAAAGGCCATGACCACGGCCGCAGCGCCGTAGCGCTTGACCAGTCTGGCCTGGTGGCGGAAGTTGTCCTCGCCTTCCTTGAGCGAGATCGAATTGACGATGCCCTTGCCCTGGATGCACTTGAGACCGGCCTCGATCACCTCCCACTTGGAGGAGTCGATCATGATGGGCACGCGGGCGATCTCCGGCTCACCGGCGATCAGGTTCAGGAAGCGCACCATGGCGGCCTGGCTGTCCAGCATGGCCTCGTCCATGTTGATGTCGATGACCTGGGCGCCGTTTTCCACCTGCTGGCGTGCCACGGACAGGGCGTCTTCGAAGCGCCCTTCCAGGATCATGCGGGCAAAAGCCTTGGAGCCCGTCACATTGGTGCGTTCACCCACATTGACGAACAGCGAGCCCTGGCCGATGAGCACCGGCTCCAGGCCGGACAGGCGCATGGGCGCCACGTGTTGGGCGGAGCGGGGGGCGCCAGGTGTGGCGTCGGAAGGGGTGCGGGCAGACTCGGTCATCCGCCGATTTTAACGGTCCACCGTTACCCACGATCTCGGGGACCCAATGAGAAAAGGGCGCGGCGCTTGTGGCGCCGAGCCCCGAGGCGCTGTCGATGCCGTCCGATCAGACGGCACGCAGCGATGCCTTAACCGATGTGAGGCCGGTGTCTCAGGCCTTCAGCAAGGCGTACAACTCATCCTTGAGGTGCACGCGCTTGAGCTTCTTTTCTTCCAGTTCGGCGGCCGAGCCGTGTTCGGTGCCGTTCTCCAGGCGGATGACCGCCTTGTCGACCTCTTCGTACTCGCGGTTCAGGCGGGCGAAGTGGGTGCTGTTGATCTTGAGATCGTGGATCTTGTCCTTGAGTTCAGGGAAGTCGCGAGCCAGGGGGTGATTGTCCAGATCCATAAGGTCTCCTGTTGTGGGGGCGAAAACTTCAGTGTTTTCATGCTGCCTGAAATCGCGAAGTGAGCCTTGAGGAATGTCAAGGCTTGATGGCTTGGCTCAGGAAGGCGCTCTCGATGTCCAGCGAGCTGCGCTGCCCCACATCCTGCCGATGCGCCTTCAGCCACCGATCCGCTGCCTGATGCCCCAGGTCGTGCAGATGCTGCAGGAAGGTGGCGTCGGTGTTGAACTTGCTCGATGCGTTGTAGGGCAGCAGCCCCTCGTCGTCGGCCACCATGTGCAGGTGCAGGTGCTTGTAGCGCCCAGGGTCCAGCTTTTCTTCCTTCAACAATCGGGTGACGAAGGCAATGGCCCGCATCTCGCCGATCAGGCTGGTGTTGAAAGTGATCTCGCTGAGCCGGTCGATGATGTCCATGCTGCGCGTGGGCGTGTCCTCGCGCACCAGCGGGTTGATCTTGATGAGCAGGATGTCCAGCGCCTCGGTGTTGTAGATCAGCGGGTAGAGCGCCGGGTTGCCGGTGTAGCCGCCATCCCAGTAGGCCTCGCCATCGATGGTCACGGCCTGAAAGACGAAGGGCAGGGCGGCCGAGGCCATCAGTGCATCGTGGCTCAGCTCCTGATCCGTGAAGACCTTGGCCTGGCCCGTGCGCACCGAGGTGGCGGTCACGAACAGGTGGATGCCACAGCCCCGACAGCCATCGTGCAAGGCCTGCACATCCACGTGGCGGCGCAGCACGTCCTTGAGGGGATTCAGGTTCAGCGGGTTGAACTCGTAGGGGCTGAAGGCACGCGTGAACATGTTCAGCCACTGGTAGGCGGGGAACTGGTCGAAGTTGAACTGGGGCTTGAGCATCCCGTTGGACTCGACCGTCAGGGGCGAGAAGATGGGGCCGTGTCCGCTGATGTCGCGCCAGAAGTCGCGCAGCGATTGCTGAGCCTGCCGCCGCGCCTGAGGCACCCCCCCTTCTGCATGGCCCTTGACATAGCCACTGAGCATCACGGCGCCATTGAGCGCGCCTGCGCTGGTGCCCGAGATGCCGCAGATGTCCAGCCCGTCGTCGTCCAGCAGGCGGTCCAGCACCCCCCAGGTGAAGGCACCGTGCGAGCCGCCGCCCTGCAGCGCCAGATCCACGGCCGGGCGCTGTGTTGATCCCTTGCGGCGAGAGGGGCGGGTGGTCTTTCTGGCGGGGCGGGCGGTGCTCATTCAGGTCCGGTGCGTGTCATGTTGCATTGCAGCATAGCACTTCACCCAGAGGTGTGCCCACCTCTGGGTGAGCCCATCGGGGTGAGAAAAAAATGCCGCAAAGTACTGTACAAAGATCCAGCCTTTGACATAATGGCGCCAATTCATCACCAGCCGCCCCATCGTGCGGCGCCACGGAGACCCTGCATGGAAGCCACCACCGCCAAGTCCGCCCTCAGCGCTGAAAAAGCCAAAGCCCTTCAGGCCGCCCTGGCCCAGATCGAAAAGCAGTTCGGCAAGGGCTCCATCATGCGACTGGGCGAGGGCGAAGTGGTCGAGGACATCCAGGTTGTCTCCACCGGCTCGCTCGGCCTGGACATCGCCCTGGGGGTGGGCGGCCTGCCCCGTGGCCGCGTGGTCGAGATCTACGGCCCCGAGTCCTCCGGCAAGACCACCCTGACCTTGCAGGTCATTGCCGAGATGCAGAAGCAAGGCGGCGTCTGCGCCTTCATCGATGCTGAACACGCCCTGGATGCCCAGTACGCGCAAAAGCTGGGTGTCAACCTGCAGGATCTGCTGATCTCCCAGCCCGACACCGGCGAGCAGGCCCTGGAAATCGTCGACGCCCTGGTGCGCTCCGGCTCGGTGGACCTGATCGTGATCGACTCGGTGGCGGCCCTGACCCCCAAGGCCGAACTCGAAGGCGAAATGGGCGATGCCCTGCCGGGCCTGCAGGCCCGCCTGATGAGCCAGGCCCTGCGCAAGCTCACCGCCACGATCAAGAAGACCAACTGCATGGTCATCTTCATCAACCAGATCCGCATGAAGATCGGTGTGATGTTCGGCAGCCCCGAAACCACCACCGGCGGCAACGCCCTGAAGTTCTACGCTTCCGTGCGTCTGGACATCCGCCGCGTTGGCTCCATCAAGAAGGGCGATGAGGTCATCGGCAACGAGACCAAGGTCAAGGTGGTCAAGAACAAGGTCTCGCCTCCGTTCAAGACGGCCGAATTCGACATCCTCTACGGCGAGGGCATCTCCCGCGAGGGCGAGGTCATCGACCTGGGCGTCACCGCCAAGATCGTCGACAAGGCTGGCGCCTGGTACGCCTACAACGGCGAGAAGATCGGCCAGGGCAAGGACAACGCCCGTGAGTTCCTGCGCGAAAACCCCGAACTGGCCCGCGAGATCGAGAACAAGATCCGCGAATCGCTGGACATCGCTCTGCTGCCGGCTTCTGTCAAACACGACGATTCAGCCGCCTGAGACTGATCGCGGTCTGATCCTTCAATCAGTCGCTGGGCGACCGAGCTGACCATCGTCAGGTCAGGCCTTGTCACGCCTGGCCAAGCGCTTGGACTGAGTCGTGAGCACGTAGCGAATCACGTGCACGGCTTGATTGTTGTGGGTACAATAAATGAGGATCACCTACGATCCAGCCAAATGTTTGCGCAACGAGCAGGAGCGAGGCTTGTCGTTCGGCCTCGTCAAGGCCTTTGACTGGAGTTCCGCGCTGATCGTCGAAGACACGCGAGTGAATTACCAGGAAAGGCGTTATCAGGCACTGGGCTGGCTGGAGGGGCATCTGCACATGCTGGTCTTTACGCCGAGAGATGCGGCGGTTCATGTGATCAGCCTTCGCAAGGCCAACCAAAGAGAAAGGAGGCGCTATGCCTCGCAAACCGAATCCTGAGTTGTTGGATGACGATGCGCCAGAAGCCACCAAGGAGTGGTTCGCTCAAGCGCAACCCGCTTCGCAAGTGTTGGGGGACCTGTTTGGTGACAAGGCAGCGAAGGACATGCTCAAGCCTAAGCGGGGTCGGCCTGCGCTGGACAAACCCAAGGAGCATGTCAATATCCGCTTGGACGCGGACGTGCTCGGTGCGTTCAAGGAAACGGGTGCTGGCTGGCAGACGCGCATCAATCAGGTGTTGAGGGAGTGGCTCAAAACGCACCCCAAAGCCAAGGTATCAGGGCTGTGAGTGGTGCTCCCGGTTTGTCCCTCAAAGGACGGGCCCTCAAATACCTCGCGGCCCGGGAGCATTCCCGGGTCGAGTTGATGCGCAAGCTGGGCCCGCATGCCGAGTCGCCCGAGCAGATCGAGCAGGTGCTCGATGAACTGGAGCGCCGGGGGCTGCTGTCGGCCGAGCGCTTTGCCGAGTCGGTCATTCACCGCAAGGCCGCTCGTTATGGCGCGGCGCGCCTCAAGGCCGAACTGGCCCAGCACCGCCTGCCAGAGGACATCACCCGCGCGGCCGCCCAGCAGTTGCGTGAGTCCGAGTTCGACCGCGCCCGTGCCTTGTGGTTGAGGCGCTTTGGCACCCCTCCTGACACGCCTGAGGAGCGGGCGCGCCAGACCCGCTTCCTGGCGGGCCGGGGTTTTGCCGGTGATGTGATCCGCCGCGTGCTGCGGGGCGACGAGCCCATCGGTGACTGATTTGCCGCGTAAATCCCCCGTCTGATCCCCGGGCGACGGTGCTATGCTGGATGCTGCACCGCAAGAATTTACCCAATCACTTGCAGCGCGCCTCCGGAGCCTGATCGGCGCCGGGGGTATTTGTCCTGTTCGACAAGAACGCACTACAACTCCGCGAGTTATCCCATGAAGATTCATGAGTACCAAGGCAAAGAGATCCTGAGCCGATTTGGCGTGCCGGTCCCAAGAGGCATTCCGGCGTTTTCCGTAGACGAGGCCGTGGCCGCCGCTGAAAAGCTGGGCGGACCGGTCTGGGTGGTGAAGGCACAGATCCACGCAGGCGGCCGCGGCAAGGGCGGCGGCGTGAAGGTGGCCAAGTCGCTGGACGACGTGCGCCGCCTGGCCAGCGAGATCCTGGGCATGCAGCTCAAGACGCACCAGACCGGACCTGAAGGCCAGAAGGTCAACCGTCTCTATATTGAAGACGGCGCTGACATCCAGAAAGAATATTACGTGTCGGTCGTGACCGACCGTGCCACCCAGAAGGTGGCGTTCATCGCCTCCAGCGAAGGGGGCATGGACATCGAAGAGGTGGCGCACGCCACTCCCGAAAAGATCATCACCTCGTTCGTGGACCCCCTGGTGGGGCTGACCGATGCCCAGGCCAAGGAGATCGCTGACGGCATCGGCATGCCGGCCGACTCCACCGCCCAGGCGGTCGACATCTTCAAGAAGCTCTATCAGTGCTACATGGAGACCGACGCCTCCCTGGTCGAGATCAACCCTCTGAACCGCGACAGCAAGGGTCAGGTCATGGCCCTGGACGCCAAGTTCAACTTCGACAGCAATGCGCTGTTCCGTCATCCTGAGATCGTCGCCTATCGCGATCTGGACGAAGAAGACCCCGCTGAAATCGAAGCCTCCAAGTTCGATCTGGCCTACATCCAACTCGACGGCAACATCGGTTGCCTGGTCAATGGCGCCGGCCTGGCCATGTCGACCATGGACACCATCAAACTGTTCGGCGGCGAGCCCGCCAACTTCCTGGACGTCGGCGGTGGCGCCACGGCCGAGAAAGTCACCGAAGCTTTCAAGATCATGCTGAAGAACCCGGATGTCAAGGGCATCCTGGTCAACATCTTCGGCGGCATCATGAAGTGCGACACCATCGCCGATGGCGTGATCACCGCCTGCAAGGCCGTGAACCTGAATGTGCCCCTGGTGGTCCGCATGAAGGGCACCAACGAAGACCTGGGCAAGAAGATGCTGGCCGACTCCGGCCTTCCCATCATCGCTGCCGATTCGATGGCTGAAGCCGCGACCAAGATCGTCGCCGCTGTGGCCTAAAGACTAAAAGGACTTCGTCATGAGCATTTTCATCAATAAAGACACCAAGGTCATCACCCAGGGCATCACGGGCAAGACCGGTCAGTTCCACACCCTGGGTTGCCAGGCCTACGCCAACGGCAAGAACGCTTTTGTCGCCGGGGTGAACCCCAAGAAGGCGGGCGAGAAGTTCTCGGACATCCCCATCTACGCCAGCGTCAAGGAAGCGGCTCAGGACACCGGTGCCACCGTGAGCGTCATCTATGTGCCGCCCGCCGGTGCGGCCGATGCCATCTGGGAGGCCGTCGAGGCCGATCTGGACCTGGTCATCGCCATCACCGAAGGCATCCCCGTGCGCGACATGCTGATGGTGCGCAACCGGATGAAGGCCAAGGAAGCCGCCGGTGGCAAGAAGACCCTGCTGCTGGGCCCCAACTGCCCTGGCCTGATCACGCCCGAAGAGATCAAGATCGGCATCATGCCCGGCCACATCCACCGCAAGGGCCGCATCGGCGTGGTGTCCCGCTCGGGCACCCTGACCTATGAGGCGGTGGCTCAACTGACCGAACTGGGTCTGGGCCAGTCCAGCGCCGTGGGCATTGGTGGCGACCCCATCAACGGCCTCAAGCACATCGACGTCATGAAGGCCTTCAACGACGACCCCGACACCGATGCCGTCATCATGATTGGCGAGATCGGCGGTCCCGATGAGGCCGAAGCCGCCCAGTGGTGCAAGGACCACATGAAAAAACCCATCGTCGGCTTCATCGCCGGGGTCACCGCCCCTCCGGGCAAGCGCATGGGTCATGCCGGCGCACTGATCTCCGGTGGCGCCGACACGGCCGATGCCAAGCTGGCCATCATGGAAGAGTGTGGTTTCACCATCACGCGCAATCCGTCGGAGATGGGCAAGCTGCTCAAGGGCCTCCTGTAACGCATCTCGTCGTGATCTGACACCCGCAGCCCCTACACTTGGGGCTGCTTTTTTTTGTGATGACCATGGACGCTTTTCTGACACCTGAGTTCTGGCTGGCCGTCGGCCAGATCGTGATGATCGACGTATTGCTGGGGGGGGACAACGCCGTGGTCATCGCCCTGGCCTGCCGCAACCTCTCTCCCGAGCTGCGCCGCAAGGGCATCCTATGGGGCACGGCCGGGGCCATCTTGCTGCGGGTCGTGCTGATCTTCTTCGCCATGTCCCTGCTGGCGCTGCCTTACCTGAAACTGGTCGGGGCGGCCTTGCTGGTGTGGATCGGTGTCAAGCTGCTGCTGCCGGACGACGGGGATCACGGTGACCTGCGGGCCAGCGACAAGTTGCTGGGCGCCATCAAGACCATCATCGTGGCCGACTTCGTCATGAGCGTGGACAACGTCATCGGCATCGCCGGTGCGGCTCAGGGGGCGGGCCATGAGGGCCATCAGATGCCCCTGGTGATCTTCGGTCTGCTGGTGAGCATTCCCATCATCGTGTGGGGCAGCGGCATCGTTCTGAAATTGATGGACCGTTTTCCGGTCATCATCGTGGCTGGCGGCATGTTGCTGGGCTGGATTGCAGGTACGCTTGTGGTGTCGGACCCGGCATTGCGCGCCTACATTCCCCAGAACGACGTGACACGCTACGCCCTGGGGGTGGCCGGTGCATTGTTTGTGCTGGGGCTGGGCAAGGCCCTGTCCTGGCGCATGGCGGCCCAGTCGGCCAAGGCCTAGGTGCCGGTATGAGGGGGTGGCCCGCTGGGGTCGATCTGTTCAACACAGAGTAAAGGCGCGTTGATGATCTGGATGATCATGTTGTTGCTGCTGGCCCTGGCGCTGGTGCTGGCCTGGTGGATGCTCAAGCAGAATCGCCAGCCGGTGGTGCCCTCGCGCAGCGGTTTCTCATCAACGACGCGTCCGGCCCCCACACGCCCCATGCTGGATGCGGCCACGCGCCCGTCGCGCGACACCCGTCCGCATGAGCCGGCCCCTGTGACTCGCCCTGACCGCCGGCGTGTCAAACCGAGCGAGGACACCGGCCCCGAGACCGTGCTGTCCTACCTGCACTTCCAGAACAGCACGCCCCTGGGGACCAGCGAATACCCCTCCGATCTGGGCAGTGATTTCGGGCCCACCTCGCAGTTCCCCGCCGGTGACGATTCGCCCGATCGTCTGCGCATCGAGCGCGCGTTGGCCGCCCTGCAGCGCATGGAGATCGATCCCGCCTGGGAATCCCTCAAGGGCTTCCGTCCAGCCAAGGACCACTTGGTGGCCACCCTGGAGACCATGGAGCGCGTGGCGCTGGCCTTCGAGCGTGAGCACCGTTATGACGGTGCCCGTGAGGTGTACGAGCACATCGCCGACATCGACCCCACCTGGCGCGACATCAAGCTGCGCCTGATGCGCGCACGGGGTCTGGCTCAGAACGCCAAGGCCAATGCCTGGGGCACCGTGCCGGCCCAGCCCATTCCCGAGGTGGCTCACCGGCAACTGGGCAAGTACCTGATCGACAAGGAAATTGGCCGAGGCGCCATGGGTGCGGTCTATCTGGGCTATGACCCCGCGACCAACCGCCGTGTGGCGCTCAAGACCATGTCGCTGGCCAAGGAGTTCAGCGGGTCGGACCTGGTCGATGCCCGTGAACGTTTCTTGCGGGAGGCCGAGATGGCGGGCCGCCTGGATCACCCCGACATCGTCAGCGTCATCGACGCGGGTGAGGCCGACGGCCTGGCCTTCATCGCCATGGAGCTGGTCGAGGGCACCGATCTGAGCGAGTACACGCAGCCCGACAAGCTGCTGCCACTGATCCAGCTGGTGCCCATCATGGCCCGGGTGGCCGAGGCGCTGGCCTATGCGCATACCCGGGGCGTCACCCACCGGGACATCAAGCCCGGCAACATCATGGTCGATCTGGGCCATGGCGTGGTCAAGGTCATGGACTTCGGTGTGGCCCGGGTGGCGGATGCGGCGCGCACCCGCACCGGGGTGGTCCTGGGCACGCCCACCTTCATGTCGCCCGAGCAACTGGCCGGGCAGACCATCGATGGACGCTCGGACCTGTATTCCCTGGGCGTGACCCTGTTCCAGTTGCTCACGGGCCAATTGCCCTACCGCAATGACTCCATGGCCACCCTGATGCGGGCCATCGGCAGCGAGCCCGTGCCCCATGTGTGCGACCTGCGGCCCGACATTCCCCGCGCCCTGGGCGACATCGTGGCCCTGGCGCTGCAAAAGCACCCGACCACGCGCTACGCCGATGGTCAGCAGATGGCCGAGGATCTGCGGGCGGTGGCGGCGATGCTGCCGGGCGCCCTGGATCTGGACCTGAGCTGACGCACCCCGATCCCGAGAGACAATACGGCATGGACTTCGAGTTCTTCAGTCAGACAGATACAGGACGCCTGCGCACGAACAACGAGGATTCGGTCGCAGTGGATGCGGCCGGCGGTGTGGTGGTGCTGGCCGATGGCATGGGCGGCTACAACGCTGGCGAGGTGGCCAGCCAGATGGCCTGCGATTTCATCTGTGGCGAGCTGGTGCGCTGGCTCAACGAGGCTTCGCAGTCGGCCTCCGATGCCGATGTCAAGCGGGCCATGGACATCTGCGTCGACAACGCCAACCGCGCCATCTTCAATGCGGCCAACTCCAACCCGAACTACGCCGGCATGGGCACGACCCTGGTGCTGGCGGTCTGCCGCGCAGGTCGGGTGCTGATCGGGCACATCGGTGACTCCCGGGCCTACCGCTGGCGTGCCGGCCAGTTGCAGCAGATCACGAAAGACCATTCGTTACTGCAGGAACAGATTGACGCAGGTATCCTCACGCCAGAGCAGGCTGCCGTGTCGGCCAACAAGAACCTGGTCACCCGCGCCGTGGGCGTCGAGGACTATGTCTTGCTGGAAACCCGGACCCATGAGTTGCAAAGTGGCGACATCGTCATGATGTGCTCCGATGGGCTCTCCGACATGCTGGAAGACCGCGAAATTGCTGAAGTCATGGCCCGTCACACCACCTTGCCTGAACTGGGCGCCGCATTGATCGCGGCCGCCAATGAGGCGGGTGGGAGGGATAATATCGCTGTGACGCTGATTCGGGCCCAGGGGGCGCCCGAGCAGCCAGCCAAAACCTGGTGGCCCTTCCGCCGTCTGGGCAGTCCATCCTGAGTTCACCTGAAACATCCCCAACAAAATACCCAAGAGGTTCCGCATGGGAAAGCTGGTCGTCTCGCTAGACGGGGTCGTCATCAAAGAAGTACAGATCACCAAGGAAAAGACCTCGCTCGGCCGTCGGCCCTACAACGACATCGTGATCGACAACCTGGCGGTCAGCGGTGAGCATGCCTTGCTGCAGATGGTGGGCAATGACGTCTTCATTGAAGACCTCAACAGCACCAACGGCACCTACATCAATGGCAAGGCCGTCAAGAAGCAGCTGCTGTCGCACAACGACACGGTCGAGATCGGTAAGTACAAGATCAAGTACCTGTCCGAGGTGGCCGACGAGTTTGAAAAGACCATGGTGATGCGCCCTGGCAGCGGTGGCTTTGCCGGGGTGGGGCAGCGCCCCATGCCGTCGGCTGCACCGCAGGCCGCCGCTCCCTCGGTGGTGCCATCGGCCGCCACCATGCCGATGCCCATGTCGAGCCCGGCGCCCGCACCGGCTGCCGGGTTTGGCGCGTCCTCGGGCTTCGGGGGCCTGTCCACGCAGTCTGCTGCGTCCATCAAGGTGCTCAACGGTGCTGCCGCGGGGCGCGAGGTGCAACTCACCAAGGTGGTGACTACGGTGGGCAAGCCCGGGGTGCAGGTGGCCTCCATCACCAAGCGCCCGGGTGGCTATGTGTTCGCCCATGTCGAGGGCGCGGCCCGTCCGTCCGTCAACGGCGCACCCGTGGCGGGTGATCCGGTGCACCTCAAGAATGGCGATGTCATCGAGCTCGCAGGCACCCAGATGCAATTCATCCAGGCCTGAGCCGCGGCATGATCCGCGTTCTGGGCTGCCATGGTTCCATCGCGGCGCGGTGTCACACCACCTCGTTCCTGCTGCATGACGACATCCTCATCGACGCCGGTACCGGCGTCGGTGAGTTGCGGCTCGACGAGCTGGCGCGCATCGACCACATCCTGCTGAGCCACAGCCACCTCGATCACATCCTGAGTGTGCCCTTGCTGGCCGACAGCGTGATCCGTCTGCGCCAGGGCGCCGGCGGGCTCAGTGAACTGCGACCCATCCAGGTCCATGCCCTGCCCGAGACGCTGGCGGCCCTCCAGGCCCATGTGCTCAATGGCGTCATCTGGCCTGATTTTTCGCGCCTGCCCAGCGTGGCCCACCCCATCCTGACCTTGCACCCCTTCCAGGTCGGCGATGAGTTGCGTTTTCCTGCCCGGGGTGGGCAGGCCGAGCGGGTGGTCCAGGTGCTGCCCGCGGCACACACCGTGCCAGGCGTGGGGTTTGGCGTCGAAACGCCGCAGGGGCTGTGGGTCTACAGCGGAGACACGGGCCCCAACCCGGCCTTGTGGCAGGCCCTGTCGGGTCAGACCATTGCCCAGTTGGTGATCGAAACCGCCTTTGGCAACGACGAGGCCCATCTGGCCGACATCAGCGGCCACTTGTCGCCCCTGTCGCTGGCGCGCGAATTGCGCCAACTGGATGGGCAGGTCAGTGTGTTCATCACCCACCCCAAGCCGGGTGAGGTGCCTGCGGTGTTGTCGCAGATCCGGGCACTGGACAGCCAGCACCGCATCGAACCCCTGCGGGAGGGGCAACGTTTTGGCGCCCCGGTGGCGGACGACTGACAAAAATGGTCACCTGAGTGACTTGGGTGCTGACCAGATTGGTCGACCCAAGGGGGTCTAAAGGTAAACACTTGTGAGTGGCACCCCCCTGGTTTGCGGGTTTACGTGATGGATTTGGCGCCCTCCCCCCACCCAAGGGGGTTGGCACAGCCTCTGCAATGAAGAAGGCACGGTGGTCAGTTCGGCCCCGGACTGATCCAACAGTTACCACCTCATCGCGGGGTTCGCCCCCTTCCAAAGGAGTTCAACATGACCCAAATCCGTCGCGCTCGCCAAGCTGCCCAGAAGGGCTTCACCCTGATTGAACTGATGATCGTTGTGGCGATCATCGGTATCCTGGCCGCCGTGGCGCTGCCTGCTTATCAGGACTATGTGGCCAAGTCGCAAGTGACTGAAGCCATCGGCCTGCTCGATGGTGCCAAGTCGACGGTTGCTCCGGCGATGTCTGACGACGCAACGGCGGCCAACTGCGGGTTCGCCAACGGTACACCCTACACTGGCAAGTACTCGGTAGTGGCGGTGCCAAACCCTGCTGCGGGTGTCTGCACGTTGACGGCCACCATGAGCGCGAATGCGAGCCCTCTGGTTGCTGGTGACACCATCATCATGACCTGGAGTGCTGCGACCAATGGTTTCGTGACCTCTCAAGCCACGACCGGCGGTACTGTTGGTGCCAACTTCTTGCCCACGGCCTGGAAGTAAAGTTTTTGAATCTCTGCCCGCTGGCCGGGCAGAAATCACCAGGGGCTCCTCACGGAGCCCTTTTTCTTTTGTACGCGCTCTTCTCGATGGCCTCCAAAGACCCAGGCCACAGCCGGGCTAAAATCTCCAGGTTGAGCCCCTTGCGGCTAGCCATTCACCTGTTACACCATGCCCGACACCACGAAAAACGTCACCGCCATGGCCAATGCCATCCGCGCGCTGGCGATGGACGCCGTTCAGCAAGCCAACTCCGGCCACCCGGGCGCCCCCATGGGCATGGCCGACATGGCAGTGGCCCTGTGGGGTCGTCACCTGCGCCATCACCCGGGCCAGCCTATGTGGGCAGACCGTGACCGTTTCGTGCTCTCCAACGGGCACGCCTCCATGCTGATCTACGCCTTGCTGCACCTGTCGGGCTACGATCTGCCGCTGGTCGAGCTCAAGAACTTCCGTCAGATGCACAGCAAGACCCCGGGCCACCCCGAGGTCGGCATCACCCCGGGTGTCGAGACCACCACCGGCCCGCTGGGTCAGGGCATCACCAATGCCGTGGGCATGGCTCTGGCCGAGAAGCTGCTGGCCGCCGAGTTCAACCGCGATGGCCACGCCATCGTCAACCACCACACCTACGCCTTCCTGGGCGACGGCTGCCTGATGGAAGGCATCAGCCACGAAGCGGCCGCCCTGGCCGGTGCCTGGAAGCTGGGCAAGCTGATCGCCCTGTACGACGACAACGGCATCTCCATCGATGGTCAGGTCGCCCCCTGGTTCGTGGACGACACCCCCAAGCGTTTCGAGGCCTATGGCTGGAATGTGATCGGCCCGGTCGATGGCCATGATGTGGACGCCGTGGACGGTGCCATCGAGACCGCCAAGCTGAGCACCGACAAGCCCACGCTGATCGTGTGCAAGACCCACATCGACCATGGCTCGCCCAACCGCGCCAACACGGCCAAGGCCCATGGCGAGCCCCTGGGCGTCGACGAAATCCGCCTGACCCGCGAGCTGCTGGGCTGGCCTCACGATGCTTTCGTGATCCCGCAGGAGGTGTATGCCGACTGGGATGCCAAGGCCGAGGGTGAACAACTGGTGGCCGACTGGAACACCCGCTTTGCGGCCTACCAGGCGGCGTTCCCTGAACTGGCCGCCGAGTTCACCCGCCGCATGGCGGGTGAGTTGCCTGCCAATTTCGCCGAGATCGCCGTGCAGGCCGTGGCTTCGGCACATGACAAGGCCGAGACCGTGGCCAGCCGCAAGGCCAGCCAGATCGCCCTGGAGTTCTTCACGGCCGCCATCCCCGAGATGCTCGGCGGCTCGGCCGACCTGACCGGCTCCAACCTGACCAACACCAAGAGCACGGCCGCCTTCCGCGTGGACGACGAGGGGGCCGTGGTGCTGAGCGAGGGCAAGCCTGGCCGCCACATCAACTACGGTGTGCGCGAGTTCGGCATGGCCGCCATCATGAACGGCGTGGCCCTGCACGGTGGCTACATTCCCTACGCCGGCACCTTCCTGACCTTCAGCGATTACAGCCGCAATGCCATCCGCATGGCGGCCCTGATGAAGCAGCGCGTGATCCACGTGTTCACGCACGACTCCATCGGCCTGGGCGAAGACGGCCCGACCCACCAGTCGGTCGAGCACGCCGCCAGCCTGCGCCTGATCCCGGGTCTGGACGTGTGGCGCCCTGCGGACACCACCGAGACTGCCGTGGCCTGGACCATGGCCCTGGCCAACAAGAACCGCCCCAGCGCACTGCTGCTGTCGCGCCAGAACCTGCCCTACGCGCCCAAGGCCGACGCCGATGTCATCACCCAGGGCGGCTATGTGCTGGCCGAGCCGGCTGAAGTGGGCCTCAAGAAGAAGCCCCAGGCCGTGATCATCGCCACCGGCTCCGAAGTGCAACTGGCCCTGCATGCCCAGGCCGAGCTGGCCAAGAGCAAGATTGCCGTGCGCGTGGTGTCCATGCCGTCGACCACCGTGTTCGATCGCCAGAGCGTCGAGTACAAGAAGTCGGTGCTGCCCGCCAACCTGCCGCGCATCGCCGTGGAAGCCGGTGTGACCGACGGCTGGTGGAAGTACGGCTGTGCCGCTGTGGTCGGCCTGGACACCTATGGCGAGTCGGCCCCCGCAGGTGTGCTGTTCAAGCACTTCGGCTTCACCACCGAGAACGTGGTGGCGACCGTCAAGGTGGCTCTTGGCCTGCGTCATTGACGCTGGCCCGCGTTCGCGGTAGTTTCGACGTTTCCCCCATTTCAACGAGGTTTGATCATGACAATTCGCAAAATGACGCTGGTGTCTGCTGCTCTGGTGGCTTTCATGGGGTGGGGGGTGTCGGCCCAGGCGCAAAAGCTCACGGGCGTGACGGTCGAGCCCGCCAAGGCCGAGGTCGGTCAAACGGTCAAAGCCACCTCCTCGTTCGAGGTGAGCAATGGCGCGATCAACTGCAAGGTGCGCGTGAACTGGGGTGATGGCAAGTCGCGCGACTTCCACATCAACCAGGAGAAGGACGTGCCCCTGGTGCTCGATCACAGCTATGCCAAACCTGGCAAGTACGACGTGAGGGTGGAAGGCAAGGGCGGCATCAAGTGCATGGGTGCGGATCAGCACGCCACGGTCGAGGTGGTCGCCAAGGGCGCCAAGACAACGGGCAAGGCTGCTGCTGCGGCATCTGCCGCTTCGGCCACGGCTTCGGTCTGCCCCACGGGCTGGAAGCTGACCAAGGCGGGTGTGTCCAAGAAGACCGGCGCCTTCACCTGCACGGCCAAAGCCAACACCCCCATCCCTGAACCCAAGGTGGCCTGCCCGGGCGATCTGACCTACTTTGACAACGTCAAGAAGGGTCAACTGGGCTGCCGCCCCTGATTCGTTTTTTTCGGAGATTCAAGACATGACGATCAAGATTGGTATCAACGGCTTCGGCCGCATCGGCCGCATGGTGTTCCGCGCTGCCGTTCAGAACTTCAGCAAGGACATCGAAATCGTTGGCATCAACGATCTGCTCGAGCCTGACTACCTGGCCTACATGCTCAAGTACGATTCGGTGCATGGCCGCTTCAAGGGCGATGTGTCCGTCGACGGCAACACCTTGGTCGTCAATGGCAAACCCATCCGATTGACCGCCGTGAAGAACCCCGCCGAGCTGAAGTGGGACGAGGTGGGTGCCGATGTCGTGATCGAGTCCACCGGCCTGTTCCTGACCAAGGAAACCGCCGAAGCCCACATCAAGGCAGGTGCCAAGAAGGTCATCATGTCGGCTCCTTCCAAGGACGACACCCCGATGTTTGTCTACGGCGTGAACGACAAGACCTATGCCGGTCAGACCATCATTTCCAACGCGTCGTGCACCACCAACTGCCTGGCTCCTGTGGCCAAGGTGCTCAACGACACCTTTGGTATCAAGCGCGGCCTGATGACCACCGTGCACGCCGCCACCGCCACGCAAAAGACCGTGGACGGTCCGTCCAACAAGGATTGGCGCGGCGGCCGCGGCATCCTGGAAAACATCATCCCCTCGTCCACCGGCGCTGCCAAGGCCGTGGGTGTGGTGATCCCCGAGCTCAACAAGAAGCTGACCGGCATGGCCTTCCGCGTGCCCACCTCCGACGTGTCGGTGGTGGACCTGACTGTCGAGCTCAACAAGGAAGCCAGCTACGAAGACATCTGCGCCGCCATGAAGGCCGCCTCTGAAGGCGCCATGAAGGGCGTGCTGGGCTACACCGAAGACAAGGTGGTGGCCACCGACTTCCGTGGCGAGTCCTGCACCTCGGTGTTCGACGCCGAAGCCGGCCTGGCCCTGGACAAGACCTTCGTCAAGGTGGTGTCCTGGTACGACAACGAGTGGGGTTACTCCAACAAGTGCCTGGAAATGGCACGCGTCATCGCCAAGTGATCGGGTGCTGACCATGGACAAACGGCCCTTCGGGGCCGTTTGTCTTTTTTGAGGCACTATTTGCGGCATGGTGAGGGCGGTAGCTTGATAAGCTGCCTCAAGGGATCAAAGAGGAGTGGGATGTGATTCGCAAGTGGATGGCTTTGTGCGGGTTGGTGTGGGGGCTTTGTGGCGCAGCCACGGCCGGTGAGCGGCTGGCCATGGGCCTGATCGTCAAGCTCAAGGGAGCGCAACCCAGTTCGGTGGTGCACATCCAGGCGTCTGTGCGGCCCAAGGAGTTGCCGTCTCAGACGCGGCAACGCATCAGTGCCTTGATGCAACGCCGTGGCGTGTCTTTCCTGGTGCAGCGCCCCACGGTGTTCGGGGCTCAACTGGTCCACAACGCTCGCCCGATGTCCTGGTCTGAGGCCGAGCGTCAGGCGCGTGCGCTCAAGCAGGATCCCGATGTCGAGTGGGTGGTGATCAACGAGATCGCCTGGCCGCAGGCCACGGCGCCCAACGATCCCCTTTACTCGCAGCAGACGTGGTTGAGTGATTCGGCGGCGGGGGCGATTCCCAATGTCCCGGCGGCCTACGATCGCTTGTCGACCGTGGTGTCCGACCGGGGCCGGGCCTTGGATCCCGTGGTGGTGGCCGTACTGGATACGGGCGTCGTGCGTCATCCGGATCTGGTCGGTGGGCCTCTTTTGTTGCCGGGACAGTATGGCTATGACTTCGTGACGGAGAGTGATTACTCCAATGACGGCACCGGGCTGGACCCCGATGCTTCCGATCCAGGTGATTACCTGACGCAGGCCACGATCAATCAATCGCCTGTTCTCTATCAGGGGTGTGAGGCGGGAGACAGTTCCTGGCATGGCACCATGACCATGGGTGTGCTGGCTGCCGTGTCAGGCAATGGGCGGGGTGTGGCAGGCATGCTGTCGTCGCCTGTCCTGCCGGTGTCGGTCCTGCCGGTGCGCGTCTCTGGCAGTTGCGGCGCCTCGGTCAGTGACATCATCGAGGGGATGTTGTGGGCGGCGGGCATCAGCTACAACGGCTCGCCTGCGCCCAACCCGAGGCCGGCGCGCGTTCTCAGTCTCAGTTTTGGTGGTGCGCCCGGGTGTTACTGCGCCAACAAGTCCCAGCCCAATCTAGATGGTGGTGCCTGCCTGTATCAGAACGCGATCGACGCGCTCAGCAGCAAAGGCGCCGTGCTGGTGGCCTCAGCAGGCAATGATGGTGCCAGCCAGTCCACGCGACCGGCGAGTTGCCCGGGGGTGCTGGCGGTCACGGCCTTGGATGCGGATGGGTCTCGGGCGTCTTATGGCAATGCCGTGACCTCTCTGGGCATGGCCACCATGGCGGGCGGAGTGACCACGGCCAATCGGGGCGCGCGAGGGCCGTTGCCAGATGCCGATGCGCCGGCGGATGAGTATCTCACTGTCGAGGGCACCAGTTTTTCGGCACCGATTGCTGCCGGGGCGCTGGCGATGATGTGGTCTGTCAATCCGGGACTGACTGTGCAGCAATTGCTCGATGGTCTGCGCGCTCACGGGGTTCGTCCGCACATAGATCCGGTGTGCAGCGGCAGCCTGACCCAGGCCTGCGGTCCGGGTATTCTGGATGTGGCACTGGCGGTCGACTGGGCAGCGTCACAAAGCTATGGGGCCTATGCCGCGCCAGACGTCAGCGCTGCTTTCTTCACGCCGGAGCGGGCCTACGGCAGCCAGGGGAGTGGCGGAGGTGGGGGCGCGATGTCCTTCCAGGACGTGATCGCTCTGGGCCTGCTGGCCGCGTGGGCCTGGGTTCAGCGCGGCTCGCAAGCCACAAAGCCCTTGCCGGTGGGCAGGGGCAGGCCCGCCAGGCGCTGAGGGTCTCCCGCCTGAGTCTGCGGCACGCGCACGACGATCTGATCGGACGGGGCGCGCAGATTGACCACCCGGGCGGTCCGCACGCCGCGCAGCTTCATGGATTCGAGTGCGGCCTGGGCCTGGGCCTCGACATTGAAGCGTCCCAGCGACAGCCCCATGCGCAGGCTGGCGGGCGAACGCACTTCTTCGAAGCTCAGGTTGCGGATGCGGCGCAATTCCAGTTGTTTGCGCTGCACGGTGTCTGCATCGGGGTAAGGGCCCATGTAGACCAGCCACAGCCCTGGCACGGCCACCGTCTGGGTGTTCCAGGGGGTGGCAGGCAAGGCCTTGGACAGCAGCAACTGGACCTGGCGCTGCTCGTCGACCGTGAAGGGGCCGGCCTCCAGGCAGGTGGCTGTGTTCTCGGTGGTGGCGCTCGACACCTCACTGGCCGGCGCCTGGACTGAAGGATCGGGAGAGATTTCAGGCGGCGCGGCCGTGTCGATTGAACCGCCAGACGTCAGCACGATCAGCCGCTCCGCGTGCACCTGCTCCCGCAGTCGTTGCGGCTCGCGGCCAGGCGTGGCCTGCGTGCCCAGAAGCGGGTCCAGCCAACCCGCATGCCAAGCGTAAAAGCCTGCATTGGCCATCAACAGCAGCGCAACAAGCAATCGCAGCATAAGGGGGTGTCAGAGATCCTGCAGTGGGTCGATGGTCGGGATCATAGGTGATCCGGGATCGGACGCACCGAGACCTCGCCCAGGCGCCAGGGCTGAGGGCGCCCATGAGCGTCGTGGATCAGCAACGCTCCCTGGGCATCCACGCCGGCCGCTGTGCCAGAGGCCTCGGGGCTTGGGTGCAAGGCAGCTTGCAGCGTGGCAGGCGGTGCCTGGTGGCGCCAGAGGTTCACGGCCCGCCCCAGCAGGGCATCTCGTCGGGCGTAGCGCGCCATGAAGGCGGCAAAGCCACTGCGCTCGAACAGCTGTGCCCCCTCCAGCAGGGCGGGCACCAGGGCCCGCATGAGCTGGCCGGGTTGAGGCGGGGATCCGGGAGCGTCGCCATGCACGCCCCACTCGTGCAGATCGCAGCGCTCGGAGCGCCACTCGGCCGGTGTGCCCCACAGGTTCAGGCCCAGCCCGATGACCACCCAGCGCTGGTCGGGGGGCAGTGCGGTGCTGTGGCTGGCTTCGATGAGGATGCCGCCCAGCTTGCGGTCCTGGATCCACAGGTCGTTGGGCCACTTGAGCTGTGCGGGCGCCCCCAGCGCCTCCATGACCTCGGCCACCACGGTGCCCACGGCCAGCGACAAGGCGCTGCCACCGCCTGGCACGTGGGTCAGGTCCAGGGGCAGGGCCACACTCAGGGTCAGGGTCTGGCCCGGCTCGGCCTGCCATACCCGTCCGGCGCGGCCGCGACCGGCCGTCTGGCGCCAGGCCACCACCACGGCCGGGTCGCTGAGGCCTTGTCGGCCCATGGCCATGGCATGGCTGTTGGTCGAGTCGACCTCGGGCAGGACCTCGATGCTCAAGGTGGGCCAGCGCGACTGCGCCGCCAGCCAGAGCTGTTCGGCCGCCGCGTGCAGTTCCGCCAGACCGGCGGCATCGGCATCGGTGCTCAAGGCGGGCCTCAAGCCGCCTTCTTGCGGCGCTTGATGGCCAGCATCGTGCCCCGACAGGACGGTGTGCCGCACCAGCAGGCATAGTCCTTCTTGAGCTTGGGCGTGATGCGTCCGTCGATCACCAGGCCATAGTCAAAGAAGAGTTCCTCGCCGGGCTCGATGTCGCGCAGCGCATACAGGAAGACGCGGTCCCCCTGCTGGTCGGCTTCCAGATTGGGCTCGCAGGAGTGGTTGATCCACTTGGCCGAGTTGCCCTTGTGCTTGCCGTCGATCACATGGCCGTCGTCCAGGTGAAAGTAGAAGGTGTGGTTGGGCTGCGCTGGGTCGTGCGGGTGGCGGTCCAGGGCTTCCTGCCAGGTGATGATCTCGCCGCGGTACTCCAGCACCTTGTCGCCGGCCTGGAGGGGGCGGATGGCGTAGACGCCCTTGCCATGGATGCCGGACTCGCGCACCTGGGTGCGTGGCCCTCGCTCAGGGGTCGGCGTCGAGGCGGTGGCCGAACGGGCGGCGGGCCGATTTTTTTTCTGGGCTTGCGGCATGGGCAAGATTGGGTACATTGAATTGGTGGGCGCGCGCGTGTGCGTACACGTACACACACATGTGCGTGCGCGCGAGAGCCCTGATTGTAAGAACGTATTGCCTCCGGCCGCGAGATGGGCCGGACTGACGCTATAAAGACGCCATGAGCAAAGCCCTGGTCATTGCAGAGAAACCTTCCGTTGCCCAAGACATCGTGCGCGCGCTGACGCCGGTGGACGGCAAGTTCGAGAAGCACGACGAATACTTCGAGAGTGACCACTATGTGGTCAGCTCGGCAGTCGGTCACCTGGTGGAGATCAAAGCTCCGGAGGAGTACGACGTCAAGCGCGGCAAGTGGAGCTTTGCCCACCTGCCGGTCATCCCTCCGCACTTCGATCTCAATCCGATCGACAAGAGCAAGGGCCGCCTCAATGCCCTGGTCAAGCTGATCAAGCGCAAGGACGTGACCACCTTGATCAACGCCTGTGACGCGGGGCGCGAAGGGGAGCTGATCTTCCGCCTGATCGCGCAGTACGCGCAGGACAGCACGGCCACCACCCGCGCCAAGGGCCTGGGCAAGGAGGTCAAGCGCCTGTGGCTGCAGAGCATGACGCCTGCCGCCATCCGCGATGGTTTCGATCAGCTGCGCAGCGACGCGCAGATGCAGCCCCTGGCCAGCGCGGCGCGTTGCCGCTCCGAGGCCGACTGGCTGGTGGGCATCAACGGCACGCGGGCCATGACGGCCTTCAATTCGCGCGATGGGGGCTTCTTCCTGACCACCGTGGGGCGGGTGCAGACCCCCACGCTGTCCATCGTGGTCGAGCGTGAAGAAAAGATCCGCAAGCACGTCTTCCGTGATTACTGGGAAATTCGCGGCACCTTTGGCGCCGCCGCAGGCAGCTACGACGGCAAGTGGTTCGACCCGGCCTTCAAGAAGGACAAGAGCGCCGTGGACGGCTCGGCCGAGGCCGAGTTCAAGGCCGATCGCGTCTGGTCGGCGGCCGAGGCCCAGGCCATTGCCGATGCGGTGCGTGGCAAGGCCGGCACGGTCACGGAAGAGGCCAAGCCCAGCAGCCAGTCCAGCCCCTTGCTGTACGACCTGACCACGCTGCAGCGCGAGGCCAACTCGCGCTTTGGCTTCAGTGCCAAGACCACGCTGGGCTTGGCGCAGGCCCTGTACGAAAAGCACAAGGTGCTGACCTACCCTCGTACCGACTCGCGCGCCCTGCCCGAGGACTATCTGAGTGTGGTGCAGCAGACCATGGGCATGATCGCCGACGAGGATCTGCCCGGTCCCTTGAAGGCCCTGGCCCAGCATGCCCGCAAGGCCATCAACGATGGCTACATCAAGCCCAACAAGCGGGTGTTCGACAACGCCAAGGTGTCGGATCACTTTGCCATCATCCCCACGCTGCAGGCCCCCCGCAGCCTGACCGAGGCCGAAGCCAAGCTCTACGACATGGTCGTCAAGCGCTTCATTGCCGTGTTCTACCCGGCGGCCGAGTTCATGGTCACCACCCGCATCACCAAGGTGCCGGTGGGTGGGGCCGAGCACCATTTCCAGACCAATGGCAAGGTGCTGGTCAAGCCGGGCTGGCAGGCCGTCTATGGCAAGGAAGTGGCCGAAGAGGGCGACGACACCACCCTGGTGGCCGTGCAGCCCGGCGAGGCCGTCACCAATGAGGACGTGCTGGTCAACGCGCTCAAGACCAAGCCGCCCGCGCGCTATTCGGAAGCCACGCTGCTGAGCGCCATGGAAGGTGCCGGCAAGCTCATCGACGATGAAGAGCTCAAGGCCGCCATGCAGGAAAAGGGCCTGGGCACGCCAGCCACGCGCGCGGCCATCATCGAAGGCCTGATCCTTGAAAAGTACATGTACCGCGAGGGGCGCGAGCTGATCCCCACGGCCAAGGCCTTCCAGCTGATGACGCTGTTGCGGGGGCTGGGTGTGGAAGAGCTGACCAAGCCCGAGCTGACCGGCAACTGGGAATACCAGCTGGCCGAGATGGAAAAGGGCCGTCTGAGCCGCGAGGCCTTCATGGCCGAGATCGCGGCCATGACCCAGCGCGTGGTGCAAAAGGCCAAGGAGTACGACCGCGACACCATCCCGGGCGACTACGCCACCTTGAAGACACCCTGCCCAAACTGTGGTGGGGTGGTCAAGGAAAACTACCGGCGCTTCACCTGCACCGGCAAGCAGGGCGGCGGCGATGAGGCGGGTTGTGGCTTCTCCATGACCAAGATCCCGGCGGGTCGCAGCTTCGAGCTGGCCGAGGTGGAGGAACTGCTGCAGCACCACAGGATCGGGCCGCTGGAGGGCTTCCGCTCGAAGGCGGGCTGGCCCTTCACGGCCGAGTTGCGCATGGTGCGCGACGAGGAAACCGCCAACTGGAAGATGGAGTTCGACTTTGGCGATGACGCCAAGAAGGGCGAAGAGGGTGGTGAAGAGGTGGACTTCAGTGGCCACACCAGTCTGGGCGCCTGCCCCAAGTGTGGTGGCCATGTGTACGAACATGGCAGCAACTATGTGTGCGAGCGCACCACGGGCACGGCCACCTGTGACTTCAAGAGCGGCAAGATCATCCTGCAGCAGCCGGTGCCCCCCGAGCAGATGGGCAAGCTGCTGCACACGGGCAAGACCGATCTGCTGGAGAACTTCGTCTCCAACAAGACCCGGCGCAAGTTCAAGGCCTTCCTGAGCTGGGATGCCAAGGCGGGCAAGGTGGGCTTCGAGTTCGAGCCGCGTGCGCCCCGGGTGGCGGCCAAGAAAGTGGCAAAAAAGGCCGCTTGAATCGGGGGGGATGTCAGGGGCATCGGGAAAACGATGCCCCGACATGAAGGTATCGTCTTGGAACCCGCCCTATCATCGTGTCATTCACGATGGCGGCAGTGTGGCCGCAGATCGGGGTGGTCGCACCCGTCAGTCTTTCAGAAGGTATTGGCATGTCATTTGTCAAGGTCAGTAAAAACTCAGCCTGGAGCCTGTGGCAGCTGGGGCGCATCTCGGGTATCAATACCGGATTTGTGGATGAACCTCAGCAGTTGATCCTGAATTTGTGCATCAACAAGGGGCTCAACGCCATCCGCCTTTTCCTCACCGAGGGCTCGGCAGGCTATTACCTGACTCCGGACGACTATCTGGCGATCGGCGCAAGTTATGCCGCTGACCCGGGTGGCGCCGACGTCGGCTGGCGGTCATCCGCCTTGACGGCACTGTCCGACATATCTTCGGAATCGGGGACCAGCAGGACCTATGTGGAGGTGGCGGCCCGTGTGACGGAGATCCTGGATGTGTGTGCCTCTGTGGGCATGGGCGCCATCCTGACGATCGATTGCTGGGCAACCCGTGGCAACCTTCTCTGGACGGATGAAGCCGTCAAGACTGGCATCGTGAATTTCTGGCGGGCGACGGCAGCCCAGTGGCGCACCCACTCGGCCGTGATCGGCTATGACATCGTCAATGAGCCGCAGCCTGACAATGAAGCGCACTGGCCTGCTCTGGCGTTGCGCATTGCCAATGCCATTCGCGAGATCGATGCGGTGACCCCGATCGTGGTGGAAGGCGCTGATCTCGGCACGGCCAAAGGTCTGGGGGCGTTCGGTGCAAGCCACCCGCTGGTCACCGGGTATGCCGAGCGCAAGATTGTGTTCTCGTTTCACGCCTACCAGCCTTTCGGTCACACCCATGGTGGGCTGGCGGAGTCTGCTTACGAGCAGATGGGGGTCACCTATCCCATCAGTGGGAGCATCCTGGACTATGGCACCGAGCCACGCTATGCCACCAGTCCGGACTATCCCGTGCGTTCCGCTGCGCTGATCTCGATTCGTTCGTCCCAGGAATTGGTGGATGCCTACTTCGCGCCGGCGGTGGCGTTCAAGCAGGCCTACGGTGTGCCTATCTTCGTGGGAGAGTTTTCCTATGTGGATCAGTCAGGCGGCGCCTGGCTGGACGAGTCAGGCAAGTACTATCAGCCTGACCCCGAGAGCTACTGCCGCCAGGTGACCGCCATCGAGGTGACACCCGGAGATGCCACGACGGGCAAGCTGACCCTGGTGATGGGCAATATCGAGCGCAGGGCCTTTGCAGACCGTCAGGGGATGGGCTTCAGGATCGATGTCAGCGACAAAACGCCGAGCCAGCTCGCACTGGAAGGCGTGACCGCTGGGACAGCGGATGGCAAGCTCAAGAACAAGGTTCGGGTGTCGTTGGAGGGCTGGTACCCGAAGCCCACACGTTCTGACTTGACGCCCGAGGAGCAGGCACAACTGGACGGACTTTCGCTTGGCGAACAGACTCTCAACGATCAGGTGTGGAACATCAGCGACAAGCTGGGAGCGCTGTTGCCTAGTCAACGGGAAGTGACCATTGCACGCGGTGATCATCGCTACGAGATTGTCATGAACACGACGGGCTTGACAAGTATCCCGGCGCAGGACCCCGTGATGGACGGGGCCTCCGTGCTGCGGTATCCACCGGTCGCTCTGGTGTCCCTGGCTCCCTCCGAGGCGCATATGGGCACCAATGGCAGCAACTGGCGTCGCATCCGCGAGAACTATGCGGCCGACATCTTGGTCATGTGTCAGCAACAGGGATTTTCATGGTCCTGGCATGCCGTGTCGACGGAGGTCGGTCGTCACGAATGGGCGGCTGATTCATTGATCTATCAGTTGATGTACAAGCCAGCCATGGGACGTCGGTTGGAAGGATAAGAGCATGAACAAAGTTCGCCGCGCACTGTTGTTTTCTTTGCCCATGGGAGCGCTCATGGGCCTGTCGGGCTGCAATGTCGGTTCGTCTGACGACGCTTCCTTGTCGTCGGCGGAGCAGACCGGGGAGCGGGCGTTGGCCAATGGCCGCGCCTTGAAGGTCAATGCCGCATGGCCTTATGCCGTGGTCGACTCGACATTCTCGGGCGATGGGCAGGCCTATTTCATCCCTGACGAGAATCTGCTGCAGGGCTGCATCAATGGCGACAATCTCTATCTGGCGCTGTGGCAAGGGTCGGGTGATCAACAGCGGGCCATCGCCATGACCTTGGTGGATTTGCCGATCAACCCTGCGGCGGTGATCGATCCCGATGCCGAGAATCCTCCGCCGATCCCCGAAGGAACACCTCTGTATCTGGACAGCAAGGTGTTCCAGTTGGCGAGTTCGCCTCCCTCGGTGCTGGATGCCGTCGTGGTCGTGACCGTGATCAAGGATGGGCGAGCCGAGCTGTTTGACTTCACCTTGTACGATGGGTCGATCACTGTCTCGGGTTTGTCCGGCCTGGACGAAACCAGCAGTGGCGAGATCACCCTGACCTTCTCGGGGGTCAAGGGGGTGGTGACGTCAGAGCCGACCAACAACGAGGCCATCTATCCGCTGCAACTCGATGGTCAGATCCGATTGGGCGTGCGCGAAGAGGTGGTTTCCTGGTTGACCTGAGAAACCCCATGATGATCAGGGCTGCTTCCTGATGTGCAGGTGCGTGTAAGGTTCGGGGGCTGCACCCGATCTGGTGCGGTTCATGTGGAGCACCAACCATGCCGTTCATCAAGACCTCACGCAGTCTGATCCATCCAGATCTTGGCATGGTGCACCCCGTGCCCAGCGAGATCACGCCCCGTCAGGTGTATGAGGGGCGCCGCGCCTGGCTGCAGCAGGCGGGTCTGGCGGCGCTGACATCCGCCTCATGGGTCGGGGGGAGTCAGGCGCAGGGATCCGAGCCCCTGGCACGGCGTCCGGGCAAGCTGGCACCCCTGCCAGGCGCTCGCAGTGCGGTGCCCGGCTCGGTGGTGATGGACAAGCTCACCCCCTACGAGGACGTCACCACCTACAACAACTTCTACGAGTTCGGCACCGACAAGGGTGATCCGGCCGACCTGGCCCACACGCTCAAGACCCGCCCCTGGTCGCTGAGCATCGAGGGCGAGGTGGGCAAGCCCCTGAAGCTGGGGCTCGATGATCTGCTCAAGCTGGGCGCCATGGAAGAGCGCATCTACCGCCTGCGCTGTGTCGAGGGCTGGTCTATGGTGATCCCCTGGGTGGGCTACTCGCTGTCCACCCTGATCAAGCGTGCCGAGCCCACCAGCCGCGCCAAGTTCGTCGAGTTTGTCAGCCTGGCCGACCCCAAGCAGATGCCCGGCGTGCGCTCCAGCGTGCTCGACTGGCCCTATGTGGAGGGCTTGCGCATCGACGAGGCCATGCACCCGCTCACCCTGATGGCCTTTGGCCTGTATGGCGAGGTGCTGCCCAACCAGAATGGCGCGCCTTTGCGCCTGGTCGTGCCCTGGAAGTACGGCTTCAAGAGCGCCAAGTCCATCGTGCGCATCCGCCTGGTCGAGCGTGAGCCGGTGTCCTCCTGGACGCGGGCCAACCCGCGCGAGTATGGCTTTTATTCCAACGTCAACCCCGGGGTGGATCACCCGCGCTGGAGTCAGGCCAGCGAGCGCCGCATCGGCGAGGGCGGCCTGTTCACCCCGCGCAAGCCGACCCTGATGTTCAATGGCTACCAGTCCCAGGTGGCCTCGCTCTATGCGGGCATGGATCTGAAAAAATACTACTGATGACGCTGACTTCTCGACTGACGGCCCTGCTGCTCCAGCCCTGGGCCAAGCCTGCCTTGTGGCTGATCTGTGCGATCCCGATGGCGGCCTTGCTGGCGGCTGCGGCCACTGACAACCTGGGGGCCAATCCGGCCGAAAAACTGGTCCAGGAGACCGGTGAGTGGGCCTTGCGCTGGCTGTGGGCCACCCTGGCCATCACCCCTTTGAGGACGCTGCTGTCGCAACCCGCCTTGCTGCGCTTTCGGCGTCCGCTGGGGGTGACCGCCTTCCTCTACGCGGCCATCCACTTCCTGGCCTATGCCTGGCTGGACAAGGGCTGGGTGATGGATGACATCTTCAAGGACATCGTCAAGCGCAATTTCATCCTGGTGGGGGTGCTGGCCCTGCTGCTGATGACGCCGCTGGCGCTGACCTCCTTCAACCGGGCCATCCGTGCGCTGGGCGGGCGGCGCTGGCAGATGTTGCATCGCCTGGTCTATGTCGTGGCCCTGCTGGCTCTGCTGCATTTCTTCTGGAAGAAGGCGGGCAAGAACGATTTCGGCGAGGTGTCGGTCTATGCCGGCATCCTGGCGGCCCTGCTGGGTTGGCGCTTCGGGCGGTGGATCAAGCTCGTCTGATAGTCCACGCTGCATGATCGATCTGCTGTGGCTGTTCGTGCCCTTCTTTGCCCTGGTCCTGATGGGCTGGGCGGCGGCGCGCGGTCGCCTGCTGCCTCTGGAAGGCATCGGGGCCATGAACACCTTTGTGCTCTTCTTCGGCCTGCCGGCCATGGTGTTTCGGCTGTCGGCTGGCGGGGCTTTGCAGCAGAGTGGCCTGCTGGGGTTGCTGCTGGCCTATGGCGCCGCCGGTGCCGTGATCGTGTCGCTGGCCCTGGTCTGGGGTGTCCGGGCCGGGCTGGTGCGTCGGGACAGCGGTCTGCTGGCCCTGGTCACCGTGTTCCCCAACACGGGCTTTCTGGGCCTGCCTTTGCTGACGGGTCTGCTGGGGCCTCAGGCGGCGGGGCCCGTGGCGGCCACCTTGCTGGTCGATGTGCTGGTGCTCAGTTCCCTGTGCCTGGCCTGGGCGCATTCACAAGGCATGTCGCAAGGTGCGTCATCCGGGGCGGTGTCTGCGCAGGAGCGCGGTGCCTCCGAGGCCCTGCAGGCGGCGCTGACCTCACTTCGCGGCGCGCTGCGCAATCCCTTGCTGTGGTCCATGGCGGCGGGATTGCTGGCGTCCTGGTGGGGGCTGGTGTTGCCGCAGCCGGTGGATGAAACCTTGCGCTTGCTGAGCCTGTCGGCCACCCCCGCAGCCTTGTTCACCCTGGGGGCCATGCTGGCGCGCGCGCAGATGCTGGGCCCCACGGATCGCCGTGACAGCGCGGCCGTCTGGGGGCCCACCCTGCTGAAGCTGGTCCTCCATCCGGGCCTGGTCTGGCTGGCAGGCATGGGCCTGCGGTCGACTGGCCTGGCGGTGCCCGATGCCGGGCTGATCACCTTGACGCTGGCCGCTGCCTTGCCCTCGGCCAGCAATGTGTCTATGCTGGCCGAAAGAGAGGGCGCAGACACGGCGCTGGTGGCACGGGTCATTCTGTGGACCACGGCCGCCGCCCTGCTCACGGTGGCCTGCTGGGCCCATGGGCTGGGTGTGCGGCCACCATGACGCGGATGGCCGCGCTCGCACCATGGTTGTCTGCATGGGCCCGTAATCACCACCCACATCCTCAGGCATGGCGACGACTCTGGCGACCCTCTTTGACAAGCTGACGCGACCCGAAGCGATGGTGCCTTCGTCGCCCTTGGTCGGAACACTTCAGGACTCTCGGCAAGCCGAATTCGGCGCCTTGCTTCAAGGCATCGCCGTGATCGCCGGGATCACCCATCTGGCGTTCTGCGGCCTGTTCTTCTGGGCGGAGGTGGAGCCACTGGCCTATGTCAATGTGGGCAGCGTCCTGCTCTACGTGTGCGTGTTCTTCTGGGCTCGGCGAGGGCACATCCTCCGCGCCTGGTTTTCGACCGTGAGCGAGGTGATGGGGCACGCCCTGCTGGCGGTGGTCGTGATCGGGTGGGAGAGCGGCTTTCACTACTACATCCTGCTGGTCATCCCGGTGGCGACGGTCAGTGCCATCCGGCCTGTGTGGCTGCGTGCGGGCGTGGTCCTGCTGGCGATGCTCTCTTATCTGGCCATGGACATCCAGTTGCGCCACCGCGTGCCGCCCCATGCGCTGCCCGGGGTGGTGCTCGACGGTCTGCACTACTTCAATGTGCTGGGTGTGATGGTGATCCTGCTGTTCCTGGCGGCCTACTACTTTCAGTTGATCAATGAAGTGGAAGCCCAGTTGCGCGCCATGGCGGCCACCGACCCCCTCACGCAGTTGCACAACCGGCGTGCCATTGACGATGTGACGCTCCGGGAGCACAGCCGCGCTGTGCGTGGCGGCCACCCCTTGTCATTCCTGCTGTGCGATCTGGACCACTTCAAACGCGTCAACGATGAGCATGGGCATGAGGCCGGAGACGCCGTGCTGCAGGCGGTCAGTGCGGTCCTGGCGCAAGGTGTGCGCAGCAATGACCATGTGGCGCGCTGGGGCGGCGAGGAGTTCCTGGCCGTGTTGCCCGATGCCGATCTGGCGCACGCGCAGATGGTGGCCGAGCGCCTGCGTGCGGCCGTCGAGCAATTGCGCATCGAGCACAACGGTGTCGTGCTGACGATCCAGGTGACCATCGGGGTGGCCATGATGCAGGCGGGCGAATCGGTCGACGAGGCCATCGCCCGGGCCGACAGTGCGCTCTACGAGGGCAAGCGCGCTGGCCGCAACCGGGTGGAAGCTAAGGCGCCGTCAGCAGCGCCTTAGGCCTGCGGAGCGGTGGCGCGGTTCATCACGCCCGCCAGGGCCTTGCCCGTGTGGGTGCCCTTGCGGATGACATGCTCGGGCGTGCCCTCGGCAGACACCTTGCCACCGCCCGTGCCCCCTTCGGGGCCCATGTCGATGACCCAGTCGGCCTCGGCGATGACGTCCAGATCGTGCTCGATGACGACCACGCTGTGGCCACCTTCGACCAGGCGGTGCAGCACGCGGATGAGCTTGGCCACATCGGCCAGATGCAGGCCCACGGTGGGTTCGTCCAGCACATACAGCGTGTGGGGGGCCTTCTGGCCGCGCTTGCCGACCTCGTCGCGCACCTTGGTGAGCTCGCTGACCAGCTTGATGCGCTGGGCTTCACCGCCCGACAGGGTCGGCGAGGGCTGGCCCAGGGTCAGGTAGCCCAGGCCCACGTCCTGCAGCAGCTTGAGCGGGTGGGCGATGGAGGGCATGGAGGCGAAGAACTCGACCGCTTCGTCGACCTCCATCTTGAGCACATCGCCGATGTGCTTGCCGCGCCAGGTGGCGGCCAGGGTCTCGGCGTTGAAGCGCATGCCATTGCAGGTGTCGCAGTGCACCTTCACATCGGGCAGGAAGGCCATCTCGATGGTGCGGATGCCCTGGCCTTCGCAGTCCGGGCAACGGCCCGCGCCGGTGTTGAAGCTGAAACGGCCGGCGGCCCAGCCGCGCGCGCGGGATTCCAGCGTGTCGGCAAAGAGCTTGCGGATGGTGTCCCAGAAGCCGATGTAGGTGGCCGGGCAGGAGCGTGGGGTCTTGCCGATGGGGGTCTGGTCGACCTCCAGTACGCGGTCCACGCCGCCCCAGCCGTCGATGCCGTCGCAGCCGATCCACTGGGGTTGCTGCGTGGCACGGGCCTTGGGCGGGATGCTGACCGCGGCCTGCACATTGGCCAGCAGCACGTCGCGGGCCAGGGTGGACTTGCCCGAACCCGACACGCCGGTGACGGCCACCAGGCGCTTGAGGGGCACCTGCACGCTCACCTCGCGCAGATTGTGCAGGCGGGCCTTGTGGATGTTCAGGCCAGGGGTGTGTGCGTCGACCGCGCGCCGATCGCCTTGCGGGTGCGTCATGGGGCTGCGCAGGCAGCGGCCGGTGACCGAGTCCGCACTGGCCATGATGTCGGCCACGGTACCTTCGGCCACCACGGTGCCACCCCGCACACCGGCCCCGGGGCCGATGTCGATGATGTGCTCGGCGCGGCGGATGGTGTCCTCGTCGTGCTCGACCACCACCAGGGTGTTGCCCTCGGCCCCCAGGGTGTGCAGGGCATCGAGCAGCAACTGGTTGTCGCGCGGGTGCAGTCCGATGGTGGGCTCATCGAGGATGTAGCAGACCCCTTGCAGATTGGAGCCCAGTTGCGCGGCCAGACGGATGCGCTGGGCTTCGCCACCCGACAGGGTGGGTGCGGCGCGGTCGAGGCTGAGGTAGCCCAGACCCACCTGCTCCATGAAGCTCAGGCGGCTCTTGATCTCGCTGACGATGTCGCGGGCGATGGTGGCCTCGCGGCCGTCGAGCTTGAGCTTTTCGGCCCACTTGCGGGCGTCTTTGACGGACAGGGCCGACAAGGTGGCGATGCCCTGGCCACGCAGTTGCACGAAACGGGCGATGGGGTTGAGGCGGGCGCCATGGCAGGTGCCGCAGGACTCGTCGGTCACGTCGTCGACATCGGGCTCGGCAAAGGTCTGCTCGCGCCCCTTGTTGTCGTCCTGCACCGAGTCGTCGAGCACCTTGCGCTGATCGCGGGTCAGGGCCAGACCGGTGCCCACGCAGTCGGGGCACCAGCCATGCTTGCTGTTGTAGGAGAACAGGCGTGGGTCCAGCTCGGGGAAGCTGGTGCCGCAGCTGGGACAGGAGCGCTCGGTCGAGAAGACCTTGACGCGACCCATGCGCAGGGTGGACTTGCCAGTGGCCAGGGCCTCGGCCAGGCCATCGAGCCCGGAGATCAGATGGACCACGCCCTTGCCGTGTTCGAGCGCACTGGCCAGCAGCTCACGCAGGCGGCCTTCGTTCTCGGGGGTGACGACGACATCGCCCACGGGCAGCTCGATGGTGTGCTCGCGGTAGCGGTCAAGCTTGGGGCCGCTGGCCGTGCCCCAGCCCGCGGTGGGCAGGAACTCGCCGTCCACGCGCAGGTGGGTGAAGCCCTTGCCGGCCGCCCATTTGGCCAGCTCGGTGTAGATGCCCTTGCGGTTGATCACCAGGGGCGCCATCAGGCCGATGTGCTGACCACGGTAGTCGCGCACCCACTGGGCTGCGATGGCCTCGGGGGTTTGCGGCAGCACGGGGATGGGCTGGCCCTCGCTGTCGACACAGCAGGGGCAATGCTGCACGCCCAGCTTGACGAAGAGCAGGCGTAGGAAGTGGTGCACCTCGGTGGTGGTGCCCACCGTGCTCTTGCGGCCGCCGCGCGAGAGTCGCTGCTCGATGGCCACGGTGGGCGGGATGCCATACACGGCATCGACCTCGGGGCGACCGGCGGGCTGCACCAGGCTGCGTGCGTAGGCGTTGAGCGATTCGAGGTAGCGGCGCTGCCCTTCGTTGAAGAGGATGTCGAAGGCCAGGGTGGATTTGCCCGAGCCCGACACGCCGGTGATGACGTTGAACTTGCCGCGCGGGATGTGCACGCTCAGGCCCTGGAGGTTGTTCTCGTGGGCGTTGAGGACCTCGATGCTGTCGTGGCCAGGCGCGCTGGCGGCGCGGGCACGGCGCTCGTCGCGGCGGGCCTTGACCAGGGCCTGCAGCGAGGGGCCGTCGTCCTCGCGGGCCGAGCCGACCGCGTAGCTGGCGGCGCGCTCGGCGACCTTCAGGGCGGCGTCGGGTTCTGGCACGGCCAGGCCCAGGGCCTGTTCGTACTCGCGCAGGGCGAGGGCGGTGTGGGTGCTGCCCAGGCGCAGGGCTTCGGGCGGGCCGCTGGCGACCAGTCGCCCGCCTTCTTCGCCCCCTTCGGGACCCAGCTCGATCAACCAGTCGCAGGCGCGGATCACATCCAGGTTGTGTTCGATCAGCAGGATCGAGTGGCCGGCATCGAGCAGTTTGGTGAAGGCCCGCATCAGCTTGGCGATGTCGTCAAAATGCAGGCCGGTGGTGGGCTCGTCGAACATGAAGAGCGTGCCCTTGCGCGCCACGCGCTGGCCGGTCTTGCTGGCCTGGGCGGCGGTTTCGACCAGGTGTCCGGCGAGCTTGAGGCGCTGGGCCTCGCCGCCCGACAGGGTGGGCACGGGCTGGCCCAGCTTGACGTAGTCCAGGCCCACATCGGCCAGGGGCTGCAGGGCGCGCACCACGTCCACGTCCTGTGCAAACAGGCGCACGGCCTCGGCCACGGTCAGCTCCAGCACGTCGGAGATGCTGAGCTTCTTGTTGAGGCGCTCGATGGTGACCTCGCGCACCTCGGCACGGAAGCGTGTGCCGTCGCAGTCCGGGCAGCGCAGGTAGACGTCGCTGAGGAACTGCATCTCGACGTGCTCGAAGCCCGAGCCGCCGCAGGTGGCGCAGCGCCCCGTGCCGGCGTTGAAGCTGAAGGTACCGGCCGTGTACTTGCGCTCGCGCGCCAGGGGGGTCACCGCAAACAGGGTGCGCACCGCATCGAAGGCGCCGACATAGCTGGCAGGGTTGGAGCGGGCCGTCTTGCCGATGGGCGACTGATCCACGAAGTTGACCGCGCTGAGCCAGTCGGCACCCAGCAGATCATCGTGCTCGCCCGGGCTCTCGGTGGCCAGGCCGAAGTGGCGCAGCAGGGCCGGGTGCAGGATGTCCTGCACCAGAGTGGACTTGCCCGAGCCCGACACGCCGGTCACGCCGACCAGGCGCTGCAGCGGGATCTCGATGTCCAGGTTCTTGAGGTTGTGCTGCCGGGCCCCTTGCAGGATCAGCTTGGGCGTGTTGTCGGCCACCGGGCGGCGTTGGCCCATGCCGATGGTGCGGCGGGCGCCCAGGTAGGCCCCCGTGAGCGTTTCGGCACGCTTGAGGTCTTCAGGCGTGCCATCGAAGACGATGCGGCCGCCCTGGTGGCCCGGGCCGGGGCCCATGTCGATGACCCGGTCGGCGGCCAGCATCACGGCGGGGTCGTGTTCGACCACCACCAGGGTGTTGCCGGCATCGACCAGGCGCTGCATGGCCACGTTGATGCGGTCCATGTCGCGCGGATGCAGGCCGATGCTGGGTTCGTCCAGCACGAACAGGGTGTTGACCAGCGAGGTGCCCAGGGCCGTGGTCAGGTTGATGCGCTGCACCTCGCCGCCCGACAGGGTGCGGCTTTGCCGATCCAGCGTGAGGTAGCCCAGGCCCACATCGACCAGGTATTTGAGGCGCGTGCGGATCTCGTCAAGCAGCAATTGCAGGGCTTCGTCGTGGCCGGCCGTGGGCAGGGTCACGAAGGCAAAGAAGCGCTGCAACTGCTTGATCGGCAGCAGCATGGTGTCGTGCAGGTTCAGGCCCGGCTGGGATTCCAGCACGGCGCGCGGCACGGCGGCCCCTTTGGGCAGCATGCGTTGCGCTGGGGGCAGCACGGCGTTGGCATCGTCCTGGCTGCCCAGACGCCACAGCAGGGATTCGGTCTGCAGGCGGGCGCCATCGCAGGCCGGGCAGGGGGTGTAGCTGCGGTACTTGGACAGCAGCACCCGGATGTGCATCTTGTAGGCCTTGCTCTCCAGGTACTCGAAGAAGCGGCGGATGCCGTACCACTGCTTGTTCCAGTTGCCCTTCCAGCCCGGATCGCCCTCGATGACCCAGTGGCGCTGCTCGGCACTCATCTGCGACCAGGCGGTGTCGCGCGGGATGGCGGCGTCGCCCGCGTACTTGATCAGGTCGTTCTGGCAGTCGGCCCAGGCGGGGGTCTGCAGGGGCTTGATGGCGCCACTGCGCAAGGTCTTCTTGGCATCGGGGATGACCAAGCCCCAGTCCACGCCGATGACGCGGCCAAAACCACGGCAGGTGGGGCAGGCACCCGCCGCCGAGTTGAAGGAGAACATGCCCGGCGTGGGGGCGCTGTAGCGGCGCCCGCTGTCCGGGCAGTGCAGGCCGCTGGAGAAGCGCCACAGCTCGGGATCGGTGGCCTCGCCCTCGGGCAGGGCGTAGACCGTGATGTGGCCACTGCCGCGCTTGAAGGCCACTTCCAGGGCCTCCATGACGCGGGGGCGGTCCAGGTCGGCACCGCTGGGGTCGGCACCGATGCGGAAGCGATCGGCTGCGACGTCGAGCACCAGGCGCTCGCCGCCCTCGGCGGGCACGATGCGCTGGGCCTGGATGCGCGAGAAGCCGCTGACCGACAGCCATTCCTGCATCTGCTCGGGCGAGGTGTTGGCCGGCAGTTCGGCCCCGAAGGTGACCACCACGCGGCGCCCGCCAGGGGTGGCCGCACAGCGGCGCAGCAGTTCCTGGAACACCGAGGTGGGCGTGTCCTCGCGCACCAGCAGGCCGGTGTCCTGATCGAACAACTGGGCGGCGCGCGCAAAGAGCAGCTTGAGGTGGTCGTTGAGCTCGGTCATCGTCCCGACCGTGGAGCGCGAGGTGCGCACCGGGTTGGTCTGGTCGATGGCGATGGCGGGGGGCACGCCTTCGACACGGTCGACCGCGGGGCGATCCATGCGGTCCAGGAACTGGCGGGCGTAGGCGCTGAAGGTCTCGACGTAGCGGCGCTGGCCCTCGGCATAGAGGGTGTCGAACACCAGGGAAGATTTGCCCGAGCCGCTGGGGCCGGTCACCACGGTCAACTCACCCGTGCGGATGTCGAGGTCGAGGTTCTTGAGGTTGTGCTGACGGGCACCGCGGATGCGGATCACGGACATGGATCACCTTGCGCTCGATGGCGGCGAGAGAGTCTGCCCGGAGGAGATGCTCCGGGCAGGGAGCGCAAACATTCTAGAGGCTAGAGACCAGCTTAACGCACTAGCAGCACCGGGGTCTTGCAACGCGCCATGACCTGGGTGGCCACCGAGCCGGTGATCAGGTTCATCAGGTTGCCGTGGCCGTGCGAGCCCATGATGATCAGATCGTATTTGTCCTTGTCGGCCAGCTTGGCGATGACTTCCGGTGCGTGGCCCACCTTCTGCACGAAGTTGGTGGCCAGGTCGTGCTTGGCGGTGAACTTGCGGATGGGCTTGAAGACGGTTTCACCCGCGTCGTTGTAGTAGGCCTTGAGCTCGTCGGCCGGGAACATCGAGGCGGCGTGCGGCGGGATGGGGGCCGTCACGGTCAGCACCGTGTAGGTGTGCGGGGCCGTCAGCCATTCTTCATGGGTGGCCAGCCAGGCCAGCATGCGCTTGGTGAAGGGGCTTCCATCGACAGCCAGCAAAATCTTCATGGGTCTTGACTCCTCAGAGGTGGGGCAGAAGTGTTCATCCTAATGCAGGGCGAGAAGGGAGGTCGATGACAAAGGTTTTCAGGAAGGTGTCCTGCTCGCCTTTGCTGCGGTATCCCAGGGGGTTGGCCACCACGCGGCAGGCGTAGGGACGGCCCTCGACCTCGCCCGAGACGGTGTAGTCGTTGTTGCAATGCAGGTGGCCGTGGATCCAGAGCTGCGCGTAGGGCAGCAGATCGTCCAGGGCGTTGCAAAAGCCCGCCGTGCCCGGTGTGAGGCCATAACGGGGATCGGCGCTGCGCAGCGAGGGTGCGAAATGGGTCACGGCCACCGTGCTGCCCTCAAAGGGCCGGGTCAGGGCCTCACGCAACCAGGCCTGGCAATCCAGCGCCATGTCCCGCATGGCCTCGGCCAGCACGGGCTCGCCGTTCAGGAGCGTGGTGTTCTTGCGCAGGTAGTAGTTGGCGGCGCGAAAGGCCTTGTCCCGCGCCTGCATCTGCCGGGTGGTCGAGGACTCGGCGCTGGCCAGCGCTTCAAAATCGCTCCACAGCGTGGTGCCGACAAAGCGCACATCGCCGAGGGTGACGACTTCGCGGTCCAGCCAGGTGATGCCCAGCCGCTCGCAGGTGGCCTTCAAGCGCGCACAGGCAGGCTCGAACTCCAGGCCGTCGAACTCGTGGTTGCCCGGCAGAAAGAGCACCCTGGGCCAACGGGCACCGTCCCCCAGGGGGGAGAACCGCGCCAGACCGAAGTCCTCGTCGCGCAGGAGCGAGCCCGCCTGGTAGGAGCCGATGTCTCCCGCCAGGACGAGCACGTCGACCCCCTCGCCGACCTGCGGCTGGAAGTCCGGATACCGCTCAAGGTGGAGATCGGAGAAGATCTGGATGCGCATCAGGGGCACCGCATCGGGTCGTCAGGCGATCTCAGTTGGCTCCGTGGCAGTTCTTGTACTTCTTGCCGCTGCCGCAGGGGCAGGGGTCGTTGCGGCCCGTCTTGGGTTGATCGCGCACCACGGTGGTCACCTTGTGGCGCTCGGCAATGCCGATCTGGGCCAGGTCCACCACGTCGAACACCAGGGCTTCGATGGCGGCGTCCAGGTTCTTGAGGGGGTGCTCTTCGTCCAGGGCCTTGGTCATCTGCTGCTGCACTTCGTCCTGATCGGGCAGATGGCGCCACAGCGAGTCCAGCAGGTCGGGCACGCCGCTCAGGCTGGCTTCTTCCAGTTGCGGGAAGTTGGCCAAGGCCCATTCAAAGCCGGCCACCCAGTAACCCAGGCCCTCGAAGGCGTCCTTGCCCTCCAGCGGTTTGCCGTCCTCGTCTTCGACCAGGGGCACCAGCGGGTCGAACCAGCCGTTTTCCAGGATGCCGCGCAGCAACTCGTCGTAGCGGCGCTGGATCAGGGTCATCAGGCGGTTGTGCTGCTTCTCGGTCCAGCCGTTCTCACCGGGCTTGGGGATGCCCTCGGTGCCGAAGATGGGGGGCAGCCAGTCCTCGGGGGTGAGGATCACGGGCTGCACCAGCACGCCGCAGAGGTAGCCGTCCAGGATCACCGCGTCCAGGGTTTCGTAGGGGGCGGGCACCAGGGCCAGGAGTTCGTCGATCTCGTGGATCTCGGCGTCGGTCAGTTCGGCGGCAGCGGTCATGTTGGCGGGCACTGGGATGCAGCGCGCTGTATTGGTCAATGCGTGATTGTGCCGGGCTTTGCGACGGGTGGACAGCGGGGCGTGAACCGACGCCCGGATGCGCTCAGAATTCGACGTCGAGTTCGTCGATGTCGATGGGCTCGACCAGCGCGGCCTGCATCCATTCCTTCATCTCGGGCAGGCCGAGGATGGTGTCGCAGTAGGCCTGGCAGACCGGATCGACCGTGACGTCATAGGTGGCCAGCCTGGTGCAGACCGGCGCGTACATGGCGTCGGCCATGGTGCGCCGGGCACCGAAGAGATACGGGCCGCCATAGGTCTGCAGGCATTCGCGCCAGATCGCGGCGACGCTGTCGATGTCGGCTTGCGCACGCGACCACACCTTGAACTTGGGGAAGTGGGCACGCAGGTTCATGGGCAGGGCCGAGCGCAGGGACGTGAAGCCCGAGTGCATCTCGCCACAGATTGCGCGGCAATGGGCGCGCGCCTGGATGTCCGCAGGCAGCAGGCCCGCCTTGGGAAAGACCTCGTGGAGGTACTCGGCAATGGCCAGCGTGTCCCAGACGCGCACGCCCTGGTGATCCAGGCTGGGCACGCGGATGGAGGAGGACAGCAGCAGGATCTCGGCGCGGGTGGAGGGGTCGTCCGGCGGCAGCACGCGCTCCTGGAAGTCCAGGCCCGCAAAACGCGCCAGCAGCCAGCCGCGCAGTGACCAGGACGAGTAGTTCTTGCTGGTGATGGTCAAGGTGGCCACAGGTGCCGCGCCAGTCTTGCCAGTCTTGCGTGCGGCGGTGGGGGTCGAGGCTGGGGTGGTGGCCATGGCGCTGGAGGTGAGCAGCGCGAGGCTGCGGTGTCTGTCATCACGCAAGCGACGTGCCAGGCGTGGCTGGCCACCGATGGGGCACACGGGTGGCCCGTAACTTGCGGAGTGCTGTCCATTGCGGCCATTGCCGGGGACACCATGCTTTACGCCACCTATGACCTTCACCAGCACCTGGCAGATCCTCTGCGCCTGATGTCTCGTCAGGCTGCCGAGTGGCTGCACCAGGTGCTGCCGTCCGGGCCGCCTCAGGCCACACCACACGAACTGGCCGCCGGTGGCTTGCTGGCCCGCCGTCTGGCCGGCGCGGTGGATGTGTTCTCCCGTTGGCGTCTGACGCACACCCGTCCGGCCTTCGGCATCGAAACGGTGCAGTCTGGCGGGCAGACCTGCGGCATCATCGAAGAGAGCGTCATGAGCACGCCCTTTGCGACCTTGCTGCGCTTTCGCAAGGACCGGGTCATGGACCAGCCCCCGGTGCTGCTGGTGGCGCCCATGTCAGGGCATTTCGCCACCTTGCTGCGCGACACCGTCCGCACCCTGCTGCAGGACCACGATGTCTACATCACCGACTGGCACAACGCCCGGGATGTGCCCCTGCGACATGGCGTGTTCGGTCTGGACGACTACACCCATCACTTGATTCGGTTCATGGACCGCATCGGTCCGGGCGTGCACCTGATGGCGATCTGCCAGCCTTGCGTGGCCTCCCTGGCCGCCACGGCGCTCATGGCGCAGGACAACCATCCTGCGCAGCCTCGCAGCCTGACGCTGATGGCCGGCCCCATCGACTGCCGTGTCAACCCCACTGCGGTGAACGAGCTGGCCACCAGCAAGCCCCTGAGCTGGTTCGAGCAGAACATGATTCACACCGTGCCCTGGACTCAGCGGGGCGCGGGGCGCAAGGTCTACCCGGGCTTTGTGCAGTTGTCGGCCTTCATGAGCATGAACATGGAGCGCCACCTGACGGCCTTTCGGACCCTGCACGAGCACATCAGCCACGGTGAGCACGACAAGGCCGCGTCCGTGCAAGCCTTTTACGAAGAATATTTTGCCGTGGCCGATCTGCCCGCCGACTTCTACCTGGAAACGGTGGGCAAGGTCTTCCAGACCTACGACCTGCCCCGTGGGGTACTGACCTGGCGCGGGGCCGCGGTGGAGCCGCGGGCCATCCGCAAGACGGCCCTGTTCACGGTCGAGGGCGAGCGTGACGACATCTGTGCCGTGGGCCAGACGGTGGCTGCGCAGGATCTGTGCACCAGCGTGCGGCCCTATCTGCGCAACCACCATGTGCAGACCGGAGTGGGCCACTACGGCGTGTTCAGCGGCCGACGCTGGCAGAACGAGATTTATCCCCGCGTGCGCGAGGCCATCCACCAGGTGGCGCTTTGACGCGCAGGTGCATGGCCTCGCTGCTTGGGTTACCAGTGATAGGTGCCGCTGATGCGCACGGTATTGCTGCTGTCGACATCAGTCAGCACGGCGTTCGTGAATCGTGCGGTGCGTCGTGCGGTGTCGACGACAGTGCCTTCTGGGCAAGGAGGCGCATCCAGCACCTCACTGGCCAGGGGGCTGCCACACACATAGTCTCCCGATGCATCACTGAATCCCAGGAGATAGATGTCGTTGTCCGACTGGATGGCTGAGGATCCGCCTTCGAAGCTGCCAAAGTCGATCTCGACCGAGTCAGCAGGACCAAGGTCGGTGTTGTCGGTGACCACATCCACCGAGCTTGAGCGATAGGTGCCTGCGCTGGTGGCGCTGGTGGCGGTATGCACGGTGATGCTGGATTCATCTGCGCCCGAGCCGCTGTCTCCGCCGCCACCGCAGGCGGCCAGGATGCTCAAGGACAAGATGGACAGGCCCATGCGGGCCGACGACAGTACGGACATGGCAACTCCCTTATTTGAATCATTTGTTCAAGAGTTGCAATGTAAGCATTTGTTGGTGCGTCGGTGTTGACGGAGGGCAACGCACCCCTTGGTCTCAGGGCCCCGGTTCAGGGGGGGGCTCAGCGCTTGAGCTGAGCCTGCAACTGCGCCAGCGCGGTCGGGTCTTCGATGGTGGTCAGATCGCCCGCATCGCGTCCTTCGCACACGGCCTGGATGGCGCGGCGCAGCAGCTTGCCCGAGCGCGTCTTGGGCAGCACGTTCACGAAGACCACCCGGGCGGGGCGACCCACGGCACCGAGTTGCTGGTCCACCGTGCGCATCACATCGGCCTCCAGGGCCTGTTGCTGCTCGACGGTGACGATGGTGCTGGCGTTCTTGAGCACGGCAAAGGCCATGGGCACCTGGCCTTTGAGCGAGTCGGCCACACCGACGACGGCCACTTCGGCCACGGCCGGGTGGGCGCTGATGGCCTCTTCGATCTCGCGGGTGCCCAGGCGGTGCCCGGCCACATTGATCACATCGTCGGTGCGGCCCAGGATGAAGTAGTAGCCCTCGGCATCGCGGATGCCCCAATCGAACGTGTTGTAGGCGTACTGCCGGGTGAAGCTGCTCCAGTAGGTGCTGATGAAGCGCTGGTCATCTCCCCAGATGGTCTGCAGGCAGCCGGGCGGCAAGGGGTACTGGATGGCCACGACACCCTTGTGTTGCGGGTCCGTGATCTCGTCGCCGGTGGCCTCGTCGAGCAGGCGCACGTCGTAGCCCAGCATGGGCAGGCCAGGGGAGCCGAACTTGGTGGGCAGATCGGCCTGCACGCCATGGGCCACGCTCAGGATGGGCCAGCCGGTCTCGGTCTGCCAGTAGTTGTCAATGATGGGCTTGCCGATGGCCTCGCTGATCCAGCGGCCCGTGGGTTCGTCCAGGGGTTCGCCCGCCAGGAAGAGGTGTTTCAGGCTGGAGAGATCGTGGCGCTGCAGGCAGGCTGGGTCCTGCTTCTTGAGCACGCGGATGGCCGTGGGCGATGAGAACATCACGCTGACCTTGTACTTCTCGACCAGCGACCACCAGATGGCGGCATCAGGGCGGGTGGGCAGGCCCTCGTAAATGATGGTGGCCATGCCGGTGATCAGCGGGCCGTAGACGATGTAGCTGTGCCCCACCACCCAGCCGATGTCGCTCACGCACAGGAAGGTCTCACCGGGCTCGCCCTGGTAGATGTGCTCCATGGACGCGGCCAAGGCCACGGCATAACCGCCCGTGTCGCGCTGCACGCCCTTGGGCTTGCCGGTGGTGCCGCTGGTGTAGAGGATGTAGCTGGGGTGGGTGGCATCGACCCAGGTGCAGGGCACCTTGGCCTGCAGGTGCTGGGCGCGCAGTTTGGCGTGGTCGACATCGCGCGGGGGCAGGCGGTCGGCCGGCGCCAGCTTGCGGTCCACCAGCAGCACATGGTCCACCGCATGGGTGGCCTGGCGCAGGGCCTCGTCCAGCAGGGGCTTGTAGGGGATGACTTTGCCGCCGCGCGAGCCGGCGTCGGCAGTGACGATGACCTTGGGCTGGGCATCGTCGATGCGGCTGGCCAGGGAGGTGCTGGCAAAGCCTCCGAACACCACGGAGTGGATGGCCCCCAGGCGCACTGTGGCCAGCATGGCGATCACGGCCTCGGGGATCATGGGCATGTAGAGCAGCACCCGGTCGCCCTGGCGTACGCCCAGGCTGTGCAGCATGGCGGCCATGGTCTGCACCTCCTGGTGCAACTCGGCAAAGGTGATGACCTGCTCGGTGTCGGTCTCGGTGGACACATAGATCAGCGCGGCCTGCTGGCCGCGGGTGCCCGCATGCCGGTCGACCGCGTTGTGGCACAGATTGGTCAGACCGCCCGAGAACCAGCGTGCAAAGGGCGGGTGGCTCGTGTCGCAGATCTGCTCGGGGCGCCGATGCCAGTCGATGCGGGCGGATTGTTCGCGCCAGAAGGCGTCGCGGTCGGTCAGGGAGCGTTGGTGCAGATCGGCGTAGGTCATGGTCATGGACAGGAGGCTTGTGGCCTCGGCTGCGCCTGGGATCATGCAGTGCCCGTCACCCCCCTTGAACAGGGGGTTACCCGAGATTGCGCTAGGCTCTGGCTCCATGAACTTCCATCTTGTGTCAAGTCTCACGCGATCGTGGCGTCGCCGGTGGTTCCTCTCCGCCTTGTCCGGAGCCGGGTTGTGGACCTGGCTGGCATCGAGAGACGCCCTGGCGGCACGACCGGGCTCGTCCGGAGCGGCTCGCACGACGCGCATGCCGGCGGCCTGGCCGACGCTGCTGGATCATCTCATTCCGGCCGATGAGCTCACACCGTCGGCCACGCAGTTGCAGATCGACAAGCGGCTGTGGTCGGAGGTTCTCAAGGACGATGACTACGCACGACTGGTGCGCTTTGGCTGTGAATGGCTGGACCGATATCACCCCGAGGGCTTCCGGGGGCTGGGCGCTGATGAACGGGAGCAGTTGGTCCTGTGGATGTCGCAGGCGCCCTGGGAGGCGCCGCAGCGCCGGTTTTTCGAGTTGGTGCGTGATCACGCCATGAAGCTGTACTACCTGGAGCCGGTGGCGATGCGTGGCACACCGCTGGAGCGCCCACCCCAGCCAGGCGGGCGCTCCATCGACCGGGTGCTCAAGCCCAGGGCCATGGGTGGCCACAAGGAGTCACGCGATGCATGACGTGATCGTGGTGGGTTCGGGGGCCGGTGGCGGCTCGGCGGCCTGGGCCTTTGCGATGCGGGGCCTCCAGGTTCTGGTGCTGGAAGCAGGCCCCTGGTTTGATCCCGACAAGGACTATGGCCTGGACAAACCCGATTGGGAGCAGCGTTACTTCCCGGTCAAGCCGGGCAGTGAGGGGCGCTATACCTTCGGGCCCATGCAGAAGCTCGATCCGCAGTGGCGCGATCTGCGCACCTGGTTCCGTGGCGAGGTGTCGTCCGAGATGCCCAGCTATCGCAAGGTCACCAGTGGCTACTCGCATGTGCGTGGGGTGGGGGGATCGACCCTGCACTACACCGGTGAGGCCCACCGCATGCACCCCGACGCCATGCGGCTGGCCACACGATTCGGTGTGGGCGCAGACTGGCCTGTCTCCTACGCCGAGCTGGAGCCCTACTACCAGAAGGTCGAGCGTCTGATCGGTGTGGCCGGGGCCCATGTGGGGCCGCTGGGCCCGAACACTCAGGATCCCAGCGGGCGCTGGCGCAGTCAGGGCTACCCTTTGCCGCCGCACCGTTTCTGCCCGGCCTCGCAGCAATTGGGCGAGGGCGCGCGCCAGTTGGGCATGAGCTGGAGCGTCAACCCGCGTGCCGCCTTGTCCGAGGCCTACGATGGCCGCCCGCCCTGCAACTACTGCGGGGGCTGTGCGCGTGGCTGCCCCCGTCGCGACAAGGGCTCGGTGGACCAGACCTTCATCCCCAAGGCCCTGGCCACCGGCCGCTGCGAGATCCAGGCACGCGCGCAGGTGACGCGCCTGATCCACAACCGTTTGCGCGAGGTGACCGGGGTGGAGTGGGTGGATGCGCAGGGGCGTCGGCACCAGGCCTCGGCACGGTGCGTGGTGCTGGCCTGTGGCGCCATCGAAACCCCCCGCCTGTTGCTGGCCAATCGCTCCCCCTGGGCGCCCAAGGGCATTGGCAATGACCATGGTCAGGTCGGTCGTCATTTCCTGGAGACGGTGGGGTGGATGTCGGTGGGCCTGCACCCGGATCAGCTCGACAGCTATGCCGGCCTGCCGGCCGATGCCATCAGTTGGGATTTCAACCGGCCCGATGCCATCCCTGGCGTGGTCGGTGGCGCGCGCTTCTACTCGGCCACGCTGGATGCGGATTACGCGGGCCCGGTGGCCTATGCCACGCGTGCGGTCAAGGGCTGGGGGGCGTCGCACAAGCGGACGATGCGCGAGACCGTGGGCAAGGCGCTGGCCGTGTCGGCCATTGGCGAGAGCCTGCCGAACAAAGGCTCCTTCATCGATCTGGACCCCAAGGCACGCGATGCCCAGGGCATGCCGCTGGCGCGCATCCACTCGTATGTCGATGAGATGACCTGTCGCCGGTTGCGCTTCATGGCGCAGCGCAGCCGGGAGCTGCTCAAGGCCGCCGGTGTGACCGAGCTACTGACCGAGGGGGGGACCTACGATGCCTTTGGCTCCTCGCACGTGTTCGGAACCTGCCGAATGGGTGGCGATCCGGCCACATCGGTTCTAGGGGGTGACGGTCGTGTGCACGGTTGGGACAATCTCCTTGTCTGTGACGCCAGCGCTTTTCCCAGCAGTGGGGGCGGTGAGTCGCCCTCCCTCACGATCCAGGCGCTGTCCTTGCGGGCGGTGGATCGTTGGGTGGATCGGCGCAAGGCGTGACGCCCTGTTTCTTTGATTGTCCAGATCGGATGTACGGTATGAAACTTCTCAAGTATTCGACACAAATGGTTACGGCTGTGCTAGCCGGTGTCGTCGGCATGTCCTCGGCTCACGCGGGCTCGCCCAATTTCTGCGCCGTCAACAAGGGATCGTCCGGCACCTGCGATACGCTCACCTCGTCGGTGATCAATGGCAAGCGCCGCACCGAAAGCTTCTTCGTGGGCATCAACTGGAACTTCGGCTCCAAGACGCCTGAGCTGGTGCTGGGTTTCCGCTCGCTGAAGACCAAGGCCAACAAGAAGTCGTCGGGCGCTCAGCTCGACCTGATCCTGGGCCTGCAAGGCGGCCTCAGCTTTGACCGAGTCCGTCTGGCCTATGTCGGCGGCCCTCGCTCCGGTCTGGCGCAACTGGGTCTGGGCTACTCCTATGCCCAGAAGACCCCGCTGGTGATGGCCGGTGTGCAAGCACCCTATGCACAGGCGGGTGTCGACTACCTGTTCACGGGCACCTTCCTGCCCTATGTGGGCGTGAACTCTCTGGGTCGTCCCAAGCTGCCCAACGGCACGTCGTCCTGTACATCGCCAGCCGTCTTGCTGTCGGTGTCGGATTTTGGTTTGCCACCTCAGGATCAGTTCACGACCAACGGTCAGACCTGCTTCACGGAGTTCAGCAACAACTGATCACGGCGCCAGGCGCTGGCTGGTCTGCCCTCAGGGCCTGTGGCTTGCGCCGCAGGCCCTTTTTGTTGGCCGGCTCAGACGAAGACGGCAGCCCGGCGCAGGATCACGGCGCCAAAGCCCAGCAGGCCCAGCACCACGCCCCATTTCAGGATGTCCATGGCCCGACGGCGCCAGACGGCGTCCCCGGTGACGCGGTGCATCGCGAGGCTGCCAAAAAAGGCCAGCACGGTCAGCAGGAAGAGGGATCGGATCAGTGCGCCCATGGGGTGCTCACCAGGCCGGGGCCAGTTCGGCCATGCCGCGCGGGGCCTTGGCTTCGTCTTCGAAAGTCACGATCTCGTAAGCCTCGGGGTGGGCCAGCAATTCGCGCAGCAGCTTGTTGTTCATCGCGTGGCCGGACTTGTAGGCGCTGTAGGCGGCCAGCAGGGGGTAGCCCACCACATACAGGTCGCCGATGGCATCCAGGATCTTGTGCTTGACGAACTCGTCGTCATAACGCAGGCCATCCATGTTGAGCACGCGGTAGTCGTCCACCACGATGGCGTTGTCCATGCTGGCCCCCAGCCCCAGGCCCCGCGAGCGCATCATCTCCACGTCCTTGGTGAAGCCGAAGGTGCGTGCCCGCGCGATGTCGCGCTTGTACTGGCCCGAGCCGAAGTCGAACACCACGCGCTGGCCGGTCTGGTCCACGGCGGGGTGGTCGAAGTCGATCTCGAAGGTCAGCTTGTAGCCATGGTAGGGCTCCAGGCGGGCCCATTTGAGCGAGGCACCGTCGCCCTCGCGGTACTCGATGGGTTTGAGCACGCGCAGGAAGCGCTTGGGCGCTTTTTGCAGCTCGATGCCCGCGCTTTGCAGCAGGTAGACAAAGGCCGCGGCCGAGCCGTCGAGGATGGGGACCTCTTCAGCGGTGATGTCGATGTAGAGGTTGTCCAGACCCAGGCCGGCGCAGGCCGACATCAGGTGCTCGACCGTGTGCACCTTGGGCGCGCCAGGATCGCCGCCGGGCGACAGGGTGGAGGCCAGGCGCGTGTCGCAGACCGCTTCGGTCCGGACGGGGATGTCGACCGGCTCGGCCAGGTCCACCCGCCGAAAGACGATGCCCGTGTTGGGCGGTGCCGGGCGCAGCGTCAGCTCGACACGCTGGCCGCTGTGCAGGCCCACGCCCACGGCACGGGTCAGCGATTTGAGGGTGCGTTGTTGCAGCATCCTGTCATTATCGCGCGACACCCAGGCGCCGCCTGCACTGAGGGCTTTGGGCGTCAGACACGTAACAAGCTGCGCATTTGATGTGAAACAACTGGATCCCACCGGTTGGCAGGATGACAATGAAGTTTGTCTGCACTGTTGTGGAGGTGATTTGTGATCCGATCGCATTGGAAGACCACCTGGCTGGCCACGGTCTGTCTGCTGGCCCTGGCGGCCCCTGTCGCGCAAGCGGCCTCCGAGCCCGCAGCGCAGGTTCTGCCGCGTGAGCTGGGCAAGCCCGAAGAAGACCTGCGCCTGGACATCCGGGCCTATCAGGTCGATGGCCTGCCCGAAGCTTCGGCCGAGGCGATTGCCGCCGTCACGGCGCGCTACACCGGCACCGGCAAGGGCTATGAAGACGTGATGAACGCGGCCACGGCCGTGACGCGCTACATGCAGCGCGAGCTGGGCTACTACGTGGGCTTTGCCTATGTGCCCGAGCAGCAGCCCAAGGATGGGGTGGTGCGCCTGCAGGCCCTGGAAGGTCGCCTGGACCGCATCGACATCGCGGGGGACGGCGGTGAGGCCAGCGAGGCCGAGCGCGCGCTGATCGCCCGCCAGCTCGCCTCCTTGAAGCCTGGCGAGATCCTGCGCACCGATGAGGTCGAGCGTGCCGTGCTGCTGCTCAATGACCTGCGAGGGCTGAGCATCAAGGTGGAGGTGGAAGAGGGGCGCCAGCCGGGCACTGCCGCCTTGCGCGTGAGTTCGCGTGCGGAATCGGCCTGGGCCTGGCGCCTGGAGGCCGACACCCTGGGCAACCGCTACACCGGCCTGGCCCGGGTGAGCGCGGCGGTCTCCACCGCGGGTGTGCTGCAGGTCGGTGATGCGCTCACGGCCCAGGTGCTGTCCTCGCACACGGGTGGGCTCAAGCAGGGCAGCCTGGGCTATGTGGTGCCGGTGGGCGCGCAGGGCCTGCGCCTGGGCGGGGTGCTGTCCCGCGTCGAGTATGCGGTCGATCGCTTCGACTTCCCCGCAGCCTACCGCGGGACCGTGGATGTGGCGGGCGCCTATGGTTTGTATCCCCTGGTGCGTTCGCGCAACCTGAACCTCTTTGGTCTGCTCAGCTACGAGCACAAGGATTTTGATGACCGTCAGACGGGTCTGGCACTGAGCAAGCGCAGCGGTGACTGGATCCTGGGCATGGTGGGAGACTCCCGTGACGCCTGGCTGGGCGGCGGCATCAACACCTTCGAGTTGCAGGCCCTGCAGGGGCGCATGCACTATGGTGCGGGCGCCAACCCCCTGGGCCTGGATCGGCGCTTTGACAAGGTGACGCTGGGCGCGGCGCGCCTGCAAAGCATCGTGCCGGGGCGCCTGCAGCTCTATGCCCGCTACAAAGCTCAGCTGTCAGGCACCAGCCTGGACGCCACCGAGCGTTATGCGGCCGGTGGGCCGACCGGGGTGCGGGCCTTCGAGCCGGGCGAGGCTGCGGCCGACACGGCCCACGTGGTCAATGCCGAGTTGCGCTGGCTGCCGCCCGAGTCGATCTTTGGCAAGACCGCGCGCGAGCTGGTCTTCAGTGCCTTCTACGACTGGGCCCACGTCAAGTTCTTCCACGACGAATCGCTGCAGAGCTTTGGCGTGGACAACACCGGCAGGCTCAGCGCGGCCGGGATCGGCATGATCTGGGAGCGCGTGGGCAACTTCTCCGTGCGCATGGACCTGGCCTGGCGCGGTCAGGGCGATGCCCTGGCGGATCCGAAGGACGACGAGCCCCGTGTCAATCTGGTGCTGAGCAAGCGCTTCTGAGCGCTCAACGAGGAGCATGAAATGAACAAGATCAAGCTGTGGCATGTGCTGGCCATCGTGTTGCCGACCCTGGCTGTGACGGCCTCCGCGCAGACGGCTGCGCCGGGCAACGATGTCCGGCCGCTGGTTGAACCCCAGGCGGTGCCCCCCATGACGGCGGCCACGGCGGCGGCCCGCGAGCCCTTGAGCACGGCCATCACCGTGCGGCCTCGGCCCACGCCTGTGACCGTGGTGGGCAGTGGCACGGCGGTGTCCGAAGGGGTGCGGGTGTTGCGTACACCGGGTGCCTGCACGCCCAAGACCAACAGCCTGGACTGCGTGCAGGACTCCAGTCAGGCCGGCGAGGGGGCCAATGTGTCCGGCCGCGTGCGTGGTGGGGTGATCGGCGAAGTCGGCACAGGCCGTGCGGCCACCGAAGGCAAGGGGGGGGCGCAGCGCAAGGAAGCCTGCACACCCAAACCCGGCGAGCTGAGCTGCTCGCCCTGAGCGCCGGGCTCGTCAGAGCGTGTGGGTGCGGTCGCCCTGCCTGAAACCCAGGGCGTCGAACCAGGGCCCCTTCACGAATCCGATCACCTTGAACAACTCGCCCATTTCATGCTCGGCCACCAGCATCTGCATGGCCGCGCGTGATCTGAGCTCCTCGGCGGTGCTGGCCTGGCCGGTCGCGGCCAGGGCTTCGGCCAGACCGCAGTTGCTCAGAAATCGCCCCTGGCTGGTGTAGCCCAGCACCTCCCAGCCGGCCTCCTGGCCTGCCAGGGCAATGCCCGTGAAGTTCACGTGTGTGGTGATGTCCTTGTGCCCCACGCCGATCAAGGGGTCGGGGTCGCTCATGTGCAGGTGGTGGCACATCAGGGTGCCTCCGGTGCGTTGCGGGTGGTAGTACTCCGCTTCGGGGAAGCCGTAATCCACGAAGAAGGCCGCGCCCCGTGTCATGCGCTGCGCCAGTGTGGCCACAAAGGCTTCGGCCTGCGCATGGGTTTCGGTGACGGTGCCAGGGACAAAGGCGTCGTCGGGCCGGTCCGTGGGTGGCCGGGCACCGGGCTCGGCCGGCCGGTCCTCCCACACGAAGCCCAGGGGCTGGCTGGCATCCACGCTCACGCCGCGCTCCAGCCAGTGGCGGCCGTCCCAGACCATCAGCTGCACCGGCATGGCATCGAGCACCTCATTGCCCACGACCACGCCTTCGAAGGTGTCGGGCAGGCTGTCGGCCCAGATGACCTTGTGCACCAGCTCGGGCTGGGCCTTGACCAGGCGCTGGTGCTGGCGGTCCCGCAGGGTGCCCGACAGATCGACGATGGTGTAGCGATCGATGCGGTCACCCAGATTGCTCAGCAACTGTTCGGCCAGCGCACCGGTGCCCGCGCCAAACTCCCAGACCTCGCGTGTGCCCGTGGCTTCCAGGGCCTGCTCGACCTGATGGGCCAGGGTTTCGCCAAACAATGGGGTCAGCTCGGGGGCAGTGACGAAGTCGCTGCCGTCCCGCGGCAGGGCACCCAGCACGCGGCGGCCTCCGCTGTAGTAGCCCAGGCCGGGGGCATACAGCGCCAGTTCCATGAAACGATCGAAGCGCAGCCAGCCGCCGCGCTCCTGGATTTCATGGGCGATCAGACGGCTCAGGGGCTCGCTGGACACAGGCGCGGACACTACACTGTGGTCGGAGAGGGGTGGACGGTTCATGCCCCATTGTAGAAAGTCTCATGTCTGCATCTGCTGCAAGTTCTCCCTCTTCCCAGGATCGGGTCGTGCTGGTGACCGGCGCGGGCAAGCGCCTGGG
>NZ_DASUIT010000059.1:0-3144 GCF_036279655.1 Aquabacterium sp. | reverse complement strand
CGATTGCGTTGCTGCAACTCGGCCCCATGCGGCCCTTTGGACACCGCCGAGCGCGCCTGGAACATGAAGCGCGCCAGCTCGGGCTGCGCACTGATCCAGTCCACATAGCTGTAGACCAGCGCCGCCACGCCTTCGCGCATTGTCTGCGCCTTGGCCAGCTCGGCATCAATCAAATCGCCTTGATCCTGCAAGGCACAGAAGAACAGTGCCGCCACCAGGCCTTCCTTGCTGCCGAAGTGGTGGTACAGGTTGCCCACGCTGGCTTCACAACGCGCCAGGATCATCTCGATGGTTGTGGCCTCGATACCGTGTTCGTTGAAACAGGCCAGCGCCCCCGCGAGCATGCGCCGCTTGAGCTGGGCCCTGGCGCCCGGGTAGGCGCGCTCCAGCACGGCCTTGGCGCCCGCGCTGGCAGATGGGGAACTGACTTTGGATGAGGCGGACTGGCTGGGTGCGTCCATGGCGGCTTTCATGAACCCGTATTTGACACCGAATATTATTCCAGAATACTATTCTGTTTGTCATCAACAAGTCCGCGACAGGACACCGAGGAGCCCCCATGAGCCAAGTTCTCAACATGTTCAACAGCGTTGGCGCCGAGCAGTTCACCAACATGATCTGCCAGATCGCGCCCTACTTCAGCACCATCCAGCCCAGCATGACCACCCTGCGCCCCGGCTATGCCGAAGCCACCGTGCCCCTGCGCCGCGAGGTCACCAACCACCTGGGCACCATGCACGCCATCGCGCTTTGCAACGCCGCCGAACTGGTGGCCGGCACCATGACCGATGCGTCCATCCCCGAGGGCTATCGCTGGATCCCCAAGGGCATGAGCGTGGAGTACCTGGCCAAGGTCAAGACCGACATCCGCGCCGTGGCCGATGGCAGCAGCATCGACTGGACGCAAGCGGGTGACCAGATCGTGCCGGTAGACGTGTTCGATACCGACGGCAAGAAGGTCTTCGCGGCACGCATCACCATGAACGTGAAGGCCGCCTGACCATGATCGACATGCTCGCCATGGGCCAGCAGATACTGGCCTCGCAGCCCTTCAGCGTTTTTCTGGGCACGCAGCTCACCGCCTTCAATGACGAACAGGTTGAATTGCACCTGCCTCTGCGGGATGAGTTGAAGCAGCAAAACGGCTTTGCCCATGGCGGCGTGTTGAGCTACCTGGCTGACAACGCGCTGACCTTCGCAGGCGGCGCGAAACTCGGCCCTGCGGTGCTGACGGCCGAATACAAGATCAACTACCTGCGCCCCGCCGTGGGCCACAAACTGATCGCACGCGCCAGCGTCATCTATGCAGGCAAGACCACGGCCACCTGCCGGTGCGATGTGTTCTGCGTGAACGAGGCTGGCGTCGAGAAGATGTGCGCCACGGCGCAAGGCACGATCGCCAAGGTTGGTTGAAGCCCGGCGACCGGTGAACTGGCTCAGCCGATGAGGTTGGCCAGTGACAGCAAGGCCAGCAGCAGCATCCACAACACGACCGAGCGCCAGATCAGGCCGACCACGCTGCGCAGGTGGGCCATCTGGGGCGCGGCACCCGTGGTGCTGCCTTGCGCCTCGATCACGTCCGGCGCATCGCCTTGCGTGAGGGTACGGCTGACGTCCTTGCCATCATCGGACGCCGGTGCCACCTGGCCGCCCAGACGCACGCCCAGTGCCCCCGAAGCCGCCGACAGGATCGTGCCTTCATTGGGGCGCACCCACAGCACGGCGTGGCGGCGCCAGGCATCGACCGCATCCTCGAAGTTGCCGACCACGGCAAAGCCGAACGCCGTCAGACGGGCGGGCACGTGGTCCACCAGCGAGAACAGGGTCTGCGACAGGCTCATCAGACGGTCATGGGTAGACACGCCCGTGACCTGACTGCGATACGACCAATAACGGCTGGCGAACTCGGCCATGCGGTACAGGACGGCACCAGCCGGGCCCAGCCCCAGGGTCGAGAGCGCCACAAACCAGAAGAACACGCCAAATACATGGCGGTGCGCCGCCAGCAGCGAGTACTCCAGCACGTGGCGCAGGATCTCGGTGCGAGGCAGTTCGCTGGCATCCAGGTTCTGCCAATGAGCCAGCAGTTCGCGGGCGCGGTCTTCACGGCCGGCTTCCAGCGCATCGCGGATGTCGGTGAAATGGTGGCTGAACTGCCTGAATCCCAGGGTCAGGTACAGGATCGCCACATCCAGGCCCAGCGCCATCACGGTGCTGTAGCGATTGGTGAGCACATAGAGCCCGGCGATCATCGCCGCTGGCGCCACCACCGTGACCGCCCAGACGATACGGGCATGCGTGTCTTCACCCGCATCGAAATTGCGCCCGACCCAACGCACCCAGCCAGTCAGACCATGATGGATGGGGTTGAGGTTCGACAGAGGCTTGAGCTGCTCCGCCAGCAAGGCGAAGAGCACGGCAAAAAAGCTCATGGGCAGATCATAGCCCCGGCCCTGCCCTGGAAAGGCCGGTAAAGGGGGCCAAGTTTCAGGCAGACAGGAAGCGGTATAAATTTCGCAACATCGCGGCGGTGGCGCCCCAGATGAAGTACTCCTTGTCATTGGCGTGTGAGGTCCAGGGCATGGAGAAGAACTCCAGGCGCGTGCCGGACACATCGAAGGCGCGCCGCTCGTGATAGCGAGGGTCCATCAGGAAGTGCAAGGGCACCTCGAAGATTTCGTCCACCTCGCTGGGGTCAGCCTGCAGGATCAGGCGATCGCGCTCGCTGGCTTGCGGCACGATCAAACCCACCACGGGGGTGACCACGAAGCCCGTGCCCGTGGTGTAGGTGGGCAAGGTGCCCAGCACATCCACGCGCCCTGGGTCGAGCCCTACTTCTTCCTGTGCCTCGCGCAAAGCCGTGGACACCACATCCGGATCGGTGGGTTCACTGCGGCCTCCGGGAAAACTGATCTGCCCGGCGTGTTTCTTGAGGTGCGAGGTGCGCTGCGTCAGCAGCACGCTGGGCTCATCGCGCATGACCAGGGGCACCAGCACGGAAGCCGGCACCGGGTTGGGCGCTCGGTACCACTTCTCCACCTCGACATCGGGTTGCCAGACAGGCGGCTGCTGAAAGCGCTGCGCCAGCGAGGCCCGCGTGAAACGTTGCGGGTCGACTGCCGGCAGGTGGGCGTCGTGGCCCAG
>NZ_DASUIT010000058.1:0-5915 GCF_036279655.1 Aquabacterium sp. | reverse complement strand
CCGGTCGCCAAGGGCGGCGGAGGGGATGACCAGGGCGTCTTTTGCCTCCGCCAGCACGATGTTCACCTGGGTGGTCATCGAAATGCGCAGCCTGCCGTCGGGATTGGGGATATCCAGGATCCCCATGTAGTAGATCGCGGTGCCGGCGCTGCTGGACGAGGAACTGCCGGAGGCGGCACTGCTTTCACTGGCGATGGTTTCAGGGGCGGGCTCAATGGCCAGCAGGGAGGTGTGGTAGCGCTTGTCGGGGTCGCCGAGGATGGTGAAGTAGACCCGCTGGCCGGGTTTGACCCGGACAACGTCGGCCTCGGAGATCTCCACCTTGATAGTCACCGTATCGAGTCGGGCGACCTTGATGATGGTCGGTGCCGACTGGTTGGCATTGACGGTGCGCCCTTCTTCGGCGATCACGGCGACCACCACACCGTCCATGGGTGCGGTGATGCGGGTGTAACCCAGGTTCACGCGGGCCGTGTCCACCGAGATCTGGGACTGCTGCCGTTGCGCCTTGAGCGCCGCGATCTCCGCCCGGGCCACGCCCAGCGAGGCTTCAGCGCCTTCGAACTCGGCACGCGCGCTGGCATCTTGCGCCAGCAACGCCTTCTGCCGCTGGAAGGCCAGCTCCAGCTGGTGCAAGGTCGCTTCCTTGGCCCGCTGCTGCGCCGCCAGCACATCGACCTGGGCCTGCGCATTGCGCAAGGTGTTGGCCTGATTGGTGGAGTCGATCTCGGCGATCAGATCACCCTGGCGGACGGTGTCCCCCAGCTTGACGTGCAAACGCTTGATCTGGCCGGACACCTGCGCGCCCACGCTGACCTGCTTGACGGCCTCGATGGTGCCGCTGGCCAGCACCGTGTCCTCCAGATCGGAGCGCTCCACCGGGGCCGTGATGACCTGAGGCGCCTCGGCCGGGCTGAACCAGCGGACCTTGATCCCCCAGCCCGCAGCCGCCAGCACCACCAGCACCAGCCAGAACTTCCAGCCCAGCCACCATGACGTCTTCTTCAATGCACTCATGCCCCTCAGTGTGCATCAAGCCTGTTGACAGCCGGTTACACGGGGGTAAAGAGAATGTAAATAAGGACATGCGCCGCGCTCATGAGCCGCAGCACTCAGAACGCCAGTTGGCCGGACAGATACAGGCCGCGCTGGTCCTTGAGGGTGGCGATGTTGCCCAGGTTCAGCCAGGCGGCCGTGACATTGAGGTGTCGGCTGGGAAACCAAGCGACAAAGAGGTCCCAGGCGGCATCCTCCTCGAAGCCGGGCACGCGCAGATTGTCGGGCTTGCTACGCCATTCCCCCCCCACCACCAGGTCGTCGCGCAGCATCAGGCCCAGGCTGCCCTCCAGGTGCAGGCGGCGGCCCGACTCGGCATTGCCGCCAAAACCCAGCAGGCCGAACTGGTTGGCCCGCGTCCAGCGCATGGTGACATTGCCCAGCACGTTGTAGCCCGCTGCAGCGCCCAGCCAGAGCTTGGTGGCACTGGCATAGAGATCGACATCCTCGTCCGCATGGATGGGCAAACCCAGCCCTCGCAAGGCCGCCACGTCATCGGCCATCTTGTACTGCAGCCCCACGCTGAGCTGCGGCCGCCAGCTGTCCTGGTCATAGACCGCGTCGCCCAGCACCTTGAGCTTGGCCCCCAGCACCGTCATCTCCAGGGCCTTGCCCGGCACGACATCGTCGCTGAGCTTGAAACTCCAGCGCGCCATGCTCAGCTCGACTCGGTCGTGCACCCCCACCGCGGCCCCGGCCACCCTGAGGCGATAGCCATCCTGCGTGCTGGCCTGCGTGGCATACACCACTGCGCCCACCTGGTTGCTGCTGCCCGAGCCCGTGATGGTGGCCCACGGTGTGAGCCCTCCGCCGCCCGCCCCTTCCACCTGGCTGACACCCCAACTGCCCAGCAGCCGCTCGCCCGCATGCAGCGGCACGCTCAAGCTCCATAACATGGCCCCCAGCACAGGAGCCCATGTAAGGGTCGAAAACAAGCGCATGGTCGGACTCCGTCGCAGCTCATGGTGCACCGCCATGCCGGTTCATTCACGGAAAGAGCGGTGATCCCGGTCTTCATCGCCCCTTGATTCTCGGCATGCGCTGCCGAAAATTAACCCATGTTTTGCCCACGGTAGGCGCCTTCTCATGACCCCCACCTCCCTGCCCCCACGCTGGCGCTTCGGCCTCGCTGGTCTCTGTCTGAGCCTGTTGTCCGCCTGCGCGTCGTGGCACGACACCGCCAGTACGCCGTTGTATCGGCAACTCGGTGGCGAAGCGGGCATCACGGCGGTCATTGACCGCACCCTGGAGCGGGTCTCTACCGACCCGCGCAGCCGCCGCACCTTTGAAGGCATCAAGATGCCCTATCTCAAGAAGAGTGTTGCAGCCCACGTGTGCCGGGTCGCCGACGGTCCGTGTGTCTACGAAGGCGAAACCATGGCCCGCGCCCATGGCGATCTGGGCATCACCGGCGCCGAATTCGACCTGATGGTGCAGGTCCTGCGTGAAGAACTCGATGCCGCCGGCGCCAGCACCGCCGCCAAGAACGAATTGCTCAGACGGCTGGCGCCCATGCGCCGGGACATCGTCCAACATTGAGAACCCATGAAGCCCATGCGATCCACAGCCACCCTGCTCCTTGCCACTGCCACGTTCAGCGCGCAAGCCGCGCCACAACAGATCACGGTGGTCGACGAGGCTGGCCGCCCCGTCACACCTGCCGCGGTGTCCGTCGTGGTTCAGGGCAGCAAACCCGTCAGCACCAGCACAGGCCGGGCCGAGATGGCCCAAAAGTCACGCACTTTTGTCCCTGGCATGCTGGTGGTGCAGACTGGCACGCTGGTGCACTTCCCGAACTTTGACACCGTCAGGCACCACGTCTATTCCTTCTCGCCCACCAAGCCCTTCGAGATCAAGCTCTATGCGGGCACGCCCTCCGCGCCGATCGCCTTCGACAAAGCGGGCACCGCGACACTGGGCTGCAACATCCACGACAAGATGCTGGGCTACATCCATGTGGTGGACACGCCCTACTTCGGCGCCACGGATGCCGCAGGCCAGGTGACGCTCGATCTGCCCGCAGGCGAACACCGACTGCGCGTCTGGACCCCGGCGATGGGAGAGACCTCCGCCCCCATCGAGCGGGTCATCAAGGTCGGCCCTCCCTTCGTGGTGTCGACCAAGAAGTAAGGCAGCGTCTGCTCAGAGCCAGTCGCCATCCGGAGCCCGGGCCACGTCTGGCCGACGCCACAGGGCCAGGGACAAGGCCAGGCGCGCCTGGGCAGCCGTGAGCTGCGGGATGGCCGGCCAGGCCTCTGGCGACACCGATGGCTGCACCCCACCTCGCGCCACGCGCGTGCTGCGCCAAACCACCACACCGGCCGCTCGTGCGCGCTCCAGCGCGGCCTGCAACTGCACATGCACCGTGCCATGCCCGGTACATGCCACCACCAGGCCCGCCAGCGGTCGACCGGGGGCCGCCGACGCCAGCAAGGCATCGACCACCGAGCCATCCACATCCCCATGGCTGACGAGGAGCTCCACGCGCGGCAACAGATGCTGCCCAGCATCCATGCCCCATGCTCGCGGTCTGGGCCAGTCGCGCCCGTCCGCACACACCTGAGCAGACTCCAGCCACGCCAGCGGTGCAGCGTCCCCGCCATCAAAGGCATCAATGTGCCAGCTGTGTGCCTTACGCACCTCGGCCCCGGCCCAGACGCGCCCGGCCATCACGGCCACCACGCCTGACTGCCCGTGCGCCGATGCCCACTGCAGCACACGCACGGCATCCAGCACATTGGCCGGACCATCCGCCTCCCGCGATGACGCCGGACGCATGGCCGCCGTCAGCACGACCGGCTTGCCCGGTGGCAGCAACAAGTGCAGCAGCACCGCGGTTTCTTCCAGGGTGTCGGTGCCGTGGGTCACCACCACGCCGGCCACCTCCGGCCGGGCCAGATGGTGCACCAGGGCCTGCAGCAAGTCACGCCAGACCTGCCACCCCATGTCCTTGCTGTCGACCTGGGCGACCTGATGGGCCTCGATCGGCAGGCTGCTCAAGGCGGGCACTGCGGCGACCAACTGCTCGACACTCAACTGTGCGGCCTGGTAGTGGCGGTCATCGCCTGTGGTCGACACCCCGGCAATCGTCCCCCCCGTGCCCAGCACCACGATCGTTCCGCTCATGACTGCGTCGCCCTCTCACCACAAAAAACACTGGACAAAGCCACAGTCCTGTATAAAATGACAGCAACTCAAGGCCCCAGCCATGAACGATAAACCCAAACTCACTCCCCGCCAGCAACAGATCTTCGAGCTCATCCAGCGTGCCATCGCCCGCACGGGTGCGCCGCCGACACGCGCCGAAATCGCATCCGAGCTGGGTTTTCGCTCGGCCAATGCCGCAGAAGAACACCTGCAGGCCCTGGCGCGCAAGGGGGTGATCGAGCTGGTGGGCGGCACCTCACGCGGCATTCGCCTCAAGGCCGGCACCCTGCGCACCGTGAACGAGTCCCGCAAAAAAGGGGCCGACGGTGCCCCCGCCAGTTCAGGCCTGCTGAGCAGCTTGAGCATGACCTTGCCCGGTCTGGAGCAACTGGCCCTGCCGCTGGTGGGCCGTGTGGCCGCCGGCAGTCCCATCCTGGCGCAGGAAATGGTCGAGCGCACCTACTCGGTCGAGGCCAGCATGTTCGCCAAACGTCCGGACTACCTGCTGCGCGTGCGCGGCATGAGCATGAAGGACGCGGGCATCCTCGATGGCGACCTGCTCGCCGTGGCCCGCACCCGTGAGGCCCGCAACGGCCAGATCGTCGTGGCCCGCCTGGGTGACGAGGTCACCGTCAAGCGCTTTCAGCGCACGGCACATGGCATCGAGCTGTTGCCTGAAAACCCGGATTTCGAACCCATTGTGGTGTCACCCGATCACCCCGACTTCGAGCTTGAAGGGCTCGCCGTGGGGCTGATTCGCAACGACATGCTCATGTAGTTTTGTTCCCTGATGCGCGGGTGGCGGGCATTGGCTCTGCACCCTGTAGAGCGATCCTGCGCATCAGCCCTTCCTCCACAGGAATCCTGCCGAACTTCTTTGCTTGATCGGAGTTCATCATGATTCATCACTTTGCACGCGCGCTGGCCATTCGTGAAGCGTCCACCCGCCATGTCAAGGCCCCCGTTCCGGCCCAACACGCTGGCGGGGTGCGCATCCACCGAGACCCCAGTGATGGGCGACGCACCGTGATCGCCGGGCGCTTTGCCGATGTCTGCGCGGCGCTGGAGCGCATGGCAGCTGAGCCTGAGGTGGCTTGAAGCGCTTTGTCGTGAGAACGCAGGGCTGGGTCGGAGGGGGCCTGTAGGGCAGGCTTCAAGTGGGTGGTCCCGCTGCGCGGGACTGCCTTCCGGTGCTCGACGGGAGGCAGCGTTGGCGAACTCTCTGCGCGCCCTTCGGGCGCTTCGTTCAAACAACGCCAACGAGTCAGTTCTTGATGCGTGCTGCGCACGCCTGCCTCCCGCCTGCGCGCCTCCAGCACCCACACAGGCGCCCAGCCTACAGGCCCCCTCCGCCCTTGGTCGCCCTGCTGGTGGCATGCGCAGCCCCCAGGGACGAGGCATGCATCGACACCAACCATATGCGTCATCGCACCAGGCTGGCAGCCTACCCATCAGCGTGACACGGGTGGCATCGCACAACGGGCTCGTCGTCCGCCACCAAGTGGGGCGACCTAAGGGCCGAGGGGGCCTCTGGCCGGGCGCCTCGGGGGCGCCGAGCAGCACAGTGTCGTGGTGGGCGCGCGCAGCGCGCTTCAAGAACTGACTCGTCGGGGTTGTCCGAGCGGAGCGGCGCCAGCCGCGCAGCGAGTTCCCCGACGCCACCACGACGCGAGCAGCGCAGGTGTGTCCCGCGCAGCGGGACCGCCCCCGTG
>NZ_DASUIT010000057.1:0-82842 GCF_036279655.1 Aquabacterium sp. | reverse complement strand
AGCTCTACCGGGGTGCGAGCACGCCCACGGCCTCAGGGGTGCTGGAGCCCCTGGTGCGCCTGGCCGCACAACGCCGGGCTCAAGCGTCCTTCCTGTATGTCGAGGTGGGAGAAGACCAGGGCACGCGGCAGTCCTTCGATCTCAACCTCTACAAGGCCGAGCTCCGAATGAAGGATGTCCAGCCCTTCATCGACGCGCTGGGGCGCCACTTCCGCTGTCCCGAGGGGCACCTGGCGGCCGTGACGAGGCCAATCCAAGACCACGCTCTGGGCCATGTGTCTGCAGGCTTCGATCGGCATGGCCGCGAATTCACCACGATCTACCACGAGGTCAAATCGCTCCCCCCCTGACCAGATCACCGCGCCTGCCAGAATGCGCTGTGACGTGTCTTTGCCCAAGAAGGAGATCTCATGGCCACCACCCGCCCCGCATCCCGGTCTGTCCGTCGATCCCCAACCCCGGCCCATGCCTTTGCCGGCACGCTCCAGTCCTTCAAGACGGCCTCGGGCACATCGCTCCAGTTCTACTCCTTGCCGGAACTGGCCAGGACATACCCCCAGGTTCAGCGCCTGCCAGTCTCGATCCGCATCGTGCTGGAGTCGGTGCTGCGCAACTGCGACGGGCACAAGGTCACGCCTGAGCACGTCACACAACTGGCCAACTGGCAGGCGGTCGCGCCCCGCACGGACGAGATCCCCTTCGTGGTCTCGCGCGTGGTGCTGCAGGACTTCACGGGCGTGCCCTTGCTGGCCGATCTGGCCGCCATGCGCCAGGTGGCGCAATCGCTGGGCCAGGACCCCAAGCGCATCGAGCCCCTGGTGCCCGTGGACCTGGTGGTCGACCACTCCGTGATGATCGACCACTATGGCAGCAAGAAGTCGCTCGACCTCAACATGAAGTTGGAGTTCCAGCGCAATGCCGAGCGCTACGAGTTCATGAAATGGGGCATGCAGGCCTTTGACACCTTTGGGGTGGTGCCGCCGGGCTTCGGCATCGTGCACCAGGTCAATCTGGAGTACCTGGCACGCGGGGTGCACAAGACCCGGAACGGCATCGCCTACCCGGACACCCTGGTCGGCACCGACAGCCACACCACCATGATCAATGGCATCGGTGTGGTTGGCTGGGGTGTGGGCGGCATCGAGGCCGAGGCCGGCATGCTGGGCCAGCCGGTGTACTTTCTGACCCCCGATGTGGTGGGCCTGGAGCTCACGGGCCGCCTGCGCGAGGGCGTGACGGCCACCGACCTGGTGCTCACGGTGACCGAATTGCTGCGCCAGCACAAAGTGGTGGGCAAGTTCGTCGAGTTCTTTGGCGAGGGCACCGCCTCGCTGTCCCTGCCCGACCGTGCCACCATCGCCAACATGGCCCCGGAGTATGGCGCCACCATGGGCTTCTTCCCGGTCGACGACAAAACCATCGACTATTTCAAGGGCACGGGCCGACGCAAGTCAGAGATCGAAGCCTTCGAGGCCTACTTCAAGGCGCAACAGCTCTTTGGCGTCCCCCAGGCCGGTGAGATCGACTACTCCAGCGTGGTCCGGCTGGACCTGGGCTCCGTGACCCCATCGCTGGCGGGCCCCAAGCGCCCGCAGGACCGCATCGAGATCGGCCAGGTGGCCCGCACCTTCAGCGATCTGTTTGCCAGGCCCACGGCCCACAATGGTTTCAACCAGCCTGCGGAGCAGTTGGGCCAGACCTTCACCACCGCCAGCGGCATCGACATCCGCCACGGCGATGTGCTGATCGCCGCCATCACCTCGTGCACCAACACCTCCAACCCGGGCGTTCTGCTGGCCGCTGGCTTGCTGGCCAAGAAGGCCGTGCAGGCGGGCCTGAAGGTCAAACCCCATGTGAAGACCTCGCTGGCCCCAGGCTCACGCATCGTCACGGAGTACCTGGACAAGGCCGGCCTGCTGCCCTACCTGGAAAAACTGGGCTTCCATGTCGCGGCCTACGGGTGCACCACCTGCATCGGCAACGCTGGCGACCTGATGCCAGAGATCAATGAGCTCATCACCCGCAACGACCTGATCTGCGCCGCCGTGCTCTCGGGCAATCGCAATTTCGAGGCGCGCATCCACCCCAATCTCAAGGCCAACTTCCTGGCCAGCCCGCCGTTGGTGGTGGCGTATGCCATCGCGGGCAATGTCACACGCGACCTGATGACCGAACCCGTGGGGCAGGGCAAAGGCAAAGATGGCCAGGTGCGAGACATCTACCTGGGTGACATCTGGCCCAGCAGTGACGAGATCCACCAGTTGCTCAGGCACGCCCTGAACGGCAAGGCCTACCGCAAGAACTACGAGCAGATCCAGAGCAAACCCGGCAAGCTGTGGAAGAAGACCCAGGGCGTCACCGGCCAAGTCTACACCTGGCCCAAGAGCAGTTACATCGCCCGCCCGCCCTTTTTCGATGGCTTCGAGATGCTGCCCCAGGCCTCGGCCATGGGCGTGCAAGGTGCCCGCATCATGGCCCTGTTCGGAGACTCCATCACCACCGACCACATCTCCCCGGCCGGGTCGATCAAGGCGGCCACACCCGGGGGGCAGTACCTGCTGGCGCAGGGTGTCCTGCAGGCCGACTTCAACAGCTACGGCTCGCGCCGAGGCAACCACGAGGTCATGATGCGCGGCACCTTCGCCAATGTGCGGATCAAGAACCTGATGATCCCGGCACAGGCCGACGGCAGCCGCGAAGAAGGGGGCCTGACCCTGTTTCAGCCCGGCGGCGACAAGATGTTCATCTATGACGCCGCCATGAAGTACCAGGCCGAGGGCACGCCCACCGTCATCTTTGCCGGAGAGGAATACGGCACCGGCTCCAGCCGCGACTGGGCCGCCAAGGGCACACAACTGCTGGGCATCCGGGCCGTGGTCGCGCGCAGCTTCGAGCGCATCCACCGATCCAATCTGGTGGGCATGGGCGTGCTGCCCCTGCAGTTCAAGGGCGATGACAGCTGGCAGTCCCTGGGCCTCACAGGCGATGAGGTGATCGGCATCGATCTGGGCACCGAACTCAAGCCGCAAGCCGATGTGGGGCTGATCATCGAGCGCCGCGATGGCTCGCGCCAAACCGTGATCGTGCGGCTGCGCATCGACACGCCGATCGAGGTCAGCTACTACCAGCATGGCGGCATCCTGCCCTTCGTGCTGAGGCAACTGCTGGCCGGATGACCCGGATCTGAGCGATGGCTGAACCCTTCAAGAACCTGATCAATCCGTCCGTGGTGGAGGCGGTGGCCCACCACCTGCGGCGTGTGGATCAGGGGTTTGATGCGCCCCGCTTCAAGGCGCTGGCACTGGCCGGACTGGAGCGTCTGGAATTCAAGGCCCGGGCTCAGCACCTGGCCGCCGCCTTGCTGGCCACCTTGCCGGAAGATGTGGACACCTGCGCCACCTGGCTGGAGCGCAGCCTCAAGGCGGTGCCCGCACCGCGTCGGGAACATGACCCGGACAAGGAACTCGGCAGCCTGGGGACAGACGACACCGGCGTGGGGGGCTGGGCCCTGTGGGCCTATGGCGAGGTCATGGCCCAGCGTGGCCTGCCACACCCCGAGCGCGCCTTGCAGGCGCTGCACGCCATCACCCAGCGCTTCACGGCAGAGTTCGCCATCCGCCCCTTCCTGGTGGCCCACCCCGAAGTGGTGCTGCGCACGCTGCACACCTGGCAGCATGACCCCAGCGCCCATGTCCGCCGACTGGTCAGCGAAGGCAGCCGCCCCCGTCTGCCCTGGGGACTGCGTCTGCAGGCCCTGGTGACTGACCCCTCACCCACGCTGCCCTTGCTGGACACCTTGCAGCACGACCCCAGCGAATATGTGCGCCGCAGCGTGGCCAACCACCTCAATGACATTGGGAAAGATCACCCCGATGTGCTGGTGGACTGGGTGCAGCGGCACCGCGACAGCGCATCGACCGAACACCAGCGGCTGCTCAGGCACGCCAGCCGCCACCTGATCAAGCAGGGACACGGCCCGATGCTGCAGGCCTGGGGCGTGGGCACGCCCTTCGTCGGCGACGTGACGCTGACCCTCTCCGCCCCCGAGGTGAGGATCGGTCACAGCCTTGAGCTGTGCGTGACGCTGCAGTCCCGATCGCCACAGGCACAGGACCTGGAGGTGGATGTGCGCACGCACTTTCGCAAAGCGGATGGGCAACTCAAGCCCAAGACCTTCAAGGGCCGCCGCCTGAGCCTGGCGCCGGGCGAGCAGGCTCGTTGGGTGCAGACGCTGTCCTTCAAACCCGTGAGCACGCGGCCGCTCTACATCGGGCGACAAGGCGTGGATGTGCAGGTCAATGGTCAGACCAGCCAGCTGTTGCACTTGTCCTTGATCGACTGAAGCGCCCGTCAGGCGCTGCCTGTGGTTGCACGCGCGACTCCATGGAAACAAACCCTCGCATCCAGGGAAAACATCCATTCAACACGTCAACCGCATCCCATTAATATGGGATCCAGTCCATCAAAACCTTGGGAAATATCATGAGCCACTCACATCACACTGCGATCTTGTGCTGCTGGACACTCGGACTGGGTTTGATGTCGAGCGCCGCCCTGGCTCAGGCAGACAGCCATGTCTCGATCACCCACATTCAGTACACCTTGACGGACCTGGATCCCCTGGACAATATCGCGCCCACCCTGACCTGGGGTGAAGCATCCTCTTCAAGCCTCCTGGGTGAAACGATTCAAACGGGCACGGACGGTCAACGGTGGGCTACGCCCATCTTCTCTGAGAGTATCAGCCTGCAGAACACGCTCTCAGGTCCTCTGGGCACAAGCACCGGTGTATCTGCCCCTGGATACCAGGCCTCGACAGGCCCGGAGGGAGCGTTCGTGTCCGCGTCCGCACCCATGGGTGCCGAATGGGGCGCTATGGCAGGTTTCAAGGGTGCGTTTACCTTGAGTGCCAACACCGCCGTCACCTTCTCAGCCCAAAGCCAAGGAGCCATCGCAGTGACCGTTCCAAGTGATGCGCCGCTGGAGAGCACTCCGTGGGGCTATGAGGACAACGGTTACATGGACTGGACCTATATTCTGGCCTTCGCCTCAGCCTCCATCGATTTGAACAGCCAGGGGCGCAGTGTTGGAGAAAACACCAGCAGCCTGAACATCTACTTGCGTAGCAATCGCACGGCTTCGATCAGCGACGATCGACTCATCAGCAACACCTGGGCAAATCGCTCGGGCGAGTCATTGGTCGGTGTCGTGGCCATCAACGCCAATGCCAATGGCTACACCGTCGCCCCGCGGGTGCCAGAAGCGTCCACCTGGGCCCAGATGGGTCTGGGTCTGGTCGGGATGGCGCTGTTGGTAAGTCATCGCCAGCGCAGTGCGCCCCTCAAGGCTTGAGCAGATCGACCCACTTCTTGTCGTCAAACCCCACGCTCAGCACCCGCCCGGCCCGCTCGATCACCGGGCGCTTGATGACGCTCGCCTTGTCCAGCATCAGGGCGCGTGCGCTGGCGGCATCGGTCACACCCGCCCGGGTCGCTTCATCCAGTTGGCGCCAGGTGGTGCCCTGGCGATTGACCAGCACCTCCCAGCCCACCTGATCGATCCAGGCCTGTAGCCGATCGGCTTGCACGCCCTGCTTCTTGTAGTCGTGGAAGGTATAGGCCAGCCCCTGCTCATCGAGCCAGGTACGCGCCTTCTTGACGGTGTTGCAGTTGGGAATGCCGTAGACGATCAACATGAAAAAACTCCGCGAAGGCAGCCACCCTCGCGGAGTTTCATGAGGCGCCAGGGCCCAGCTCAGGCCTGGACGCCGGACTCCACCGGGGGCAGCGAATCAAATTCGCCCTCACTGTACAGCCGCGAGCGGGTGAGGAAACGCACCCCATGCGAGCCTTCCAGAGAAAACATGCCCCCTCGCCCAGGCGCCACGTCGATGGTGAGCTGGGTGTGCTCCAGGTACTCGAACTGAGCACGGCTCATGTAGAAGGGCGCGCCGCCAATGACCCCGAGCTTGACGTCGGCATCGGTGATCAGCAGATCGCCCTGCGCAAAGCACATCGGCGAGTTGCCATCACAGCAGCCCCCCGACTGATGGAACATCAAGGGGCCATACTGGTCCGTCAGCTTCGCGATGAGGCTGAGCGCCTGTGGGGTGGCCTGCACGCGTTCGACCATGATGGCTCCTTGTCAGGCGATCAGAAAAAGCCCAGCTTGTTCTGGTCATAGCTGACCAGGATGTTCTTGGTCTGCTGATAGTGGTCCAACATCATCTTGTGGGTCTCGCGGCCGATGCCCGACTCCTTGTAGCCACCGAAAGTGGCGTGAGCCGGGTAGTGGTGGTAGCAGTTGGTCCACACGCGGCCGGCCTGGATGCCCCGGCCAAAACGGTAGGCACGGCTGCCATCGCGGGTCCACACACCCGCGCCCAGGCCATAGGGTGTGTCGTTGGCGATGGCCATGGCCTCGGCTTCATCCTTGAAAGTGGTCACCGCCAGCACCGGGCCGAAGATCTCCTCACGGAAGATGCGCATGCTGTTGTCGCCCTTGAACAAGGTGGGCTGCACGTAGTAGCCATCGGCCAGATCGCCGCCCAGCATGGCGCGCTCGCCGCCGATCAGCAACTGGGCGCCTTCCTGCTTGCCGATGTCCATGTAGGACATGATCTTTTCCATCTGCATGGACGAGGCCTGGGCACCCATCATGGTGTCGGTGTCCAGAGGGCTGCCCTGTTTGATGGCGGCCACGCGCTTGAGGGCGCGCTCCATGAAGCGGTCGTAGATCGACTCCTGGATCAGGGCGCGCGACGGACAGGTACACACCTCCCCCTGGTTGAAGGCAAACAGCACCAGGCCTTCAATGGCCTTGTCCAGGAAGGCATCGTCCGCCGCCATCACATCGTCAAAGAAGATGTTGGGGCTCTTGCCACCCAGCTCCAGCGTGGCGGGGATCAGGTTGGACGCGGCGGCCTGCGCGATCACCCGACCCGTGGCGGTCGAGCCCGTGAAGGCGATCTTGGCGATGCGCTTGCTGGAGGCCAGGGGCATGCCGGCTTCACGGCCATAGCCGTTGACGATGTTGAGCACGCCCGGGGGCAGCAGGTCGGCGATCAGCTCGGCCAGCACCAGGATGCTGACAGGCGTCGATTCAGCCGGTTTGAGCACCACGCAGTTGCCCGCACCCAGGGCGGGCGCCAGCTTCCAGGCGGCCATCAGGATGGGGAAGTTCCAGGGGATGATCTGACCGACCACGCCCAGGGGCTCATGGAAGTGGTAGGCCACGGTGTTGCCGTCGATCTCGCTGAGCGCGCCTTCCTGGGCACGCAGGCAACCGGCGAAATAGCGGAAGTGATCGGCTGACAGCGGGATGTCGGCGTTCAGGGTCTCGCGGATGGGTTTGCCGTTGTCCACGGTTTCGGCATAGGCCAGCTTCTCGACGTTCTGCTCGATGCGGTCGGCGATCTTGAGCAGGATGTTGGAGCGTTCGGTGGCCGAGGTGGCGGCCCACTTGTCCTTGGCGGCGTGGGCAGCGTCCAAAGCCAATTCGATGTCCGCCTCGGTCGAGCGGGCCGCCTGCGTGTAGACCTTGCCGCTGATCGGCGTGATCACGTCAAAGTACTGACCTGAGACCGGTGGCACGAACTGGCCGTTGATGAAATTGTCGTAACGCGACTTGAATTCGACGGGCGAGCCTGCAGTGCCGGGGTTGGGGTAGCGCATGAATATCTCCTGTCTCAGCGGTGGTGAATGTCGCCGTCCCGAAGGGGTGAAAGGGCCGGCGCCCAGCCCCTCCTAGCGCACAGGCCGTGCCATGCAGGGTTAGTCCCGAGCCCCTACGGGGAGCGTTCATCGCACCGCTGTGCCACCCCCTGTGTCACACCTGTACCAGGGTGACAGCCGATGCGCCAAATAGTGACGCTGTACCAAAGTGACACAGGGGGAACCCGTATGTGACAGTGGACCTCTGGCGCGATACTTGGCACAGATCGACTCCACCCCTTTCAAAAGGCCCTCTATGCAATTGATGCATCACGCCTCACTCGACCAGTTGCGCCAGGCGCGCCGCTGCTTGCTCGAATCCGGCGAGGTGCCTCAAGGTCTGGTGGACGACACCCTCTCACGCTCCTGGCAGCGCAGCCAGCGGGCGGGCCTGTCTCCCAGCGATCCCCCGGTTGCCCCCCCCATCAGCACCGGCACCGAGCTGCGCCGCGCCTTGCTCAATGAAGCCGACTTCCTGGCCCACGCGCGCCCCGTCATGGAGTTCGTGTTCGACCAGATGCAGGGCAGCGGCAGCATGGTGATCCTGGCCGATGCCCAGGGCATGCTGCTGCACACCCTGGGCGACGCCGACTTCCTGGAGCGGGCCGAGCGGGTGTCCCTGCGCCCCGGCGCCCTGTGGCGCGAAGAACACCGGGGCACCAATGCCATCGGCACCGCCCTGGCCGACCAAAAAGCCGTGGTCATCCATGGCGCCGAGCACTACCTGGACCGCAATGGTTTCCTGACCTGCTCGGCGGCCCCGGTGATGGCCCCGGACGGACGCCTGCGCGGCGTGCTCGACATCTCGGGTGACCAGCGCAGCCAGCACCCCCACACCTTCGCGCTGGTGCGCTCGGCCGCACGCATGATCGAGGACCGGCTCTTCCACGCCCGCCACGCCAACGACCAGTTGCTGCGCCTGCACCCCCACGCAGAGGGCCTGGGTGCGGTCGGCGAGGGGCTGCTGGCCGTGACCGAAGACGGCTGGATCATGGGGGCCAATGCCATTGCCCAGCACTGGCTGGGTCTGTCGGCGCTGCAGATCGGCGCGACCACCCTCGACCGCCTGCTGGGCCCCCAGGCCCAGCGCCTGCTCTCCCTGCCGGCCACCGGCACCCCCACCCGCGTCACCACCATGCAGGGCCAGAGCCTGTTCGTCAAGGACGAGCCCGACCGTCGGCGCCGCGTGTGGGCCACGGCTCCGGTGGAGCCCACCCGGCAGCGACCGGGTGGCAGCACCGCCCGGACCATCCCGCCGCGGCCCGTGCGCACGCCGGCCGGGCGTGACGACACCCGCATGAGCAAGGCCCTGCAGCGCGCCCTGAAGGTACAGGCCCAGGGCATCGCGGTGCTGCTGCAAGGCGCCTCCGGCACGGGCAAGGAGGTCTTTGCCCGCACCCTGCACACCGAGGGCGACCGCGCCAGCAAGCCCTTCATTGCCGTCAACTGCGCGGCCCTGCCCGAACACCTGATCGAAGCCGAACTCTTCGGCTACGTGGGAGGCGCCTTCACCGGCGCGCGCAAGGAGGGCTCGCCCGGTCGCATCCGCCAGGCCGAAGGCGGCACCCTCTTTCTCGATGAGATCGGCGACATGCCCCTGTCCCTGCAATCGCGCCTGCTGCGTGTGCTGCAGGACAAGGAGGTGGTGCCCGTGGGCGGCTGCCACCCGGTGCCCGTGGACTTTGTGCTGGTCTGCGCCACCCATCGACAGTTGCGCGAGGCGGTGGCCAGGGGCGAATTCCGCGAAGACCTGTACTGGCGCATCAATGGCCTGACCGTGCAACTGCCCTCGCTGCGTGAGCGGGGCGACATGGTAGAGCTCATTGACGACATGCTGCACAGCCTGGGTCACGACATGAAGCGCCACCAGGCCCCCAGCCTGGCCGACGAGGTGCTCCAGGCCCTGCAGCAACACCCCTGGCCCGGCAATCTGCGTCAACTGCATGCCGTGTTGCGCACCGCCTGCGCCCTGCTCTCCCCCCACGAGGACGAACTGCACTGGGAACACTTCAGTGAAGACCTGTGGGACGATGTGTTCTCCCGCCCCTATCGCATGGGCGAGGTCGAAGAGGCCCAGGCCATGCAACTGGCCGCGCCCGCCACGCCCTGCCCGCCCCCCGACACGCCCGAGATCAACCTCAAGCGCCTGTCGAGCTCGGCCATCGAGCGGGCCATCCAGGCCAGCGAGGGCAATATGTCCGAAGCCGCCCGCCGTCTGGGCATCAGCCGCAACACCCTGTACCGTCGACTCAAGCAGACCGACATGGCCTGAGCCGGATCGGCCTGTTTGCGCGGTAGCATTGAGGCTATGAGCACCATGACCGCCAACGTCGATCCGCAGGAACTTGCCAAGTTCAGTGAACTGGCCCACCGCTGGTGGGACCCCGACAGCGAGTTCCGCCCCCTGCACCAGATCAACCCCCTGCGCCTGGACTGGATCGACCAGTGGGCTGGGATCAAGGGCAAACGGGTGGTCGACGTCGGCTGTGGTGGTGGCATCCTGGCCGAATCCATGGCCCGTCGTGGCGCCGATGTTCTGGGGATCGACCTGGCCGACAAGCCCCTGAAGGTCGCGCAACTGCACGCCATGGAAGCCGGCGTCGCCAACCTGAGCTACCGCTCGGTCGCCGCCGAAGCCCTGGCTGCTGAACAGGCCGGTCAGTTCGATGTGGTCACCTGCATGGAAATGCTGGAACACGTGCCCGACCCCAGCTCGGTGGTGCGTGCCTGCGCTGACATGGTCAAACCGGGCGGCTGGGTCTTCTTCTCGACCCTCAACCGCAACCCCAAGAGCTTCCTGTTCGCCATCGTCGGCGCCGAGTACCTGCTCAAACTGCTGCCCAAAGGCACGCATGAGTTTGCTCGCTTCATCAAGCCGGCCGAGCTGGCCCGCTGGACGCGTGAGGCCGGCCTGGACGGCCTGCAGATGAAGGGCATGGAATACAACCCGCTGACCGAGCGCTACTGGCTCTCGGGCGACACCAGCGTGAACTACCTGATGGCCTGCCGCAAACCGGCCTGAGGCCCCACTGACCATGACCACGATTGCCTGGGCGCACCCGCCCGAAGCGGTGCTGTTCGATCTGGACGGCACCCTGGCCGACACCGCCGGTGACCTCGGCGGCGCCCTCAACCACCTGCGGCTGCAGCGCTGCCTGCCCGCCCTGCCACTGGATGTGCTGCGCCCCCACGCCTCCGCTGGCGCACGTGGTCTGCTCGCTGCAGGCCTGGACATCCACCCCGGCCACCCCGAATACGAAGAACTGCGACAGGCTTTTCTCAGTGCTTATGAACACTGCCTGGCCGACACCACCGAACTCTTTGCCGGCATGGCCGAGGTGCTGTCGGCCCTGGAAGCACGGGGCCTGGACTGGGGCGTGGTCACCAACAAACCCCACCGTTTCACCCTCCCCGTGATGCGGGGTCTGGGGCTGGAGGCACGTGCGGGCGTCATCATCAGCGGTGACAGCACGGCCCACGCCAAACCTCACCCCCTGCCCCTGCTGACCGCCTGCGAGCGCCTCGGCGTGAGCCCCCAACGCACGCTCTATGTCGGTGACGATCTGCGCGACATCCAGGCCGCCCAGGCCGCCGAGATGCCCAGCGCAGCCGCAGCCTGGGGCTATCTGGGCACCGCCGAGGACGTGGGTCGCTGGGGCGCCGATGTCATCTGCGCTCACCCTCAGGACCTGCTCGCGCTGCTCTGACGCCCGTCCCCGACCTCCCCCGCAAGGGGTCCCTAAGTCGAACTAGGGGGAGCCCTAGTTCGAAGGATGTGCCGCGCCAGGCCGATTTCTACAGTACCTCCAGGGATGCAGCACTTTGGCTGCCTCCCGGATCTTCAACTCACCCATGAGGTACTGACCATGAGCAAGCACATTCACACCACCCCCGCCGCCACCACCGCTGCACGCGCATCGGCCGGCGATCTCCAGCACCTGGCCCGCCAGGGTGTCGAACGCGCCCTGGCCGCACGCCAGTCCATGAGCGAGCTCAGCGCCGAGCAGACCCAGCAGGTCAGCGGCGCTGCCGGCTTGGTCTTCTCGGGCGGGCAGATCGTGCCGCAGTGGTGGATCTACGGCCAGCCCGCCTTCAGCCAGTTGTCGCAGTCGCTGATCACCCAGGGCATCAACCAGGTGTCCGTGCCCACCACCCGCTGAGCCAGGGGAGCGCCGCCATGACCACGCCCACCCGGACGCTGTGCCCCAGTGCACAGCATGACGTGCCCGAGGCACAGGTGTTCGCCGTGGTCGGCGGCACCGTCGATCAACCCGACACCGCCTACCTGGACCAGACCCTGCCCGTGACGCCGGAGCTGGTCGAGATGACGGCACCCGTGCTGCCCGCCGAGGTGTTTCGCATCGCCGCCCCCTGCATCATGAGCACCGCATGCTGGCATTTCGACGAGCCGCGCCAGGCCTGTCGACTGGCCATCCGCACGGTGCGCATGGCGCCTGTGGTGGTGAGCAAACCGCCGCGCTGCGCCATCCGCGGTCAGTGCCAGTGGTGGCATCAGGAGGGCGTGAGCGCCTGCCTGCGCTGCCCGCAAGTGCTGACCAATGATGTCCGCCCGAACGAGCTGATGAAATCGGCCGGTGATCCACGCAACCTGAGCGATGCCGCTTGAGCGGCTGCGACCTCAGAGGGTGTCGGGGCCGAGCACCGCATGCACGGTGATCTGGCCCTGGCCCTCGCGTTCACGCCAGCGCAGCCACCACACGGCGCCCTTCTTGAACGACCAGGGCACGGACGGCTCGCTCGCCTCCAGCAGACGCGCCAACACCAACCCCAGAGTGGGTTGATGCCCCACCACCAGCACCGCCTCGCGACTGCGTGGGAAACGCGCTGCCATGAGCAAATCATCGACAGAGCCCCCGGGCGCCAGGGCCTCCGCCACCTTGAAGGCGCGCCCCAAGGCCGTGGCCGTCTGCCGCGTGGGCTGTGCCGGGCTGACCAGCACACGCGTCGACTCCGTCAGGTGCCGATTCAACCAGTCCCCCATGCGGGCTGCCTGCCGCTCACCCTTGGGTGAGAGCGGGCGTGCCATGTCCAGCTCGGCATCCTCGTAGGGGTCACCGGCATGCGCATGTCGCCAGAGGATCAGATCCATGCGCGCCTCTGCCAGATTCAGTCCACCGCGCGATGCCGGTCCATCAAGGCACGCTGCGCGCTGGGGCCATCCACGCCCACGCGTTCGTAGTGCCCGTCACTGAACTGCTGCCAGGCATCGCAGCCATCGAGCAGGTAAGGCACCAGACATTCGTCAATCACGCGCTGGCGCAGCACCGGGTCGTGGACGGGCCAGGCGATCTCGATGCGCCGCGTCATGTTGCGATTCATCCAGTCGGCGCTGGAGAGGTACAGGGCCTCGTCCTCCTCGCCATGCCCCCAGCGGAAGTACAGCACGCGGGTGTGTTCCAGCATGCGGCCCACAACCGAACGCACACGGATGCGGTCCGTCAGACCGGCCACGCCGGGCGGCAGGATGCAGGCGCCACGCACGATCAGGTCGATGCTGGCGCCATGCTGCCCCGCCTCGACCAGGGCACGGATCAGGATCTCGTCGGTGAGCGCATTGACCTTGGCCACGATGCGGGCCGGATACCCATGGCGAGCGGCCTGCCCCACACGCTGGATGTGGTGCACCATGCGCTGCTGCATGGTGAAGGGCGCCAGCAGCAACTGCTTGGGCGACTTCAACTGGGTCAGGCTGGCCAGTTGCTGGAAGATCATGTCCACGTCCGAAGTGAGCTCGGGATTGGCCGTGAGCCAGCCCACATCGGTGTAGAGCTTGGAGGTGCGGGGGTTGTAGTTGCCGGTGGACAGGTGCGCATAGCGGCGCAGGCGGTGCCCTTCACGTCGCGTGACCAGCATCATCTTGGCGTGGGTCTTGAGGCCCACCACGCCATACACCACCTGGGCACCCAGGGCTTCGAGACGCTCCGCCCAGTTGATGTTGGCCTCTTCGTCGAAACGGGCCTTGAGCTCCACCACGGCCAGCACTTCCTTGCCGCGACGCACCGCCTCGAGCAACAGCTCCATCAGCACGGACTCGCTGCCCGTGCGGTAGATGGTCTGCTTGATGGCCAGTACATCGGGGTCATGGACGGCATCCCGCAGGAACTGCACCACGGCATCAAAGGACTGGAAGGGGTGATGCAGCATCACATCCCCCTCCTTGAGGCGATCGAACAAATCGCCCGAACGCAACATGGCCTCGGGCCAGCCGGCCTGGTAGGGGACAAAGCGCAGAAGGTCGGCGTCGGCCTGGTCGATGACCTGGGTCAGGCGCCCCAGGTTGACCGGCCCGTGGACCTTGTAGAGCGCCTCGGCCGTGAGCCCGAACTGCTCCAGCAGGAAGTCGGACAGCTCATGCGGGCAGGAATCCACCACTTCCATGCGCACGGCTTGACCAAACTGCCGGGTGCTCATCTTGGAGCGCAGGGCCTGCCGCAGATTGGTCACATCGTCTTCGTCGACATCCAGATCGGAGTCCCGCGTCAGGCGGAACTGCGAGAACGCCTCGATCTCACGGCCGGGGAACAGCTCGGGCAGGTGTGCGCGGATCACGCTGGACAGCAGCACAAAGGCCTGACGTCCGTCGGAGATCTTTTCAGGCAGCTTGATGACGCGCGGCAACACACGCGGAATGCGCACGATGGCGATCGAGTTGTCGCGCCCGAAGACGTCCAGCCCACCGAGCTTGACGATGAAGTTCAGCGTCTTGTTGGCCACCTGCGGGAAAGGGTGCGAGGGATCCAGCCCGATGGGGGTGAGCAAGGGCTGCACCTGACGGCGGAAGAAGGCAGACACCCACTCGCGCTGCGCCTCATTGCGGTCCGCATGGTTGAGGATGTCGATGCCCTGCTGACGCAATTGCGGCAGCAGCACGCCATTGAACGCATCGTACTGGTCCTGGACCAGGGCATGGGCTCGGCTGGAGACATCGGCCAGATCCTCGGGGGTCACCCCCGAGCCCCGCAGGCGAGACGCCTCCAGGATGTCGGCATAGCGCACCTCGAAAAACTCGTCAAGGTTGGACGAGACGATGCAGATGTAGCGCAGGCGCTCCAGCAAGGGCACATCGTCGCGCTGAGCCTGAGCCAGCACCCGACGATTGAACTCCAGTATGGCCTGTTCTCGACCCAGCAGCTTCAAGGATGCAACTCCCGCAGTGGCGTTGTGGCTCACGGCCTCGGCGTCCGTCGATGCCACCAGTTCGTCATTGGACGACTTATCAGATTCTTGACTCACCTGCACATCACTTCCCAAACAGAATTCCCCTCTCGATTCTGACTCGGCACCATGACAACTCGGTGACAACTCACCATCAGCATACGCCCAGGCGCCCGCCCTTGTCTGTGGGCTTTTCACTGCGCCGGGCGGGGGCAAACACTCAGTGGGCGGCCTCCCAGTTGGGGCCGCAGCCGATCTCGGCCAGCAGGGGCACGCGCAGTTGCGCCACCGAGGCCATCAGGCGCGGGATTTCGGTGCGAACCCACTCGATCTCGCCCTCGGGCACTTCCAGCACCAGTTCGTCGTGCACCTGCATGATCATGCGGCTGCCCTTGTCCTGGCGGTCCAGCTCGTCCTGCACCGCCACCATGGACAGCTTGATCAGATCGGCCGCCGTGCCCTGCATGGGCGCGTTGATGGCGGCACGCTCGGCTCCTGCGCGGCTGGGGCCGTTGGGGCTGTTGATCTCCGGCAGCCACAAACGGCGCCCGAACACCGTCTCGACATAGCCCTGGTCCTTGGCTGTCAGGCGGGTGTCGTCCATGTAGCGCTTGACCCCGGGGTAGCGCTGGAAATAGCGCTCGATGTAGGCCGCCGCCGCCGAACGCTCGATGCCCAGGTTGGAGGCCAGTCCGAAGGCGCTCATGCCGTAGATCAGCCCGAAGTTGATGACCTTGGCATAGCGGCGCTGCTCGCTGCTGACCTGATCGGGTGGCACACCGAAGATCTCGCTGGCCGTGGCGCGGTGCACGTCCTGCCCGTGCGCAAAGGCGCTCAGCAGGTTCTCGTCCTGCGAGAGGTGGGCCATGATGCGCAACTCGATCTGCGAATAGTCGGCCGACATGATCTGGTGGCCGGGAGGAGCGATGAAGGCTTCGCGGATGCGGCGCCCCTCGGCCGTGCGCACGGGGATGTTCTGCAGATTGGGTTCGTTGCTGGACAAGCGCCCCGTCACTGCCACCGCCTGGGCGTAGTTGGTGTGCACGCGCCCCGTCTCCGGGTTGATCATCAGGGGCAGCTTGTCGGTGTAGGTGCTCTTGAGCTTGGCCAGGCCCCGGTGCTCCAGGATGCGCGCCGGCAGGGGGTAGTCCTCGGCCAGCTTTTCCAGCACTTCTTCATTGGTGGACGGGGCCCCCGTGGCGGTCTTCTTGACCACCGGCAGGCCCAGTCGCCCGAAGAGGATCTCGCCGATCTGCTTGGGCGAACCCAGATTGAAGGGCTGACCAGCCAGCTCATAGGCCGACTGCTCGATCTCGACGATGCGGTGCGCCAGCTCATGGCTCTGCTGCTGCAGCAAGGCCTTGTCGATCAGCACGCCGTTGCGTTCGATGCGCTGCAGCACCCGGGCCACCGGCAACTCCATGCGCTCATAGACATCGCGCAGGTGGGCGTTGGCCTGCAACTGCGGCCACAGGACCTGATGCACATGCAGGGTCATGTCGCTGTCCTCGCACGAGTAGTGTGAGGCACGGTCCACCGCCACCTGGGCAAAGGGGATCTGCTGCGCGCCCTTGCCCGCCACGGCCTCGTAGCTCAGGCCCTGGCGGCCGGTATGGCGCAGGGCCAGACTCTCCAGATTGTGGGGCTTATGGGCCTCGATGACGTAACTCTCGAGCATGGTGTCGTGGGCATAGCCCCGCACCGTGATGCCATGGTTGGCCAGCACATGGGTGTCGTACTTGATGTTCTGACCCAGCTTGGCACGGTGCGCGTCTTCCAGCCAGGGTTGGAGGCGTGCCAGCACGTCGTCGAGCGGCAATTGGGCGGGCGCATCCGGGCCGTTGTGCCCCAGGGGGATGTAGGCGGCCTCGCCCACCGCCGTGGACACACTGATGCCCACGATGCGGGCCTTCATGCCGTCCAGCGAATCGGTTTCGGTGTCCAACGCCACCAGATCGGCAGACTGGATCTTGTCCAGCCAGCGATCGAAGGTGGGCCAGTCCAGCACGGTGTCGTAACGCGTCTCGAGCGTCGTCGCAGCCGGTGCGCTGTCCTCCGGTGCGCTGAACAGATCGCCCGTCGCCCCCGGCTGGGTGGCACTGGTGGAGGACGAAGGGACCGATGCAGCCTGCGCCCCCCCGGTGCCCAGGGCCTGCTCCAGCTCCCGCTTCCAGGTCTTGAAGCCGTGGTCGGCATAGAAGGTCAGGAGCCCCTGTTGATCCGGAGCCCGCAAGGCCAGGGTATCGAGTTCAGGCCAGCGCTCGATGTGGGCGCTGAGATCGCAGTCCGTGCGGATGGTCACCAGGCGTCGTGCCTGGGGCAGCCAGTCCAGGGCCTTGCGCAGGTTCTCACCCGCCACGCCCTTGATGCGGTCGGCCGCGGCCACCACGCCGTCCAGGCTCTCGTGCTCGGCGATCCATTTGGCGGCCGTCTTGGGGCCGACCTTCTCGACGCCGGGCACATTGTCGACCGTGTCCCCCATCAAGGTCAGGTAGTCGACGATGCGCTGGGGCGGCACGCCGAACTTGGCCAGCACACCCGCTTCGTCCAGCGTCTCGTTGCTCATGGTGTTGACCAGGGTGACATGAGGGGTCACCAGTTGAGCCATGTCCTTGTCGCCCGTCGAGATCACCACCTGGTGACCGCTGCGCTCGGCGATGGCGGCCAGGGTGCCGATGGCATCATCGGCCTCGATGCCTGGCACCTCCAGGATGGGCCAGCCCAACAGGCGCACGACCTCATGGATGGGCTCGATCTGGGCGACCAGGTCGGGCGGCATGGGCGGCCGCTGGGCCTTGTACTCGGCATACCACTCGTTACGAAAATTGGGGCCTTTGGCGTCGAACACACACACTGCATGCTCGGCCTGGATCTGCTCACGCAGGCGACGCAGCATATTGACCATGCCATGCATGGCTCCCGTCGGCTCCCCTTGCGGCCCGCGCAGATCGGGCATGGCGTGGAAGGCACGGTAGAGATAGCTGGAGCCATCCACCAGCAGGAGGATCGGCCGCGTGGGCGAGTCAGGGAGGTCAGAAGTCATGCCGACATTGTGAGGTCTGGAAACGCTCGTGCCACCTCAAGGGTGGCACGGCCGCGCGCTCAGGAGCGCCGAAATAATCGATCAGTGGCTCAGAAACCCACCTGGGCTCCCAGGCCGAACCCGACGACACCAAAACGCTCACCATCGAGCTTGGCACGCACGAAATCGATGGAGCCCACCGCCTTGACGTTCTTGACGATCTCGCAGTCCACCCCCAAGCCCAGATACAGCGAGGGATGAGCCCTGGAAACTGAATTGCCCAGGTTCTTGGCCGTGGCCTTGCTGGCCGCCACGCCCAGTTTCGCATTCACGGACAGACTGGGCAGGGGCGATGCGCGGAGCACACCGGCCACCACAAAGGACGAGACACGGACATCAAGGGACTGGCCATCCACGGTCGACCGGGTGCGGCCGAAATCGATGTAGGCGGCTTCCACACCAGAAGCAGAACCGCCACCCACGCCCGCGAACACCTTCAAACCGGCGGTGCGGTTGTCACAGGTGCTGGCCGTGGACTGGGTTGTGTAGCGAGCACACAAGCCATCAGAGTTGTAGCTGCTCAACTCGAGCAAAGCACCTGCATAGCCTTCTGCATGGGCCCCCGAAGCCGCCAGGCACAGGACACCTGACAGCACAGCGATGTTCTTGAAACGCATGCGGGCGCCCTCCCAGGGGATGTCGCAGGATCAGTTCTCGATGCCCAGCCCCATGGACAGCACGTGGATGTGCTGGTTGCGCTTGTTGCGCAGGATGTCGTAGCCCTGATAGAAGCGGATGTGCTCGGTCATCTGGTAGGACAGACCCAGGCCCAGGTAGGGCTTGGTGGTGTATTCATGCACGTTCTCGATGGTCTGACCTGCACCGGTGGACTGAACGATGTATCCATCGGTACGCACGATGGCCAGACCGAAGCGGATGTGCTGGGTCAGCACCTGGAAGAGTTCGTTCGACCAGTTGATGCCGAAAGACATTCCCGAATTACGCAAACGGGTTTCAATGGGCTGGCCGGCAGGCACTGCGCCCCCCTCCACCGAACGGAAGCTGCCCAGATAGTAGTAGCTGATTTCGGCCGCCAGATTGGGGGTGAAGTAATACCCGCCCGAGAGCTTGGAGCCCACACGGGTGTGCTCACAGATGGGCGCGCCCTGGCACTCATATCCCGCTTCCAGCAACCCCAGGGACGCCATGCCATACACCGACCCCGGCTTGATGAAGTCTTCAGCAAACGATGGCAGCGCCCCGCCCAAGCCTGCGGCAGCCACAGCAGCACAGGCCAAGTGTTTGACAGTGAAACCAAAACGGGGCGAAAGGGAGTTCATGGTGAAGGGCCGCAAGCAAAGGTCAAAACACACAGGCAACGTTCCGTCGCCGACAATCTGGGAAGTCTGCCACAGCGAAACCTACAATCACACCCTCGAACGCCCGCATCCGCTGAGGGTTTACACGCAATCATGGCCGTTTTCACTGAAGTCACCACCGACGAAGCTCAGGGTCTGATGACCCGCCTCGATCTGGGCACCCTCCTCTCGCTTCAAGGCATTGCCTCGGGCATCGAGAACACCAACTACTTCGTCTCGACCGACCGGGGCGAGTACGTGCTGACCCTGTTCGAGCGCCTGGGCTTCGAGCAGTTGCCGTTCTACCTCAAGCTCATGCAGCACCTGTCGCAACGCGGCATTCCCGTGCCTGCACCCCAGCCAGACGCGCACGGCGAGATCCTGCTGAGCCTGCAAGGCAAGCCCGCCGCCGTGGTGACCCGCCTCCAGGGCCGCAGCCAGATGGCCCCCGGTGTGAACGCCTGCCGTCAGGTGGGCGCCATGCTGGCGCGCATGCATCTGGCCGGCCAAGACTACCCCTTGCAACAACCCAATCTGCGGGGGCTGAGCTGGTGGATCGACACCGTCCCCGTGGTCACCCCCTACCTGGGGGGGGCACAACAGCAGATGATCACCGACGAATTGCATCACCAGCAGGCCCTGGCCGCCACACCCATGTGGCAGGCGCTGCCCCGTGGCCCGATCCACGCCGACCTGTTCCGCGACAACGTCATGTTCGATGGCGATCGCTTGTCGGGCTTCTTCGACTTCTACTTTGCCGGTTGCGACACCTTCGTCTTCGACATCGCAGTGTGTCTCAATGACTGGTGCATCGATCTGTCCACGGGCGCGCTCGATGAAGCGCGAGCCCAGGCTTTTGTCGCGGCCTACGATGCAGAGCGACCCCTGAGCGCGGACGAGATCGCGGCCTTGCCCGATGCCCTGCGCGCTGCGGCCCTGCGCTTCTGGACCTCGCGTCTGTGGGACTTCCACCTGCCCCGCGATGCCGCCATGCTGCAGCCGCACGATCCCACCCACTTCGAGCGGGTGCTTCACTCGCGTCGTCAGCAACCGTGGCGCTATCGCCGCGACAACACTCAGGTCAGCGGCGTATGAAGCTCAGGGTCGTTCCGGCCACCCAGGGCTTTCACTGGATGAAGTCAGGCGTGCAGCTGTGCCTCAAGCAACCCCTGGGTTTTGTCAGTCTGCTGGGTCTGTTCATCACAGGCGCCATGGTGCTGATGGCCCTGCCCATCATTGGCGCGATCGTCGTGGTCATGGCCATGCCTTTGGTCTGGATGGCCTTCATGCAGGCCACCCGAGTGGCCCTGAGTGGTGAGCGCATCACGCCCGGCTTGCTGATCGATCCCTTGAGAGACCCGGCCCAGCGAGGCGCGTGGCTGCGCCTGGGGGCGCTGTATGCCGGCGCCACCATCGTCGTCATGGTGCTGGCCGAAACCCTGGGGCCCAGCATGGAAGACCTGGGCAAAGCCATCGAGGCCGCAGAACAGGGCGCCAACGTGCTCGACAGCGATGTGGTCTTGTCCAGCGTGCTGTGGCGCGTGGGCCTGACCCTGCCGGTGTCCCTGCTGTTCTGGCACACCCCTGCCCTGCTGCACTGGGCTCGCGTGCCGGTCGGCAAGGCCCTGTTCTTCAGTGCCGTCGCGAGTTGGCGCAATCTGGGTGCCTTCGCGGTCTACGGCGTCAGTTGGGCGGGCGTGCTGCTGCTGGTGGGCCTGCCGCTGCAATTGCTGGCCGCTGTGATCCCCGAGCCTCTGATCGTCAACATGGCGGCGGTGGCAGCCGGCCTGTGGGTGGCAGCGGCTTTTTATGCCTCGCTGTACTTCTCGGTGATCGAATGCTTTGAAGAGCCTCAGGCAGCAGGCTCTACACCGTCTACACCGACGTCAGACGCGTGACTCCCTCCAGGGGGCAGGCATAGATGGCGTTGCGCAGGGCAGCGATGGCCTCGTAGCGCGTGAAGCTGCGTCGCCAGGCCAGCACCACGCGCCGCGTGGGCACCGGCACCTCGAAGGGGATGTAGACCAGGTGGGCCTGAGGCTCCTTGGGCACGCTCAACTGCGGCACCACGGTCACGCCCATGCCGGCGGCCACCATGTACTTGATGGTCTCCAGCGAGGAGCCCTCGAAGCTCTTGCGGATGCCCTCGGCATCGCTCGAAAAACGGGCGAACTCGGGGCAGACCTCCAGCACATGGTCGCGGAAACAGTGGCCCGCGCCCAGCAGCAGCATGGTTTCGCGCTTGAGTTCCTCGGCGCTGATGGATCTGCGCTCGGCCAGGGGATGCGCGCGGGGCACGGCAACCATGAAGGGCTCGTCGTACAGAGGGGCCACGGCCAGCCCGCCATCGACGAAAGGCTCGGCCAGGATGGCGCAATCGAGCTCGCCGGCACGCAACATCTCCAGCAGCTTGACCGTGAAGTTCTCCTGCAGGATCAGGGGCATCTGGGGCACATGCTCGATGGTGTTGCGCACCAGATCGGGCAGCAGATAGGGCCCGATGGTGTAGATCACGCCCAGGCGCAAGGCGCCGGCCAGCGGGTCCTTGCCGCGCTTGGCGATCTCCTTGATGGCATGGGCCTGCTCCAGCACCGCCTGGGCCTGACGCACGATTTCCTCGCCCAGCGGTGTGACGCCGATCTCGCCGCTGCCACGCTCGAAGAGCTTGACGTCCAGTTCGTCTTCAAGCTTCTTGACGGCCACGGACAGGGTTGGCTGGGAGACGAAGCAAGCCTCGGCGGCACGGCCAAAGTGCCGCTCCCGGGCCACGGCAACGATGTATCGGAGTTCGGTCAGGGTCATGGCGGAATCTTAAGCCTTCAAGTACGCTGCCTTGCCGCCCAGCCAGCGGGCGATGTGCTGGCGGGCGGCCTCGGGGTGCCGCTCCAGCAGGGTGCGCGCGGCGGCCTGGGCCTGCTGCACCAGCGCCTGGTCCTGCGCGAAATCGGCAAAGCGCAGCAGGGCCGCACCGGACTGCCGCGCCCCCATGAACTCTCCCGGCCCGCGGATCTCCAGATCACGGCGCGCGATCTCGAAACCATCGGTGGTCTCGGCCATGGCCTTCAGGCGTGCCTTGCCTGAATCCGACAGGGGGCTGCTGTAGAGCAGCACGCACACGCTGGCCACTGAGCCACGCCCGACCCGACCGCGCAACTGATGCAGTTGGCTCAGGCCAAAGCGCTCGGCATGCTCAATGACCATCAGGCTGGCATTGGGCACGTCCACGCCGACCTCGATCACGGTGGTGGCCACCAGCACCTTGAGCTCGCCCTGTGCAAAGCGTGCCATCACCTCGGCCTTCTCGGCGGCGGGGAGCCGACCATGCAGCAGGCCCACGCCATGGCCCACCAGCGCCTCGCTGAGCTCTTCATGGGTCTGGGTCACGTTGCTGAGGTCCAGCGGCGGGCGGCTCTGCGTGGCACGCCCCGCCTTGGCGTCGGCCTGCTCATCGGAAGCCTCGGTCTCGTCGATCAGCGGGCAGACCCAGTAGACCTGGCGGCCTTTGAGGACCTCATCGCGGATGCGCTCGATCACGTCGGGACGTCGGCTGTCGGCAAACACCTTGGTGACGATGGGCGTGCGGCCCGGCGGCAGCTCGTCGATGGTGCTCACATCCAGGTCGGCCAGAAAGGTCATGGCCAGGGTGCGCGGGATGGGCGTGGCGCTCATCATCAGGAGGTGAGGCTCCAGATCCTGGCTTTCCAGCTTGCTGCGCAACTGCAGGCGCTGGGCCACACCAAAGCGGTGCTGCTCGTCGATCAGGGCCAGCCCCAGCCTTGCAAAGCTGACCTGGTCCTGGATGACGGCATGCGTGCCCACCACCAGTTGAGCCTGCCCGCTGGCCACGGCCGCCATCTGCTCGCGCTTGACCTTGGACTTGAGGCTGCCCGTGAGCCAGGCCACCTGGATGCCCAGGGGCTCCAGCCAGCCCACCAGCTTGCGGAAATGCTGCTCGGCCAGGATCTCGGTGGGAGCCATCAGGGCGCATTGCCAGCCCGCATCGATGGCCACGGCGGCCGCCAGTGCCGCCACCACGGTCTTGCCAGAGCCCACATCCCCCTGCAGCAGGCGGTGCATGGGCACCGCGCGGGCCAGGTCCAGGGCGATCTCCTCGACCACGCGGCGCTGCGCCTCGGTCAGGGTGAAGGGCAGAACAGCCAGCAGTTGCTCATGCAGACCGCCCTCGCGGGACTGCAGCGCAGGCGCCCGCAGATGCGCGCGTTCCAGGCGGGCCTGCATCTGCGAGGTCTGCTGCGCCAGCAGCTCTTCGAACTTCAGGCGCTGCCAGGCCGGATGGCTGTGGTCTTCCAGGGCCGTCACCGACGCCTCGGGATGCGGGTGATGCAAGAAGTGGAGCGATTCGCGCAAGGACGGCCAGCGCCCGGGCAACAGCCCCTCGGGCAGGATCTCCTGCAGGGGCGCGCGCTGAAGCGCCGAGGCCACGGCCTTGCGCAGGTAGGCCTGCGGCAAGCCCGCCGCACTGGGGTAGACCGGTGTGAGCGCCGCCGCCAGCGGGGTGTCGTCCTGCACGACCTTCACGGTGGGGTGGACCATCTCGCGGCCCCAGAAGCCATGGCGCGACTCGCCGCGCACACGCAGGCGCACCCCCTCGCCCCAGGCCTTCTGCTGGCTGCCGTAGAAGTTCAGGAAGCGCAGCAGCAGCACGCCCGAGCCATCGTCGAGCTTGATGATCAGTTGGCGCCGCTGGCGCTGGTCGATGCGGCACTCGCGCACCACGCCCTCCACCTGGGCCACCTCCCCATCGCGCAGGTCCATCATCCGCACGATGCGGGTCTCGTCCTCGTAGCGCAGGGGCAGGTGCAGAGCCAGGTCGATGTCACGCACAAGCCCGAGCTTCTGCATGGCCTTGGCAGGACCGGACAGGGCGTTCTTGGGAGCGTCAGGCACGGCGCGTCGTGAATCGATGGAGGGTGATGGATCCAGATTGTGCCTGCGCCTGATCCGTTTGCCCCGTCCGCGTCACATCGACGTCACGCGCCGCTCTTAACGTCTCGCTTCATCGACACCCATCGTGGGGATTGAAACACCATGTCACGCACCGCCCTCTCGCTGATCCATGCCGTCACCGCAGGCGCCACGCTCTGCGCCGCCCTTCTGAGCGGCCCCGTCCTGGCCCAGCCGGACAGCGGCGCCACCGTGGTCTCGACCCTGCATGGCCAGCGCCCGCTGATCATTGCTCACCGTGGGGCATCGGGCTACCTGCCCGAACACACGCTGGAGGCCTATGCCCTGGCCATCGAGATGGGCGCCGACTTCGTTGAGCCCGATCTGGTGGCCACCCGGGATGGCCACCTGGTGGCTCGTCACGAACCCAACATCCTCCACACGACGGATGTGGCTGACCGCCCCGAGTTCGCCTCGCGCCGACGCGCGGCCGTGGTCGACGGGGCCAGCGAGGACGGCTTTTTCGTGAGCGACTTCACCCTGGCTGAACTCAAAACCCTGCGCGCCCGGCAATCCATGGGCGAGCGCTCACAACAGTTCAACGATCGCTTCGAGATCCCCACCCTGGACGAGGTGATCGAGCTGGTGCAGCGCAAGTCCCGCGAGAAGGGCCGCACCATCGGCATCTACCCCGAGACCAAGCACCCGACCTACCACCAGGCTCTGGGCCTGCCCCTGGAGGGGCGCCTGGTCAAGGCCCTGCAGCGCGCGGGCTGGAACCACCGCCACGCCCCCGTGTTCATCCAGTCGTTCGAGCAGGCCAATCTCAAGCAGCTGCGCCAGATGACCCCCGTCAAGCTGGTGCAACTGGTGGATGCCAACGATGTGAATGCCGATGGCACACTGGACTTCACGGCCCCCTATGACCGCCCTTACGACTGGACGGCCTCCGGCCGCCCCGAATTGCAGACCCGCACCTTTGCCTGGTTGACCACGGACGAAGGCCTGGCCGAGGTGGCCAGCTATGCCGACGGCATCGGCCCCTGGAAGCGCTACATCGTCAGCACCGTGAGCCACCCCGAAGGCACTGGCCCCGGCGAGGCCAAACTCAAGCTGGCGCCAGCGGGTGATCTGATCAACCGGGCACACCGGGCAGGCCTGCTGGTGCACACCTGGACCTTCCGCAATGAGCAACGACGCCTGCCCAGCGACTACGCCGGCAACCCTCTCAACGAGTACCAGCAGTTCTTCCGTCTGGGCATCGACGGGGTGTTCTCGGATTTCGCCGACACCGCCGTGGCGGCACGCCTGCTCAACGACCTGGCACGAAACGAGACGGCATCGGCCTGCCTGACCGGGGTGGATCTGCCACGCCGGTTCCGCGCGCCTTGCGCGCTCTCCGGCCGCTGAGCCTTCTGAGCATTCGGCGCGCTGCACCGCGCGGTTGTGGTGGACAATCTCGCCTTTGAAATTGGCACGGGGCCCGTCCGCCCCTCAATGACATGGTCGACACCACCACAGCCCCCCTGGGGCGCCCCTTCACACTGAGCGACTTCGACTTCGATCTGCCCGAAGCGCTCATTGCCCAGTCTCCGGCCAGCGAACGCACCGCCTCGCGCCTGCTCGATGGCCGCACCCTGCCCCCTGTCGACCGCATCTTCCGGGACCTGCCGCAACTGCTGCGCAGCGGCGACCTGCTGGTCTTCAACAACACCAAGGTGATCAAGGCCCGCCTGTACGGCGCCAAGGCCACGGGTGGCGCCGTGGAGGCCCTGATCGAGCGGGTGCTGCCCGGCCAGGAGGTGTGGGCCCATCTGCGTGCCAGCAAGTCGCCCCGCCCGGGCACCCAGGTGCGTTTTGCCGATGCCTTCGATGCCGATGTGCTGGGCCGATGCGGACCGGACGGCGGGCTCTTTCACCTGCGCTTCCACGGCGACCCGCTGACCTTGCTGCAGGCCCATGGCCATGTGCCCCTGCCGCCCTACATCACCCACGCCGACACCGCCGACGACGAGCGCCGCTACCAGACGGTGTTCGCCCAGCGCCCCGGCGCGGTGGCTGCCCCCACGGCGGCCCTGCACTTCGACCAGGCCCTGCTGGACCAATTGGCCGAGCGCGGCATCGAACGTGCCGAAGTGACCCTCCACGTGGGCGCCGGGACCTTTCAACCGGTGCGCACGGACGATCTGTCCGAACACAAGATGCACAGCGAATGGTTCGAGGTGCCCACCTCGACCCTGGAGGCCATCGAACGCACCCGTGCTCGCGGCGGGCGGGTGGTCAGCGTGGGCACGACCACCTTGCGGGCCCTCGAATCCGCCGCCCTGCACGCCCCACCGGGGCAAACGCTGGTGGCGGGCAGCAGGGATACCGACATCTTCATCACCCCGGGCTTCGACTTCAAGGTCGTGGACGTCCTGATCACCAACTTTCACCTGCCCAAGAGCACCTTGATGATGCTGGTGAGCGCTTTTGCGGGTTACGAGCCCATCCGCGCGCTCTACCAGCACGCCATCGCACACCAGTACCGCTTCTTCAGCTATGGCGATGCCATGCTGCTGGAACGCTGAGTCCTCGAAAAAAACATGCAGGGATCTTCACTTCATCGCCATCGCCCCGCGCGCCCACCCTCGGCCTGGCTGGCAGGGTGGCTGGCGGCGGCCCTGTGGCTGATCTTGCTGTCGCCGCGCCTGTCGCATGCCCAAGGCACCGACAGCCAGCAGCCTCGGACCCTGGCCAGCGCACAGTTGGCATCGGGGGTCTGCAGCCATCGGAGCCCGGCTCAGTCTGTCTCCCTGCCGGATGACTGGCGCGAGATCGGCATGAAGGCGCCTGCGGATGGGTGCTACCGCTTCGATCTGGCTCTGCCCACGGCACCCGATATTCCCTGGGCCCTGCGCATGGACCGTCTGCCGGGCAATCACCGTGTGTCGGTCAACGGCATCCCGCTGAGCACCCACCACATGGACGGGCACAAGATCACCAGCATGAGCACGCTGCCCTACCTGATCGAAGTGCCCGCCGGCCTGCTCAAGGCCGGTCACAACGAGATCACGATCGATGTGCGCATGGGCCCCTATCGCAAGCCCGGGGTCTCGCCCCTGGTGGCCGGCCCCCTGACCGAGCTGCGCAGCGACTTCGATCGCTGGGTGATCTGGACCGTGGACGTGCCGCGCATCGTCAACCTCAGCGTCGCGGGCATGGCCCTCTTCCTGCTGCTGGCCTGGCGTGCGCGTCCGGGCGACCAGCGTTTTGTCTACTTCGGCGGGCTCATGGTCATCATGTGCTTCCGCAACGCCCTGTACTTCCTGGAAACGGTGAGTTGGCCCACACCCGTGGTGGACTGGCTCTTCTTTGCCGCACAGGCGGGCACCACCTATTACCTGTCGTGCTTTGGCCTGTCGTACGCCAACGTCGATCTCAAGCGCGTGATCTGGCCCCTGCGCCTGATCGGCTTCGGCCTGCCATTGGTGGCCCTGGGCACCCTGGGCACCAGCAACCTGGACCTGCTGCGCCTGATCGCCTACCCCGTGATGATCATCTGCGGCCTGCTGGTGGTGGTCCAGGTGGTGCGCACCGCACTGACCCGCCATTGGCAGGAGGCCGTGGCCATGACTCTGGGGCCGGTGGCCACCGTCGTGAGCGTGACCCACGACTATCTGTTCCTGACCCCCTTGCTGCCCGTCACCGATCTGTACTGGACGCCTTACTCCACACCGGTGATCTTCCTGGGTTACGCGCTCACCCTCATGCGCCACTTCGTGGACAACATGAACCTGGCCGAGCGCATGAACGTGACCCTGGAAGAGCGCGTGGCCGAACGCACCCGCGCACTCGAATCGGCCAACCAGTCCAAGACGCGCTTTCTGGCCGCCGCCAGCCATGACCTGCGCCAGCCCACGGCGGCCATCGGCCTGCTGGTGAGTCTGCTGCGCCAGCAGCCCAGCACGTCCAGCGAGACCCGCGAGCTGACCAACATGCTCGACGAGGCCGTGGCCTCCATGGAATCCCTGCTGGTGGGCCTGCTGGACATCTCACGCCTGGATGCCGGCGCCGTGCAGCCGCAGTTCCAGCCCGTATCTCTGCACGACGTCTTCCAGGCCGTGCGGGTGCACGAACAAAGTGCCGCCCAGGCCAAGGGGCTGGACCTGCGCTTCCGCCTGCCCACGGGCCCCAATGCCCACCTGATGGTCATGACCGACCCGCTGTTGCTGCACAGTGTGCTGCGCAACCTGGTCTCCAACGCCATCCGCTACACCCAGCGCGGCGGGGTGCTGGTGGCGGCACGACGCAAGGGCAAGCGCCGCCTGCGCATCGAGATCTGGGACACCGGCATCGGCATCCCGGCGGACCAGATGGAGCGCATCTTCGAAGAGTTCTATCAAGTAGGCAACACCGCGCGGGACCGCAGCCGGGGCATCGGTCTGGGCCTGGCCATCGTGCGCCGCACCGCCAGCGTGCTGGGTGAGCAGATCAGCGTGCGCTCCAAACCCGGCAAGGGTTCGGTGTTCACCATCGAACTGCCACTGCACCACACCACCGCACCCAAGCCCTCGGTGCTGGTCTCGCCCACCCAACCGCTCAAGAACCGCTCGATCTGGGTGGTGGAAGACGACTTGCTGCTGCGCCGCGCCCTGACCGAGCTGCTGCAAAGCTGGGGCGCGCACACCCGTGTGTGGCACGATGGTGAATCACTGATGGGTGAGCTGCCCCTGCTGATCGGCCCGCACCAGCAAGACCGCCTGCCCGACATCCTCATCAGCGACTACCGCCTGCCCGGCATGGACGGTGTCGTGCTGAGCCAGTCGGTCAACACCCAGCTCAATATGCACGGACATCACGCCGCCCCGCTCATCATCTCGGGCGACACCGACCCCACCGAAATCGCCCGCATGAACAGCTCGGGTCTGCACCTGATGTCCAAGCCTTTCCGCAGCGAGCGCCTGCTCGAACAACTGCTGGCCCTGCTGAAATCCCGGGACCACGCCTCACTGGCTCACTGAAGACCACCACCATGCTCACGTTCGATCTCATCAAGACCGAAGGCGAAGCCCGTCGCGGCCGCCTGACCCTCAACCACGGCGTGGTCCAGACCCCCATCTTCATGCCCGTGGGCACCTATGGCACGGTCAAGGGCGTGATGCCCCGCTCGCTCGAAGAGATGGGCGCGCAGATCATCCTGGGCAACACCTTCCACCTGTGGATGCGCCCCGGGCTGGACATCATGAAGCAGTTCGGTGGCCTGCACAAATTCGAGTCCTGGAACAAACCCATTCTCACGGACTCGGGAGGCTTTCAGGTCTGGTCGCTGGGTGACATGCGCAAGATCAGCGAAGAGGGCGTGCGCTTTGCCTCGCCGGTCAATGGCGACAAGCTCTTCCTGACGCCCGAGATCAGCATGCAGATCCAGACCATCCTGAACTCGGACATCGTCATGCAGTTCGATGAGTGCACACCCTACTGGAAGGGCGACAAGTCCCTGGGCCACATCACCACCGAGAAGGAAGCCCGCCTGTCGATGGAGCTCAGCCTGCGCTGGGCCAAGCGCTGCATCACCGAGTTCGACAAGCTGCAAAACCCCAATGCCCTGTTCGGCATCGTGCAAGGGGGCATGTTCCCCCACCTGCGTGAAGAATCGCTAGCCGGCCTGGTCGATCTGAACCTGCCGGGCTATGCCATCGGCGGGGTCAGCGTGGGGGAGCCCAAGGACGAGATGCTGCGAGTGATGAACCACATCACCCCCAAGCTGCCAGCCCACAAACCGCGTTACCTGATGGGCGTGGGCACCCCGGAGGACCTGGTGGCCGGCGTGGCCACCGGGGTGGACATGTTCGACTGCGTCATGCCCACACGCAACGCACGCAATGGCCACCTCTTCACCCGCTTTGGCGACCTGCGCCTGCGCAACAGCCGCTACAAGGCCGATGAGCGCCCCATCGACGAGACCTGCGCCTGCCACACCTGCCAGAACTTCAGCCGCGCTTACCTGCACCACCTGGACCGCTGCGGCGAGATGCTGGGCCCCATGCTCACCACCATCCACAACCTGCACTACTACCTCAACCTGATGCAGGAGATCCGCGACGCTCTGGACGAAGGCCGCTTTGCGGCGTATCAGCAGCAGTTCGCGGCCGACCGCGCGCGCGGCATCTGAACACGCCGAGCCGCAGCACACCATGGACCTGGGCAGCTACTTTCTCGCAGCCATCGATCTGTACTGCGAGCGCCTGGACGCCAGCTTCTGGTCCGAACCGGTCAACGCGCTGAGCAATCTGGCCTTCATCGCCGCGGCGCTGTGGGCCAGGCGTGCGCTGCATCAGCGGGGCCTCCATGCCCGTGACCTGCACTGGCTGACCCTGTCCATGGCCTCCATCGGCGTGTGCAGCTTCGCCTTTCACACCGTAGGCCAACGCTGGGCTGCCTGGCTGGACTCGATCAGCATCCTGGTCTTCCTGCTGGGCTTTGCCGCCACCTGGACGCAGCGCGTGCTGGGCTGGCCCTGGCGACGCGCCTGGCTGGCCGCACCCATCGCAGGCAGTTTCATCGGGGTGGGCACCATCGCCCTGATGCAGGTGCCCGCCACCTGGATGCGCACGGAAGTGGCCTGGTACATCAGCACCTGGCTGGCCATTGCCCTGACCACCGTCTTCACGCCGCGGATGGCATCGACCGGCCTGGCCATGCGCGCCTGGATGTGGGGCTGCACCGCCCTGTTCACGCTGGCCCTGGGCTTGCGCCAGATCGATCTGCTGGTCTGCCCCTGGTGGCCGCTGGGCACCCATGCTGGCTGGCACCTGAGCAACGGCCTGGTCACCGCCCTGGCCCTGCGGGCCCTGATGGCGGCCACGCCAGGCCGCCCCCGCTGATCACCAGAACTGCCAGTTGCCCCAGATCACGACCCAGATGCCCAGCACCCCGTTGGTGACCGCATGGGCCACGATGGGTGCCCAGAGCTTGCCGGTGCGGCGATACAGCCAAGCATAGGCCAGACCGGCCACGATGGCGGCCAGCCACTGGGTGTGGGCCAGCATGAACACCACGGTGGACAACACCACCGCCTTGAGGGTGGTGCGACGCGGGTCGACTTGTTCAAAGTCGGGGTTGTCCACCCAGCGCATCAGGAAGGAACGCCAGAAGAGTTCCTCCATCACCGGCACCATCAGGGCCGCGCCTATCCAGCGCACGATCACCAGAGACCAGATCAGTTGCCCTTCGGCATCGACCGGTTTGAAGCTCGCCGTGGCTTCGCCCAGCATCATCCAGGGATGGTCCAGCCGGACCCACAACAGGTAGACCACCACCCCCACAGCGATGGACAGCAACCACTCCTGCCAGCTCAGCCCCAGGCCCCGAGCCAGTTCACCGTACCGACGCCAGAACCACAGCAGCGAGCCGCTGACCACCAGCACCGACAGGCCATAGACCCAGCGCGGATCGATGAAGCCCGAGCCATCGGCGGGCAATTGCCCCCGCAAGGCCAGCAAGGCCATGAAGAGGAAAAACGGCACACAACGGGCCAGACCAGCAGGAGAGATCAATCGTTCCATGGGATTCAACGGTTTTGCGCGCGAAGGATGCGCCACGCCAGGCCACACGCCAGCAGGTGCAACGCGATCGTAGCGGCAAAGACCTGCCCATACGACAGACCAGCCGCGCCCAGGCCCCAGGCCAGGGCTGCGGACAGCAGGATGAAGACGGCATTGAGGATGTTGTTGGCGCCCACGATGCGCGCCCGGTGACTGGGCTCGGACTGCGCCTGCATGTGGGCATACAGCGGCACGCTGAACCAGCCCACCGACATGGCCATCAGCCAGACATCGGCCAGCAGCCGCCACAAGGCAACTTCACCCAAGATGGCCTGCAGGTGCCAGCCGCCCGTGGGCAAGCCCTGACCCTGCTCCAGCTGCATCACCGACCAGGCCAGATCACCACCAAAGACGGCCATACCCAGCGCCCCCAGAGGCACCAGGCGCAAGGGCGAATGCCCCCGAGCCAGACGCTCGCACATCAGGGCCCCACTGCCGATGCCCAGGGAGATCAGTACCAGCAGCAGCGATGCCACCGAGGAGGGCGCTTTCAAGGTGTCATGCGTGAGTGCCGGGAACAGGCTGAGAAACACCGCCCCGAAGAACCACATCCACGAGATGCCCAGCAAGGACCACAGCACCTGCCCATGTGCGCTGGCGCGCTGGAGATTGCGCCAGGTTTCCCCGATGGGATTGAGATGCACATGCAGTTCAGGATCGACGGCTGCGGTCATGGGGATGGCCTGGGCCCGCCACCAACCCAGCAGCGCCAGCACGACCAGTGCCAGCGGCAAAGCAGTCTCTTCCACCCCCATCGGCAGGCCGGGCCACCACTCACGGGGCGCCACCAGCAGGCCCCCGACCAGCGAGCCCAGCAAGATGGCGGTGAACATGCCCATCTCCAGCAGACCATTGCCCCCCACCAGCTCGGGCTCATCCAGGTGGCGGGGCACATAGGCGTACTTCAGGGTCGAAAACACCGTGACATGGATGCCCGACAGCAGCAGGCAACCCAGCAAGGTCCAGGGCTCGCGCTGCCAGACGGCCCAGGCGGCCAGCAGCATCATGGCCACTTCGAGCGCCTTGCCGGCACGGATCAGACGATCCAGCGGCCACTTGTCGGCCCATTGCCCGGCGGTGGCCGACAACAACAAGGACGGCAGGATGAACAAGGCGCCCGTGGCCGGCCCCACCACCGCGGGTGGCAACCACGCCAGGGAGACCTGGTAGGTCAGCAGCAGCGTGACCGCGAACTTGAGCAGGTTGTCATTGAGCGTGCCCAGGAACACCGTCCAGAAGAACGGCGCATAGCGCCGCTGGCGCAAGAGGCGGAACTGATGCCCCTCGCTCATGGCGAAGGTTGCGCCAGCAGGTCGCGAACCTCATCTTGCAAGCGCTCAGGACTCACCTCGGCGGCAGGAAGGGCCTCGCCCACCACCAGGCCCACGCGGTTGAACAGGCCGCGCCGGAAGGGCTTGCTCATGGCAGCCCCATCAATGCGCGAGAAATAGGAACCCCACAGATTGTGCAGCGCCGCAGGCACCACCGGCACCGGGTGGGTCTCCAGGATCTTCATGATGCCACCCTTGAAGGGCTGCAACTGCCCGTCGCGGGTGATGGCCCCTTCGGGGAACAGGCACAGCAGATCGCCCTCCTGGAGCACCTGGCGCGCACGCTCGAAGGCCCGCTCATAGGCCTCGGGGTCTTCTTTCTGAGGCGCGATGGGAATGGCCTTGCACAGCCGGAAGAACCAGCCCAGCACGGGGTTCTTGAAAATGCGGTGATCCATCAGGAAGACCATGGGCCGCGGGCTGATGACCCCCAGGATGACCGCATCGACAAAGCTGACGTGATTGCACACCAGGATGGCCGCGCCATCGGTGGGGATGTGCTCGTCGCCACGCACCTTGAGCCGGTAGACCAGGCGCGTGACCAGCAGCATGATGAGGCGGATGATGTACTCGGGCATGAGCCAGAACACATAGCCCACCACCAGCACGTTCAGCAGGGCCGTGGCCCCGAAAACCTCGGAGATGGAGAACCCGGCCGACAGCATGGCACCGGCCCCCAGGCTGCTGACGATCATGAACAGCGCATTGAGGATGTTGTTGGCCGCGATGATCCGTGCTCGATGGCTGGGCTGGGCCCGCAACTGGATCAGGGCGTACATGGGCACGCTGTACAGCCCCGCACTGAAGGCCAGCAGGGACAGGTCGGCCATCACGCGCCAATGGCGGTGATCGGCCACGAACGCAGTCACCGTGAGCAGATCGGCCCCCGGCTGTCGGTGCATGCCCGCCGTGGTCTGGTACAGATCAAAGGCAAACACCGTCATGCCCACCGCACCAATGGGCACCAGGCCGATTTCCACATGCCGGTGCGACAGCCGCTCGCACCACAGCGAACCCACGGCAATGCCGATGGAAAACACCACCAGCAACAAGGAGGCCACGTGCGTGTCGCCCCCCAGCACATCGCGCGCGAAGGACGGGAACTGCGACAGAAACACGGCGCCGAAGAACCACATCCACGAGATGCCCAGCAGCGAGCGAAACACACTGGGGTACTGATAGGCCAGTTGCAGGTTCCGCCAGGTCTCGGACACCGGGTTCCAGTTGATTTGCAGATTGGGCGCCGAGGATGGCGAAGGCGGAATGCTGCGTGAGACCCACCAGCCCAGCACGGCCACGCCCAGGCAGGCCAGCGCGGTGTAGTGGGCCCCCTGCGGCCCCAGGCTCATGAGCAGCCCGCCCGTGAGGTTGCCCAGCAGGATGGAGACAAAGGTACCCATCTCGACCATGCCATTGCCGCCGGTCAACTCGGCCGGGCTGAGGTGCTGAGGCAGGTAGGCATACTTGACCGGCCCGAACAGCGTGGAATGTACCCCCATCAGGAACACGCACAGCAGCAGGATGGGCACCGTCAGCGTGAAAAAGCCCCAGGCCGCCAGACCCATGATGGCGATCTCCAGCAGCTTGATCGAGCGCATGATCGTGGCCTTGTCGTACTTGTCGGCCCACTGCCCTGCCGACGCCGACAGCACGACAAAGGGCAGGATGAACAAGGCCCCGATCACCAGGCCCGCCATCTCGGGTTTGAGCCAGCTCAGTTGCAGTTGGTAGGTCACGAGCACCGTGAAGGCAAACTTGAACAGGTTGTCATTGCCCGCACCCAGAAACTGGGTCCAGAAAAAGGGGCCGAAGCGGCGCTGCTTGAGCAGGCCGAACTGGCCCGAATCATGGGGTTGGGACACGACGGAATCCTTGTCAATGAACCGCGATCACGGCAGACCCCATGCCGCGCTGGCTCAGCCATGCGAATACGGAATCAACCGTGGTGGTGCGGATGCGGCTGCTGTAGCGCAGCTCATCGGGGTGATCGTCAAAGGCGATGTTGGCCCGCGTCACGCGCGCGCCCAGGCGGGTCAGCGCGGAGATCTTCAGCTCCACTGGCTCGTAGCTCTTGAGGCGCAGCCAGGCCTGGGCCTTGTCACGCGAGTTCGCCCCGGGTTCCATGGCCAGGGCCAGGGATTCGAGTGCCCACTGATTGCTCTGCTGATAACGCTGGGCCCAGGGATAGGCCAGCATGCTGTAGGCGCGCTGGTGCAACTGGGCCACCTGTCGATTGTCCTTGAGCAGGCTCAGCATGCGGGCCTGCACCTCCGGTGTGGGCACCACATAGGCCGCCTCGTAGCGGTAGAGGTTGTCCAGGAAAAACTGCGCCAGCCCCTGGCGATACACATCCCCATGGTCGGTGCCGCACTCGTTGAGCTTGTGGACCACGCGCCAGCCTTCGGGCGTCTTGTAGGCCCAGCCCATGTGCGAGTAGCGCTGCTGGTACTTGCTCAGATCCTGTCCCATGCGCGCCAGCAGCACCACCTGCGCCCCAGACACATCCAGCGCCCTGGAGACCCGCTCGGCCAGCCCCATGCCCTGGCGAATCTGCTCGAGCGAAACCACGGAGGCCTCGCAATGCCGCCCCGCCTGTGCCGTGGGCGCCTGCAGCAGGGCCAACAGCAGACACGCCAGCCCGGCCAGGGACCGAAGCCCGCCACACCTCATTGCGTCACCTGTTCGTCGTAGAACAAGGCCTTGCCCAGCTCGCTGGGCACGAACGCGATCACTTCGCCTGCGGCCGACAGGATGGTGCCGGTGCTGATGGCCGTCGCCACGACCACCGTGCCCACCGCACTGGCAGCACCCTTGACCGCCCTGCCTGACACATTCACGGTCATGCGCACGCCATCGCCCACGCGCTCGATGACCCACACGGTCCCCTCCGCGCTGGCCTCGACAGACACGACCACCATCTTGGCACTGGCTTGCAGAAAACCGGCGGGCGCCATGACCGACACGGCCAGGGGCGCCATCGACAGATCGCTGGCCCCCGCGGCAGCGCGCGCCTGAGGAACACACAGGGACACGGCGGCCGCTACACAGGCCGCACGAAGCCAGGACAAAGGCAAAGACCGAACCATCATGAAGCTCCTTGCTTGCAACAATGCCGACACTCTAAGCGCTCACCCCCCCTGCGAACGCCCTGCACTCCCTCATCCCCCATCAGGGCGATATGACATGCCCTTCAGGCCCGAGAGCACCTCATCGGTGTCCTCGCCCAGCGTGGGCCCCCGCCGCGTGATCGCCCCTGGCGTGCGCGACAACTTCGGGACAATGCCGGGCACCTCGACGGTCAGGCCATCGTGGGTGGTGACCGGCAGGATCATCTCGCGGGCCCGGTAATGCGGGTCCTCTGCGATGTCCTGGGCGTTGTAGATGCGGCCCACCGGCACGCTGGCCGCATTGAGCTGGTCCACCACCTCGCTGACAGGGTGTCGCGAAGTCCAGGCGCTGATCGCCGCATCGATGTCGTCAATCCGCTGGACACGCCCCGGGTTGGTGGCCAGGCCCGGATCCTGGGCCAGATCCTCCCGCCCGATCGAGGACATGAGCCGCTTGAAGATCGAGTCGCCATTGCCACCAATCACCACCATGCCATCGGCACAGGGATAGGCATTGCTGGGCGCGATGCCCGGCAGGGCCGAGCCAGCGGGCTGGCGCACCGCCCCGAAGGCGCTGAACTCGGGCAGCAGGCTTTCCATGCAATTGAACACGGCCTCGTACAAGGCCACGTCGACCACCTGGCCGCGCCCCTTGGGCGCCTCGGGGCTGATGCTGGCATGGCGGGCCTGCAAGGCCAGCAAGATGCCGATCACGCCATGCAAGGCCGCCAGCGTGTCGCCCAGGCTCACCCCTGCGCGCACCGGGGTGCGGCCGGGTTCGGCATTGAGGTAGCGCATGCCCCCCATGGCCTCGGCCACCACGGCAAAACCAGGTCGCTCGCGGTAGGGCCCGGTCTGGCCATACCCGCTGATGCGCAGCATGATCAGCCCCGGATTGCTGCGGCTGAGCGCCTCGTAGCCCATGCCCCACTTCTCCATGGTGCCGGGCTTGAAGTTCTCGATGACGACATCGGCCTGATCGATCAGTTCGCGCACGATGGCGCGCCCTTCGGGCGTGCGCAGGTCCAGCACCACACTCTTCTTATTGCGGCTCTGCACCTGCCACCACACGCTCAGGCCGTTGTGCAGCATGCGCCACTGGCGCAGCGGGTCGCCCCCGGCACCGTTCTCCGTGGCCGGGGGCTCGATCTTGATGACCTCGGCCCCGAAATCGGCCAGGGTCTTGCCCGCAAAGGGGCCGGCGATCAACTGGCCCAGCTCGATGACGCGCAAACCGGCAAGTGCCGACAGCGAGGCAGTGGAGGGCGAGGCAGAAGGGGTCGAGGAGATGCTCATGGCCCCGCATGGTAGCGGCAAAGGCGAGCCCGCCCGATCACTTGGCGCCGGGTGTCGTCACGGGATCGGTCACGAAGCCGATCTTGTTCAGGCCCGCCTTGGAGGCATCGGCCAGGGTCTCGGCCACCACGCGGTAGGCCACCGACTGGTCCGCACGCAGATGCACCTCGGGCTGAGGCTGCAACTGGGCCTGTGCCGCAAAGCGCTGGGCGGCCTCTTCGCGGCTGAGGGCCTGCCCATCCCAGTAGCGCACACCAGCCGCGTCGATGGACAGATCGATCTTGGGCGCCTTGGCACTGACCGTCTGCGCACTGGCCTTGGGCAACTCCAGCTTGACCGAGTGGCTCAGCAGGGGCGCCGTCACGATGAAGATCACCAGCAGCACCAGCATGACGTCGATCAGCGGCACCATGTTGATTTCGGCCAGCGGGGCGTTGCCCCCCTTGTTGTCGAAGCTTGCAAAAGCCATGGCCGCTCCCGATCAGCTGCCGGCCTTGCCGGCCTGGGGATTGAGGGGGCGCACCGTGGCGCTGCCCTTGCCCGTGTCCGATGCGGACGAGGTCTTGAGCGAATGCCCGGTGCTCAGGAAGGTGAAGAGCTCGAAGGCAAAAGCATCCAGACGGGCCGACCAGACGCGGTTGCTGCGGGTCAGCCAGTTGTAGGCCATCACGGCAGGGATGGCGACGGCCAGGCCGACACCGGTCATGATCAGGGCCTCGCCCACGGGGCCGGCCACCTTGTCGAGCGAACCCGAACCCGAAGCCCCGATGGCCAGCAGCGCGTGATAAACACCCCAGACGGTGCCGAACAGGCCCACGAAGGGCGCCGTGGCACCGATGGTGGCCAGCACCGCCAGACCGCTTTCCATGCGCATGGTCTCCTCGTCGAGCACCTTCTTGATGGTGCGGGTCAGGAAGTCCTGGGCCGAACCGGCTTCTTCCAGCTTGGCCGCACCATAGCGAGCATGGTGGGACTGCGCATGCATGGCATGGGCCGTGAGGTGAGCGAAGGGCTCCTGCGCGCCATGGGTGGCGATCTCGTTCTGCACCGCATCCAGCGAGGTCGCGTTCCAGAAAAAGTTCAGAAAGGACTTGCTGCGACGCTGGCGCAACATCAGCGCCACACCCTTGGTGGCGATCAATGCCCAGGAGATCACCGACATCAGCACCAGGATGCCGAACAGGCCCTGGCCGACCGCATCCGTCTGGCTGATGAAGTGGCTGAAACCCAACTGGGTGCTCGCCCCCACCTCGGTGGTGGCGTTGGCCGCATCCAGTGCGCTGGCGGCCGCCTCAGGGGCACTGGCCGAGGAGAGCGGTGTGGCGGCCGATGCGGCCATCACCACAGGTGTGACGTCATTCATGGTGATCAATCCGAAGTTTCGTAATCCACGGGGGCGCTCACGCGAAACGGCATGGCCACGCCCCCTTCCTTGTAGGGCTCGAAGCGAGCGGCCCTGACCCAGGCCACGGCCGCCTGATCCAGGCGAGAAAAACCCGACGACTGCTGCACGGTGACCTCGGCCGGACGGCCTTGCTCATCCACCAGCACGCGCAAGAGCACCCTGCCCGACTCGCCCAGACGCTCGGAGGCCGGCGGGAAGACCAGGGGCGGCTTGACCAGATAACGCACCGCCGAAATGGCCAACTGGCGCGGCGCCACAGGTGCCTGGGGCATGGCCGCAGCGATGCTGGAAGGTGCAGCCGACAGGGGGGCCACGGGCGCGGCCGTCGCCACGGGGGTGACAGGCTGTGCGGCCTCCACCACCTTGGGGGGCGGCTCGGGCGGCGCCTCGAAGGTGCTCGGCTGCGCGCTGCGCGCGGTCACCACGCGGGGCACGGGCAAGGGTTCAGTGAGCTTGGGCGCCGGGGGTTGGGGCGCGGCCTGGGGCATGGGCGGCGGGGACTGATCGGGCGCGATCAGCTCCACCATCACCGGATCGGGCTCGCCGACCGCTTCCGGTGCCGGGCGGGCATGGGCCAACCACCAGGCGGCCCCGACATGGGCCAGCAGCACCAGAGCGGCCAGCACCCAGCGTTGACGCGTCGTGAGATCTCGCGGCTCGGGCCATCCCAGGCGCACGGCCTGCGGTGCGCGCAGATCAAGGTCTTGGGAAAGCAGGGTCGACATGGGAACGGAGTCTAGCATCAAATGCAATTGCGAATCAATCTCATTATTAAGTGATCACGACATTCAATCCGCGGCTTCCCTCACAGCCCGTGATGATCCCAGATCGTCAAGTCCTGAGCCAGCAGGAAATGTCAAGGCGCGTTAGCATCTCGTCCTTGCCCCTCAACGGACTGGACCGAAGGCCCCCATGAGCTCCCCCCCTCCCCTGCGCACCGTCGACACCGCCCCTGCCGCCACCGATGCTCCGGGTGACGAGGGCGTGCCCGTGTCGGTGCGCATCCGCGAACGGATCAAGCAGGCACAGCGGCGCTTCCACGCCAACGACAACATCGCCGAGTTCATCCACCCCGGCGAGCTCGACAAACTGCTCGACGAGGTGCAGGGCAAGATGAGCGGCGTGCTCTCCAGCCTGGTCATCGACACCGAGAGCGATCACAACACCCAGGACACGGCCCGCCGGGTGGCCAAGATGTATCTCAACGAGATCTTCCGCGGCCGCTACCATGCCGCCCCAGCCGTCACCGAGTTCCCCAATGCCGAGCGCCTCAACGAGCTGATGATCGTCGGGCCCATCACGGTGCGCAGCGCCTGCTCGCACCACCTGTGCCCCATCATCGGCAAGGTGTGGATCGGCATCATGCCCAACGAGCACTCCAACCTGATCGGCCTGTCCAAGTACGCCCGGCTGATCGACTGGATCATGAGCCGCCCCCAGATCCAGGAAGAAGCCGTCACCCAGGTGGCCGACCTGCTGCAGTCGCGCATGCAACCCGATGGCCTGGCCGTCGTGATGGAAGCCGATCATTTCTGCATGCACTGGCGCGGCGTCAAGGATTCCGACTCCAAAATGATCAACAGTGTGATGCGGGGCTCCTTCCTCAAGGATCCCAACCTGCGCCGAGAATTCCTCTCGCTGGTCACCCACCGGAAAGGCTGAAGTCATGCTGGTTCGATTGCTGTACGCCAGTCGCTCGTCGAGCACGCTGAGCCAGGAGGTCATCGACGGCCTGCTGGCCTCGTCCCGCCGCAACAACCCTGCCCTGGGGGTCACGGGCCTGCTGTGCCACAGTGGCGACATCTTCATGCAGGTCCTCGAAGGTGGCCGCGACGTGGTCAACGGGCTCTACACCCGCATCAGCGCCGACCCGCGCCACCACGACGTCACCTTGCTGCATTACGAGGAAATCACCGAGCGCCGCTTTGCGGGCTGGACCATGGGCCAGGTCAACCTGGCCCGGGTGAACCCCTCGACCCTGCTGAAGTACTCCGAGCGCCCGGTGCTCGACCCCTACAGCGTCTCGGGTCAGGTCTCGATGGCCCTGCTGCAGGAACTCATCGACACCGCCTGCATCGCCACCTGCCGCGGCGGCTGAGCGGAGTCCTGCCCGCATGAGCCCCTGCCTGCTCGGGGTGGACTTCAGCTGCGCGCCCAGCCAGCGCAAACCCATCACCGCCGCCTGGGGGCAACGCCAAGGCACGGTGGTGCGCCTGGAGGCGCTCGAAGCCCTGCCCACGCTGGACGCCTTCGAGGCCCTGCTGTCCACCGGCCACCCCCGCGGTGGCTCGGGCTGGATCGGCGGTTTTGATTTCCCATTTGGCTTGCCACGGTGCTTTGTCGACGCCCTGGCGCATGCGCCCCCGGCGGGATGGCCCGGCTCGAACCCGGGCATCCCCAGCTCGCCCGCCGAGCGCCTGATCGCGCAACTGCTGCAGCACTGCGGTGACCGGCAAGGCTTTCAAGCGCTGGTCGATGGCTGGGGGCGCGACTGGGGTCAGGGCAGCCGTCCGACGACCTTGCCCCACCGCCGAGCCGACACCGCCTTGCCCGGCATCTCCAGCACCAGCCCCCTGCAGACCCGCTATGTGCCAGTGGGCAAGATGTACTTCGAGGGCCTGTCGCGCCTGGTGCGTGCCGATGTGGCCCTGCCCGGTTTGCGCCCCTGTGCCACCGTGTCTGACGCCCCGCCAAGGCTGGCCCTGGAGGCCTACCCTGGTCTGCTGGCGCAGGAAGTCCTGGGCCGAGGCAGCTACAAGAGCGACGACCGCGCGCAGCAGAATCACGAGCGCCTGCTCCATCGCCTGAGCCTCATCGATGCACTGGAGCAGGGCCGCACCCGCCTGGGCCTGCGCCTCAAGCTCAGCCCCGCGCAGCGCGACCACCTGGCCAGCGACCCCCAGGGCGACCGCCTGGATGCCGTGCTCTGCCTGCTGCAGGCGGGCTGGGCCCACCTGCGCTGGAGCGAGGGGGACACCCGCTGTGGTCTGCCCCCCGACATCGACCCGGTCGAAGGATGGATACTCACGACATGAACACCCCACACACTTACACCCCGTCCGCCGTCGAGATCGAGCACAAGGGCCACCACACCGTCAAGCTCAGCCTGCCCGATGGCTCCTATGCCGTGGTGCTGCTGCATGGCGGTCAGGTCGTGTCCTGGCACCCTGCGGGCCAGGGCGAGCAGCTCTACCTCTCGCCCGACAGCCCCGTGGTGGCGGGCAAAGCCGTGCGCGGCGGCGTCCCGGTGATCTTCCCCCAGTTCGAGCAACGCGGCCCCGACCGCAGCCTGCCTCGCCATGGCCTGGTGCGCACCCGCCCGTGGACCATCGACACACTGCGCGCGCAAGGCGATCACGCCCTGGTGACCCTGACCCGCAGCGATGACGAGGACACCCGCGCCCTGTGGCCGCATGGCTTCACGCTGGAGCTCACCGTGAGCCTGGCGCCGCAGCGCCTGGACATGGAACTGCACGTGAGCAACACGGGCGACACCGCCTGGTCATTTTCTGCCGCGCTCCACACCTATCTGGCCGTGAGCGAGCTGTCACAGGTGCGCCTGCAGGGCCTGGAAGGTTGCCGCTTCATCGATGCGATCACCAACGGCGAGCACATCGAGGACCACCCCGAAAAACGCTTTGCTGGCGAGATGGACCGCATCTATGCCCGCGTGCCCCGCTCACTGCTGCTGCGTGACGGCCCGCGCCGCCTGACCCTGGAGAGCGAGACCTTCGAGGACCTGGTGCTGTGGAACCCGGGCAGCGACAAATGCGCGGCCCTTCAGGACATGCCCGACGAGGACTGGCAGCACATGCTGTGTGTCGAAGCCGCGCAGATCCTCCGCCCGCCCACCCTGGCCCCCGGCGACAGCTGGACAGCCCGCCAGAGCCTGGTGTTGCCGGACTGAGCCGGCGCCATCGGCCCGCTCAGGGCTTCTCGTCGAGCAGCAGCTTGATGTCCGAGCTCAGGGCATCGACCCCGGAGCCGTAGCGCACGAACAGTCGCACGCGCCCCTGTGGATCGAACACATAGGAGCCTGCCGTGTGGTCCATGGTGTAGCTCTTGCCATCCTGGCTGGGCACCTTCTGGAAGAAGACCTTGAATTCGCGCGCGGCATCGGTCACCTGCTGCACCGAACCGCGCAAAGCCACAAAGCTGGGATCCATGGCGCGGATGTACTCGGCCAGCACGGCATCGGTGTCGCGCTCGGGGTCCACGCTCACGAACACCCCCTGCAGCCGCTCGCCCTGCGGACCCAGGCGGCGCTTGACCTCGGCCAGTTCGGTCATGGTCGTGGGGCAAATGTCCGGACACTGCGTGAAGCCGAAGAACACCACCACCACCTTGCCCTTGAACTCGGCGAGGGTGCGAATGCGCCCCGTGGTGTCTGGCAGGGAGAGCTTCTGGGCGTACTGCGCCCCGGTGATGTCGACCCCCTGAAAGCGCGGGCCACTGGGCGTCATGGGATTGAGTCCCTTCTGATCGCAGCCGCTCGACAGCAACGCGGCCAGCAGCGGTGCGGCCACGCCCAACGCCAGACGACGCAGGCCCTGGCGACGAGAGAGGGAGTGTGAAGCCAGAGGTGCGCGCATCATCAGCAGATCAGAGCCAGACATAGTGGTCCACCAGCAGCGCCGCGAACAGCAGCATCAGGTGGACGATGGAAAAACGGAAGGTCTTGCGGGCCAGCTCATCACTGTACCGACGCCACAGCCTGAAAGCATAGAGCATGAACAGCGCACCCAGAATGAGCGCGCTCACCAGATAGATGTGCCCGCTCATGCCGTAGACATAGGGCAACAAGGTCGCGGCCAGCAGCACGATGGTGTAGAGGAAGATGTGCAGGCGCGTGAACTCGTTGCCGTGGGTCACCGGCAGCATCGGCAGGCCGGCGCGGGCGTAGTCCTCGACGCGGTAGAGCGCCAGGGCCCAGAAATGCGGCGGGGTCCACAGGAAGATGATCAGGCAGAGCATCAGCGCTTCCGGGTCGACCGAGCCACGCATGGCCGCCCAGCCCAGCACCGGTGGCATGGCCCCCGAGGCACCGCCGATCACGATGTTCTGCGGTGTCAAGGGCTTGAGCACCACCGTGTAGACGATGGCATAACCCACGAAGGTGGCCAGTGTGAGCCACAGGGTCAGCGGGTTCACCGCCACATACAGCACCACCCCGCCGATCGTGCACAGCCCCAGGCTGAACACCAGCGATTGCGTGCGCGTGAGCTCCCCGCGGGCGGTGGGCCGCCAAGCCGTGCGCTTCATGCGGGCATCGATGCCCTGCTCGATCAGGCAATTGAAGGCCGCTGCCGCACCCGCCACCAGCCAGATGCCGATGCAAGCAGCGACCGCCTTGAGGCACTCATCGGCCGACGGCACGCCAGGCACGGCCAGCAGCATGCCGATGACGGCACAGAAGACGATCAGCTGCACCACACGAGGCTTGGTCAGCACATAGAACTGGCGCCAGCGCGAGGGCAGATTGCCCAGGGTCACAGGCGAGGTGGTGGCGCTCACAGGCGCGTCGGGGGACGAAGGTGTAGACGACATATCAGGAAGCCCAGCGAGCCCTCAAACGGGTCGGTTGATCCGCCTGCGACACAGGCTTGGAAAGAGGAGACACCGCCAGGCCGGTGAGCCAAGCCACCGTCAGGGCCGCCCCCAGCGTGTGACCGAGCGCCGCCAGCAGCGGCCAGCCCAGCACCACATTGCTCAGCCCCGTGGCCACCTGCCAGCCCAGCAGGGCCAGCAAGATGCGCCCGTGCGAGCGGGCACCGAGCTGCATCGCTCGCCAGGCCAGCCAGAGCATGGCCAGCGTGGCCACGATCGCCCCCAGTCGATGCGCCATGTGGATGGCGGTCAGCGCCGCCAGGGTGACGGTGCCCCCCTGGCCGTCCTCGCCCAGGCCACGCAGCAGCGTGAAGCCCTGGCGCCAGTCCATGTCAGGCACCCATTGCGACTGGCACAGGGGGAATTCGGCGCAGGCCAGCACGGCACCGTTGGTGCTCACCCAGGCTCCCAGCATGGCCTGCAACACCCACACGGCCAGCACCCAGCCTGCCGATCGCCGCAACACCTCGGGCAAGGCCTGGGCCCACACACTCTGGGGACTCGATGCCTGCGAGGGTGTGGCCAGCGCACGCGCCTGAGCGGCCAGCAGCGCCACGCCGGTGAGCCCCCCCAGCAGGTGGCCCGTGACAATCAGGGGGTAGAGCTTGAGGGTCACGGTCAAGGCACCAAAGGCGCCTTGCACGCACACCCACACAAAGGTCCAGGTGGGCCACCAGGGTGAGATGAGGGGCTCCCCCGCCGAAGCCCGACCACGAGACCACCAGGCCAGGGCCATCAAGCCCGTGATCAGGGCACCGACCCCCGTGGCCAGGTAGCGGTGGATCATCTCGATCCAGGCCTTGCCGTGGCTCACCGGGCCATGCGGCGCCTCCTGCAGGGCCTGTGTGATCTCGCCATGCGCACCCACCGGGCTGGCACTGCCGTAGCAGCCGGGCCAGTCAGGGCAACCCAGACCGGAATCCGTCAGACGCGTGAACGCCCCAAAGACCACCAGGTCCAGTGTCAGGAACAGCGTGGCCAGGGTCAGGGCGCGCTGCCAGGCCACCGGGCGCCGCCAGGCGGCCATGCCCCCCTCGCGCCAAAGACGACGCGCGGCCCACAACAGTGGCAGCAAGGCCAGCAAGGCCCCGGCCAGAGCCACGCTGGCCGCCGGCCCCAGATCGACCAGAGACAGCGACTCGTTCATGGCCGACCCGCCTCATCCCAGGACGCGGCCGCTTTGAGCAGACGGTTCAGGTCCTTGATCACCTTGCGCGGTTCGGCCTGGGGTTCAAAACGCATCATCCACTGGCCGTGGGGATCGATCAGGAACCAATGGTCGCTCAAGGCGCGACCCGGCTGGGGCGCCAGCCAGCGCGACAGCGCCGCACCATCGACCGACAGCACCGTGGCGTCATGCATGGCCGGGCGCAGGCTGTCCTTCATGGGGCGTCCATCGTTGATCAGCCAGACACGGTCCACCTTGTCCTTTTCCTTGCCCAGTGACTCGCGGATCTGTCGCTGCAGATAGAGCTGCTGTTCGCAGCGGGCCGTGCAATCCCCCCCCGCCACGGTGACGAACAGCCACTGCCCCTTCAGCGACGATGCCAGGACCGCACGGCCTTCCGGTGTGCTCAAAGGCAGCGCCGCATCCGTTGGCAGTGGGCGCACCGGGTTGATCAGTTCGCCATAGTTGGTGCGCCCCTGCGGACGCACGACATAGTAGGTGAAGTAGGAGGCCAGCACCGGCGCCGCACACACCGCCAGCACCATCAGCATCTTGAGGCGGCCGCTGCGCAGGCGCTGCGCGTCCGCCGCCACAGGGGCGGGCAGACTGTGCACGCTCAACTGCATCAGCGCGGGATCGCCCTCAGGAGGGCGGGCATCGGTGGGAGGGGTCAGGGTCGAACTCATGTCATCCATCACTGGGCGGCGCCCCGACGGGGGCGCCACCATTGAAACCAAGCGTACAGCGTCCCCATGATGAGCGCCATGGCAAACCATTGCGCCGCGTAGGCTTGATGCTTGCCGACATCGGCCGAGGGCTGCCACCATTGCCGCAGGAGTTCAGGCGCCTTGACGGCCGATGGCGACTCCGCCGCCAGTTGCTGCACGCTGCCAGGGCGCAGGATCACGCCCCACTCCTTCGACAACTCACTCAGCGTCACATTCTGACGGACAGGGCCGGTGTCAGACCCCTGGGTCGACCCGAGTTCGAGCATGCGCGAAGGCGGTGGTACCAACCTCACCGGCACGCGCACCCCTGCGGCCGTGTCCTGAATTTTTGGCACACGGGCCGGATCGACCAGATCGCGTGGCACCCAGCCGCGCTGCACCAGCACCACCGTGGCCGCGCACGCCACGCCCGGCGAGGGCTCCAGACGCAACGGGGTCAGCACCACGAAGCCCGCGCGCCCCTGCATGCTGCGGTTGCTGAGGTAAAGGGTGTGCCCGCTGAGCCAATGGCCGCGCAGCCAGGCATGCCGCTGTTCGGCCTGCTGCCAGTCGCTGGCGCTGCAGGGCAAGGCGGTGTGATCGAGCATGGGCAACTGCTCACGCGCCATCATGGTGTCGTGCAGATCTTGCTTCTGATCGGCTCGGTCGAGCTGCCAGGCCCCCAGAGAGGCCGTGATGCCGATCCCGATCACAGTGGCCAGCAGCACCCACAGGGAGGGTTTGCGAGTCATCGGTGTGTCACCACGGCAGGCCTGCAGGCCGTATCATCCGTGCGCATGAAGATCATCCTCATCGCGGCACTGGTGGCCATCATTCTCGCGCTGGCCCTGGGCGGGCGCGCCATGCTCAAGGATGGCCGCGATGGCCAGCCCAAAAGCAACCGCATGGTCAACGCCCTGGCCTTGCGCGTCGGGCTGTCGATTGCCTTGTTCCTGTTCATCCTGCTGAGCTACAAGATGGGGTGGATCCACCCCACCGGTGTCGCGGCAGGACGCTGAAAGCCCTGCCGCTGAAGGGAAACACTGCCTTGAGACCTGATCAGGTCCAGTAGACGATCACGTACAGGCCCAGCCAGACCACGTCCACGAAGTGCCAGTACCAGGCGGCCCCTTCGAAACCAAAGTGACGGTCGGCCGTGAAATGGCCCTTTTGCAGACGCAGCGTGATGAACAGCAGCATCAGCATGCCCACGAAGACGTGGAAGCCGTGAAAGCCCGTCAGCATGAAGAAGGTCGAGCCATACACACCCGAGGTGAGCTTGAGGTTGAGGTGATGGTAGGCCTCGTAGTACTCATAGCCCTGGCAGATCAGGAAGGCAATGCCCAGCAGCACGGTGAGCCACATGAAGGTGATGGTGGTGCCACGCTTGTTCTCACGCAGGGCGTGGTGAGCGATGGTCAGCGTCACCCCCGAGGTCAGCAGCAGGGCCGTGTTGATGGTGGGCAGAGGCCAGGGGCCCATGGTCTGGAAGGGTTCGACCGTGCCGGCCGGCGACCCCGTGGCGCCGGCCACCACCGATGGCCACACGCCCTTGAAGTCAGGCCACAGCATGGCATGTTCCATATTGCCCAGCTCCGGAACCGAATGCATGCGTGCCCAGTACAGCGCCCCGAAGAAGGCCCCGAAGAACATCACCTCCGAGAAGATGAACCAGGCCATGCTCCAGCGGAAGGAAACGTCGATGCGGTCACTGTAGAGGCCGCCCTCGCTCTCGTGGATGGCATCGCCGAACCACTGCTTGAGCACGACCAGCCACCAGGCCAGGCCGAACGCGGCACAGTAAGGCCCCCAGGAGACACCATTGATCCACTGGCCTGCGCCCAGGATCACAAAGAAGAGGCCAAACGCCGCCATCGCCGGGTGCCTGGAAGGCCCTGGCACGAAGTAGTACGGGGTCTGCCCCTTGGGAATCGCTGCCGACATACAGGCTCCTGTCATTGAACACGCGGCCAGGCCGCTTCACATATCACTTGCATGGGTGTTGTCTTGTCTGTGGCCGGGGCTCACGCCCCCGCACCACTGGCCACCACCCAACGAACCACCAGCACCAGCGTCACCACAAAGATCACCCCGCCCAGCACACCCGCCACGATCACATGGATGGGGTTGATGCGGTCGGTGTCGTCCTGGTAACCCTTGGACTTGCGTACCCCGAAAAAAGCCCAGGCCACCGCCTTGAGCGTCTGCAGGAACGAGCCCTTGCGGGCTGCGGCCTCGCGCAGGTCCTTGCCCGCCTCGCTCATGTCCTGCCTCCGGGCGCCGCAGGCACCTTGGAGCCCACTTCAAAGAAGGTGTAGGACAGGGTGATGGTGCGCACATCACGAGGCAATTTGGGATCCACCACGAACACCACCGGCCAGCGCTTGACCTCGCCCGGCTTGAGCGTGTATTCGTTGAAGCAGAAACATTCGATCTTGTTGAAATGTGCCGTCGCCTGCTTGGGCGCATAGCTGGGAATGGCCTGGGCCCGCATGGTGCGATCCTGCACATTTCGGAACTCGTACATCACCGTGGTGAGCTGTCCGGGATGAACCTTGACCACGCGCTGCTCAGGCGCAAACGCCCAGGGACCGCGGGCATTGGCGTCCAGCTCGATCGTGATGGTGCGGCTCACATCGATCTGGGTGTTGGGCCGGGCCTTGGACGAGCCACCGGGGATGTTCTGCTCCGCGAGCGAGAGCACGTTCACCCCCAGGGCATCGCAGATGGCCCGGTACATAGGCACCATGGCATAACCAAAGCCGAACATCACCCCGGCGATCACGACCAGCTTGCCCACCATCTGGCGGTTGCTCGCGGCCACGCGCCGAGACACCGACGAGGGCTTGCGCCCGGGGTCGGTGTGAGGATCGCGGTCAGCGCTCATGCCTGCACACCGGGATCAGTTCGGGTGTGCCAGCAAGGTCATCTTCAGCATGAAGCCGAAGAAGAACACCGCCACCACCGACGCCAGGATCAGCGCCAGGCGCAGGTTCTTGCCACGCACCGAGGCGTTCTGGGGAGAAGCGTTCGCGCTCATCAGCCGATCACCTTGGTGGCCGAAGCATTCAGCTTGGGCGGGTTCTCGAAGGTGTGGAAGGGCGCCGGCGACGGCACTTCCCACTCCAGGCCTTCGGCACCGTCCCAGGGCCGCTGCGGTGCGGGCTCACCCTTGCCGCGCATCATGGGGATCATGACGAACAGCAGGAAGAAGACCTGCATCAGACCGAAACCGAAGGCACCCACCGAGGCCACGGCATTGAAGTCGGCGAACTGCATGGGATAGTCGGCATAGCGACGCGGCATGCCGGCCAGACCCAGGAAGTGCATGGGGAAGAAGGTGATGTTGAAGGTGATCAGCGAACCCCAGAAGTGGAACTTGCCCTTCCACTCGGGGATCATGACGCCCGACCATTTGGGTGCCCAGTAGTAGACGCCAGCGTACAGAGCGTAGAGCGAGCCGGCCACCAGCACGTAGTGGAAGTGCGCCACCACGTAGTAGGTGTCCTGGATCTGAGTGTCGATGGGCGCCATGGAGCAGATCAGGCCCGTGAAGCCACCCATGGTGAACACGAAGATGAAGCCCACGGCCCACAGCATCGGGGTTTCAAACGTCATGGAGCCGCGCCACATGGTGGCCACCCAGTTGAAGATCTTCACGGCCGTGGGCACCGAGATCAGCATGGTGGCGTACATGAAGAAGAGCTGGCCGGTCACCGGCATGCCGGTGGCGAACATGTGGTGGGCCCACACGATGAAGCTCAGGATGGCGATGGAGCCGGTGGCGTACACCATGGAGGTGTAGCCGAACAGTTTCTTGCGGGCAAAGGCCGGCACGATCTGGCTCACGATGCCGAAGGCCGGCAGGATCATGATGTAGACCTCGGGGTGACCGAAGAACCAGAAGATGTGCTGGTACATGATCGGATCACCGCCACCGGCGGGATTGAAGAAGCTGGTGCCCAGGTGGCGATCGGTCAGCGTCATCGTGATGGCACCGGCCAGCACGGGCATCACAGCGATCAGCAGGTAGGCGGTGATCAGCCAGGTCCAGGCGAACATCGGCATCTTCATCAGCGTCATGCCGGGGGCACGCATGTTGAGGATGGTCACGATGATGTTGATCGAGCCCATGATGGAGCTGGCGCCCAGCAGGTGCATCGCGAAGATGCCCGCATCCATCGAGGGGCCCATCTGCAGCGTCAGGGGCGCATACAGGGTCCAGCCCGCAGCGGGCGCACCACCGGGCATGAAGAAGGACGACACCAGCATGATGGCCGCCGGGATCATCAGCCAGAAGCTGAAGTTGTTCATCCGCGCGAAGGCCATGTCGGACGCGCCGATCTGCAGCGGGATCATCCAGTTGGCCAGGCCCACGAAGGCCGGCATGATGGCACCGAACACCATGATCAGGCCGTGCATGGTGGTGAGCTGGTTGAACAGCTCAGGGTTGACCACCTGCAGCCCCGGCTGGAACAGCTCGGCGCGGATCAGCAGGGCCAGAACGCCACCGATCATCAGCATGGTGAAAGAGAACAGCAGATACAGCGTGCCGATGTCCTTGTGGTTGGTCGCAAATACCCAGCGACGCCACCCGTGTGGGTGACCGTGGTCGTCATGTCCGTGGCCGTGGCCGCCGTGATCCAGAACCGCACTCATTTCATTGTCCTTTCTGACTCACTTGCGGGCAGCCAGCACATCGGCCGGCTGCACGGTCTGACCGGTCTTGTTGGACCAGTTGTTCTTGGTGTAGGTGATCACGGCCGCGATCTCGGTGTCGGACAACTGCTTCCATGCGGGCATGGCGCCGTTGTTCTGACCGTTGAGCAGCACGGCAATCTGAACCCCCTTGTCGGCATCCAGCACCTTGGCCGAACCATCGATGGGCTTGACAGCACCAGCGCCCTTGCCGTTGGCCTGGTGACAGGCCGCGCAGTTGGCTTCATAGACTTTCTGCCCGCGTGCGATCAGATCGGCCTGCTCCCAGACCTTGTTGGGATCGTCGGCCTTGGCCTGCTGAGCCTTGAGCTTGCCTTCTGCCCAGGCGGCGTAAGCCTCTTCGGACAGCACGCGCACATGGATGGGCATGTAGGCGTGTTCCTTGCCGCACAACTCGGCGCACTGCCCGTAGAAGTCACCGGTCTTTTCAGCCTTGAACCAGGTGTCGCGCACGAAGCCGGGGATGGCGTCCTGCTTGATGCCGAAGGCCGGCACCATGAAGGAGTGGATGACGTCGTTGGCGGTGGTGATCACGCGGATCTTCTTGCCCACGGGCACGACCATGGGCTCGTCCACCTTGAGCAGGTAGTTGTCGCCCTCGGGGGTGCCGGCGTCAGACAGCGCGCGCTGTGTGGCGTCGAGCGAGGAAATGAGCTGGATGCCCTCACCGGGGCCATTCAGATAGTCGTAGCCCCACTTCCATTGGTAGCCTGTGGCCTTGATGGTCAGGTCGGCGTTGGTGGTGTCCTTCTGGGCCACCACCACCTTGGTGGCTGGCAGGGCCATGCCGATCACGATCAAGAAGGGGATCACGGTCCAGACGACTTCCACGGTGATGGACTCATGAAAGCTCGCGGCCTTGGCCCCTTTGGACTTGCGGTGGTTGAGGATGGAGTAGAACATCACCCCGAACACACCCACGCAGATCACACCGCAGATCCACAGCATCATGACGTGCAGATCTTGCTGAGCCGCGGCGATCTTGGTGGCTGGCGGCGGCAGGTCCATCTGCAGCACGGACGGACCGCCCGGCAGATCATTGACAGCCCAGGCCGCGGGCGACAGCGCCAGCAGGGTGGTCGTCACGGCAGCCGCCGACAGCCGCGCCAGACCACGTTGCCATGACCCGGGTGCGCCGTGTTGTGCAGGTTGAGGGGTGTGATTCATGGGTCTTCTCTGTTGAAGCAAGCCATCACAGGCCCGGCCGCGACATGGCGACCAGACCCAGAGACGTTCGGGCAGCTCGCGATGCGAGCGGTGTGGTGGGGAGTGCGCGCCCTGCAGCGGGCGAAAAGACAGTCCGAAAAGACAGGGCAACAGGCATGGAAGCCACAACTCCATCCCCGGGCGTTGGACACCGACTCGTCTTGTGAACCCAGCCAGCGCAACTACCAGGGGCGAAAGCAACAAAGTCGCGGTTTGCGCGGCAACATCGCCACACCGAACCACTTTCTCCGACCCATTCTAGGGACTGAGTTGCGCTGGCTCAAGTCGAGTGTGCAACGGATCTGTTATGGCTTTCCCTCAAGTGATGCGTATTCCCATCACTGCCAGCTTTGGGTTTGACAAGTGGGCGCACTTCATGTCGCGAGTCATCACGGCTGGCGAGATCCACCTTTGATCATGCGCTTCATATCGTTCAATGACACGCGGGTTTCCTCGGAGACGAGGGCGCGCGGCAACGGTTTGATGGCGTGTCCATAGACCAGCTCTACCGTCAAGCCGATGCGGCCGTCCGGCCGACGCAGCTCGGCATCGATGGCGTCTTCCAGACGCTGGCGCCAGCGGGGCGTGCGACAACCCGCAAAACGCCCCCGGGCCACATTGCCACCCCAGGTGCGCAACTCGGCCAGCATGGCGCGCGCGCTGTCCCAGGTCAGCGTCAGGCGCTCCATGTCCATCACGGGGTCGGCAAAGCCGGCCTGCACCAGGGCGTCGCCCAGGTCGTGCATGTCGATGAACTGCACCGTAGGTAAAGGCCAGCCCTGGCGCTGATACAGGGCACGCAGTTCGCCCGCGGTGTCGGGCCCCAACCCCGAACACATGAGGAAGCCGTCGACCGCCAGGGCCGCATGCCAGGCACGCAAGGTGGCGTCCAGATCGGCCTGGGTGTGCAGCGCCATATTGGCCCAGACCAGCCCCACCCCGTCCGCAGGCCAGCCCTCGGGCCAGGCCTGCCCGGCCTGTACCACGGGTGCGCTGGCCTGCTTGCGCCAGGCGGCCCACCAGGGATTGGGGTGCTCGGCCAGCCAGGCCTGGGCTGCACGCCCAGCCAGTTCCGCCGTGGGCTCCCAGACCCAACGATGTGACTGAGGGTAACGTTGCGTGACCACGGCCGCCCCTCCGCCCAGGGTGGCCGACCAGTCCAGCCAGTGGGCCGGCGTGAGACGGATGGCATCGAGCTTGTCCCCCAGGCGACGCGCCACCTCGGTGTGCAGCCAGGGAGCCTGCGGCGCACGCGCCAGGCGCCTCCATTGATGCGCCAGCGCCTGCGCCTGAGGCGCCACAGACGGTAACAATTCAGGGGGGGGCGAGGTGTCTGACGGGTTCGACATCATGGGGGTCCAAGGGGGTTGCGCGAGTATATTGACCCCATGAAAAAATCAGGAAGACCGTGGTGGCCCACGATGTGCCGCGCCTGCCGTCGCTGGCAGGGGCGCATGCTCTGCAGCACCTGCCTGACGCCCGACATCATGGCGCAGTTGCGCTGCCAGCGCTGCGCCCTGCCCTTGACGGCCCTGCACCCCCAGGGGGATGCCTTGTGCCCCCAGTGCGCCGACGATCCGCCCCAGTTCGACCACGCGGTCGCAGCGCTGGACTACGCCTCGCCCTGGCGTCAGTTGATCGCCCACCTGAAGTTCAAGGAAGACCCGGCCATGGCCCAGGCCTTGGGCGCGCTGCTACTGGAGCAGATCCTCAAGCGCTGGGAGCTCAAGGCTCCTGGCCAGCGCAAGACCTTGATGCGCCTGCGGGCCGGCGCGCCCACCCTGGTGCTGCCCGTGCCGCTGTCGGCGGCTCGCCTGTGCGAGCGGGGCTACAACCAGGCGGCGCTGGTGGCCGAGCACATCGCCAGCGCCCTGAGCCTGCCCATGCGCACCGACATCCTGCTGCGGCCACGAGACACAGCCCGCCTGATGTCCCTGGACGCCGATGAACGTGAACTGCAGATCCGGGGCGCTTTCACGGTGCCACCGGCACAGGCGGCGCTGATCCGAGGGCGCCATGTGGCCGTGGTCGACGACGTGCTGACCACCGGCGCCACGCTCAACGAGATCGCCCGCACGCTGTGGGTGGCCGGCGCCCGGGAGGTCTCGGTGTGGGTGGTCGCCCGCACGCCGGCACCCGCCGAGCGCACCCGACGTGTCACTCACTGGCAAGACACTCAGCCGCTGGGCATGCGCGCGTGAGGGTCTGATTCAGCTCCGCACATCGCGCCACGATGGCATCGATCACGTGACGCACCCGCCGGGGCAACATGCGGCGCCCCGGGTACACCAGGCTGAAGGACAACTGCCCCGCACGCCACCCGGGCAGCAGGTGCACCAGGCGCCCTGCAGCCAGGTCATCGGCCAGCAGCCTGGGCGTCAAACGGCCAATGCCCATGCCGCAGCGCACGGCCTCCAGGCTCAAGGCATAGGTGTTGGTGCGCAAAGCCACCCGCAGATCCACACTCTCGACGAGGCCATCGGACTGTGCCAGCGTCCAGCGCTCCTGGGCACTGCCGGCCTCGCCCGAGGCCCACTGCGCCACGGCATGGTGCGCAGCCAGATCACGAGGATGCATCGGCATCGGGTGCTTGCGCAGATAGGCGGGCGACGCACACAGCATGAAGGGCACCTCCAGCAAGGACCGCGACACTGCCGTGGCCGACACGCCGAAGGCCGACTCCATGATGACCACGTCGAAGCCCTCCGCCACCGGATCCACCGGCCTGTCCAGCATGGCCACCTCCACCACGAGATCGGGGAACTGCTCGTGCAGTTCGGCCAGTTGCTGGGCGATGCCCTCCTTGCCGAACAGCGTCGGCAGGGCCATGCGCACCCGCCCCACCATGTCCTGGTGCGAGCGGCTGACCAGGGCCTCGGCCTCGGACACCTCGGAGAGGATGCCACGGCACCGCGCCAGATAGGCCTCTCCCGCCTCGGTCAGGCGCATGGAGCGGGTCGTGCGCTCCAGCAACTTCACCCCCAGGTGCTTTTCCAGATCGGCCACCTGCCGCGTCACCAGGGCCTGGTCCACGTCCATCACGCGGGCAGCGGCGGCAAAGCCACCCTCGTCGACCACGCGGGCAAAAGTCTTCATGGTCTGCAGACGGTCCATGCCGATTATTTCAATTCAGTCATCAATAGATTGATTGAAACACTATTTATCAAACAAATCAACATCAATACAGTCATGTCCATCGACAACGCTTTTCCACCTCTTTGAAGGAGCTGACCATGACCACCACCCGTATCGCTTCCATTGCCGCCGCCACCCTGATCGCCGTGTCGGCCTCGCTGACCGGTGTCGCCCACGCCGACACGGGCCTGACCCGCGCGCAGGTCAAGGCGGAACTGGCTGAAGCCCAACGCACCGGCAATATCCGTGACGCTGAAACCGGCCTGCTGCTCAACCAGCTGTTCCCCAGCGCCTACGCAGACAAGGTCGAAAAGACCGTCGTTGCCACCCCGGCCCCTGAAAAGGCCAAGCCCGCAACCTACAAAAACTACGACGTGACCGTGTTTGACGTGATGGCTCAGCGTTACCCCCAGAAGGCCTCCGAAGCCCGCTGATCCTGCACTGATCTCCCGTTGAACGACCAGGGGCGGCCCGCGCAACAGCCGCCCCTGGCTTTTTCATGACTCGCCCGCCACCCGCGCCCACGCTGGCCCTGGCGCTGCTAGAGTCGATGGCATGTCGCACCCTGCGGTCCCGCCGCCTTGATTCGCCATGCCCGACAAGATCGTCTTCGAATCGCCCGCCGACCTGCATGACTGGGTCGGCAAGGACATCACCACCACCGACTGGGTCGTGATGGATCAGGCGCGCATCCAGCGTTTTGCCGATGCCACCGGTGACCAGCAGTGGATCCACACCGACCCGGAACGCGCCCGGCGCGAATCGCCCTTTGGGGGCCCCATCGCGCACGGTTTCCTGACACTGGCCATGACCGCGGAGTTCCTGCAGTCCAGCTTGGTGTGCAAGGGCGTGCGCATGGGCGTGAACTACGGGGCCAACAAGGTGCGCTTCCCGGCGCCCGTGCCTGCCGGCTCGCGCATCCGCTGCCACATCCACCTGATCAGCGTGGAAGACCTTCCAGACCACGGCATGCAGCAGGTCTGGCGCACCACCATCGAAGTTGAAGGCGGCGACAAACCCGCCTGTGTGGCCGAACTGGTGTCGCGGTGGTACCTCTGAGCTGGGAGGTCCGCACCCACGCGTCACCCCACGAGGTCGACGCCGGGCAGTGGAATACCTTGCTGGCCAGCGGCCTGCAAGCCACCCCTTTCATGCGTCACGAGTGGCTGGCCGCGCTGCATGACAGCGGCTGCGCCTCGGCCGAGACGGGCTGGGTGCCCCTGTTTCTGACCGCCCACCGTGCAGACGCCCCAGAGGCTCTGGCCGGCGCCTGTGTGGTCTACATCAAATCGCACTCCTACGGCGAATACGTCTTTGACTGGGCCTGGGCTGATGCCCACCAGCGCGCAGGCCTGCGCTACTACCCCAAGCTGCTGTGTGCCTCACCCTTCACGCCCGTGCCGGGTAGCCGGCTGCTGGCCCGAGAACCGGGCGCGCGCACAGCTCTGCTGTCGGCCATCAGCACACTGGCAGAGCAGATGGGGGCGTCATCGGCTCACCTGCTGTTCCCGGACAGCGATGACCTGGATGCCGCACGGCAGGCCGGCTGGCTGATCCGCCAGGGCGTGCAGTTCCACTGGGAGAACCGGTCCCTGACCACGCCAGGTGCCCCACCTTATGCCGACATGGCCGACTTTCTGGGGGCGCTGCATCGGGACAAGCGCAAGAAGATCCAGCAGGAGCGCCGTCGCGTCGCAGACGCCGGTGTCCAGGTGCGTGCCCTGGTCGGCCCGGCCATCCAGCCCGAGGACTGGGACTTCTTCTACCGCTGCTACCGGCAGACCTATCTGGCCCATGGCGCCCCACCCTACCTGAGCCCCGAGTTCTTCCAGCAGATCGCACGCACCCTGCCGGCGCAGTGGCTGATGTTCGTCGCCGAGCACCAGGGGCAGCGCATGGCGGCCTCCCTGCTGGGCATCGACCCCGTGCAGGGCACGGCCTGGGGGCGTTACTGGGGTGCCCTGGCGCACATCCCCTGCCTGCACTTCGAGCTGTGCTACTACGCTCCGCTGGCCTGGTGCATCGAGCAGCGCTATGGCCGTTTTGAAGGCGGCGCGCAGGGCGAGCACAAGATGGCGCGAGGCCTGCTGCCCACAACGACCTGGTCAGCCCACTGGCTGCGGGATGCACGTTTCGCGGACGCCGTGGCCCGCTTTCTGGCCCAGGAAGGCGCGCACATCGAGTCCTATGTGGACGAATTGCGCGACCGGCAGCCCTTCAAGCCCCTTCGCCCGGACGCGTGATCTGCGGCGGATTGGCCGTCCACTCATTGATCAGGCGGTAACCCACGGCCAGGCAGGTCGGACCCAGGAAGGCGCCGATCACGCCAAAGGCCAGCACGCCCCCCAGCACCCCCAGGAAGACGATGGCAAACGGCAGGCTGGCGCCGCGGCTGATGATGAAGGGCTTGATGACGTTGTCCACGGTGCTGACCAGAAAGAACCCCCAGGCGGCCATGAACACGGCCCAACCCGGTTGCCCCTGCTGGAACAGCCAGATCGCAGCGCCGCCCCAGACCAGGGGCGGCCCCACCGGCACCACGGACAGGAAGAAGGTGGCCATGCCCAGCAGCACCGCGCCGGGAACACCCGAGATGGCCAGGCCGGTGGCGGCCAGCACCCCCTGCGCCAGGGCCGTCCCCAGCACCCCGTAGATCACCCCGCTCACCGTGCCCTTGACAATGCCCAGCAGATAGTCGGCACGCAAGCCCGCCAGGTGCTCCAGCCCGATGCGCAGACGGCGGGCCAGTGCCTCGCCGTGCAGAAAGAAGAAGAACGCCAGGAAGACCGAGAAGCCCATGTCCAGCACGCCCTGCCCCACAATGCGCCCCCCCGACAAGGCCAGCGCTTGCACCGGCGCAGACCATTTGCTCAGCTCAGACATCAGGCGCTGCCCATCATGCACAAACTGCTGCCAGTAGCTTTGCAGCGAGGGCCCGATGACCGGCAGCTTGGACAACCACGCGGGTGCCGCAGGCAAGCCCTCCTTGATCACCTGCGAGGCCGCCTGCGCAAGCGCACTCACGTCGTCGGCCAGGGCCAAGGCCACCGCCACGACAGGCCCCAGCAACACGACCGTGACCAGCAAGGTCATCAGGCTGGCAGCCCAGGCACGGCGCGAACCCACGGCCCGATCCAGCCAGGAGAACACCGGCCAGCTGGTCGACGCCAGAATGGCCGCCCACACCAGCGAGGTCATGAAGGGCCACAAGACCAGCAGGCACCCCGCGGCGAGCAAGACCAGCGCCACCACGGCGAGGACACGATCGGAGCGGGCAGTCAGCATGGAGGGCGAGAGGAAAGTGGCGATGCACAGAGCTTACTTGATCCCTGGGCGCACGCCATGCGATGTGGCCCACGCACCAAGCTGGCGCGCAACGTCTGGCATCTGTCTTGCTTGACATCGACAGAGAGAAGCAATGAGCGCTAGGGTTCCGAAGCCGTCCAGATTCTGGAGGGCTTGCCTGGTCCGAGAGCGGTCGGCCGCATCCGTGCGGCTCCACGGAGGGACAAAAGCCCGGGAGATTCTTGTGCAAGCACAAGCGTCTCTCGTCTTTTGTGGATCCTCCTCCGGAGTCTGTGCATGTCCAGCATCTCTCTCACGCCCCCTCTCAAGGACTCTGCGGTGGATGCCCTGCCCCACTGGCAGCGCTTTCCCGCCTCAGCCCTGATCGGTCTGCCCGACGACCGGATCATGTGGTCGGAGATCGTGCCCGGCGGGGGCCACTGGTCCTGGCGCCTGTCACGCGGCACGGCCCTGCGCTTCGTGGCCCTGGAGGCCGGCGCCAACGTCAGCGTCGTGCTCTATGCGGCCCATGACAAGCTGGAGCGCTACAACATGCCCGACTCGCTCAAGGCCCAGCACACAGCACGCTACACACGTGGTCATGTCCTGATGAGCGACATGGGGCGTGCCATGGCCAGCATCACCGCAGACAGCCTGGGCTGGCACGACCCCATGGGGGCGCTGCTGGACAGCCAGCGCATGGCGCAGCGCTATGGTGAGCACCGCTTCGAGCAACACCGCAATGCCATGCACCGCTCCGGCAAGGACGGTCTGCTCATCGAGATCGGCAAGCACGGCCTGAGCCGACGTGACCTGATCGCCCCGGTCAACCTGTTCAGCAAGGTCAGCGTCGACGCCGAGGGCCGCTTCGACTTTGCCTCATCGCATGCGCACGTCGGGGACATGGTCGAGTTGCGCTGCGACATGGACCTGGTGCTGGCACTGTCGACCGCACCCCATCCCCTGGACCCCTCGCCCACCTATGCCCCCAGGAAAGTGGGCATCGTGGCCTGGCGCAGTGGCCCGGCTCCCGCAGACGATGACTGCCGCACCTTCTGCGGCGAGAACGCTCGCGCCCACCACAACACCGACATGCTCTACCTGTGAGGGACCGCACCATGACCGCCATCCCATCCAGCGCCGCCGCCATCCGCCTGCAGGACAGTCCTCTGGACCCCGCCCAGGCCGTGATCAACCAGCGCCACCCCGCCGGCGAGCCCATCCTGTTCCAGCTCGACCGGGGGCAGACGCTGCGCATCGTCGACCTCGAAGGCAACCAGGCGGCCGACGTGATCTTCTACAGCCGGGACGATCTGGCCGAGCACTACAGCGCCACCGACACCATGCTCGCCCAGGGCGGCATCTACCTGACCACAGGTTCGGTGCTGCAGAGCAATGAAGGCCGCCCCATGCTGACCATCGTGGCGGACACCTGCGGGCGTCATGACACCCTGGGCGGCGCCTGTGCAGCCGAGAGCAACACCGTGCGCTATGCCCTGCAAAAGAAGTTCATGCACAGCTGCCGCGACAACTACCTGATCGCCTTGCAGCATGCGGACATCGGCCTGGGCAAGCGCGATCTGGTGCCCAACATCAATTTCTTCATGAACGTGCCCGTGACGGACGATGGCCAGCTCACCTTCGCCGATGGTGTCTCCGGTCCCGGCAAGTACGTGGAAATGCGCGCCGAGATGGACCTGTGGGTGCTGATCTCCAACTGCCCGCAACTCAACAACCCTTGCAACGCCTACAACCCCACCCCCATCCAGTTGCTGGTGTGGGATCCCGTCTGAGCATTGCCTCATCCATGGCCGGCAGGACGACCTGACGCGCGACACCCCCTGCGGGACGGCCCGCCACAGGACACCATGTTCGACAAGGTTCTCATCGCCAACCGTGGCGCCATCGCCTGCCGCATCATCCGCACGCTCAAGAAGATGGGCATCCGCAGCGTGGCGGTGTACTCCGAGGCCGATGCCGGAGCGCGCCATGTGCGAGAGGCCGACGAGGCCCACTGCATCGGCCCGGCACCGGCCGCCGAGAGTTATCTGCGTGCCGACACGATCCTGGAGATCGCCCTTCGCACAGGCGCCCAGGCCATCCACCCTGGCTATGGCTTCCTGTCGGAGAACCCCGACTTCGCCCAGGCCTGCGAGGCCGCCGGCATCGCCTTCATCGGCCCCAGCGCCGATCAGATGCGCGCCTTCGGCCTGAAGCACACGGCCCGAGAACTCGCCACAACCCATGCCGTGCCCCTGCTGCCTGGCTCGGGCCTGTTGAGCGATGTGGCCGATGCCCGCGCCCAGGCACAGCGCATCGGCTACCCCGTGATGCTCAAGAGCACTGCTGGCGGCGGCGGCATCGGCATGCGCCTGCTGCGCAGCGAGGCCGAACTGGCCGAAGCCTTTGCCTCGGTGCAGCGGCTGGCATCCGCCAATTTCAAGGATGCCGGCCTCTTTCTTGAAAAGTTCGTCGAACGCGCCCGCCACATCGAGGTCCAGGTCTTCGGGGATGGCCAGGGCACCGTGGTGGCCCTGGGCGAGCGCGACTGCTCGGTGCAACGCCGCAACCAGAAGGTCATCGAAGAGACGCCCGCCCCCGGCCTGAGTGCAGCCCAACGCGAAGCCCTGCATGCCACGGCGGTTCGCCTGGCCCAGGCCGTGAACTACCGATCGGCCGGCACCGTGGAATTCGTCGTTGACGCCGACTCGGGTCGGTTCTACTTCCTGGAGGTCAACACCCGGCTGCAGGTCGAACACGGCGTGACCGAGCAGGTCTATGGCGTCGATCTGGTCGAATGGATGGTGCGACTGGCCTCGGGCGATCTGCCAGCCCTGGCGGAGCAGGTTCTCACGCCACACGGCGCGGCCATCCAGGTGCGGCTCTACGCCGAAGATCCGGGCAAGAACTTCCAGCCCAGCGCAGGGCTGCTCACCGAGGTGATCTTCCCCACACAGGCGCGCGTCGACGCCTGGGTCGAACGCGGCACGGACGTCCCCGCCTGGTATGACCCCATGCTGGCCAAGATCATCGTCACCGCCGATGACCGTGACGCTGCCTTGACGCAACTGGACCAGGCCCTGGCCGACACAAGGGTGGACGGCATCGAGACCAATCTGGCCTACCTGAGACAGGTCGTGCAGACAGCGGTCTTTCGCGAAGGCCGCCAGGTCACGCGTTTTCTCAGCGACTTTGTCTACCGCCCCGCCACCATCGACGTGGTGGCCGCCGGCGTGCAGACCTCGGTCCAGGACTGGCCTGGGCGACAGGGCTACTGGGACGTGGGCGTGCCGCCCTCCGGCCCCATGGATGCCTATGCCCACCGCATGGCCAATCAACTGGTGGGCAATGCCAGCGATGCCGCCACGCTGGAATGCACGCTCTCGGGCCCCACGCTGAAGTTCAATGCCGAGGCCGTGATCGCCGTGACGGGGGCGCCCGTGAGCCTCACGCTCGATGGCCAACCCCTGGCCATGTGGCAAAGCCACCCTGTGCCCGCAGGATCCCAACTGAGCCTGGGCCGGGCCGAAGCCGGCTGTCGCATTTACCTGGCCGTGAGCGGTGGGCTGGACACGCCCCTGTACCTGGGCAGTCGGTCGACCTTCACGCTGGGTCAGTTCGGCGGCCATGCCGGGCGCCTGCTGCGCGTGGGTGATGTGCTGCATCTGGCCGCACCCGGCACCGGCACGCCTGAACGTGCCACCGCCCCCGAGGCCATCCCCCGCTACGATCGCCATTGGGACATCGGCGTGCTCTACGGCCCGCATGGGGCGCCGGACTTTTTCCTTGACGAGGACATCCGGACCTTCTTTGCCACCGACTGGGAGGTGCATTACAACTCCAGCCGCACCGGTGTGCGCCTGATCGGACCCCGCCCCACCTGGGCACGCACCGATGGTGGCGAAGCCGGCCTGCACCCCTCCAACATCCACGACAACGCCTACGCCATCGGCGCCATCGACTTCACCGGGGACATGCCGGTGATCCTGGGTCCGGACGGGCCCAGCCTGGGGGGCTTTGTCTGCCCGGCGGTGGTGGTGAACGCCGAGCTGTGGAAGATGGGCCAACTGCGCCCCGGTGACACGGTGCGCTTTCACCGCATCTCGGCCGAGCAGGCCGCCGCGCGCGAGCACGCCCTGGAGGCCTGTATCCGCACTCAGGCCGCCGCCTTGCCACCCCCCCCGCAAGATCAAGCCGAGGCCTGCGTGAGTCCCATCCTGGCCGACGTGCCGAAGGAAGGCGAAAAGCCGCGCCTGCTGGTGCGCCAGGCCGGCGACCGCTACCTGCTGGCCGAGTTCGGCCCCCTGGTGCTGGATCTGGAGTTGCGCTTTCGCGTCCACGCTCTGATGGAAGCGCTGAAGGCGCTGAACGGTGGTCGGGGGCTGGACGGCGTGCTCGACATGACACCCGGCATCCGCTCACTGCAGATCCACTTCGACCCGGCCCGTTTGCCGCGCAGCGAGCTGTTGCACGTGCTGTTGGCCACCGAAGATGCACTGCCCCTGCTGGACGACATCACCGTGCCCACGCGCATCGTGCATCTGCCCTTGTCGTGGGACGACGCTCAGACGCGTCTGGCCATCGAGAAGTACATGCAGTCCGTGCGCAAGGATGCGCCCTGGTGCCCCAGCAACATCGAGTTCATCCGCCGCATCAATGGACTGGACAGCATCGACGAGGTCTTCAAGATCGTCTTCGAGGCCAGCTATCTGGTGCTGGGCCTGGGCGACGTGTACCTGGGTGCCCCCGTGGCCACGCCGGTGGATCCGCGCCACCGCCTGGTCACCACCAAGTACAACCCGGCGCGCACCTGGACGCCCGAGAACGCCGTGGGCATCGGTGGTGCCTACATGTGTATCTACGGCATGGAGGGGCCCGGTGGCTACCAGTTCGTCGGCCGCACCTTGCAAATGTGGAACCGCTGGCGTCACGGGCCGGAGCACGGCGCGTTCAGCCAGCCCTGGCTGCTGCGCTTCTTTGACCAGATCCGCTTCTACCCCGTCAGCGAAGACGAGCTGCTGCGCATCCGCGCAGACTTCCCCCATGGGGGCTACCCCTTGCGCATCGAGCCCTCGACGTTCAGCCTCAAGGACTACCGGCGCTTTCTGGCCGACAACGCCGAAAGCATCGGCGCGTTCAAGCAGCGCCAGCAGCTGTCCTTCGAGGCCGAACGTGAACGCTGGGCCGCAGCAGGACAGATCGAGTACGCCAGCGATGCCGACGTGGCCGCTGCGGGTCCAGACAGCGAGCTCGACTTGCCCGAAGGGGGCCGCGCGGTGGCCAGCACCGTGCCTGGCAATGTCTGGCGTGTGGCCGTCACTGAGGGGCAGCACGTCCAGGCAGGCGATGTACTGCTGGTGGTCGAGTCGATGAAGATGGAGTTCAGCATCGTGGCCACGACCGATGCGACCGTGCACACGCTGCTGTGCCGCGAAGGCGGGGCCGTGGCCGCCGGTCAGGACGTGATGGTGCTGATCGACGACTGAGGGCGGGGCTGCCCGGGCTCAGCGACCGGGCGGCAAGGGATGAAGTGGCGGCATGGTGGCGGCCATCAACTGCAGCCGACCAGTGATCACACCACGCAGGGTGGTCATGGCATTGGCAATGGCCTGCAGCGTGCTGGCCGGGCCCTGCACCAGCACGACCTCCAACATCTGCTGGCCCACCAGATGCACGTGCAGCGAGCTGATCACCTCGTCGATGTGCGAACACTGCAGATCGGCCAGTTGCTTTTGCAGGCCGCGCACCGAGCGGTCATAGAGCAAGGTGATGGTGCCCATCATCACCTCATTGCCCAGTTGACGCTTGTGCTCCAGCAACTGCGCGTTGATCATCGCCCCGATGGCCTGGGAGCGGCTGTCAAAGCCGCTTCCGGCCACCATCTCGTCGAGCGCCATCAGCAGCTCTTCGGGCATGGAGATGCTGATGCGCGTGACCTGGCTGGCGCGTGTCTCAACGGAATCGTTCATGCCCACCTCAGAACATGTAGCTGTAGCGGTCGACTTCCCACTGGCTCACGGCCAGGTGGTAGGCCTCCCACTCTTCGGTCTTGTACTTGATGAACTCATCGCGCAAGGCACGGCCCAGCGTGCGCTCGACCAGAGGGTCATCTGCAAAGGCCTGCACCGCCTCCTGCAGGGTCTGCGGCAGGAAATGGATGCCCCGCTCCTGGCGCTGCGCTTCGCTGAGCTCGTACAGATTGTCCTCATTGGCCGCCCCCGGGTCCAGCCCCTCGCGGATGCCTTCCAGGCCCGCCGCCAGGGCCAGGGTGGCGGCCAGATACGGGTTCACCGCGCCATCGGCATTGCGCGACTCGCAGCGCCCACCGCCAGCGGGGATGCGCACCGAATTGGTCCGGTTGTTCGAGCCATAGGAGTTGAACACCGGTGCCCACGAAAAATAGTTCATCGCCCCACGACGCACCAGGCGCTTGTAGCTGTTGACGGTGGGCGCGAACACGGCACACAAGGCACGCCCGTGCTTGAGGATGCCCGCCACGAACTGATAGCCCAGCGGCGTGAGCCCGATGCCGCGCGGGTCCTCCTTGGGATCGCAGGCGAACAGGTTCTTGCCGCTCCGCAGGTCATAGAGCGACATGTTGAAATGCGCCCCCGTGCCGGTCTTGTCGGCAAAGGGCTTGGGCATCATGGTCGCGATCAGCCCCTCCTCCTTGGCATAGTGCTTGGCCATCATGCGAAAGAAGGTCAGCCGATCGCAGGTGGTCAGGGCATCGCTGAAATTGAAATCGAACTCGAACTGCCCATTGGCATCTTCATGGTCGAAGGAATACAGGTCCCAGCCCAGATCGTTGATGCACGAGCCCACCTTGTCCAGCCAGCCAAAGCTGTCCATGAAGCCGCGCACGTCATAGCAGGCCTTGGCCAGCTTGTCGTCGGGGTTGGGGATCACCAGGCGGCCGTCGTCCTGCTGCTTGAGCAGGTAGATCTCGCACTCGATGCCCAGGTTCATGCCCAGGCCCATCTCGGCGGCCTGGGCCAGCACGTTCTTGAGCGCCACGCGGGTGCTCAGCGGATAGGGCTGTCCCTGGAAGTGGTTGTCGGCCGGCATCCAGGCCACCTTGGGCTCCCAGGGCAGTTGAACGATGTGGTTCAGATCGGGCACGGAAGTGATCTCATCGTCATTGGGCGCCTGGCCCAGGCCATCGACGGCATAGCCCGTGTAGCGCTCGGAGCCTGCGGCCATCTGTGGCAGATGGTCAATGGGCACCACCTTGGCCTTCTGAATGCCATGGATGTCAACGTAGGCACCAATGCAGTACTTCACGCCCTTGTCTTTCAGGGACTGCATGATGACCTGGACTTGTTCGGGGGAATGCATGGAGAAACTCCGTCAGTGAGGGGACAAGCAAAGGGCGATGGCTCAGGCCACCGGATCCGAATAGGAATGCGCCAGGGGTGGGGTCTGCGACAGACCGCGCTGGATCAGGGCCGACAGGTCATCCACCATCCAGCCAAAAGCCTCACGCCCCTTCTCGGCGCTGGCCTGGCTGGGGTAGCCCGTGACCCCATTGAGGCTGGTGCGATTGACCGGGTGCGCAAACACCTGCCCCTCGGTGCGATCGGGATCGTCCGCCTGCGCCATCCGCTCGGGCCGCACGATCTCGGGCGACACCGCCAGCATCAAGGAGGTCTCCGCGTCGTTGGCATGCCAGTCGGCCGCATCGGCGAAGTGAAAGCGGCGCACGCGCTCGCTGATGTCGGGTGAATTGATCACGGCCACCATCAGGTCGTCATGCTCCGCCCGCAGCATCTCCAGGGCGCAGCGCAGTGGCGCCGCATTCGTCACATGCGTGTTGACGATGAACAGGCGCCGCACACCGCTGTGATACGCCCCATCGCCGATCTGCTTGACCAGCTCGATCAAGGTGATGGGCTGCACGGGGATGGTGCCCGGCCAGCGTCGACTGTGGCCCAGCGAACAACCATAGGGCAGAGGCGGCAACATCGGCACCGATGTGCGCTGCGACACCGCGCGGCACAGCTTGTCAGCGATCTCCGTGTCCATGCCGCATCCCATGTGGGGGCCGTGCTGCTCGGTGGCGCCCACGGGCAAGATGGCAGCCTGGCCCGCCTGGGCCAGGCGATCCGGCAACTCGGGCCAGGTGATGTGAGACCAGAACATGGTGCCCCCTCACTCGACGTTGTCGGACACATCCGTGAGGCGGATCACCTGAGGGATCACCTCGTCGTCCTCATGGGATTCGTGGGCCGGGGCCGGCGGGTGGATCAGCGCCTCCAGGCGGGCCTTGGTCGCCTGGAACTCGGGGCTGCCCACCTGCATGGCGTGACGAGGACGCGGCACCGGCACCTCGATCAACTCCTGCACCTCACCCGGGTGGGCCTTGAGCACCAGAATGCGGTCGGCCAGAAAGATGGCTTCATCCAGATCGTGGGTGATGAAGAGGATGGTGATGTCGATGTTCTTCCAGATCTCCAGCAGATGGGCCTGCATCTTGGCGCGGGTCTGCGCGTCCAGCGCCCCGAAGGGCTCGTCCATCAGGAGGATGCGAGGCTGGTTGGCCAGCGCGCGGGCAATGGCCACGCGCTGCTTCATGCCGCCAGACAACTGGTGCGGATAGGCATCGGCGAACTTGCTCAGGCCCACCAGCTCCAGCCACTGACGGGCCTGGCTTTCGGCCTCATTGCGGCCGGCATTGTTCATCTCCAGGCCGAACATGACGTTCTTCTTGACCGTCAGCCACGGAAACAGCGTATAGCCCTGGAACACCATGCCCCGATCACGGCCAGGGCCTGTCACCGGCTTGCCGTCCAGCAGCACCTCTCCGGCGGTGTGCGACTCCAGCCCCGCCAGAATGCGGATCAAGGTCGATTTGCCGCAACCCGAAGGCCCGATCACGCACACGAACTCGCGGCGATGGGTCTTGAAGTGGATGTCCTTGAGCGCCGTCACCGGCCCCTGGTGCGACTCATAGGTCTTGCCCAGGCCCTTGACCTCCAGGATGAGCTCGCGCTGCTTGAGCCTGTCAAAGCGTGCACGCACAGCATCGGACTGATCCAGGTATGAAACCGTCATGGCGATCCCCTTGTGTGCTCAGTGCTTGCCCTGGGAGCGGTCCCAGGGAAAGAGGCGCCGGCCCAGCCAGGCCAGCAGCAAATCCACGCCCAGACCGATGATGCCGATCATCGCGATGGCGGCGTACACGTTGTCGAAGTGCTGATAGCGCGCCTGCTGGGTGATGAAGAAGGTGATGCCCGAGCTGGTGCCGATCAGCTCGGCCACGATCAGGTAGGTCCATGCCCAGCCCAGCAGCACGCGCTGATCGCGGTACAGATCGGGCAGGATGCCCGGCACCACCACCCGCGAGATCAGGCGCCAGCGCCGGGTCCCCAGGGTCATGGCGGCCTCCAGCAGCGCAAAGTCCAGCTTGCGTGTGGTGTTGGCGATCACCAGCACCTGCTGGAAAAAAGTGCCGATCACGATGATGGCGATCTTGGGTCCATCATGGATGCCCAGGATGGCCACCGCCAGTGCCCCGAAGGCCGGGGCCGGCAGGTAGCGAAAGAACTCGATGAAAGGCTCGTTGAGCCGCGCGATGCTGCTGTAGGTACCGCACACGATGCCCAGAGGGACACCCACCAGCGACGAGAGCACAAAGCCCCAGAAGATGATCTGCATGCTGTGCCACAGGCTCTCGTGCAACCACGGCGCATCGCGTTGCACGGGCTCGGTCGTGAAGGCGGTGTAGAAGGCTCGCGCCACCTCGTGAGGTGCAGGCAGGTAGACCGGATTGGCCGGCTCGCCCACCGGAGGGCGCTGCCCGGCCTCCCGCATGGCCTGTGACTCTTCGTCAAAGACCGCCCGGTCGACCCGCATGTCGAGCTCGAAATAAGCCACGTCACCGGGGTGGGTGATCAGCACCTGCGGATGCCACAGAAAAGGCAGGTAGCTGACCGCACACCACAGCAGCAGCGGCAGCACGAAGGACCCCACCCCCAGCAGCAGCTTGCGCCTGGGCGAGAGTGCCGCGCGCACGGCAAACCATCCGGTATGACTCATGACTCGTCTCCCGCCAGGGTGGTGAGTGGGGCTTCGCGCCTTACTTGGCTGCTGCGCTGGTCAGGCTGGGATCGATGTAGCTGTCGATCGCTTGAGGCGTCTTGTAGACCCCGTTCTGGACATTGAAGTCATCGGCGATCCTGGAGGACCCGTACAGGGACTTGAAGCCCTCGCCCTTGAGCATGACCTGCTTGCCCTCCTTCAAAGACAGCAGCTTGGTGCCCTTGAGGAACTGGGCATAGGTCTCGGGCGGCACCCCCACGCGAGCGGCCATGATCTTGACCGCATCCGCCTTGGTTTTGGGGTCCTCGATGTAGCTGACCACCTTGTCCCACACGCCCACCACCTTCTGCCAATCGGCCTTGCGGGCCGACAGGCTGGCCGGATTGACGGTCAGCACGTCGTAGATCAGGCCCGGTTCATGGGCCGAGGTCAGGATGGGTCGCGCGCCGGGCGTGCCCTTGATGGCCTGACCGGCAATCGGCTGCCAGGCGCCCACGGCGGCCACATCGCCGGAGGCCAGCACCTGGGGCATCTCATTGGTCTTGGCGTTCACCAGGGTGACATCGGACTCCTTGAGCCCGGCCTTCTTGAGCCCATTGAGCAACAGCAGGTGCTCGACCAGCCCCACCTCGACCGCCACCTTCTTGCCCTTGAGGTCCTTGACCGACTTGATGCCCGGCCTGCCGATGATCATGTCGTTGCCATTGGAGTAGTCGGTCAGCATGATCATCACGCTCTTGGCACCGGCTGCGCCCGTGACCAGGGCATCCCCGTTGGTCACCGTGACCGCATCGATCTTGCCTGCGGAAAACGCCTCCATGGAGGCCGAGTAATCAAACCATTCGAACTTGACATCCACGCCGGCCTGCTTGAACCAACCCTTGTCGATGGCCACCTGCCAGGCCACCCAGCCCGGCCAGTCGCTGTAGCCGATCTTCAGGGGCTGCGCAGCCCACCCGGCTTGCGAACCACCCACCAGCACCGAGGCCACCACCCACGCCTTGACGCCACCCAACAGACGCTTTGCTACTGCCTTACTGATCATGATTGAGCCCATTCACGGTTATTACGGGTTGAACAAAAAGTAATACCGTGAGATGCAATGCATCAAGCGTGCCAATGCCGCGCCCCAAGGGGACACGGCGCTCAGCAGGTGGTGGGGGACAAAACGCTCACCATGGACGGGAGCGTGCGCACTGAGGCAGTGCGCCGGTGCACTCAGAGCCTGTAGACGGCCTGCAGATAGAACGAGCGCCCGGCGGTGGGCAGATCGCCGGGGATGGACAGGCCGGGGTTGGGTGCCACCGTGGGTTGACGCGCATCGGCATCGAAGAGATTGCGGACCGAGCCGGTGAACTCCCAGCCCTTGCGGCCCATGGTGGTACGCAGAGTGAGGTCCAGGGTGGTGTAGTCGGCCACCTGGGGGCGCACATCACCCGCCGCGCGCTTGCGGTCCGCGACATGGTTGATCTGGGCGCCCAGCAACCAGTCACTGGAGACGCTCCAGTCCACACGACCAAACAGCTCATGCGTGGGCGCAAAGCCCGCATCCTGCCCAGTGGTGTCGTCCCTGGAGCGCTGCCAGGCATAGTTGGCCTCCAAACGCAGGGCCCGACTGGCCTGCCAGGTGGCCTCCAGTTCCAGGCCATGACCATGCTGCAGGCCGACGTTCCTGAACGTCGTCACGCCCCCCCCCTCATCCGTCGAGCGGATGATGTCCTTCATCTTGTAATGAAACAGGCTGAGGTTCAACGCGGTGTCTGGCCGAGCCTGCCACGCAAACACCGCCTCCCAGGTGCTGATGGTCTCGGGGCGCAGCGTCGAATTGCCACGGACCACGGGATTGTTGGCGGTGTAGAGCTCCGCGAAGGCCGGCGCCCGGAATGCGCGTCCATAGAGCAGCTTGGCCGTCAGGTCGAGGCTGGCATCCCACACCAGGGCCACCCGAGGGTTGGTGGTGCCCCCGAAGTCCGAGTAGCGATCGTGCCGGAGCCCCCCCGTCAACGTCCAGTCTCTGGCAAAGTGCCACTCATCCTGGACATACAGGTAATCCACCTTGCGACGATGGGGGGCCAGAAAGGCCCCACCGGCCGGGATCTCGATCACCTCGGCGCCCGGCGTAGGTATTGGCAAACCCACCTCATTGAGCGAGAAGTTCTTGAACTCCTGCGTGCGGTACATGTTCAGGTCATCATGCCCCAGGCCGAAACGCAGGTTGTGATTCGCCAGGCCGGAGTAGGTGCTCACCAGCGACAGGCGCATCTGACGCTCCCAGGTATTGGGCGCACCAAACACCCCATCCGGAAAACTGCCCCCAAACGCCCCCGGCGGAAAGATGCGTGCCGCCACAGGGAACTGCTGCACATAACTCAGGTAGCTGGCCGTCATGCCCAGATCCCAATCACGGGCCAGCTCAATGCCGCTCCACGACAGATCGGTCGTGATGCGCTCACTGCGCACCCGGCCCACAGGGTCCAGCGTGGCCGCCACACCTGGCCCGGTCTGCCCTTCTCGCCTCATATAGCCCATGCGCCAGCGCCACTTCTGAACGCTCAGGTCCAGGCTGCCATCCACACCGTCGTAGCCAACGTTCATCGGCCCCGGCGCCAGGCTGGCTTGCGTTCCGAACAAGCTGTCCAGCAAGGTTTGCGTATCGGCCTGGATGGGCTCCTTGAAGCCATCGGTGCGATGCAGGCGCAGGTAAGCGGCCACATCAATGCCTCCGACCTGTCCACCGTGCTGTGCCCACACACTGCGCGTATGGAAAGACCCAGCCCGCATCCCGAACTCGGTCCCCGGCGTGTCTGCAGCCGTCTTGGTGATGATGTTGATCACACCGGAATACGCGTCTGCGCCATACAAGGCAGAGCCCGGGCCACGGATGATTTCAATGCGGGCAATGTTTTCCAGAGGCAAGCCGTACCAAGTGTTGCCTCGGTTGCCCACCAGCATGGTGGTCATGGGCACACCGTTTTGCAGCATCAGCGTGTGGGAGTTGTAATCACCGTGTACGCCACGAATAACGTACAACGGTATATTGCCTTGCACCCCTCGGTTGACGTGGACCCCCGCCACGGTCTCCATCACCTCGTCGAGGTCCGTGGCCCCCATGGCTTCGATGTCATGCGCCGTGATGACTGTGGCCACCGCAGGTGCACGCCTCAGCGACTGCTGACTGCCGGTAGCGATGCTGACGGTGGCCTTGTCACCAAAGGCGAGCGCCAACTCCTCTTCTTCGCTGATCGACTGTGCCTGTGCCCAGGGGGCCAGCACCGCCAGCACGCCGAACAGGCACAGGGAAACGGGGTGATTCATTCAAACAGTCCTGAATTCTCTGGACGGATTGTGAGGCCTTCCTGCACGTGAATATATGGGTGTGCACCCCACTGTGCGGTGTTGCAATGGACTTGACGCCACGGCGATACGCCCACACATAATGACCGACGATCAATGATCAGGAGATGGCCATGACGAGCTTGCCAACATCCACCTGGCAGCGCCGCATGTGGCGCCCTCTCAGCCTGGGTGCTGTGATCCTGATGTGCCTGACCGGATGTGCCCTGGAGCTGGAAAACCGGCAGGCTTACCGGGAGATCGAGTTGCGCAAACAGCCGCCAGGCTCCGTGTACACCGGCTGGCGCGTCTTTCAGGACAAATGTGCCAGTTGCCACGGCCCGGCCGCTGCCGGCACCGCCGGTGGGCCCAACCTGCTGCCCCGTGTGCGGGACATGGGCTCACGGCAATTCGTCGGCCTGGTGCTGCAACGCTACGACTGGAGCCTGCCGACGGCGCAGGCGCGCAGCGAAGGTCACGCACGCGAAGCCCTGATCGAAGACATCGTGCAGCGCAAGGGGTACACCCTGAGCATGCCGGCCTGGCAAGGTGAGCCTCGGGTGACGGCCCACATCGCCGATCTGTATGCCTACCTGTCGGCACGCTCGCACGGCATGCAGGGGCCGGAGCGGCCGATGCCCTGATCAGCCACGCCAAGACGGCTCGGGAGCGCACACAGCAAGCGGAAACAGGAGCCGTAAGGAGCGCCGTCGCGCAGCGTTTGCGCATGTAACGCAAACGCAATACACTGTTTCAATGAAAACCGCCGTCATTCCCCAAATCCGCGTTGAGCCCGAGCTTCGCGCCGATCTTGAATCGGTGCTCCTGCGGGGCGAAACGCTGACCGAATTCGTCGAAACAACCGTGCGAAACGCGATCGCATACAGGCGCATGCAAACTGAGTTCCATGCGCGTGCGCAAGCTGCATCTGAGGCTTACCACCGCACAGGCGTGTCGGTGCCTGTCGATGCGGTCCTGGACAGGCTGCAATCCAAGCTGGATGCCAAGCGAAAGAAGCTGGGTCGATGAGCTTTACCGTTGAGATGGCTCCCACAGCCGAAGCTGACTTGGAGCGCCTCTTTGATTTCCTGATCGACAGGGCTGAGACCAGCGAAGAATTAGACCGCGCTCAGGCCGCCATCGACGCCATCAGAACCACAGCGCAACACCAGCTGGCGATCACGCCCTACAGCTTCCGCAAGGCGGCTCAGAACCCCGCCCAGCGAGAACTGATCATCCCCTTTGAACGCACTGGATACGTTGTGCTGCATGAAATCGTGAGCACATCGACAGTCGTGATGCTTGCGGTGCGCCATCAACTTGAAGAGGACTATCACTGACCCTGTGCGGCCGCATGGCGAAGCAAGCACGCCAAGAAAAAAGCACCTAACCGTGAGGCTAGGTGCTTGATTTTCTTGGTGGGCGGTGCAGGGTTCGAACCTGCGACCCCTGCCGTGTGAAGGCAGTGCTCTACCGCTGAGCTAACCGCCCGAAACTGGTTCGGGTTTCGCTGAATTCGTTACCGTGATCAGCGAAGACCGACACTATACCACGGTTTCCAGCGTTTTCCACAAAGTTTTTCCGCCGCTGGCTTTGTCGATGTCGGCCAGGGCTTTCTCGAAGGCGGCGGCCTCCTCTTCCGTGGGGCCCACCACAGGCAAGGCGTACTGGCTGTAGTCGATGGCTGCCATGGCCTCGGAGCCACCCCCACCACCGCCGTCGGCACTGCCTGCATCGATCAGCAGCGCGTCCTGGCCGCGCGTCATGTTGATGTAGACCTCGGCCAGCAGCTCGGCGTCCATCAAGGCGCCGTGCAGCGTGCGGTGGGTGTTGTCCACCTCCAGGCGCTTGCACAGTGCATCGAGCGAATTGGACTTGCCCGGGAACATCTCACGCGCCATCACCAGGGTATCGAGCACCCCATCGACATGCTCTGTGAACACGCCGCGCCCCAGCCGACGCAGTTCGGCATTGAGGAAGCCGACGTCGAAGCTCGCGTTGTGGATGATGATCTCGGCGCCCCGGCAGTAGTCGAGGATCTCGTCGACCAGGGCGGCGAACACCGGCTTGTCGGCCAGGAATTCGTCGGTCAGGCCGTGGATCTTGACGGCGTCCTCGTGGTTGGGACGCTCCGGGTTGATGTAGAAGTGCAGATGCCGCCCCGTGAGGCGGCGGTTGATCATCTCCACACAACCGATTTCAATGATGCGGTCGCCCGACTCGGGGCTCAGGCCCGTGGTTTCGGTATCCAGAAAGATCTGACGACTCATGTCAGTGATTCTCGCGCGCGTGGTTGATCGTGTACTTGGGGATGTCGATCGTGAGGTCGCTGCCCGCCACGATGGCCTGGCAGCTCAGACGCGAGTTGGGCTCCAGGCCCCAGGCGCGGTCCAGCAGATCCTCTTCGGTCTCTTCCATCTCGTTGAGGCTGTTGAAGCCTTCACGCACGATGACATGGCAAGTGGTGCAGGCCGCGCTCATGTCGCAGGCGTGCTCGATCTCGATGTGGTTCTCCAGCAGGGCTTCGCAGATGCTGGTGCCGGGGGCCACCGTGATCTGCTTGCCCTCGGGGCACAGCGAGGCGTGGGGCAAGATCTTGATGATGGGCATGGTCAAACCTGATCGAGTGTGCGCCCCGCCAGAGCCTGGCGGATGCTGCGGTTCATGCGTTCGGCCGCGAAGGCCTCGGTGCCGTTGGCCAGAGCCTTGATGGCGGCCTCCAGGGCCTCGAGATCACCCCGGTCACAGCGCTGACCGATCTGGGCCATCAGGGCGTCGATCTGGGTGCGCTGCTCGGGGCTCAAAAGATCGCCATCGGCCGCCAGGGCCGTGCGGGTGGCCTCCAGCATGCGTTCGGCTTCAACACGGGCCTCGCGCAGGGCGCGGTCCTTCATGTCTTCGGCCGCCGTGCTGAAACCCTCGCGCAGCATGTGGGCCACCTGATCGTCGCTCAGGCCGTAGCTGGGTTTGACGACGACCGAGGCCTCGACCCCGGAGAGCAGCTCCTTGGCCGACACGCTCAGCAGGCCGTCGGCGTCGACCTGGAAGCTCACACGGATGCGCGCCGCACCGGCCGCCATGGGCGGGATGCCGCGCAGCTCGAAGCGCGCCAGCGAGCGGCAGTGCTCGACCTGCTCGCGCTCGCCCTGCACCACATGCACGGCCAGCGCGGTCTGGCCATCCTTGAAGGTGGTGAAGTCCTGCGCACGGGCACAGGGGATGGGGGTGTTGCGCGGAATGATGCGCTCGGCCAGCCCGCCCATGGTCTCCAGACCCAGGGACAAGGGCAGCACGTCCAGCAGCAGGTGCTCGCCCTGAGCGTTGTTGCCCGCGAGCTGATTGGCCTGGATGGCAGCCCCAAGGGCCACGACTTCATCGGGGTTCAGGTCGGTCAGCGGCGGCTGGCCAAAGAAGGCACCCACGGCATCGCGCACGGCGGGCATGCGGGTGGAGCCTCCCACCATCACCACGCCCTTGACCTCGTCGGGCTTGACCTTGGCATCGCGCAGGGCGCGGCGCACCGAGGTCAGGGTCCTGTCGATCAGGGGCTTGGCCAGTTCATTGAGTTGCTCACGCGTGATGCTCACGGACAGCATGCCGCCTGACAGCGCGCACGACAGGTGGGTGCTGCCATCGGTGGAGAGCTTTTCCTTGGCGCGGCGGGCCGCCACCAGCACCGCGCGCTTGTCCTGCGGGGTCTCGGCCTGCATCGTGGCCTTGAGCAAGGCGGCTTCGGCCAGGGTGTGGTCGATGTCATCCCCACCCAGGGCCGAGTCGCCGCCGGTGGCCACCACCTCGAACACCCCACGGCTGAGCTGCAGCAGCGAGATGTCGAAGGTGCCGCCCCCCAGGTCATAGATGGCATACAGGCCCTCGGCGCCATTGTCCAGGCCATAGGCAATGGCCGCCGCCGTGGGCTCATTGAGCAGGCGCAGCACGTTCAGGCCGGCCATCTGTGCCGCATCCTTGGTCGCCTGGCGCTGGGCGTCGTCAAAATAGGCCGGCACCGTGATCACCGCACCGAACAGGTCGTCGTTGAAGGTGTCTTCGGCACGCTGGCGCAGGCTGGCCAGGATCTCGGCCGACACTTCGATGGGGGTCTTGACCCCGGCCACGGTGCGCACGGCCACCATGCCCGGCTGGTCCTCGAACTGATAGGGCAGACGCGACGCCCCCACCAGGTCCGCCAGTCGGCGGCCCATGAAGCGCTTGACCGACACGATGGTGTTGACCGGGTCTTCGGCCTGCGCACTCAGGGCTTCAAAGCCGATCTGGCGGCGCGTGCGGCCCTGGGCATCGAGCTGGTAGCGCACGGCCGAGGGCAGGATCACCCGGCCTTGTTCGTCGGGCAGGCACTCGGAGACGCCGTTGCGCACGGCAGCCACCAGGGAATGGGTCGTGCCCAGGTCGATCCCGACCGCAATGCGGCGCTGATGGGGATCGGGGGACTGTCCAGGTTCGGAGATTTGCAGCAGGGCCATGGCAGGTCGGTGGGGCTTTACAGGCCGTCTTCGTATTGTTCGAGTCGGTGGTCGATTTCTTCGCCCAGGCGGTCGATGAACATCAGCGCCCGCACTTCCTGTGCGGCCTGGGCGTGCTGTGCCTCGTCGTCGATGAGCCGCGCCAGGCGTGCCAGGCGGGCCTGACGCTGGGCGCGCACTTCAGCGTCCAGGGCGGCCACGGCCTCGGGAGAGTGAGCCTCTTCCAGGGTTTCGCGCCATTCCATCTGCTGCATCAGGAAATCAGGGGGCATGGCCGTGTTGTTCTCGGCCTTCACGGGGATGCCCGCCAGCTCGCACAGATAGGCTGCCCGCTTGAGCGGATCCTTCAGGCGCTGGTGGGCCTCATTGACGCGCACGGCCCATTGCATGGCAATGCGCTGGGCCGCCGCGCCTTCAGCCGCGAAGCGATCGGGGTGGACGCGCCCCTGCAGGGTCTTCCAGGCAGCATCCAGCTGACCGCGGTCCAGGGCAAATGCCCGGGGCAGGCCCAGCAGAGTGAAGTCGTCAGCGTCGAGGTTCATGGCGTTTCAAAGTGAGAAGCCCCACCACGGTGGTGAGGCTTCGACTGACGCAAGGGGTGTGCCCGCCTCAGATACGGAAGGACTCTCCACAACCGCAACGATCACGCTCGTTGGGATTGTTGAATTTGAAGCCTTCGTTGAGGCCTTCACGCACGAAGTCCAACTCGGTGCCGTCGATGTAGGGCAGGCTCTTGGGGTCGACCAAGATCTTGACGCCCAACTGCTCGAAGATAATGTCTTCGGGGTTGATCTCGTCGGCAAACTCGATCTTGTAGGCCAGGCCCGAGCACCCAGTGGTCTTGACACCCAGACGCACGCCCACGCCCTTGCCACGACGCCCGAGGTAGCGGGTGATGTGGCGAGCCGCGGCCTCCGTCAGGCCCACGGACATGTTGGCGTTGGCCTCGGCGATCTCGGCCAGCGGGCCATTGCCTGGCCCGGCAGTGCACGAGGCCGGGTTGACCGCAGAGGTGGCTTGGTCAGGCTGCATGTTTGGTCTTGTAGTCGTTGACGGCGGCTTTGATCGCATCTTCCGCCAGGATGGAGCAGTGGATCTTGACCGGGGGCAAGGCCAGCTCTTCAGCGATCTGGGTGTTCTTGATGGACAGAGCCTCGTCCAGAGTCTTGCCGCGCACCCACTCGGTGACCAGCGAGCTCGACGCGATGGCCGAGCCACAACCGTAGGTCTTGAAGCGGGCGTCTTCGATCACGCCGGTGCTGGGGTTGACCTTGATCTGCAGCTTCATGACGTCGCCGCAGGCCGGGGCCCCGACCATGCCGGTGCCAACCGTCTCGTCGCCCTTGTCGAACGAGCCCACGTTGCGGGGGTGTTCGTAGTGGTCAATGACCTTGTCGCTGTATGCCATGGTGGTACTCCAATTGCGTCTTGAGCGTAGCGCGTTCACTGAAACTCAGTGCGCGGCCCATTGAATAGTGCTGATGTCGATGCCGTCTTTGTACATGTCCCACAGGGGAGACAGTTCACGCAGCTTGGCCACTCGGTCCTTGAGGGTGGCGACCACGAAGTCGACTTCCTCTTCGGTGGTGAAGCGGCCGATGGTCATGCGCAGCGAGCTGTGCGCCAGCTCGTCGCTGCGGCCCAGGGCGCGCAGCACATAGCTGGGCTCCAGGCTGGCGGACGTGCAGGCCGAGCCCGACGACACCGCGATGCCCTTGATGCCCATGATGAGCGACTCGCCCTCGACATAGTTGAACGAGATGTTCAGGTTGTGCGCCACACGCTGCTGCAGGTCACCGTTGACAAAGATCTGCTCGATCTCCTGCAGGCCGGCCAGCAGTCGATCGCGCAGGGCCTTGACGCGCACGTTCTCGGCGGCCATCTCTTCGCGGGCGATGCGGAAGGCCTCGCCCATACCGACGATCTGGTGGGTGGGCAGGGTGCCCGAGCGCATGCCACGCTCATGGCCGCCACCGTGCATCTGCGCCTCCAGGCGCACACGGGGCTTGCGACGCACATACAGCGCGCCGATGCCCTTGGGGCCATAGGTCTTGTGCGAGGCCAGGCTCATCAGGTCGACCGGCAGCGTGGCCAGATCGATGGCGACCTTGCCGGTGGCCTGGGCCGCATCCACGTGGAACACGATGCCCTTTTCGCGGCACAGCGCACCAATGGCCGGAATGTCCTGGATCACACCGATCTCGTTGTTCACGAACATGACCGAGATCAGGATGGTGTCGGGGCGGATGGCAGCCTTGAGCACATCCAGATCCAGCAGACCGTCGTCCTTGACATCAAGGTAAGTGGCCTCGAAGCCCTGACGCTCCAGCTCGCGCACGGTGTCCAGCACGGCCTTGTGCTCGGTCTTGACCGTGATGATGTGCTTGCCGCGCGTCTTGTAGAACTGGGCAGCGCCCTTGAGGGCCAGGTTGTTGGACTCGGTGGCACCCGAGGTCCAGACGATCTCGCGGGGATCGGCGCCGATCAGCTCGGCCACCTGCACGCGCGCCTTCTCGACCGCCTCTTCGGCTTCCCAGCCATAGGCGTGGGTGCGCGAGGCCGGATTGCCGAAGTGCTCACGCAGCCAGGGGATCATGGCGTCCACGACGCGGGGGTCGCACGGCGTGGTGGCGCCGTAGTCCATGTAGATCGGGAAGTGCGGGGTCATGTCCATGATGGGGACTCAAACAGGGCTGGCTCGGCGATGCAGTGCACCGCAGCGGCTGGCGTTTTTACAGAACTCTCGATTATCGGACCTTGTGGGCTCGACGGGGGCCTTGTGAGCCCCTTTCCCCTCACTTGGTGAGGGTCGAGCCGAGCGCAAAGACCGAATTGGGCGCAGTCACCTTGATGGGCTTGACCACCGGTTGGGTCGAGATGGCCCGCTTGATGGGCTGCGCCTCGATGGACACGCCCTTGGCGATCTGGTCGTCCACCAGCTTGCGCAGGCTGATCGAGTCGAGATACTCGATCATCTTGTTGTTCAGGCTGGTCCACAGGTCATGGGTCATGCAGCGACCGCCGTCCTCGCCCATGCAGTTTTCCTTGCCGCCGCAGCCGGTGGCGTCGATGGGCTCATCCACCGCAACGATGATGTCGGCCACAGTGATGTCATCGGCCTTGCGGCCCAGGGAGTAGCCACCACCCGGCCCACGGGTGCTCTCGACCAGCTCGTGGCGACGCAGCTTGCCAAACAGTTGCTCCAGGTAGGACAGCGAAATCTGCTGACGCTGGCTGATGGCGGCCAGGGCCACCGGCCCGGTGTGCTCGCGCAGTGCCAGATCGATCATGGCCGTCACGGCGAAGCGGCCTTTGGTGGTCAAACGCATGTTGCTCTCTCCTTGTTCGGGTAGCCAATGACCCCGCACAAAGCTAGGGTTTACCTGAATGTCACCGATCCGGGGGCACCAGATCCACGAAGGCTCTTAATCCCGAGTGAATGAGTCAATTATATAGAAACCTACTGCTTTAGTCAACTACACGTACGGGCTTTCCCTTGGGTGTGCGGCCATGGGTCACGCAACTCACAAACAACGCTTAACACCCCCCATATAGAGGGTTAGTACTAGTTTTACAGTCAGATACAAGGGTTAACCCCGAAATTTCTGCGTAAGATGCACATCATTGCAACACGCAACCAACGGAGCACACCATGGCACAGACCTTTCATCACCAGCAAGACACCGCCGTCGAGTTCGAGAAGCTGGGCGTGATCGCCGGTTTCCTGACCGGTCTGGCCCTCGCTTTGGGTTATGTGTATGAGCCCATCGTGGCGGCCGGTCTGCCCGAGTGGGCCGGCATGGGCGCAGCGATCGCCGCCGTGGCCGTGTGCACCCGCGCCGGCCTTGCCATCAGCCGCCGCTTTGGCCACGACGCTCACTGATCAGCGAGTGTCCTGGGGCGCAGGTCTGGTGCTCAGGCCTGCCGCCCGGCCTGGATGGGCACGATGTGATCGCCCCCGGCCGCACCAAAAGCCTGCTCCTTGAGCAGAGCCAGTTGGTCCCGCAAACGGGCCGCTTTTTCGAACTCCAGGTTCTTCGCGCACTCCAGCATCTCCTTTTCGAGCTGCTTGATGCGTTTACCCAGATCCCGCTCGCTCAGCGCACCGGCGTCCGCCACCGAGGCGGCCAGTTGCTCGGCGGCACGCAGGTCGTCCTTGGCCGCGTTGGACATCACCCCGTCGATCAACTCCTTGACCTTCTTGTTGACCGTGCGCGGCGTGATGCCGTGGATCTCGTTGTGGGCGATCTGTTTGGCACGACGCCGCTCCGTCTCGCCCATGGCCTTGCGCATGGACTCGGTGATCTTGTCTGCGTAGAGGATGGCGCGACCATTCTGATTGCGCGCCGCCCGGCCGATGGTCTGGATCAGGCTGCGCTCGGCCCGCAGGAAGCCTTCCTTGTCGGCGTCCAGGATGGCCACCAGTGAGACCTCGGGAATGTCCAGCCCCTCGCGCAGCAGGTTGATGCCCACCAGCACATCGAAGGTGCCCAGGCGCAGATCGCGCAGGATCTCCACCCGCTCGACCGTATCGATGTCGGAGTGCAGATAGCGCACCTTCACGCCGTTTTCCGTCAGGTAGTCGGTCAACTGCTCGGCCATGCGCTTGGTCAGGGTGGTGATCAGCACACGCTCGTTGATCTCGACACGGATGCGGATCTCCTGAAGCACGTCGTCCACCTGGTGGGTAGCCGGGCGCACTTCCACGATCGGATCGAGCAGGCCCGTGGGCCGCACCACCTGCTCGACCACCTGGCCCGCGTGCTGCTGCTCGTAGGCCGCCGGGGTGGCCGACACGAAAATCACCTGGCGCATCTTGCGCTCGAACTCCTCGAACTTGAGGGGGCGGTTGTCCATGGCCGAAGGCAGCCTAAAGCCATACTCCACCAGGGTGGTCTTGCGTGAACGGTCGCCGTTGTACATGGCGCCGAGCTGGCCGATCATCACGTGGCTCTCGTCGAGGAACATGAGCGAATCGGCAGGCATGTAGTCCACCAGGGTGGGCGGCGGATCGCCCGGCCGGGCGCCCGAGAGGTGGCGTGTGTAGTTTTCAATGCCCTTGCAGTGGCCGATCTCCTGCAGCATCTCCAAATCGAACTTGGTGCGCTGCTCCACGCGCTGCGCCTCGACCAGCTTGTTGTCGGCCACGAACTGTTTCACGCGTTCGTTGAGCTCGGCCTTGATGCCCTCCACGGCCGCCAGCACGCGCTCGCGCGGCGTCACATAGTGGCTGGAGGGGTAGATGGTGAAACGCGGGATCTTCTGGCGAACGCGCCCGGTGAGCGGGTCGAACAGCTGGATGGATTCGAGTTCGTCGTCGAACAGCTCCAGGCGCACGGCCAGCTCCGAGTGTTCCGCCGGGAATACATCGATGGTGTCGCCCCGCACGCGGAAGGTCCCGCGCGTGAAATCCATGTCGTTGCGCTGGTACTGCATGCGCACCAGTTGAGCGATCACATCGCGCTGGCCGATCTTGTCACCCACGCGGCAGATCAGCACCATGGACATGTAGTCCTCGGGCTTGCCGATGCCGTAGATGGCCGACACGGTGGCCACGATCACGACGTCGCGGCGCTCCAACAGGCTCTTGGTGGCGCTCAGGCGCATCTGCTCGATGGCCTCGTTGATGGCACTGTCCTTCTCGATGAAGAGATCGCGCTGCGGCACATAGGCCTCGGGCTGGTAGTAGTCGTAGTAGCTGACGAAGTACTCGACCGCATTCTTGGGAAAGAATTCACGGAACTCGGCATAGAGCTGGGCCGCCAGGGTCTTGTTGGGCGCAAAGACGATGGCCGGGCGCCCTTCACGGGCGATCACATTGGCCATGGTGAAGGTCTTGCCCGAGCCGGTCACTCCCAACAGGGTCTGGTAGCTCAGTCCGTCCTCGATGCCCTCGCACAGTTGCGCAATGGCCGTGGGCTGATCCCCTGCTGGCGGGTAGGGTTGATACAGCTGGAACGGCGAGCCCTCGAAACTGACGAATTCACCCTCGGCAGGCAGCACATTCTCTGCATGGGCACCGCTTTGAAGGGTCGGCGTGCTGCCGGGCAGATCAATGGGTTGGGACATGAAGGACTTAAACGAATAAAATAAAGGGTTTGCCCGATCTGGCTACGAGCCATTGTCGGGTCTGTACTGGTTTTCAGATTACCCCAACCGACCGGAGACTGCTTGCATGGCCTCTTTGTTTGCCGCCGTTGAAATGGCCCCCCGCGACCCGATCCTGGGCCTCAACGAACAATTCAACGCCGACACCAACCCC
>NZ_DASUIT010000056.1:0-24428 GCF_036279655.1 Aquabacterium sp. | reverse complement strand
GCGCTTGAGGTCCATCGGGTTCATGCCGGCGGCCACGTACTTCATGCCTTCGCGCACGATGGCCTGGGCCAGCACGGTGGCGGTGGTGGTGCCGTCGCCAGCGTTGTCAGAGGTCTTGGAAGCGACTTCCTTGACCATCTGGGCGCCCATGTTCATGAGCTTGTCCTTGAGCTCGATTTCCTTGGCCACGGACACACCGTCCTTGGTCACGGTGGGGGCGCCGAAGGAGCGCTCGAGCACCACATTGCGACCCTTGGGGCCCAGGGTGACCTTGACCGCATTGGCCAGGATGTTCACGCCTTCAACCATGCGAGCACGTGCTTCGCCGCCAAAGATGACGTCTTTTGCTGCCATTTTGTTTTCTCCGAATTCAGTAGATAGGGGTGTAGCCTGAGGGGACGATCACTTCGTCACGACGGCAAACAGGTCTTCTTCGCGCATCACCAGCAGCTCTTCGCCATCGACCTTGACGGTCTGGCCGGAGTACTTGCCGAACAGGACGCGATCACCCACAGCCACGTTCAGGGCCACAAAATCGCCCTTGTCATTGCGCTTGCCAGGGCCCACGGCCAGCACTTCACCCTGGTCGGGCTTCTCTGCCGCGTTGTCCGGGATGATGATGCCCAGGGCGGTCTTGGTTTCTTGTTCCAGGCGCTTGACGATCACGCGATCGTGCAGAGGACGCAGTTTCATGACTTCTCCTGTCTCTTGAGACATCGGTTTAACAATAACTCCAGGGTGAGTAAGCACTCACACAGAAGCAATCAGATGAGGGGTTGTGCTTCATGCGTCAGACGCATGCCACCACCGTTAGCACTCATTAGTGGTGAGTGCTAACGATTATAGGGACGGTCGGAGAAGTTTCAAGGGGGGGCGTGATGACCTTACTTCAGCGCCACCTTGGGAAAGTCCACCGGCACGCCCAGGGCCACATTGATGTAGTTCGTGTAGAGGTTCAGGGCCACGTGCGCCAGGATCTCGACGACCTGCTCATCCTGAAAGCCCACTTCGTGCAGCTCGGCCACATCGCCGTCGCTCACCTGGGCACGCTCGCTCACGACCTTGAGCGCAAAGCGCAGGGCGGCCGCCGTGCGGGGGTCATCAGAGTGGCCCGCCTGTGCTGCGGCCATCTCGGCCGCCGAGGCACCGGCCTGCTGGCCCAGCACGGTGTGAGCGGCCAGGCAGTACTCGCAACGGTTGCGGTTGGCGATGGCCACGGCGATCTGCTCGCCGAGCCGGGCGCCCAGGGTGCCGCCTCCCAGGGCACCAAAAGCCGCCCACATGCTTTGCAGCGCGGCCGGTGAGTTGGCCACGGCCTTGAACATATTGGGGGTGGCGCCAAAGGCCTGATGGATCTGGGTCAGGATGGGCTGGCTGGCAGCGGGGGCTTGCTGAGACTGGAGTGAGACACGAGACATGGTGTTTCCTTTCGGTGGTTGATCAGACAGGGGTTCAAAAAAAGCGCCGGCTCAGGGAAGGACCTTGCCCGGCAGGGACAGGTCGCCCGAGGCGACCTTGAACACATTGACGACACACAGCAGTGGGTTGTGCACGCTGGCGTTGACGCGCAGTGCGGCGGTCACGCCATCAAAGCGGGCGGCCTGGAGCACGGTGATGTCGTCGAAGGGCACGCGCACCTCGACGGTGTCGCGGCTGATGAGGGGCGACCAGCCCGGGCTGTCGATCAGGATGGGCAGGCCCGGCCAGGTCTTGGGCAGCCTGGGCTTGCTGCCCTCGGGGATGTCCACGACCTTGAGTGCGCCTTTGCCGCAAGCCTCGTCGGCCTGCAGCACCACCCAGTGCGAGTGCCACACCTGCCCGTCATTGGCGGCCTGGCCATCGCCGTTCTCGTCGAAGAGCGGGGTGTCATCGAAGTCCGGGTGCGAGGTCACTGCCAGCGCCAGGATGCCGCTCTTGGCCTCAAAGCCGACGACAGCAGGGTCCATCGACGTGGGCCACACATAAGAGAACACCTGGCTGCCCGCCAGCTTGCCCGACCGTGTCGGGCGCGTGACCCCCGCCTTGCCTGACACGGCCATGTGGAAGATGGCCGTGTTGCCCTCGGTGCGAACCTGGGTGTGGATGATGTCGAAGGCGGGTTTGTCGGCCTGCTTCGTGGCGGCGACCTGGATGCCGCCGTGGTGACCCGCCGGGTGGCGGTTGCCATGAGCGTGGACCGGAGAGCCCGTGAGGGACACCAGAGCCGCCGTGAGGGCTGTCAGGGCCAGGGTGAGATGTGTGCGCATGAACCGTCCTTGAAGTGTTGGGGTGAGGGCAGTATCTGGGCAAGATCGGGATTCATTGATACCATTCGTTCATCAATCCATCCATTTCGTACCAAATCAAACCATGAACGCCCCGCCCCCGGTGGACCGCCTGTCCGGCTTGCTGGAGCGCTTTCGTGTGCGGGCGCAGCTGTTTCACACCGGGGCGCTGTGTGGCCTGAGTCATTTCGACGCGGGTGAAGGGCGTGGCTACCTGCACGTGCTGCGACGCGGCACGCTGGAGGTGTCCCACCCGGGTGAACGGCGCCTGCCGCAGCGTCTGGCCTTTCACGAGCCCACCTTGTTGCTGTACGCACGGCCGCTCACGCACCGCTTTCACAACCCGCCCCAGGAGGGCTCGGACTTCACCTGTGCCCAACTGGTGTTCGAAGGCGGTGAGCACAACCCGCTGGCACGTGCCCTGCCCCCGCTGATCGCCGTGCCCTTGTCTCGCGTGGATGGCCTGGACGCGGCCCTGAGCCTGCTGTTTGCCGAGACCGATCGCGTGCGTTGCGGGCAGCGGCTGATGGCCGATCGTCTGTTCGAGGTGGTGCTGCTGCAACTGCTGCGCTGGTTGCTGGATCACCCGCACGAGGCCGGCATCCAGCCTGGCCTGATCACCGGCCTGTCCGAACCCCGCCTGGCACGCGCCCTGGTGGCCCTGCACGAATCGCCCGGGCAGGCCTGGACGCTGGAGCGCATGGCCGAGTGCGCCGGCATGTCGCGCACGGTGTTTGCCAACACCTTCCGCACCGTGGTGGGACAGACCCCGGCCGACTACCTGACGGACTGGCGCATCGCGCTGGCACAAACCCGTCTGCGAGAGGGGCGCTCAATCAAGCAACTGGCCGAGGAGCTGGGCTATGCCAACCCCTCGGCACTGTCGCGCGCGTTCGCGGCACGCACCGGGCAATCGCCTCGGGATTGGCTCAAGTCCACGGTGGCACCTGATTCAGGGGAGCACGTTTCCCCTAGGGGCATCGGTCAATAGTTGGCCGACACGGCTAATGTCTTGTCCACGCAGACCTCCTAGCATCGCGTCAACTTCCATCATCACGCACCGCAGGTACCCGACATGACAGACGACCGCCACAGCAACAACAAGGGCCAAACGCAAGGACTCAGCCGTCGCCAGTGGGGCCAGAGCGTTCTGACCGTGGGCGCCCAGTTGGGTCTGAGCAGCGTGGGCTTGCCCATGCGGGCCTTGAGCATGGGCGCGGTCACGGCGCCCACCCTGGGCCTGCTGATGACCGAAGACGCCTATGCCGCGCAGGCCGATGAGCACGTGCCCAACCTCGTCGTGGGCACCGGCTACGGTGGTGCGGTCACGGCCTTGCGCCTGGCACAACAGGGGCACCGCGTGACCATGCTGGAAATGGGCCGCCTGTGGAACACGCCCGGCAGCGACGGCAAGATCTTTTGCAAACCGTTCTCACCCGATGACCGCGCCATGTGGTTCAAGGACCGCATCACGGCCGTGTTCTCCACGGTGGCCGGCATCCTGCCCGTGAGCAGCCTGTTGAAGGTGCCCGTGGCCGCCGGCATCCTGGATGTGGTGTCCTCGCCCAATATGGATGTCTACCTGGGACGCGGCGTGGGTGGCGGCTCCCTGGTGAACCTGGCGATGCTGATCACGCCCTATCGTGACACCCTGCAACGCATCCTGCCCTCCAGCATCTCGATCGACGAGATGTACAACACTTACTACCCCCGTGCCCTGGCCGGCCTGCGTGGCAACCGTGTCCGCGCGGCCTACTTCCAGACCAGCGCCTACCACCGCTATGCCCGCGTGGCCTGCGCCCAGGCGGCCAAAGCCGGCATCCCCTGGCGCACGCTGGATTCAGGCTACGACATGGCCTATATGGAGAAGGAAGAAGCCGGCCTGGTACCCAAGTCCGCCTTGGGCAACGAAGGGGGCTTTGGCAACAACTACGGCAAGAGCAGCCTGGACAAGAACTACCTGGCCGAAGCCGTGGGCACCGGGCTGGTCCGCATCCAGCCACTGACCGAAGTCACCTCGGTCAGTCGCGCCAGCGATGGGCGCTACCAGGTGTCCACCAAGCAGATCGATGTGCTGGGCAACGTGCTGGCCACCCGGGTGATCAGCTGTGATCGCCTGTTCCTGGCTGGCGGCAGCATGGGCACCACGCAGTTGCTGGTCAAGGCCCGCGCCACCGGCACCCTGCCCCAACTCAACGAGCATGTCGGCACGCGCTGGAGCTCCAATGGCGAGATCTTCATGGTCCGCAATGTCTACACATCGACGGGCAGCAAGACCTCGGTGCTGCCGTGCACGGGCATCGATGCGGTGGACCACCGCGGGCAGAAGGTGTACTCGATGAACATCTGCATCCCGCTGGGCATCGACACCTTCTCCACCGCGCACATCACCATGACGCAGACACCCGAGCTGGGCCGCTTCACCTACGATGCCACGGCCCAGAAGTCGGTGCTGCAGTGGTCTGCCACGGCCAAGAACGAACCCATCACGAGCGCGCGCACCGTGTATGACCACATCAACAAGGTCAACGGCGCCACCTACAACAAGAGCTGGTTCGGCGGCAAGACGGTGGGCGACAACGCCACCTACCACCCGCTGGGCGGCTGCCCCATCGGCCTGGCCACGAGCGACATCGGCGAGGTCAAGGGCTACCCGGGCCTGTATGTGATGGATTCGTCGCTGTTCCCGGACTCCCTGGTGGCCAACCCGGCGCTGTCCACGGCCGCCATCGCCGAGCGCAACATCGAGCACATCATCGCCCAGATGGGGTGATCTGCACTGAAAGCCCCCAATCGAGGGGGCGCAACACACCCTTGTCCAATTTACACTTCTTTTCACAAAGGGAGTGAACCTGAACGTTCGGCACCTTTGATGTAAGTAAGTTTGTCAACTCCTTCAGGGTCAATCCATGAAAAAGCATTTCTCGCTGGCCATTCTGGCCGTCGCTTCGCTGTTCGCCGCCGCTGGCGCGTCCGCTGAAACCATCACCAAGGCACCGGACATCGGCAACTACTGGCAGCCCTTGGGCAATTCCGGCACCCGGATCTACGCCGACAGCTTCATCGCCCCCGTCACCGGCACGGTGACGGAACTGGGCCTGTGGCTGCGTGGTGGCCCCTCCGATCTGAAGTTCCAGATCTACGGTTCGGTGGGTGGTCTGGCCGCCAATGGCCCTGACTCCAGCACCGCCCTGGTGACCTCGGGCATCATCGCCGGCCAGACGCTGAGCGATCTGACCTACGTCTCTGCCACGCCTGTGTCCAGCGCTACGCTGACCGCTGGCCAGACCTACTGGTTCGCCGCCACGGGCGTGGGCTTGTCCGCCATCTCGTCGTACAACGTCGGTGGCCACACGCAGAACAGTGGTGGCATCGTCGACAACGGCACGTTCTGGTATTCCAACGCTGCAGACGGCCTGTCCTTTGACGGTCGCGGCTTGACCCCCGAAATGGCCTTCCAGGTCACCATGACCTCCGCCGTGCCCGAGCCCGAAAGCATCGCGCTGGTGCTGGCTGGTCTGGTCGTCGTGGCCGGTGTGGCTCGCCGTCGCGCCTGAGCGTCTGCCCCCAGGCACTGATCAGTGCAAGCCCCGTGTGCTTCGGCGCACGGGGCTTTTTTCATGGGCTCTCCGCCTCTGTGAGCAGGGGCAGAAACCTCACGCGACAAACACGACAAACCACACACCCCAGCCCCCTGCCTCAGAAGTGATTTTCCCGAGACAAATCAAAATACATCATCAAAATCAAGCACTTGCAAAACAGGCCAGGCATGGCATTCAAGTTGCAATGAGGACCCCAACTCACAGAGCAGCACCCGCTGCGAGGTGGAAGGAGCCCCATGACCGCCCTGTACGTGCCCGCCAAGCGCCCCGTGTACCTGGACTACGCCGCCACCACCCCGGTGGACCAGCGCGTGGCCAGCAAGATGATCCCCTACCTGTGCGAGCGTTTCGGCAACCCGGCCAGCCGCTCCCATGCCTACGGTTGGGCCGCCGAAGAAGCGGTGGAGATCGCCCGTGAACAAGTCGCCCTGCTGATCGGCGCCGACCCGCGCGAGATCGTGTGGACCTCCGGGGCCACCGAGAGCAACAACCTGGCCATCAAGGGGGCCGCCCAGTTCTACCAGGGCCGGGGCCGCCACCTGGTCACCCTGGCCACCGAGCACAAGGCCGTGCTGGACACCATGCGCGAGATGGAGCGCGCCGGCTGGGAGATCACCGTGCTGCCCGTGCAGGACAACGGCCTGGTCGACCCGGAGCTGTTCGCCGCCAGCCTGCGCCCCGACACCGTGCTGGCCTCGGTCATGTTCGTCAACAACGAGACCGGGGTCATCCAGGACATCGAGACCCTGGGCCAGCTGTGCCGCCGCCAGGGCGTGCTCTTTCATGTGGATGCGGCCCAGGCCACCGGCAAAGTCGCCATCGATCTGAGCGTGCTGCCCATCGACCTGATGTCCATGTCGGCCCACAAGAGCTATGGCCCCAAGGGCATCGGCGCGCTCTATGTGCGCCGCAAGCCCCGCGTGCGCATCGAAGCGCTGATGCACGGCGGGGGGCACGAGCGCGGCATGCGCTCAGGCACCCTGCCCACGCACCAGATCGTCGGCATGGGTGAGGCCTTCCACATCGCTGCGCGCGACATGGGCACCGAGCTTGAACGCATCCGCACCTTGCGCGATCGCCTGTGGGCCGGCCTGCAGCAGATCGAGCAGGTCCACCTCAATGGCGATGCCGTGCGGCGCACGCCCAACCACCTCAATGTCAGCTTCAACTATGTGGAGGGCGAGTCCCTGCTCATGGGCATGAAGGACATTGCCGTGTCGTCGGGGTCGGCCTGCACCTCGGCCAGCCTGGAGCCCAGCTATGTGCTGCGCGCCATGGGCCGCAGCGATGAGCTGGCCCACAGCTCGGTGCGTTTTTCCATCGGCCGCTACACCACGGCCGAGGAGATCGATTTCACCATCGCGCGCGTCACCGAGGTGGTCCACAAGCTGCGCGACCTGAGCCCCCTGTGGGACATGGTGCGCGCCGGCATCGACCTCGACAGCATTCAGTGGGCCGCGCACTGACGGCCCCATCCACAGACCTCTTTTCAGGAGCACAGAGATGGCATACAGCGACAAGGTCATTGAGCACTACGAGAACCCGCGCAACGTGGGCTCCTTCGGCGCCGACGAAGAGGGTGTGGCCACCGGCATGGTGGGCGCGCCAGCCTGCGGCGACGTCATGAAGCTGCAGATCAAGGTCAACCCCAGCACCGGCGTGATCGAAGACGCCCGCTTCAAGACCTATGGTTGTGGCTCGGCCATCGCGTCGAGCTCGCTGGTCACCGAGTGGGTGCGCGGCAAGACCCTGAGCGAAGCCCTGGAGATCAAGAACACCCAGATCGCCGAGGAGCTCTCCCTGCCCCCCGTGAAGATCCACTGCTCCATCCTGGCCGAAGACGCCATCAAGGCGGCCGTGGCCGACTACAAGGCCAAGCAATCCGGCCAGTCGATCTCCATGGGCAGCGGCACCGTCACGCTGCCCGACCAGGCCATTTGTCAACCCAACTGAGCTTTCAGCACAAGGACACGATCATGGACACCTCCCTCGCCTCTCCCGCCGTGGCCGACCTGCCGCCCGCCACCCCCCTGAACTTCAGCAGCGCCGCCGCCGCCAAGGTGGCCGAGCTGATCGCCGATGAGGGCAACCCCAACCTCAAGCTGCGCCTGTACGTCACCGGCGGCGGCTGCTCGGGTTTCTCGTACGGCTTTGCCTTTGACGACCAGATGAACGACGACGACACACGCATCGACAAAGATGGCGTGACCATGGTCGTAGACATGATGAGCCTGCAGTACCTGGTGGGCGCCGACATCGACTACGAGGACGGTCTGGAAGGCTCGCGCTTCGTGATCCACAACCCCAATGCCCAGACCACCTGCGGTTGCGGCAGCTCCTTCTCGATGTGAGGTGTGCCATGGCCATCACCATGACTGACAGCGCCGCCCGCCACGTGCAGCGCTCGCTGAGCAAACGCGGCAAGGGCGTGGGGCTGCGGCTGGCCGTCAAGACCAGTGGCTGCTCGGGCCTGGCCTATGCCATCGAGTTTGCCGACGAGGCCCTGCCCGAGGATGTGAGCTTCGAGAGCCACGGCATGCAACTGCTGGTCGACGCCCGCAGCCTGCCCTTCCTGGACGGCACGCAACTGGACTTCGTGCGCGAAGGACTCAACGAGGGCTTCAAGTTCCACAACCCCAACTCCAAGGCCGAGTGCGGCTGCGGGGAGAGCTTCGCCGTCTGAAAGGACTCTGGTCATGGCATTGCTGCAAATCGCGGAACCGGGGCAAAGCGCGGCGCCCCACCAGCACCGACTGGCAGCAGGCATCGACCTGGGAACCACCAACTCGCTGATCGCCAGCGTGCTCAGCGCGGTGCCCACGCCCCTGCGAGATGACACCGGCACCGCCCTGCTGCCCTCGGTGGTGCGCTATCACGCCGACGACGCGCTGGGCTTGAGCGTGGGTCAGGCGGCCCTGGAAGCACAAGGGGTCGACCCGCTCAACACCATCGCCTCGGTCAAACGCCTGATGGGCCGCACCCTGAGCGACGTGATGCAGTCCGGGGCGCCCGCCTACCGCCTGATCGATCAGCCCGGCATGGTGGCCATCGACACGGTGGCGGGGATCAAATCGCCCATCGAGGTGTCAGCCGACATCCTGCGCGCGCTCAAGGCCCGCGCCGAGGCCTCGCTGGGCGGCGAATTGACCGGCGTGGTCATCACCGTGCCGGCCTACTTTGACGACGCCCAGCGCCAGGCCACCAAGGACGCCGCACGCCTGGCGGGCCTGCACGTGCTGCGCCTGCTCAACGAGCCCACGGCCGCGGCCATCGCCTACGGCCTGGACAAGGGCGCCGAAGGCGTGTTTGCGGTCTATGACCTGGGGGGCGGCACCTTCGATGTGTCCATCCTGCGTCTCACACAGGGTGTGTTCGAGGTGCTGTCCACCGGGGGCGATTCGGCCCTGGGTGGGGATGACTTCGACCGCGTCATCGCGCACTGGCTGGCCGAGCAGCAGCAACATGACTGGGCCCAGCTCTCGGCCCTGGAGCAGCAGCACCTGCTGATCTGTGCGCGCGCAGCCAAGGAGGCCCTGTCCACCTTCGATGCTGTGGACGTGGCGGGTGTGACCCTGACAGGCGAGGCCTTTGCCGATCTGAGTGCCCACCTGATCCACAAGACCCTCAGCGCCACGCGGCGCGCCCTGCGCGATGCGCAGTTGGGCATCGACGAGGTCGATGGCGTGGTGCTGGTCGGAGGCTCCACCCGCATGCCCGTGGCACGCCGCGCGGTGGCCGACTTCTTTGGCAAGGAGCCGCTGAGCGACATCAATCCTGACGAGGTCGTGGCCCTGGGCGCGGCCATCCAGGCCAACGCCCTGGTGGGCAATCGCCAAGGTGATGAGGCCTGGCTGCTGCTGGATGTGTGTCCCTTGTCGCTGGGCCTGGAGACCATGGGCGGCCTGGTCGAAAAGATCATCCCCCGCAATGCCACCTTGCCTGCGTCACGCGCGCAGGAGTTCACCACCTTCAAGGACGGCCAGACAGCCATGTCCCTGCACGTGCTGCAGGGCGAGCGCGAGGCGGTCAAGGATTGCCGCTCGCTGGCGCGCTTCGAGTTGCGCGGCATCCCGCCCATGGTGGCGGGTGCTGCGCGCATCCGCGTGACCTTCCAGATCGATGCCGATGGGCTGCTGTCGGTCACGGCGCGCGAGCAAAGCAGCGGCGTGCAGGCCCATGTGGAGGTCAAGCCCTCGTATGGCCTGAGCGACGATCAGATCGCCGCCATGCTGCAAGACAGCGTGGGGCGTGCCGAGGCGGACATGGCCTTGCGCATGCTGCGCGAGGCCCAGGTCGATGCCCGGCGCCTGCTGGATGCCACCGAAGCGGCCCTGCATGAAGACGGTGCGGCCCTGCTGTCGCCGACCGAGCGACAGCACATTCACGATGCCATGAACCTGGTGGCCGATCGGCTGGAGACAGAGGCCCCCACCGACGAGGTCAAGGCGGCCTGCCAGGCGCTCAACATGGCCACCAGCGGCTTTGCGGCGCGGCGCATGGACGCCAGCATCCGCAAGGCGCTGTCGGGCCGCATCCTCGAATCCATCACCTGAAGAAGCTGATCACCATGCCCCAGGTCACCGTCCTGCCCCATGCCGAGCTGTGCCCTGAGGGGCAGCGCTTTGAGGTCAAGCCCGGGGCCTCCTTGTGCGAGGCCTTGCTCAAGCACTGCGTGGCCATCGAACATGCCTGCGACATGGTGGCGGCCTGCGCCACCTGCCATGTGCTGATCCGATCGGGGGGCGACACCTTGGCCGAGCCCGACGACGACGAGAACGACCAGCTCGACAACGCCTGGGGCCTGGAGGCCTGCTCGCGCCTGGCCTGCTGCGTGAAGCTCAAGGACGGGGACATCACGGTGGCCTTGCCCAGGCACAGCCGGAATCATGCGAGGGAGAAGTGACGTTTCCCCGTGGAGCGACTCCGCACGGTGTGCCCGCCGACGTCGGTTCACTGGCTTGGTCAACGCTGCGCGTTGACTCCCCTGCGGTGCTCACAGCCGCCTTCGGGTCCTCGAACTCGCCCTGCGGGCTCAGACAATCGGACCCGGCGCGCCAAGGCGCGCACCAGTCGGCCGTTGCGCTCCTCGGCAAGCCAGAGGCCCTCCGCCGGCGGGCACACCGTGCTGCGTGGGGAGGGTTGGGGAAAGGTGCGGGAGTCGGCTGGAACGGTCATTGGGTCGCTTGCTTGGCTGTCAGGTCAAGGCTGGGTGCAGACGCTCAGAGTCGTAGTGACTAGGGGCCACTTCCAGCACACAGCCCTCTCTGCAGACCAGTGGGCATTTTTCGCCAGATGCTGCGCTTACCGCCGCCCCGCCATCGGCGCCAACACCTCTCCTCGCATCTCGGACAACAACTTTGCAAACTGGATGGTCTTCCGGTCCTCGTAGGGGGCGCCGATGATCTGCACATTGACCGGCAGCCCTTCCGATGTTCGAGCGACCGGTGCGCTGGTGGCGGGCAGGCCCAGCACTGTGGCAGGGGCAATCCACATGAAGAGGTCGCTGTAATGGCGGGAGCGACCCTCGACCATCAGCTTGCGTGTGGCGAAGAGCGAGGCGTCGTGGGGGAAGGCTGTTGTCATCGTGGGGGGAGCCAGGATCACATCGTATTGCTCAAAGGCGGCCATGAACCGTTCTCGCAGAACGAGCGATTCTTCGATCACGTTCAGCCAACGGCTGTGGCTCATGGTCATGCCTTCCACGAACTTGTCGATGCATTTGGGCGAATCCATGACCTTCGCCAACGTCCGCAGCAAAGCCGGCGTCCAGCCCATGGCCGGCGCCACCATGCCCTTTGCCATCCGCTCACCTCTCGTCAGCCAGGCCTTCATCAGTGCGCCCATCTGCAAGGTGTAGTTGGGGTAAAGGTCCATGAGTCCCAGGTTTGCAGGGGCGCCGCGGCTCACTTTGGCCCCTGCTTGTGAAAGCTGCGCAGCAAGGTTCCCGTACGCGCTGGCCAGGCGCGAATCAATGGGGCAATCGTCGTCTTCTGTCCACATCAATACCCGGAAATCAGCCAGACGATCGTGCCTCGGTGGCGGAAGATCCAGTCGCCAGCCGGGCTGCGTGCCGGGTGGAGGCACAGTGATGATGTCCAGCAAAAGCGCGAGATCGTCTGCGCTGCGCGCCATGGGTCCGGCCACCCCGAGGTCCGGCTCCCCGATGTGCCCTGGGTCGGCCGGGACGTGGCCGCGCATCGAGATCATCCCGTGCGTGGTCTTGTGTCCATAGACCCCACAGAAGTGTGCTGGAATGCGGATCGACCCGCCGATGTCGCTGCCGACCTCCAATGGTGTGAAGCCGCATGCAAGCGCTGCGGCCGCACCACCAGATGAGCCGCCCGTGGTCAGCTCTGGCGCCCATGGGTTACGGCTAAGACCGTAGACCGGATTGTCGGTCTGGATGTCCAGCGCCTTGTAAGGCACATTGGTTTTGCCAAAAATGATGGCGCCTGCTTGCTGGAGCCGCTGCACCACGGGCGCAGGCTGCTGCGGGCGGTGGTTGGCGTACTCTGGTGCCCCTGCGGTACAAGGCATGCCGGGCACTTCCCAAGTGTCCTTGATCGTCATCGGCAGGCCATGCAGCGGCCCCCAACACTCGCCCCGAAGGATGGCGGCATCCGCCTCTTCGGCTCGGATGCGTGCCTGCTCCAGGGCAACCGCAACCACGGCATTGACGGCGGCATTGCGGTCTTTGATCCTGGACAGATGCTGCTCCAGCAGATCTCGGCTTCCCAGGCGTCCGGCAGCCAAACCCTTGGCGAGATCCCTGGCGCTTTGCAAGTTGTCGGTGGCACTCATCCTCGGCGGTCCTTCTCATTGGCGACGCGGGATTGTTGACGTGTGGCACGGCACGGCGTGAGAGCCTCTGCGGCCATAATGCTTGTCAATTTCGGCCAACCATTCACGACCGATGCCCTCATCCGAGAACGAATCCATGCCCGTAGTCACGGTTCCTGCGCTGTTCACGCGCAGCTACCTGGCGTTGGCAGAGGAATATGGGCATGCGCGACAGCAGATCCTGCGACGCGCTGGGATCTCGGCTTCGCGCATCGCATCGGGACATGAGTTGTCGATGCCCGAATACCTGTGCCTGCTGAGCACCGTCGGAGACTTGCTAGGGCCTCAGGTGTGCATTGGCGTTGAGATGGGCTGGCGGATCCCGCCGACGGCGTTAGGGCCGCTGGGCGCGGCCGTGTTGTCCAGCCAGACAGGGCGCGATGCCCTCGCTTTGTGCCGCCGTTTCTGGCGCTTCTATGGCATGGGGCTGACGCTGAGCATATCGAGCGTCGACAGCGTCTGCACGCTGTCTTTTCAAATACAGCCAGCCTTGGTCCCGGCCGAACACCGCCATACAGTGCTGGAGGCCATGGTGGCTGGCTTTGCCCGGGGCATCCTGGGCCTGCACCGTGGTGCGCCAGAGGACATTGTCATCTGGTTCGATTTCGACAAGCCGCCGTGGGCCAAATCGGTGCGCGATCGTTTGGGCAACGTCCACTGGGGCATGCCGGCATGCTGCATCCGTCTTCCCGAGCACGTGCTGGATGCCCCGCTTCCGAACGCCAGTGCGCTGGCGTTGAACGACGCATTAAGCCAATGCGTGCAGCTGGAGCGGCTGCTGGGTAAGCGCATGGACGACATCGCAGAACGGGCGCGACACGAGTTGGTGCGGCAGGTCGACGGCTACCCCAGTTTCGAGGCTTTGGCCGAACGGCTGCACATGAGCACCCGGACCTTGCGTCGCCGGCTGCGTGATCAGGGGGTGGGCTACATGGACCTTCTCAACATGGCGCGCCGCAGAGATGCCCTGTCGTTGCTGAAGCGCCCAGTGTTGGAGGTGGCGCAGATCGCTCAGATGCTGGGCTATGCCGACCCTGCGAACTTCACCCGTGCGTTCAAGCAATGGACAGGGCTCACGCCCAGTGCCTGGCGAGCAAGGCTGTCTTGAGCTGCCCGCCACGACTTGCACGCATCTGGTTCTGGCCCATCGGCGTTTCATCGCTGAAGGTATTGTTGACCGCGCAAGATTTCACAGGCTTGAGGCGACGAGGCAATGGCTCGAGCGGGAAGGCCTAGCGAAGGTCTGCACCCGCTGCACAGCAGCCCACCCGCCGCGAAAACGATCGACCTGGCCATCGAACCTCGGCACCTGTTCTCGATGAAACACATGAAAACCTAGCCAAGACAACTCACAATATCCTAGCGTTGACACTTCAAAATATCCTAGCTATGATCCAACACGATCCCCTAGCTCCGGAAGAATCATGGCTGCTGAAACGCCCTCCCAGCGCCGACTGGCCAAAGCGCTGATCTCCTTGAAGCGCCTGCAGGACAGTGGACTGATGGTGCTGCGCACGAGCGAGCTGAGCAGGGATGACCGCGAGGCCTTGGTCAACGCTGGCTTCTTGAAGTTGGTCATCAAGGGCTGGTACATGCCCTCTCGGCCTGGAGAAAGCGACGGCGAGACGACAGCTTGGTATGCCAGCGCGAACGCCTTCATCGCCCGATACTGCGAAGAAAGATTCGGCAGCGACTGGTGTGTCGGTGCCGATCACTCGATCCGCATACACGCGGGGAACACCTCCTTGCCCGCGCAGGTGGTTGTGAACGCACCGGCCGGCGGGAACTCGGTCGTCAAGTTGCCAGCCGGACACACCATCCTTGACTACAGGGCGAAGGACTTCCCGGCCCCTGGCAATCGCACGACCGTTGGCGAACTGCGAGCCATGACGCTCGAGCACGCGCTGGTGCGCGTGTCGGAGGCCTTCTTTCGGACCTACGCGCGTGACGCCCAGATCGCGCTGTTGGGCCTGAAGGACGGCAGCGTCCTAGCCAGGCAACTGCTCGACGGCAGCCACAGCGTCATTGCCGGCCGATTGGCCGGTGCCCTGAGAGCCTGCGGCCGGGACGAGATCGCCGACGACATCCTGTCCACCATGAGAAGCGTCGGCCACGCGGTGACCGAAAACAACCCATTCGCTGCTCCCCCACCGACGCTGAAGATGCTTCGCGGTGAGTCACCCTACGTGACACGTATCCGGCTAATGTGGGAGGCGATGCGCGGCGATGTCATCGCAGCCTTTCCGCCGGAGCCGGGGCTGCCAGCCGCGCCAGCGGACTACATGGCTGCGGTCAAGGACATGTATGTGCGCGACGCCTACAACTCACTGTCCATCGAGGGTTATCGCGTCACGAACGAACTCATCGAGCGCGTCGCCAAGGGTGGCTGGCATCCAGAGGAGAACGAAGCCGACGCGCAATCGCGCGATGCCATGGCCGCGCGTGGCTACTACCAGGCGCGCCTTGAGGTCGAGGCCTCCATCGGCAGGATTCTGGCCGGCTCGAACGCAGGGATCGTCGCATCACGAGATCACAGAGTCTGGTACCGCGAGCTCTTTGCGCCCAGCGTAACCGCCGGGCTTTTGAAACCCCAGGACCTGGCTGGATACCGCGGGCACCAGGTCTACATACGAAATGCGGCACATGTGCCGCCACCGGTTGACGCCGTGCGCGACATGATGCCGGCCTTGTTCGACCTGCTGGAGTCCGAGCCGCAGGCCTGTGTTCGGGCCGTTCTGGGGCACTTCGTGTTCGTATTCACGCACCCCTATCCCGATGGCAACGGCCGGATGGGTCGATTCCTGATGAACGCCATGATGGCCTCGGGCGGCTATCCGTGGACGGTCATCGAGCTAGAACGCCGCAGCGAGTACATGGCTGCCCTGGAAGAGGCGAGCTCTCGCGAGAACATCGTGCCCTTTGCTGAGTTCATCGCCTCCAGCATGCGGCGTGAGCTCAAGCTCACCAAGGCCCAGGGCAGGCGGTCGGGGTGACTGCCCTCACGCTCTACCCCCACATGACCCCCCCAAAGGACAACCCCCTCAATACCGGTCATATTTCACGACCACACAACCGGCCTGACGCCCATACTCACCCACAGCCTGAGGCCACCTCCCCTATGCTGTTGGGAGCACCGAAGATGTCCACACCTCGTGTTTGAGCATCATGCAAAGCCCCCCAGCCATCACCCGCATCGCCAGCATCGACAAGACACGTCCTCACAAGCTGGCCATGCCACCCGATGAGGACGCCACCCTGTCGCCCGTGCTGATCTACCAGTACCTGGACAACGGTGAGTTCGCGGAAGTCCCCAACCAGCCCGACAACCAGACGCCCGGTGTGCTCGCGCAAGGCATCCGCCTGCGGCAAGCCCAGTTCCTGCGCATGGCCGCGGACGCCCTGACCACCAAAGGCTCGCCCGACTGGCAACGACAATTCGAACACGACAACGCGATGCGGCAGGCCCAGGACATGGCCGAACGCGCCAAGGTCTACGACGAGCTGGAACAGGCCATGTGCAGCGGCTACCTCAGCAGCGGCCTGCCACTGCCCGACCGCGTCCACTACGCCCGCACCCGGGAAGCCCTGGCCGAGTACCTGGCGACCAAACCCGAGCGCGACGCCATGCGCGATGCGATCTCCGACCCCGCCTCCTGCAGGGCCTGGGAGATCATCGAACAACAGGCTGAAGTCAGCCTGCAGTACGCCTACTTCTTCGACACCAGCGACATCCACAGCCGCGAACAATGTCGGCGCATCAGTGCGGTGGAGATCTTCCAGCGGCTCCAAACCGACTGACACCTCCTGCGATGTGGGTGATCCGACAAATGGCGCAAACCCGACAAGGCCCCTCCAGCGCCGCAACACCGCCATAAAACCCAATCAAATCAGCACCTTAGACAACAGATCGGATCGATAAAACACTGGCACAGCGCTTGCAATCCAGGCATCAGGCATCCCTCCTTCAACCAGCCTGAGCCCGCGCCATGCACAGTGCGATCATCAACGACACGACCCTGCGAGACGGTGAACAGACCGCAGGCGTGGCCTTCACGGTGGCAGAAAAATGCGCCATCGCCCAGGCCTTGTCGGATGCCGGCGTGCCCGAGATGGAAGTGGGCATTCCCACCATGGGCGACGGCGAGATCGAGTCCATCCACACCCTGGCCACCATGGGTCTCAAGAGCCGGTTGATGGTCTGGGGCCGCATGTGCGAGACCGACGTCATGGCCGCCCTGCGCTGCCATGTGGACATCGTCCACCTGTCCATCCCCGCCTCCGACATCCACCTGCGGCACAAGCTCCAGCAGTCGCGTCAGTGGGCCTTGGCGCAAGTCGAACACTGTGTCGGCACGGTCCGCGATACAGGACACGAGGTGTCGGTGGGCTTCGAAGACGCCTCACGCGCCGACCCCGCCTTCCTGGCCGAACTCGCCCTGCAGGCGCAGCGCTCGGGGGCCCGCCGCATCCGCTTTGCCGACACCCTGGGGGTGCTCGATCCCTTCTCGACCTTCGACGCCATCGCCCGCCTGCGCCATGCGGTGAACATGGAGATCGAGATCCACGCCCACAACGACCTGGGCCTGGCCACCGCCAACACCCTGGCCGCCCTGCGCGCGGGGGCCACCCACGCCAGCACCACCGTCAACGGCCTGGGCGAGCGTGCCGGCAACGCCGCCCTGGAAGAAGTGGTGATGGGCCTGCGCCACCTGCACGGCCTGGACTGCGGCGTGCGCACCACCGATCTGTTCGCCATCTCGCAACTGGTGGCGCGCGCGTCGGGCCGGCCGGTCGCCGCCAACAAAAGCATCGTCGGTGAAGCCGTGTTCACCCACGAATCGGGCATCCATGTCGACGGACTGCTCAAGCACCCCGGCAACTATGAAGGGTTCGATCCGGCCGAAGTCGGCCGCGAGCGCCGCACCGTGCTGGGCAAGCATTCCGGTTCACGCGCCGTGCGCGTGGCCTATCAGGCCCTGGGCCTGCGCGTGATCGACCCGCAGGTGCAGCCCCTGCTCGATCGCATCCGTGCGCATGCTGTGCGCACCAAATGTTCACCCACCCCGGCGGATCTTCAGCGCTTCTTCCTGGAAGCCAGCGTGTCAGAGGGGCAACCCTCATGAAGCGCGATGACCCCCTCCACCTGGCCCTGCCCACCATGCGCGATGCCGCCGATGTCCCCCTGAGCTGGTGGGCCCTGTTGCGCGAGGACGTGGCCTGCGTGCTGGAGCGCGATCCCGCCGCCCGCACGCGCTTCGAAGTCTGGACCATCTACCCCGGCGTGCAGGCCGTGGCCCTGTACCGCCTGGCACACGCGCTGTGGCTGGGTGGCTGGCGCTACCTGCCACGCTGCCTGTCCTTCCTGGCACGCGGCTTCACCAATGTGGACATCCACCCCGGCGCACGCATCGGCCGGCGCTTCTTCATCGATCATGGCGCCGGCGTGGTCATCGGCGAGACGGCCGAGATCGGCCACGACGTCACGCTCTACCACGGCGTCACCCTGGGAGGCACCACCTGGAGCCCCGGCAAGCGCCACCCCACCCTGGGCGATGGCGTCATCGTGGGCGCGGGCGCCAAGATCCTGGGGCCCATCACCCTGGGGGCCCGCACACGGGTGGCCGCCAACTCCGTGGTGATCGACAACGTGCCCGAGGCCGCCACCGTGGTGGGCATCCCCGGCCGCGTGGTCGTGCGCCAGAACCTGCGCCCATCGGCCACCCAGGGCGCCATGCCCGTGGACCTCAACCACCACCTGATCCCCGACCCGGTCGGCAAGGCCATCGCCTGCCTGCTCGACCGCATCCATGAGCTGGAGGTCGAGCTGCGCCTGATGAAAGGCGAGCGGCCCCTGCCCGCCGACGATGGTGCCTGTCATGCCTGCGACGACACCTGTGCTCAACCCACCTTCAGCCACCGAAACGGAGCCTGACCATGATGGACAACCTCACCTTGCAACTGCAAAAGCTCTCGTCGGCCGAAGACTTCCTGAGCTTCTTCGGCGTGCCCTTCGACGCCTCGGTCGTGCATGTCAGCCGACTGCACATCCTCAAGCGCTTCTACCAGTACATCCGCCAGGAGCCCGACCTGACCCAGCACGACGAACAGGCGCTCTACGCCGTCTACCGCGATCTGCTGGTGCGGGCCTACGGCGATTTCGTCAAGTCCACACCGGCCCAGGAGAAGGTCTTCAAGGTCTTCCAGGATGTCGACGGCCACCAGCATGTGTCCCTGCAAAGCCTCAAGGCCTCGCTGCCGGGCACACCCGCCAAGGCGGTCCAGCGCCAGAGCGCCTGAACCCCATCGCCACAGGAGCATTCACCATGCACATCGTTGTCTGCATCAAGCAGGTTCCGGACTCCGCCCAGATCCGCGTACACCCGGTCACCAACACCATCATGCGCCAGGGGGTGCCGGCCATCGTCAACCCCTACGACCTGTTCTCGCTGGAAGAAGCCCTGCGCCTCAAAGACAAGTTCGGCGGCAAGGTCACCGTGATCTGCATGGGCCCGCCCCAGGCCGAAGAGGCCCTGCGCAAGTGCGTGTCCTTCGGGGCCGACGATGCCGTGCTGGTGACCGATCGCGCCTTTGCGGGCGCCGACACCCTGGCCACCTCCTACGCGCTGGCCGCAGCCATCCGCAAGCTCCACAGCGAGCAGCGCGTGGACATCGTCTTCACCGGCAAGCAGACCATCGATGGGGACACCGCCCAGGTGGGCCCCGGCATCGCCAAACGCATGGGCCTGCAGTTGCTGACCTATGTGTCGCGCATCGTCGAGACCGATGTCGAGGGCGGCTCCATCACCGTGGAGCGCCGTGGCGAAGGGGGCGTGCAGGTGCTCCAGACCCGCCTGCCCGCGCTGATCACCATGCTGGAGAACACCAACGAGATGCGCTTCGCCTCGCTGCCCGCCATGATCCACGCCGCTGCCTACCAGGTGCGCAAGTGGAACAAAGAAGACGCAGGCATTGAAGACCTCAGCAAGATCGGTCTGAAGGGCTCGCCCACGGTGGTGAGCCGGGTGTTCGGCCCCACCCCGCGCAGCGAGAAGGCCGAGATGCTGGTGGTCGACAAGTCCAGCCTGCGCGACATCTCCCTGACCTTGCTGCAGTCCATCTTCACGCGCCACCCCACGCTGGAGCAGGATCTGGTGGACAAGCTCAGCGCCTGAGCCCGCACCACGCACCGTCCCTTCCCACACCACACGCTGTCATCACCCTGATCCGGAGAACCCCCATGAGCGACGCTGCAAAAGCCCCCCTCAAGCCCGCCGGCCGTGGACGCAACCTCGAACTGTCGGACGAACTCAAGGCCTACAAAGGGGTCTGGGTCTTCATCGAGCACGAGCGCGGTCACGCGCACAGCGTGTCCTGGGAACTGCTGGGTGAGGGCCGCAAGCTGGCCGACCAGTTGGGATCGCCCTTGTGCGGCGTGGTGCTGGGCGGGCCCGACGAGGACCTCGACACCTTCGCCAAGGAGGCCCACACCTTCGGTGCCGACCATGTCTACATCATGCGCGACACGGTGCTCAACGGCTACCGCAACGAGCCGTTCACCAAGGGCCTGACCGACCTGGTCAACAAGTACAAGCCGGAGATCGTGCTGCTGGGCGCCACCTCGCAAGGACGCGATCTGGCGGGCTCGGTGGCCACCACCTTGCTGACCGGCCTGACCGCCGACTGCACCGAGCTGGCCATCGACCCCAACACCCGTGCCCTGGCCGCCACCCGGCCCACCTTCGGTGGATCCTTGCTGTGCACCATCATGACCCTGGCCTATCGCCCCCAGATGGCCACCGTGCGTCCGCGCGTGATGGCCATGCCCCGCGCTGACGCCACACGCACTGGCACCACCAGCGAAGACACCCTGGGCCTGATCGAAACCCACATCGTCACCAAGCTGCTGGACTTCATCGCCGATGCGAACTCCAGCAAGATCAATCTGCCCTATGCCGACGTCATCGTCAGCGGCGGCAAGGGCTTGAAGAACCCCGACAACTTCAAGCTGGTGTTCGACCTGGCGCGGGTGCTGGGTGGCGAGGTGGGCGCCACCCGGCCCTGCGTCCAGGCCGGCTGGGTCGAGGCCGACCGCCAGGTGGGCCAGACGGGCAAGACCGTGCGGCCCAAGCTCTACATCGCCGCGGGCATCTCGGGTGCGATCCAGCACCGCGTGGGCATGGAGGCCTCGGATGTCATCGTGGCCATCAACACCGACCCCAACGCCCCCATCTTCGACTTTGCGCACTACGGCATCGTGGGCAACGCCATGCAGGTGCTGCCCGCCCTGACCCAGGCCTTCCAGGCCCACCTGGACCAGCGCGTCCGCAAGGTGGCCTGATCCCTCACCCATCGCTCACGCCCGGAGGCACCATGAACGTCAACAAGCAATTCGATGCCATCGTCGTGGGGGCCGGCCCCTCCGGCAACGCGGCGGCCTACACCCTGGCCAAGGCCGGCCTGAAGGTGCTGCAGATCGAGCGGGGCGAATACCCCGGCTCCAAGAACGTGCAGGGCGCCATCCTGTATGCCGACGCGCTGGAGCGCATCATCCCCGACTTCCGGGAAGACGCCCCCCTGGAGCGCCACATCATCGAGCAGCGCATGTGGGTGCTCGATGACGAGTCCTTCGTGGGCAGCCACTTCCGCAGCGAGGACTACAACAAGCCGCCCTACAACCGCTACACCATCATCCGCGCCCAGTTCGACAAGTGGTTCAGCGCCAAGGTGCGTGAGGCCGGTGCCTTGCTGATCTGCGAGACCACGGTGCAGAGCCTGATCATGGACGGCGACAAGGTGGTGGGGGTGCGCTGCGACCGCGAGGCGGGCGATGTCTTTGCCGATGTCGTCATCCTGGCCGATGGTGTCAACAGCACCCTGGCCCGCAAGGCGGGCTTCCATGGCGAGATCAAGGCAGGCAACGTGGCCCTGGCCGTCAAGGAGATCCACTTCATGCCCGAAGAGCTGATCCAGCAGCGCTTCAACATCAAGGGCGATGAAGGCGTGGTCATCGAGATGGTGGGCAAGATCACCGACGGCATGATGGGTACAGGCTTTCTGTACACCAACAAGGACTCGATCACGCTGGGCATCGGCTGCATGCTCTCGGACTTCAAGAAGAACGAGAACAAAACCTCGCCCTACCAGTTGCTCGAACAAATGAAGCGCCATCCGTCCGTCGCGCCGCTGATCCAGGGCGGCGAGATGAAGGAGTACTGCGCCCACCTCATCCCCGAGGGCGGCTTCTTCGCCATCCCCAAGGTCTATGGCCACGGCTGGATGATCGTGGGCGACTCGGGCGGCTTTGTAAACGCCGTGCACCGCGAGGGCTCCAACCTGGCCATGACCACGGGCCGTCTGGCGGCGGAGACCATCATCCACGCCAAGGCGGCAGGCAAGCCCATGGTCGAGTCCACGCTCAAGGCCTACCAGAAGGCACTGGACGAGAGCTTCGTGATGAAGGACCTCAAGAAGTACCGCGACATGCCCAAGGTCTTCCACGAGAACCCGCAGTTCTTCACCACCTACCCCGAGCTGCTCAACCGCGCAGCCCGCACCATGGTCACCGTGGACAACATCGACAAGAAGACCAAGGAGCGCGAGATCTTCTCGAGCTTCAAGACTGCGCGCAGCTTCACCGGTCTGGTGGGCGATGCCTTCAAGCTCTGGCGCGCCTTCCGCTGACACCCCCTGCGTCCACACCCACCGACCTCAGGAGCACATCACCATGACGCCGATCTCCGTGAACGTGGAAGACAAGCTCTTCCAGAACCGCTACAAGGTGGACGCCGGCCGGCCCCACATCAAGATCAAGGATGCCGAGGTCTGCCGCACCGACTGCAAGGATCGCTCGTGCACCTTCGTGTGTCCGGCCAGTTGCTACAAGACCGAAGGCAATGGCGCCGTGACCCTGATCACCGATGGCTGCCTGGAGTGCGGCAGTTGCCGCATCATCTGCTCCGAGCACAGCAATGTCGAGTGGGAGTACCCGCGCGGCGGCCACGGCATCCTCTTCAAGTTCGGGTGAGACCATGGCACGTCCTGACCGCAATGTCTTCGTGTGCGCCCAGCAGCGCCCCCCCGGCCACCCCCGTGGCTGCTGTGCCGCCGTGGGCGGCCAGGCCGTGCTGCAGGCCTTCTGGAAAGAGCAGCAGGCCCGCCAGGCCTACGAGCAGGTCGGCATCACCTACTCAGGCTGCCTGGGGCCATGTGATGGTGGCGTGAACGTGCTCGTGTTCCCCGACAGCGTGCTCTACCAGCGCGTCAAGCCCGAGGATGTGGCCGAGATCTTCGACAAGCACCTCATCGGCGGTGAGGTGGTCACCCGCCTGGCGGCCTCCGGGGGCACGTGGTGAACATCCTGACGGGCGAGTCATCGACCGACCTGTTCGGTGGCGATGTGCCACCGCAGGTCAAGGCCCTGGTGGAGCAGGCGCGGGTGGCCGAGACACCGGGCCGGGCCCTGGCCCTGTTGTGGACAGCCCAGGTCTGCGCGCCCAACTGTCCGTCGCTGTACTACCTGCTCTACAAGCTGCACGCCCGCCATGGCGACTACGACCAGGCCGAACAGGCGGCGCTGCGCGGCCTGGAGGTCGCGGCCGAGCAGGCCCATCTGCCCGATGACTGGCGAGCCGTCACGGCCGGAATGGCCGACTTTGAGGCCCCCGGCGCCGCGCGCTTCTGGCTGTTCACGCTCAAGGCCCTGGCCTTCATCCGCCTGCGGCTGCAGGACGTGGACGCCGCACGGCTCTACTTGAGCAAGGTGCTGGAGCTCGACCCGCAAGGGGGCACGGGGGCCGGTGTGATCGAGGCCCTGATCGCGGGCAGCCAGGGCGGCTGAACCCGCCTCGTCTCCCCAGCGGCAGATGCCCCAGATGCCGCGACAATGCGGGCATGGACACGATCACACACGCCATCGCCATCAACGTTGGGGCCGCATGAAACGCGCCGCCATCCAGCTGTACGGTGTCATCGTGGCCAGCCTGTTCTGGCTGGTCTGGCGCTTCTTGCGTTTCACCGTGAGGGTCCGGCACGTTCATGCACCGCCTGAGGCGCAAGCCACGGTGGACTGCGCCTGGCACGAGGCCCTCATGCCCTACTTCCTGGGGGCCATGCCCTATCGCCGGCATTATGTGTGGATGAACCATCCCGCCTGGTACATGAAGGGCATCCACATCTTCCTGAAGTGGGTCGGCGTTCGCACCCTGGTGCTGGGCTCCTCCGGCCATGGCGGTCGTCAAGCCTTGCAGGCGCTCATTCACTTGCTGCGACAGGGTGCCAGCACCTTCCTCAACCCCGATGGACCCTATGGCCCTGCACACGTGGTCAAGGATGGGGTGCTGGACCTGGCCGAACAATCCGGTGTGCCTGTGGTGGCCATCCACGTCAGGTGTCACCGTGCCTGGCGCATCCCCACCTGGGACCGCAAATGGATCCCCCAACCCGGCAGCCGGGTCGAGCTGATCTACAGCCCCCCTTGGGTCGTCACCCCCGACAACCGGGAAGCCGTGCGACGCCGCATTGAAAGTCATCTTCAAGGATGGGACCTGTCGGCGTGACTCAGGCACGACGGCGCACCGACAGCCGCAAACCCATGGCCAGCAAGAGCAATCCCACCGGCAGGGCGTAGATCAGATCGACGGGCACCCGCTTGCCATAGGCCACCAGAAAACTCAGCCACAGGTAGTGGCTGCCCCAGGTGTGCAAGCGCGACCACCAGATCGGG
>NZ_DASUIT010000055.1:0-46931 GCF_036279655.1 Aquabacterium sp. | reverse complement strand
GCGCCCGCAATGTGACCGAGCCCACCGCCTTCGGCCCCGCACGCAACCCCTGGGACACCACCCGCACGCCGGGCGGCTCGTCCGGCGGATCGGCCGCGCTCGTCGCCGCCGGTGTGGTGCCCGTGGCCGGTGCCAACGATGGTGGCGGCTCGATCCGCATCCCGGCTGCCGCCTGCGGTCTGTTCGGACTGAAGGCGGGGCGGGGGCGCATCCCGATTGGCCCCAACATGGCCGAGGGCATGTTCGGTGCCGCCGTTCAAGGGGTGGTCTCGCGCAGTGTGCGTGACACCGCCGCCATGATGGACATCCTGCAGGGCCCCGAACCTCACGCCCCCTACTGGATGCCCCCACCCGACAGCAGCTATCTGCAAGCCATCACCCAGCCGCCCCGTCGCCTGCGCATCGGCTTCACCACCGAATCGCCCATCGGCTTGCCCGTGGACCCCCACGCCGTAGCGGCTGTGGAGGATGCCGCCCGACTGCTGAGCTCCCTGGGGCACGACGTCGAGCCCACCGGGCAACCCGTGGACGGGGAGGCTCTGTCGAGCGACTTCCTGCTGAGCTGGTTCTGCATGATGGCCAGCATCACCAGCGATCTGCAATCGCGCTACGGCATTCCCTTGTCGGACTTCGAGCCGGACACCCGGGCCATGGCAGCCGTGGGGCGCAGCGTATCGGCTGTGGAGTTGCTGCACTGCCTGGATCGCTGGAACGATCACAACCGCGCGCTGAGCGCCTACCATCAGCGCTACGACCTCTGGTTGAGCCCCACGCTGAGCGCGCCACCCCCTGCCATTGGTGCCATGGACACCCCGGGGCATCTGCGCGTGCTGAGCGATCTGGTGGGGCGACTGGGTCTCTCGGGCCTGATGCGCAAGACCCCGCAGTTCAAGGAATCGGTGTTCAAGAACCTGGCCTGGACCCCCTACACCCAACTGGCCAACCTCACGGGGCGCCCCGCCATGTCGGTGCCGCTGTACTGGACACCCCAGGGCTTGCCACTGGGGGTGCAGTTTGTCGCCCCGCTGAACGGTGAGGCCCTGCTGCTGCAATTGGGTGCGCAACTGGAGCAGGCTCGCCCCTGGTTCGATCGACACGCTCCCCTGTGATGTCGCCCTGGCAGCAAAGAGGCCGTACCATTGCAACCTGGGCGACATTGCCCCTCCACGCCTCCACACTCTGCCGTCAATGGACCTGGTCTTTCCTCACACCTTCGTGCCCTGGTTTCGCTCTGTGGCACCGCACATCCACTCGCATCGGGGCAAGACCTTCGTGGTCGGCCTGTCGGGTGAGCTGATCGCCGCCGGCAAGCTCGAAAGCTTCGTGCAGGATCTGGCCCTGATGCAGGCCATGGGCATCAAGATCGTGCTGGCCCACGGCTTCCGGCCTCAGCTGGAGGAGCAGTTGCGCGCCAAGGGGCAGGAATCCAAGTTCAGCCACGGCATGCGCATCACCGATTCCGTGGCCCTGGATTGCGCCCAGGAGGCCGCCGGGCAATTGCGCTACGAGATCGAAGCGGCCTTCTCCCTGGGGCTGCCCAACACGCCCATGGCGGGCGCCTCGGTCAGCGTCATCTCGGGCAACTTCGTCACGGCTCGCCCCGTGGGCATCGTCGACGGTGTGGACTTCATGCACACCGGCCTGGTGCGCAAGATCGACGCTGCCTCCGTGCGCCGTGCCATCGACACCGGCGCCATGGTCATGCTCTCGCCTTTTGGTTTCTCGCACACCGGCGAGGCCTTCAATCTGAGCATGGAAGACGTGGCCACCAGCGCCGCCATCGCCCTGCAGGCCGACAAGCTGATCTTCGTGACCGAGGTGCGCGGCATCCTACAGAGCATCGTGCAGTCCCCCGACCAGGCCGTCGCCCTGGAGGCCGACCAGCACAACCCCGATGCAGAGATCGACCAGGAACTGGCGCTGGCCGATGCCAAGCGCCTGCTCGACGCCCTGCCCAACCCGCTGCAGCCCACCGACACAGCCTTCTACCTGCAACACGCTGTCAAGGCCAGCGAAGGTGGCGTGGAGCGCGTGCACATCATCCCTTTCAAGGTCGATGGTGCCCTGCTCATGGAGGTCTTCACCCACGATGGCGTGGGGACCATGATCGTGGACGAAAAGCTGGAAAGCCTGCGCGAAGCCACCCCCGATGATGTGGGCGGCATCCTCCAGTTGATCGAGCCCTTCGAGAAGGATGGCACCCTGGTCAAGCGCGATCGCACCGAGATCGAACGCGATGTGGCGCAGTACACGGTGATCGAGCACGACGGCGTCATCTTCGGCTGTGCCGCGCTCTACCCCTTCCCCGAAGCCGGCACCGCCGAAATGGCCGCCCTGACCGTGTCGCCCAATGTGCAGGGCACGGGCGACGGCGAGCGCATCCTCAAACGCATCGAGCAACGTGCTCGGGCAATGGGCCTGTCCACACTGTTTGTATTGACAACGCGTACCATGCACTGGTTCAACAAACGGGGCTTTGCCCCGGTGGACCCGAGCTGGCTGCCCGAGGCGCGCAAACGCAGCTACAAGTGGGACCGGCGCTCTCAAGTGCTGGTCAAGCACCTCAAGTGATTTTTCCAACAGCGCCAACAACAAGAGATTCCGACATGGCACGCACCATCCAATGCAAGCACCTCCACAAGGAAGGCGAAGGCCTGGACTTCGCCCCCTACCCGGGTGAACTGGGCAAGCGCATCTACAACGAGATCAGCAAGGAAGCCTGGCAAATGTGGCTCAAGCACCAGACCATGCTGGTCAACGAGAACCGCCTGAACCTGGCCGATGCCCGTGCACGCCAGTACCTGGCCCGTCAGATGGAGCAGTTCTTCTTTGGCGCCGGTGCCGAGCAGGTGCAGGGCTACGTGCCGCCCACCACCAGCGCCTGAGTAGCGCTCAGCTCAGGGCGCCAAGGGCGAGAGCAGCACCTGACGGATCGTTGCACTGCCCGGCGCCCGCACCGCGGCCGCCAGTTGCCCCAGGCCATTGATGTCGGCCACGTCGAGCACCTGCTCACCACTGCTGACACCCAGGGTTCTGGGATCCACGGTCTGCCCGTCCGGGGTGAAGAGCAGGCTGGCGGTCGAGCCCAGTTGCTCGCTCCAGACCTGGACTCGGACCACCCCCGCATCACTCACCGACAGCACATTGCCCGAAAAACCTTCGGGCATGGGCGCCAGGGGAGTGAACTGCCCATTGCGCCAGATGAAAATACGCTCACGGGTGTCACCGTTGAGCATCAGGGTGCCCGCCACGGTGCCGTTGGCACTGGACGCCCCCACGTACACCTGAGAGGCGCCCGCATGGGTCAAGGCCTGGTAGCTGCCATTGCTCCAGAGGTAGCTGGTGCGCGTGTAGGCCGATGAGCCATCCGGGTTGACCGTGAGCTGATGGCTGCGACAGGGCATGACACCGGCATCGCTCAAGCCCACACACCCCACGCCGGAGACACCGCTGGGCGGGCTCAGAGTCAGGACGGAACTGCCACGCCAGATGAAGGGCACCATGGGCGCGCTGGCGCTGGTGCTCGCAAAGCGGTAACCCGCCACCCAGCCCTGCGCATTGATGTGCTGCGCCACGGAGCGAGCCCCCGCCCCCAGGTCCTTGACGGTCCCGCTGCGCCACAGCACCGCATAGCTGCTGGCGTTCGTCGCCGTGGACTTGGCCGCATCGCCAACGGCCCAGCCGCTGTCGTTGACGTCACGCACGGTTGCGGTCGCGTTCGTGAGCAAGGGTTTGAGGCGGGTGGCCTGCGAGCCGGTCCACAGCATGGCGCCCGTGCGCTCGATCGGCACGGTCACCAGCGTGAGCTTGCCGCCGATCCACACCAACTTGGTGGTGGTGCCCAGATTGAGCATGCCATTGCCCACGGCCTGACCGACCTGATTGATGCCCGCGACCGCGGCCCCGCCAGGGGTGAACGCGGGGGCCACGAACTCCTGTGCGATGGCATAACGCTGCGGCAGGGTCTGTGCCATGAGGGGCTGCGCGCCGACGGACAGCAGGCTGGCCATCACGGCCAGCGCCACACGGGAGAAAGGATCAGACACAAGATGACGAGCCATGAACGACCTGTTTGAATGGTTGGGAAACAACCCAGGCAGTGTCTCGTCGATATGAGGGTCGATAAATAGGGACTATTGCCACCCCGCGTTCATGCGGGCATCAGGAAGTCGCGGCTGATGCCGTAACCCAGATCCCCCACACGGTCCAGGAACTGTGTGAGGTAGGCGTGCAGGCCCGTGGCCAGGATCTCGTCGATGCGGCTGAACTGCAGATCGGCGCGCAGGCGCCCGGCCCGGCGGATGGTCTCCTGGCTGTGGTCATTGGCCACGGCGCGCAGATTGCTGACCACCTCGTCCATGCAATGGACCAGGGAGCGGGGCATCTCGGCACGCAGGATCAAGAGTTCGGCCACCTTTTCCGGGCGGATCACATCGCGGTAGACCTTGCGATACACCTCGAAGGCCGAGACGCTGCGCAGCACGGCCGACCAGTGGTAGAAATCCACCTCCTTGCCCTCATTGCCCTGGCCGGAACCAAAGAACTCGGTGTTGCGGGCATGGAACTTCACATCCAGCAGGCGCGCGGTGTTGTCGGCCCGCTCCAGGAAGGTGCCGATGCGCTGGAAGTGGAAGGACTCATCCTGCAGCATGGTACCCAGGGTCACCCCGCGCGAGAGGTGCGAGCGGAACTTGACCCACTCGAACAGCTCGCCGGGGTCCTTCTCAAGAGCACCGGACTTGACCAGGCGGTTGTACTCCAGCCAGGTCTGGTTCATGGTTTCCCACACTTCGGTGGTCAGTGCGCCGCGCACGGCCCGGGCGTTCTCGCGGGCGGCGCGCAGGCAACTGAGGATGCTCGATGGGTTGCCCGCATCCGTGACCATGAAGGTCATGACATCGCGCGCATTGACCGAGTCGTACTTGGCCTTGTATTGGGCCGTCAGCTCGCTGATGCTCAGCAAGCCCACCCAGCCCTGCACCGCCGTCTCGCTGGACTGCGGCAACAGGGACGTCTGGTAGTTCACATCCAGCAGGCGAGCGGTGTTTTCTGCTCGCTCCATGTAGCGGGCCATCCAGAAGAGGTGGTCGGCGGTACGCGAGAGCATGGGCTTGGTCTCCAGGTGCGAGGCATTGCTCACGCGCAAGGCCCCGGTGTCGGTCTCGATCAGGTGGGTCGGCAGATGGTCTTCGATGCGTTCGTTCAGCATGATCCGTCCTCCATCAAGTTTCAAGAACCCAGGTGTCCTTGGTGCCGCCGCCCTGCGAGCTGTTGACCACCAGGGAGCCTTCCTTGAGGGCCACGCGGGTCAGCCCGCCCGGCACCATCTGCACCGTCTTGCCCGACAGCACAAAGGGCCGCAGATCAATGTGGCGAGGCGCGATGCCCGACTCCACAAAGGTCGGACAGGTCGACAGCGACAGTGTGGGCTGGGCGATGTAGTTGCCAGGGTTGGCCACCAGCACGCGGCGGAAATCCTCGATCTCGGCCTGGGTCGCGGCCGGGCCGACCAGCATGCCGTAGCCCCCCGCACCGTGTACTTCCTTGACCACCAGTTCGGCCAGGTGATCCAGGGTGTACTGCAGGTCGTCCTTCTCGCGACAGATGTAGGTCGGCACGTTCTGCAAGATGGGTTTTTCGCCCAGATAGAACTCGATCATCTTGGGCACATAGGGGTAGATCGACTTGTCGTCGGCGATCCCGGTGCCAAAGGCGTTGGCCAGGGTGACGTTGCCGGCCCGATACGCCCGCATCAAGCCCGCCACCCCCAGGTTCGAATCCTTGCGGAAGACCTCGGGGTCCATGAAATCGTCGTCCAGGCGGCGGTAGATCACATCCACACGCTGCGGTCCACGCGTGGTGCGCATGTAGACAAAATCGTCCTTGACGAAAAGATCCTGTCCCTCGACCAGCTCGATGCCCATCTGCTGAGCCAGGAAGGCATGCTCGAAGTAGGCCGAGTTGTACATGCCCGGGGTGAGCACCACCGCAGTGGGTTCGTTGACCGACGCGGGCGCCATGGCGCGCAGGGTGTCGAGCAGGAGGTCGGGGTAGTGGGCCACCGGGGCCACGCGGTGCTCGGCAAACAGCTCGGGAAAGAGCCGCATCATCATCTTGCGGTTTTCCAGCATGTAGCTCACGCCGCTGGGCACGCGCAGATTGTCTTCCAGCACGTAATAGGTCCCCGAGCCATCGGGGTTGCAGGCCCGGACCATGTCGATGCCCGCGATGATGGAATAGATCCCACCAGGCACATCCAGGCCGATCATCTCCTTGCGGAACTGGGCGTTGTTGAGCACCGGTTCGGCCGGAATGATGCCGGCCTTGAGGATCTCCTGGTCGTGGTAGATGTCCTCCAGGAAGCGATTGAGGGCCATCACGCGCTGGCGCAAGCCCTTTTCCATCTCGCGCCACTCGTGGCTGGGGATGATGCGCGGAATGAGATCGAAGGGGATCAGGCGCTCGGTGCCGGCGCCCGACTCGTCCTTGTCGCCATAGACGGCAAAGGTGATGCCGACCCGGCGGAAGATCATCTCGGCCTCGTCGCGCCTGGATTGCATGACCTCGCGCGGCTGGCGCGCCAACCAACGGTCGTAGGTCTGGTAGTGGTCACGCACCAGGGTGCCGTTGGCGTGCATTTCGTCGAAAAATCGCATCGCTTGTTCCCTCGCGGGGAGTTCCAGAAAAATGCAGACACCCTATGCAAAGCATGGACTATGCCAAGCCTCGCAAACGAGCAGGCCATGTGACGGAATGTACGCTCAGGCGGGCACACCCTCCAGCGGCAAGGTGGTGACATGCACCAATAAGGTGTGTGCGCCACCGCCTCGGATCACGCCGCGCAAGGGCGTCACATCCCCGAAATCACGGCCATGGGCCACGCGGATGTGCTGCCTGCCGGGCAGGCAATCGTTGGTGGGGTCAAGATCGAGCCACTCGCCGGCCAGTTCACCCGACAGGCCCGGGCACCAGACGCTCACCCAGGCATGCGAGGCATCGGCCCCGACCAGCCTGGCCTGCCCCGGTTGCGGCTGGGTCAGCAGGTAGCCGCTGACATAACGGGCCGACAGACCGCTGGCGCGCAGACACCCCAACATGAGGTGCGCAAAATCCTGGCACACGCCCTGACGACGCTCGAACACCTCCAGGATGGGCGTGGAAATGTCGGTGGTGGATGGCGCGTAACGAAAGTCGCGATGGATGCGTCGCATCAGCTCGATGACGCCTTCCGCCAGGGGGCGCGAGGGATGCAATGAGGGGGTGGCGTAATCGCGCAGGGCCTCGTGCAGCGGCACGTAGGGCGACGCGTAGGCGAACTCGCTGGCCGCCTCGAAGGGGGCATGCGCCCGATAGCTCAAACGCTCACGCACGCCCGCGACGTGCAGCGTGGTGCCGGGATCGAGGCCCAGGTAGCGCTCCCTGACCTCAACCTCGCTGCGCGCGCGCACCGTCAGTTCGGTGTGGGGCGCATTGATCGCAAAATAGGCCCGGCTGTTGCCAAAGGCATCGCGGCGCGTGCTGTGCTGCGTGGGCAGCGGGCTCACGGACATGTCGAACACACGCAAGGTCTGCGCGGCATCCGACAAGGGGCGCAGGCAGGCGACATGGTGGGCCATCTCGACCGCATGGCTGTACTCGTAGCGCGTCACGTGTTCGACGCTCAGTCGGGTCGGGTCATGGGCGGACATGGCTCAGGCACTCATGGTCTGTTCGGTCGGCTCGGCATGGGCAAAGTAGCGATGTCCCAACTCGTCGGACAGGCGCCAGCCCGCATCCGCCAGACGTTCGGCCAGGGCCAGCACGGCAGCCTCGCCATTGGCCGGTGCCGCCAGCACCTCGGGCGCCACGCCCACCCCTTCCCAGGGCAGCAAGGCCAGCAAGTCGCCCTGCTGCCCGGCGCGCACGGGCAATTTGCCCAGCTCGGTCCGCAGGCGCCTGAGCACGCAGGCCAGGGCACGGGGGTTGGTTTCATCGAGCACCACGGTGGCCACCAGCGCGGGCCACTCCAGACGCCGCTGGAATCGCGCCCGGAAGGTGATGGCGCTGTCAAAGAGCATCAGCAGCAGATCAAAGCTCAGGGGACTGTGACAGGCGCCATGCTGCACAAAAGCCTGCAGGAAGGCTGCATATCCGCACAGCCGCTCCACCAGGCGCCCCACCGTCAGCAGACGCCAGCCGGCGTCACGCGTCATGCGGTCGCTCTGCGCGCCCGTCACAGCCGCCAGCTGCATGGCCAGATGCTCCAGCGCGTCCCGCCCCCCGCCCAGCGCCACCGGAGCGACCTCGTCCGGCCTCATGCGGGCGACAAAGTCAGGGCACAAGGTGCGCAAGAGCCGGTCATGCTCGGGCGACAGGCGATCCCTCAGAAGCTGGGCCGAGCGGCCCAGGGTGTTCAGGTTCCAGGCCAGGCTGCAGGCCCCCTGGGAGGCCTGGACATCGGTCAGGGCCTCCAGGGTTGCGCGCTCAAACACCCGGGGCGACTGCGCCAAGGTGGGCGTTCCGGTGGGCACCAGGCCCAGCCCCTCGCTCAGCGCGGACATGGCCTCCAGCACAACCGGCTCGGCGTGGTCTTCGTCGCCGAGCAGATGGATCAGTCCCTGCACCAGCCTCAACTGCTGCTCGGCCCGCTCGGTGTAGCGCCCCATCCAGAACAGGTTCTCCCCCGTGCGGCTGGCCACGGGCCGCTGGCGCTGCACCAGATCCTCCAGCCGCATGTGCTGGGGCAGCATCGAGAAGCTGTCGACGGGCTCTTGCGTCACCACCCAGGTGTCCAGACTGGAGCCCCCGCGTTGCATGGACACGGGACCGGCTTCGCGCGAGGCGATGCGTGTCATGCCCCCCGGCAGCACCTGCCAGCCGCCCATGCCATCGGCCAGGGCATACACGCGCAAGGAGGCTCCGCGTGGACTGCAATGGCCCTGCGACCACACCGGTGTCTGCGAATACGGCACGAAACTCTGGGCGGTGTAGGTGCCCGGCTCCCGCTCGATGCGCTCGCGCCAGAGCTTGAGGCCCTCGGGGGTGAGCGTGGGGCCGATCACTGGCTCGAAGCCGCGACGCGGGTAGGTGGAGCGAATGACCTGCTGCCCCAGTTGAGGCGCCACGGCCTGCCAGGCTGCCGACTCGCCGCACCACCAGGTGGGCAAGGAGGGCAGGACCAGGTCCTCGCTCAGGAGGGTGCGCGACAGCGCCGGCAGAAAGCCGTGGATGGCGGGCGACTCCAGAAAGCCCGTTCCCAGGGCATTGGCCACCACCACATTCCCCGCGCGAATCGCCTGCAGGAGGCCCGGCACCCCCAGTGTGGAGTCGGGACGCAACTCCAGGGGATCGCAAAAGTCATCGTCCAGCCGGCGCAGCAGACCATGCAGCGGCTCCAGACCCTGCACCGTCTTGAGGTAGACGCGTTCATCGCGCACGATGAGATCCCCCCCTTCGACCAACGGGATGCCCAGATAGCGCGCCAGGTAGGCGTGCTCGAAATAGGTCTCGTTGTAGGGACCAGGCGTCCACAGGGCCAGGCGCGGTGTCTGACCTGCTGCACAGGGCTCCGCCAGCGCGGATAGGGTATCGAGCATGCGCCGATAGCTGCTGGCCAGGTGCTGCACATTCATCGCCCGGTAGGCCTCCGGAAACTGCCGGGACACCAGCAGGCGGTTCTGCATCACATAGCCCAGGCCGGAGGGGGCCTGGGTGCGCTGCGACACCACCCACCAGAGGCCATCGTCACCGCGCACCAGATCCAAGGCCAGCACGTGCAGATGGATCCCGCCGGGTGGCTGCACGCCCTGCAGCCCACGCAGATAACCCGGGTGTCCCAGGACCAGGGCCGCCGGCAAGAGCCCATCCTTCAGGACACGCTGCGGTCCATAGACATCCTGCAAGATGGTGTTGAGCAAGGCCGCGCGCTGAGACACCCCTCGCTCGATGAGGGCCCAATCCTGTGGCCCCACGATCATGGGCAGCACTTCCAGTGACCAGGGACGGCTGCGCCCACCCGGGGCGCTGTAGATGTTGTAGGTGATCCCGTCTTCGATGATCTGCTGTCCCAGCACCGACTGGCGACGGCTGAGGTCGTCCAGGGGGCCACCCAGATGCTCCGCGAACTGCTGCCACACGGGCCGCAGCCGACCATGCGCGTCGCGCAACTCATCGTGATGGCCGGGCTCGGCCGCTCGCGCCCGCGCCAGCAGATCCGCCGCCACCACGGCCCCGGCCGGCCGCCCCTGCGGCAGCGCATCGGCATCAAACAAAGGCAGTGAGGTCATGTTCTTGTGCATCCAGGGGCGGAAGATGGCGATGGAGCAGGCGCCGACTGCCATCATGGCGCCATTGTCCCAAATGTCGCAGCAGCATAAGCAAGACTTTCGCCAGCCTGAACAAGACGCAGGGCGCCCAAAGGTGTAAATTGCCGTTTTGCCATGTCGGCACAGCAATTGGAGGCACCCCATGCGCGCACTGGAGCAGTGGATCCATCTGGGGCCTGACGCCTTGTCAGGCTGGCGGTCACCAGCACGGTCCGTGGTGGTGTCGGCCGTGCCGCCCGCATCCAGCACCCTGCGCCGCGGCGACCAAGGCCCCGCCGTGCAGCGGCTGCAGACCTTGCTCAACGCCAACAGCCGCCCCAGCCCGCACCTGCGCACAGATGGGGATTTCGGGCCGGGCACCGACCGGGCCGTGCGCGCCTTCCAGACCTCCCGGGGCCTGACGGCCGACGGCATCGTTGGCGCCATGACCTGGCTGGCCTTGCAGAGCGTGCCCGGTGATTTGCCTGGCGTGACGGCCATCGCCACCCCGCGCGTCACCCCTCGACCACAGAGCGCGCCGACCTCGTCGACCTCATCCACCCCCTCCGTCTCGCCCGCATCGTCAGGAGGTAGCGCCGCCAGCTGGATGGACATCGCGCGAGCCGAGATCGGGCAATCCGAGGTGGTCGGGCAGCAGCACAACCGCCGCATCCTGGAATACCACGCCACCACCACCTTGCGCGCGGGCAGCGACGAGATTGCCTGGTGCGCATCTTTCGTCAACTGGGTGATGCAGCAAGCCGGCATCACCGGCACGCGCAGCGCCGCAGCCGCCAGCTGGATCAACTGGGGCCAGGCCACCACGCCCCGCGAGGGCGCCATCATCGTGATCCGCAACGCAGCAGCCGCGGGCTCCAGCCTGACCACCAGCGGCAACCACGTCGGCTTCCTGGTCGAACAGACGGACCGCCACTACACCGTGCTGGGAGGCAACCAGAGCAATCAGGTCAAAATCTCCCAGTTCCGTCGCAGCAGCTGGCAATTGCGAGCCCTGCGCTGGCCCACCACCTGACCTGAACTCCCCCTGCCCATCCCATGAAGCTCGCTGCCAAGACCCTGCTGCTGGCCCTCTGCTGCGCCTCGTCGCTGGCCTGGGCGACGACCGCGACCGCCGTGACCGCCGCCAGCACGTCCGCCAGCACGCCCGCCGGCAAACCCACGGCCAAAGCCTCGGCCCAGGTGTTCTGGAGCGCCTTTCGACAAGCGGTCGCACAAGGCGATGATGCGGCGCTGCAGTCCATGGTCAAGCTGCCGCTGCTGGTGCGAGGCGAGATGGATGACGACCCCGTGCAACGCGTGGGCCGCGCCCGGCTGAAGCACATGCTTCACGAAGTGCTGGATCAGCCCATCTTCAGCAGCGAAGGCGGCGCCACGGTCAAGCGCTCCCTGCGCGAGGTCATCACCCGGACCGAGCAGTTGCCCGCCCGAGCCTGGATGACCCCCACATCCTTCCGGGTCGAGCAGTTGGAGTTTCAATGGAGCCGCGGGCAGTGGAAGCTGACCCGCGCCTACCTCAGCCCTGCTTGACGCGCCGCAGATCCAGCGTGAGTGGATGCTCCAGACCCGGCTCGCTGGTCTGGATCTCCATGCGGCCCGGGGTGTGCCCCAGCCGGAAGAAGCGCGCCAGCCGACGGCTCTCCGCCTCGTAACTGTTGATGGGGAAGCTGTCGTAATTGCGCCCCCCGGGATGGGCCACGTGATACTGGCAGCCCCCCAGTGAGCGCTTGAGCCAGGTGTCCACCAGATCAAAGGTCAGCGGCGCATCGGAGCCGATGGTGGGGTGCAGACACGAGGGTGGCTGCCAGGCCCGGTAGCGCACACCGGCCACGAACTCTCCCACCCGCCCCGTCGGATGCATGGGCACGGTGTGCCCATTGACGGTGACCACATGGCGGTTGCCATTGAGGCCTGTGGCGCGCAACTCCAGCCGCTCCAGGGACGAATCCACGAAGCGCACGGTCCCGCCAGCGGCCCCCTCTTCGCCCATCACATGCCAGGGCTCCAGGGCACTGCGCAAGGTCAGGCGCACGCCGGCCACGGCCACCTCACCCACGAAGGGAAAGCGGAACTCCAGATGCGGCGCGAACCAGCTCGGGTCGAAGTCAAAACCGGCCTCGGACAACTCGGCCAGCACGTCGGCAAAATCCTGCTCGACAAAGCTGGGCAACATGAAGCGGTCATGCAGGCCCGTGCCCCAGCGCGTCAGGCGTTGCGCACCATGCCCCCGGTAAGGCTCACGCCAGAACCAGGCCACCAGCGCTCGCAGCAGCAACTGCTGCACCAGGCTCATGCGTGCATGGGGTGGCATCTCGAAGGCCCGCAACTCCAGCAAACCCAGCCGACCCGTGGGCCCATCGGGTGAGTAGAGCTTGTCGATGCAGAACTCGCTGCGGTGCGTGTTGCCCGAGGCGTCAATGAGCAGGTTGCGCAAGGCACGATCGATCACCCACGGCGGGCACTGCCCCCACAGCCCCATCTGCCGCTCGATTTCCTTGAGGGCAATCTCGACCTCGTACACCTGATCCTGGCGCGCCTCGTCGATGCGCGGCGCCTGGCTCGTGGGCCCGATGAACAGCCCGGAGAACAGATAGGACAGAGAGGGGTGGTTGTGCCAGAAAGTCAGCAAGCTGGCCAGCAACTCGGGCTTGCGCAAGAAGGGGCTGTCCACCGGCGTGGCGCCGCCCAGCACGAAGTGATTGCCACCGCCCGTGCCGGTATGGCGTCCATCGAGCATGAACTTCTCGGTGGACAGGCGCGTCTCGTGCGCCGCCTGATAGAGGAACTCCGTGTGGTCGACCAGTTGGTCCCAACTGGAGGCCGGATGGATGTTGACCTCGATGACTCCGGGGTCGGGCGTCACCTGCAACATCTTCAGGCGCGGATCCCGCGGTGGTGGATAGCCCTCCAGCACGATCTGCACCCCCAGATCGGCGGCCGTGGCTTCGACCGCCGCCAACAGGGTCAGATAGTCATCCAGTTGCGTGAGGGGCGGCATGAACACATACAGCACGCCACCGCCCCGCCCCTGCGCCTCCACCTTGGGCCCGCTGGCCCGATCGGGGTTGCGCACCTCCACCACCAGGGCCGTGCGGGTGATCCAGTTCGCCGACGCAAAGCGGTCCGGCGATGCCCCCCCCGACTCATGCCCCTGGCCTTGCACGGCCACGACACCCCCTTCGGCAAAACCACCGCCCGTGCGATGCGATGCATAGGCCTGGCCTGCGTACTGCGCCCGCAAAGCCGCAGCAGCGGGCAAGGCCCCCTTGTCGGCAAAGGGATCATGCGCAAGCATGTGGGGGAACTCCTCCGGGCTGACCCAGGGCAGCGAGTCCAGCGGCAAGCGGTAGCCCATGGGTGAATCCCCCGGGAAGAGATACATGCGCTCGTCACGGAAGAACCAGGGGCCGGTGACCCAGGTCGGCCCACTCAGATCCGGCGCCACATCCCGCTTGAGTGGCAGGACATAGCCGGTGACCTGATCCAGCCCCTGACTGAAGACTCGGCGCAAACGCACACGCTCCAGCTCGTCGTCCAGACGCGAATCCAGCGGGTCGACATTGACCGGCAAGCGGCGCTCACGCCAGAGGTAGTACCAGACATCCTCATAGCCCGGCAGGATGTGATCGGCGCCCACGCCCAGGCGCTGAGACAGGGATTCGATGAAACGCTTCGCATCGTCGCTGGTGTAGCGCACCTCACTGCGCTCATCGGCGAACAAGCTGGGGTCATGCCAGCACGGCTGCCCATCCTCGCGCCAGAAGATGGACAAGGCCCAGCGCGGCAACTGCTCACCTGGATACCACTTGCCCTGTCCGAAATGCAGGAAACCGCCCTGTCCATAGCGCTCTCGCAGGCGATGCACCAAAGTGGTGGCCAGGCCCCGCTTGGTGGGCCCCAGGGCCTCGGTATTCCATTCCGCACCATCGCGGTCATCGACCGACACGAAGGTGGGCTCCCCCCCCATGGTCAGGCGCACATCCCCCTCATGCAACTGGACGTCGACCTCCTGTCCCAGGGCCTGGATCGCCTGCCATTGCTCGTCGGTGTAGGGCTTGGTGACGCGAGGGCTCTCATAAATGCGTGTGATGCCCATGTGATGAGAAAAGCTCACCTCGCATTCATCCACGGCACCGCTCACGGGCGCCGCTCCCGTGGGCTCGGGAGTGCAGGCCACCGGGATGTGGCCCTCACCGGCCATCAGGCCGGAGGTGGGGTCCAGGCCGATCCAGCCCGCGCCGGGCAGGAACACCTCGCACCAGGCATGGAGATCGGTGAAGTCGACCTCGGTGCCTGAGGGACCATCCAGTGCCGCCACATCAGCCTTGAGCTGGATCAGGTACCCCGACACGAAGCGCGCAGCCAGCCCCAGGTGCCGCAGGGCCTGCACCATGAGCCAGCCGGTGTCACGACATGAGCCCGAGCCCAGGGTCAAGGTCTCCTCGGGTGTCTGCACGCCCGGCTCCATGCGGATCGTGTAGGCAATGTCCTGCTGCAAACGCTGATTGAGCGTCACCAGGAAATCGATGGTCCGCACCTCGCTGCGATCGATGCTGTCCACGAAAGCCTTGAAACGCGGCGTCAGCTCCGCCTTGGCCAGATAGGGCGCCAAATCGTGCAAGGAGGCCGCATCGTAGGCAAAGGGATAGTGCTCCGCCTCGGGCTCCAGAAAGAAATCAAAGGGGTTGTAGACCGCCATCTCGGCCACCAGATCCACGGTGACCTTGAACTCCCGGGTTTTCTCGGGAAACACCAGGCGAGCCAGGTGATTCGAAAACGGATCCTGCTGCCAATTGATGAAATGGGCTGCCGGCTCGATCTTGAGTGAATACGACAGCACACGGGTGCGGCAATGGGGCGCCGGTCGCAGGCGAACAAGCTGCGGCGACAGCTGGACCAGCCTGTCGTAGGTGTAATGGGTAACGTGGTTCAGTGCGACGTGGATGGACACTCGGGACTCCGCTTGTCTTGAAATGGAACGGTCAGCTCCATCCGTGAGCAAGTTACGGGCCCAGTGAGCGCCAGGCATCCCGCCAATGACCAGGGCCATCCGCTGGCGGCCAGCGTCAGCGCCAGCCCAGTCAATTTGTCCAAATAGACCATCAGGGCCATCAGAAACGCTCGATGGTAGCGTTGTCAGGCGCCCATGGCAACATCAACCGACCTTGAGAAATGTCAATGGCGCAATGCAGCAAATGGGAGTAAATTTAGTTACGGACAACCCATTCACATTCACTTGGAGCCACTGCAAATGAAAACCCTGATCAAATTCTTCCGCGACTTCGCCTCTGACGAGAGTGGCGCCACCGCTATTGAATATGGTCTGCTCGCGGCACTCATCTCCGTGGTGATCATCGTGGCTGCAGCGCTGGTGGGCACAAACCTCACCACCTTATTCCAGCAGGTGGCTGACTGCCTGGGTGGCGGCCCAGGCAATGGCACCTGCCCTGGCGGCGCCTGAAACAGGTATTGGGCGCTCTTGGCGAGCGCATTCCACTTTCATTGAAAACTGCGACAGCGGGAACCTGTATGCGCCCTCAGCTACCCAGGTTTGATGACAGTTGCCTTCGCCCCACATCACCCGAGGCCGAGAGTATCTGAAACCCATGGCGCAGCGCAGCAATTGAGAGTAGATTGTTATTGCGTTATCACTTCACATCCACTTGGAGTCACTGAAAATGAACACCGTGATCAAATTCTTCCGCGATTTCGCATCTGACGAGAATGGCGCCACCGCCATCGAATATGGCTTGCTGGCTGCACTCATCTCGGTCGTGATCATCATTGCGGCGGCCTTGGTGGGCACCAATCTCAACACCATTTTCCAGCAAATCGCAGATTGCCTGGGCGGTGGTCCTGGCAACGGCACCTGCCCTGGCGGGGCTTGAGCCTGATGGCTGACTGAAATGGCGGCGGTGTTTGATCGCATTTTGATCGATTGATCACCGCCCCCTGCTCAGCATCGGTTCATATTCAGTTCACATTCTGGATTCCTATTGGCATATTCATATGCCAAGGACTATTCATGCCTCCAATTTCACATGACATGCTGTGGTTGCTCGCATCCGGTGCCATGATCATCGTGGCAGTCTGGTCCGATGTCAGAACCATGCGCATCCCCAACTGGTGCGTTCTGAGCGGCGCGTTCAGTGCCCTGCTGATCGCCAGCATGCCGGGCGGTCTGGGCTTGGCAGACGCCTTGATCGGCGGTGCAGTCGGTCTGGCGCTGCTGCTTCCGCTCTACATCTTTCGAATCCTTGGGGCAGGCGACGTCAAGCTGATCGCGGCCCTGGGCATGTTCACGGGCATGCCCGGCATCTTCGGACTGACCTTGGCCACCTTCGCATCAGGCGGCGTGCTGTCCCTGCTCTGGATGATCCGGCACCGGCAGTCGGCCAACGTGTTGAGCAACCTGCGCACCGGTCTGCTCCACGGCGTGATGGATGCCAGCGCCGGCAAGCTGCCCAGCGCCCAGAACTTCCCGGTCAGTCAAAGCCGGATGCCTTATGCATGCGCCATCGCCGCGGGGATGGTTCTGTATGTCCTGCTGAGCAAGAGATTCTGATGCTGTCGCGCTTTCGGCTCACACCCGAAGCGCAGCAGCACGACGAGACGGGAGGCCACCCACTCTGGCCAGCCTCCAACCACATGGAATGCTGACATGAAAAACGTACGACCACTCCTGGTTATCCTGATCTCCATCATCGTGGGGGCCGCCGCGGTGGCACTGGCCGCCAAATGGGTCTCCAACCGAGGCAAGGTCTCCACGACCAGCGTCGTCGTCGCGGCCCAGGACATCGAGGTGGGCACGCGCCTGACCAGCAAGATGTTGCAGGTCGTCGAATGGCCCGCCACAGCCCCCCTCAAGGATGCGTTCAGCAGCACAGACAAGCTGGCGGATCGTGTCGTCAACACACAGGTTCTGCGCGGTGAGCCCGTGCTGGCGGCCAAGCTGGCCCCTCCGGGAGAAAAGGGTGGCCTCTCTGCCGTGCTGGAAGATGGCAAGCGTGCCGTCACCGTCAAGGTCAACGAGATCGTTGGCGTGGCTGGCTTTGCACTGCCAGGCAACTATGTCGATGTGATGGTCAACACGCCCGATGAGGCCAACAACGCCGTCTCCAAGATCGTGCTGGAACGCATCCTGGTGCTGGCCGTCGCTCAGGACACTTCGACCGGTGCGGACGCCAAGCCCCGCGTCGTCAATGCCGTGACGCTGGAGGTCACCCCGGAAGAAGCCGAGATGATCGATCTGGCCCGCAGCGTGGGCTCGCTCTCCCTGGTGCTGCGCAGCCAGGTCGACAAGGGGCGTGTCGCCACCAGCGGCGCCCGCAAGGAAGATCTCCTGGGCAAGCCCACGGTCGCGCCAGTGACCACGGTGGCAGCTCCCACAGCCAGTTCGGCCAGCGCGGCAGCCCAGACACCACCACGCCCGGCCCCCCGTCGTGTGAGCGCCCCGGTTCGCAAGCCTGCCTCGGCGCCTGCCCCCTCCCCTGCTGCGGAACGAGTTGAAGTGATCCGTGGCTTGCAGAAGTCCGGTGAATGACCCCGTCTCCCACCCTCCACACCTACGCGAGCACACCATGAAAAGAACTGCCGATCACTCTCGCGCGTCGTTCACGCTGCGCACGGCGACCCTCTGGGTCCTGAGCACCCTGGTCACGCACATCGCAGTCGCTGCGGACACGGAGCAACTGGCGGCCAACACCCCGGCCACCAAGTCTCAGGCGGAAGCCAAGGCAGAGCCCGCCAAGCGCACCACCATGACGCCGCAGACCGCCAAGTACTCGGGTCAGACCGAGATGGCCCCGCCCTTGCAGCTGACCGTCGGCAAGTCCTCACTGGTGCGCCTGCCCTCCGAGGCCTCCCGCCTGTCGGTCGGCAACCCCGATGTGGCAGACGTGATGCTGATCAATCCCCGTGAGATCTACATCCTCGGCAAGAAGATTGGCGCCACCAACATGTTCGTCTGGACCCGCGATGGCCGCGCCACCGTGATGGACCTCAGTGTGGGCGTGGACACCAGCACGCTCAAGCACAAGCTGACCGAGTTCGTGCCCTCCGAGCCAGGCGTCACGCTCAGCTCGCTGGGTGACTCGGTCGTGCTGACTGGTCGGGTCAGCGATGCCCTCAAGGCCCACCGGCTGGTGCAACTGGCCGAGGTCTATGCCGGCAACAAGAAGGTGGTCAACCTGCTGCGCGTCGACGGATCACAACAGGTCATGCTGGAAGTCAAGGTGGCCGAGGTCTCCAAGACGCTGCTGGACAAGCTGGGCGTGCAGTTCAGCGCCACCCGCACGATCGGCAACACCACCGTGACCATGCTCAGCGACTTCCTGAGCGGTGGCAGCGGATCCATCAGCACCGCACGCCCCAACGGCCGCACGTCGGTCACACTGGATGCCGAGGTTCAAAAGGGCCTGGTCAAGATCCTGGCCGAACCCACCATCACGGCCGTCAGCGGCCAGGAAGGCTCCTTCCTGGCGGGCGGCAAGATCTTCATCGCTGTGCCCTCGGGCACCGTCGGAGGGCTGCCCACCCTGGAAGAGCGCGAGTTTGGCGTGGGCCTGCGCTTCACACCCACGGTCCTGGAAGACGGCTTGATCAACCTGAACGTGACACCCGAAGTGTCCGAACTGGGCCAGGTCGAATCCTCGGGCTTGCCCACCATCACCACACGGCGCGCATCCACCACCGTGCAGTTGCGCGACGGCGAGACCTTCGCCATTGGCGGCCTGATCAAGAACAACGTGACCGAAGGCGTCAAGGCCCTGCCCGTGCTGGGCGAGTTGCCCGTGCTGGGCGCCCTGTTCCGCAGCAGCGAGTTCCAGACGGATCGCTCCGAATTGCTGTTCATCGTCACGCCCCGCTTGGCCAAACCTCTGCCGGCCAACTACAGCCTGCCCACAGACAACTTCACAGCGCCCAGCCGTGCCGAGTTCCTGTTGAACGGCCGCATGGAAGGCGACCCCAAGACGCCCGCCCCCGCCAAGTCCGACACAGCCGCACCCCAGCAGGCCGGCGGCTTCCAGGTCAAGTAAAGGATCACCATCATGCGCACACTCGGACTCCTCCTGACCGTGGCCACTCTGACCACGGCCTGCACAGGCTACTCCCCCCAGGCAGAAGAACGTTTTGGCGACTCGGTTCGCGGCGCCGCCATGGCCCAGACGGTGAACCCGCAAGCCTCGCTGGTCAAGCCCACCAGCGCCGGCATGGACGGGCAGGCCGCCAAAGCGACCGTGGACAACTATCAGCGCTCCTACTCCGCACCGACCAAGCAGAGCAAGGATGTGCTTGGCCTGGGCCTGGGTGGCAATGAAGGCAAATAAGACCACACCGTGTTGCGCATCAGGATCCAGACCATGAGCAAGCGTGCATCCATGACCCGACCCGCGCGTCAACAGCGAGGTGCTGTGGCCGTGCTGGTGGGTTTCACCCTGGTGGCGCTGGTTCTGATGCTGGGCCTGGTGATCGACCTGGGCCACCTGTTCGTCACCAAGAGCGAGTTGCAGAACGCCGCCGATGCCTGCGCGCTCAGTGCCGCACGCGAAATGAATGATCTGAGCACCGGCGCGATCGATCGCATCACGGCAGCAGGCATCACGGTGGGCAATCGCAACCGCAGCGATCTGCAGGGCGAGGATGTCAACATCCTGCCCGAGGACGTGACCTTCAGCGACAACCCCAATGGCCCCTACTCGCGCTCCGTGTCGTCCACCACCACCCATGTGCGTTGCGCACCGCATGAGAGCAACCCCAAGAGTGTGGTGCTGTGGTTCATGGGCATTGCAGGCCTGACCGACCGTGAGCTGAGCGCCTATGCCATCGCGGGCTTGCAGGGAGGCTCGCAGAGCCAGTGCGCCATTCCGCTGGCAATGTGCACCAACTCGGCGGGCGTCCTGCCCAACCGAGGGTTCACCGTGGGCACTTGGTATGGTGGCCGCAATTCTTCCGGATCCGCCTCCCATGGCAACTATGGCTGGATCAGCTTCGCCGGGCACGGTGCCGCCAACCTGGCGGACGAGATCATTGGCGACGGTGTCTGCAATGTGCCCGTGGGCTCGCTGGTCGACATGAAGTCTGGCATCACGTCCAGCGTCTCCAACGCCTGGAACACGCGCTTTGGCCTGTACTCGGCCCCTTACCGAGCCGACGACAACGCGGCCTACCCGCCGGATCGCACGGGCTACGCTTACACCCCCAAGCAGGTGGACAAGAACGGGGTTCAGGTCGGGCCCGGCACATGGGACCGACCGGCCCCTCAGAACGCCTACCCCGACTATGTGACCCGCAAGAACAACACGCACGACCCCTACAACCCCAATTCACTGCTGGACGACAAGGGCAAGCCGGAGAAGTTCTACCAGAGCAGTCTGACAGCCACAGAACTTGCCAAGGGGCAGGACCGTCGCATGGTCTTCGTCCCGGTGATCAACTGCACCGACTTGGTCGATGGCAAGAAGAACATCCCCGTGGTTGACTATGCCTGCGTGCTCCTGATCACCCCTATCGTGGATCCGGCTCAGGACGTGCAGATGGAGTTCCGCGGTTTTGGTCAGAACACCGACTGCGCCACCACCGGCGCCCCCGGCAACACGGGAACCACTGTTCCCAAGCTGGTGAAGTGAGGCGGCCATGAGAGCACATCCTCATCTTCGCGGCGTGGCAGCCATCGAATTCGCCATCTTGCTGATCCCGCTCGTCATCATGACATTTGGCATGACGGAGTTGGGGCGCGCCTTCTATGTCTACAACGAACTGGTCAAGACCACGCGTGATGCCTCCCGCTATCTGTCCATGCAGTCCAGCGGGGCAGGAGAAACCGAAGCCCGCTGTCTGGTGCTGTATGGCAAAACGGTCTGCACCGGCACGCCCCTGATCCCCGACCTGACCACCGAGATGATCGACATTGAGTACGAATCCGCGGTCCCCACGGGCCTTGGCTCTGTCAATCTGGTCCGCGTCACCATCACCGGCTACCCCTTCACCTCGATCGTGCCCTGGGTGATCCAGGACTTCATCTTCGGCCCCATTTCATGCACCATGCGACAGGGGGGCTCATGAAACGTTCACAGACCGGAGCCGCCGCCGTCGAGTTCGCGCTCGTGATGGTGTTGCTGTTCATGCTGATCTTCGGCATCCTCGATTTTGGGCGTGCGCTGTTTCAGTGGAACAGCGCCAGCGACGCCACACGGCGTGGTGCCCGCACCGCTGCCATCGTCAACTACGGGGACTCGGCGGCCGTGCTGGCCGAGATGCAGGTCATCATGCCCCAGCTCACCATTGACGACGTCACGATCGAGTACTCCGGTGACGGCACTTTCACGGGCCCCGCCTGCAATGCCGCCACATGTCGCTTTGTGCGGGTGAGTCTGAACATGAACTTCACACCGGTGATCTTCTTTCTGCCCCTGACGATCCAGATGCCACCGTTCACGACGACCTACCCGATCGAAGCCCTCGGCTCCACTTGACTACGGATACCAACGTGATGAAAGCAACACTCATTTCCTGCAGCGACAAGGTGCTGGAGCAACTGCGCAGCAGTGTTGAAGCCGAAGGTTATACCGTCAGCGACGCACTGCATCGTCAGGCGGATCAGCCGCTGCAAGCCTTGCTGGACAACATTGCATCCAACCTGCTGATCCTGGACAGCACGGGCGGCGATCAGTTGCATGCGGACCTGCAGTCCATCGAGACCTGCATCAACGCCCACCCCGGTCTCACGGTGATCATGCTGAGCCCCACACGCGACGCCGACACCCTGACGGCGGCCATGCGTGCAGGCGTTCGTGAGGTGCTGCCCTCACCGGCCACGCCGGCCGATCTGGCAGCCACCTTGCGTCGCTTCGCGCAGCGGCCTGCCAACGGCGCCACCCCCCCGGTCAAGCGAGGGCGCGTCATCGCGTTCATCACCTGCAAGGGCGGCAGCGGCGCCACCTTCCTGGCCACCAACCTGGCGCACCTGCTGGCCAGCGAATACCAAAAGGAAACGGCCTTTCTGGATCTGGACCTGCAGTTCGGCGATGCCTCCTTCTATGTGGCAGAAGGCCCCGGCAAGTCCGACCTCACCACCCTGACCCAGCAGATCGATCGGCTCGATGCCAAGCTGCTGTCGGCCAGCATGCTGCACATCGCCCCCATGTTCAGCCTGCTGCCCGCCCCCGAGGCGCCCGAGACTGCCCTGACCGTCACGGCGGGCCAGCTGGAGCGGGTGCTGGAAGTCGCCCAGGGCTCCTATGACTTCGTCGTGCTGGATCTGGAGCGCTTCCTGGATGGCATGGCCATCAAGGCGCTGGACATGGCCGATCACGTCTTCCTGGTGATGGAAAGCCTGATGCCCTTTGTGCGGGACGCCAAACGCCTCGTGCGGGTCTGCCGCGCGCTGGGCTACCCCGACGACAAGATGCACCTGATCGTCAATCGCTATGAAAAAGGCGGTGCCATCGATCTGGCGCAGATCGAGAAGGCCGTGGGCTTGCCCGTGTTCCGCACCATCCCCAACAGTTTCGCGGACGTGGCACAAGCCATCAACACGGGTGTGTCGCTGGCCAAGGTCAACCCCAACAGCCCGGTGGTGAACGCCTTGCGTGACATCGCAGAGGAAATCACCGGCACCCATGCACCCCGCCCCCACGGCTGGTTCGACCGTCTGTTCGGCAAGAAGTGAAGCCACACAGCTGGAAGCCATTGTGACGTTCAACATCCGCAATCAGTTCGAGCAGCAGGAGGACTCGGCCGTCAAGCCGAGCCTGCTGGGACAAGCCACGTCTGCGGCCAACCATGGCACCGAGCTGGTCAAGTCACGCATCCACCGCAAGATCCTCTCGCTGATCGATCTGCGCACGATGGAAAACCTCGCACCAGATCGCCTGCGCAACGAGCTCAAGATCCTGGCCGAGAAACTGCTGGACGAAGAAGGCATCGCCCTCAACGAGACCGAGCGCCGCCACATCGTCCAGTCCATCCAGAACGAGATGCTGGGCCTGGGCCCGATCGAGCCCCTGCTGGCCGACGCCACCGTCTCCGACATCCTGGTCAACGGTGCGTCCAGGGTCTATGTCGAGCGACGCGGCCGCCTGGAAGAAACCGGCATCCGCTTCGACAACGATGCCCATCTGCTGCGCATCATCGACAAGATCGTCTCGCGCGTGGGCCGTCGCATCGATGAGTCCAGCCCCATGGTCGATGCGCGCCTGCCCGATGGCTCGCGCGTCAACGCCATCATTGCGCCGCTGGCCCTCGATGGGCCGGTGCTGTCGATCCGCCGCTTCGCCGTGGTGCCCTACACCATGCAGGATCTGCTGAGTTTCGACACGCTGACCCCCGAGATGGCCGATCTGCTGCTGGGCCTGGTCAAGGCCAAGGTCAACCTGCTGATCTCGGGCGGCACTGGCAGCGGCAAGACCACGCTGCTCAATGTGATCTCCGGTGCCATCCCGCCCAACGAGCGCATCATCACCATCGAAGATGCGGCCGAGCTGCAACTGCAGCAACCCCATGTGGTGCGGCTGGAGTCGCGTCCTCCCAACATTGAAGGCAAAGGCGAGGTCAATCAGCGTGCGCTTGTCCGCAACAGCTTGCGCATGCGGCCTGATCGGATCATTCTGGGTGAGGTGCGCGGTGCGGAAGTGCTGGACATGCTCCAGGCCATGAACACCGGGCACGAAGGCTCCATGACGACCATTCACGCCAACTCTCCACGCGATGCCCTCACCCGGCTGGAGCACATGCTGGGCATGTCGGGCATGCAGGTCTCGCCGCGCAACATGCGCCAGCAGATTGGCGCGGCCCTGTCGGTGGTGGTGCAAATCTCCCGCCTGTCCGATGGACGCAGGCGCATCACCAGCCTGCAGGAGATCACCGGCATCGAAGGCGAAGTGCTCAGCATGCAGGAGATCTTCCTGTTCAACCAGACCGGCGTCAAAGCCGACGGCACCGTGGAAGGACGCTTCGTCGTCACGGGCATCCGACCGAAATTTGCACAACGACTGATCACACGCGGGATCTCCCTGCGCGAGGATCTTTTCGACCCCTCACGGAATCGAGGCTAGCCCATGGATTGGCTCTACTTTGTCTTCGTCATCCTCGGCTTCTTTGCCGCGGTGATGTTCCTTGAAGGCCTGTACCTGGCCTGGAGCGCCTACATGGGCGAAGAGGCGCGACTGATCGCCCGCCGCCTGCGCGTGATGTCGGGTGAACGCACCCAGATCGAAACCGCCTCTCTGGTCAAGAAGCGCATGCTCAGCGATGTGCCGGCCATCGACGAGATGCTGTCGCGCCTGCCCAAGGTGCAGTCCCTGGATGCCTTCCTGGCGCAATCGGGCACCAGCGTCAATGTGGCGTCTTTCCTGGGCATCGGTCTGCTGCTGTTTCTGGGCGGTCTGCTGGTGCCCACCATCTTCGGCATGCCCCTGTTGATCTCGCTCATCCTCGCGGCTGCCTTGCTGCTGCTGTGGGTGGGTTATATCCATCGCCTGCGCAGCAAGCGCGTGTTCATGATCGAGCAGCAACTGCCCGATGCCCTGGAGTTGATGGCTCGCGCCATGCTGGCAGGCCATGCCTTTTCCAGCGCACTGCTCATCGTTGGCACCGAAGGGCCGCAGCCCATCGCCCAGGAGTTCAAGACCGCGTTCGATGAGATCAACTACGGTGTGTCCACGGAGACGGCATTGCAGAACCTGGCGGCCCGAGTGGCCAGCAGCGACATGCGCTTCTTCGTGGTGGCCGTGCTGATCCAGAGCGAGACCGGGGGCAATCTGGCCGACATCCTCAAGTCCATCTCCAAACTGATCCGCGAGCGCCAGAAACTGGTCTGGCAGGTCCGCGTGCTGACAGCCGAAGGGCGGCTCTCCGCACAGATCCTGACCGGCTTGCCCTTTGTGCTGGCCGCCGTGCTGTCGATCGTCAACCGTCAATTCATCTCCAAGCTGTGGACCGAGCCCATGGGCTTGCGCCTCGTGGCCTTTGCCCTGACCTTGATGGTCATTGGCGTGTGGTGGATGTGGCGCATGGTCAAGATCCGGATCTGATTCAGGAATATGCACATGACAAGCTCTGAACTGATCTTCTATACCGTGGTGTTCCTGGTGTTCCTGGGAATCACCTACTTGGTGGTGTCCCGACTGCTGCCCTCCGCACTGGAGCGTCGCGTGCAGGAGTTGACCGCCGACACCCCCGTGCCCCGACACCCCGAGGAAAACGCCCAACCCGCCCACTGGATCGAGTCCCTGGCGGCTCCCCTGGCACGCCCGGCCATGCAGCAAGGCGGTGGTTGGGAGCAGTCTCCCATCCGCGTGCGCTTCTACAACGCGGGTTACCGCACGCTGACGGCGCCCATCGTCTATTTCGCGGCCAAGACCGTGCTGACATTCGTGTTGCCCGGTCTGTTCCTGCTGTATGCCCTGGCATCGGACACGTCGCTTCAGCCGGCACTGCTGCTGGCACTCACCCTGGTGTTTGCGGCCATTGGCTACTACCTGCCCAACGCGGTTCTGTCACGCCTGGTGAGCATCCATCAACGGGAGTTGTTCGAAGCCTTTCCGGATGCACTGGACCTGATGCGGGTCTGCGTCGAAGCCGGTCTGGGCCTGGATGCGGCCATTGAGCGCGTCGGGCGTGAAATGGCCCTGGAAAGCGGGGCCCTGTCAGACGAGTTCCGCCTGGTCGGCCTGGAGTTGCGCGCTGGCTCCAGCCGCGCCAGTGCGCTGCGCAATATGGCACTGCGCGTCGGTCTGGAAGACATCGATGCCCTGGTGTCCATGCTGGTGCAGGCCGATCGCTTCGGCACCAGCATCGCTGAATCTCTGCAGGTGCACTCCGAGGCCCTGCGCACCAAGCGCCGCCTGACCGCCGAAGAAGCCGCCGCCAAGCTGCCCGTGAAGCTGCTGATTCCCTTGATCTTCTGCGTGTTCCCGGCCTTGCTGACCGTGTTGCTGGGGCCCGCCGCCATCAGCGTCTTGCAAATACTCATCCCGCGCATGTCGGGTCAATAGTCCAAGAGGTTCGTCATGAACAACATCCGCACCGTCATCTCGCTGGCCATTGGGGCACTGAGCCTGTCTGGTTGTTCCACCATCGAGACGAATTCGCTGGTCCAGACGCTGATCAAGCCCATCCAGCAGGTCCGCCATGGCTCGGACAGCGAAGCGCTTTATCGCATGGCCCGATCCTTCCAGATGGAGGGCCGCCAGGCCGAAGCCATCAAGGCTTATCGCCAGGTGCTGGACGCCAATCCGCGTCATGCCGAGGCTCACAATGCGCTGGGAGTGATCTATTCTCAGCAGCAGCAGGTCGAACTGGCAGAACAGCAGTTTCAACTCGCACTGCAGATCGACCCGAATCTGGCCCATGTCCACAACAATGTGGGCTACCACCTGATGCGCAATGGTCGGCTGAACGAAGCATTGCAGGCCCTGGGACGTGCGCATGTCCTGGACCGCAGCAACAAGGCGGTCACAGCCAACATGGCCGAGGCTCAACAAGCGGCTGAGCGCGACGCACAGTCCCAGGTCGAACAGGTGGCCGCTGCGGAGACAGCGCCCGAGACGACCGTGCCCGCCGTCGCATCCGCCTCGGTGGCATCGACCCAAGCCACCACCAGCACCGGCAGCCAGCTTGCCGCACCTCAGGCGCTCCAGGCCCAGGTCGAACCCACGCTTTCCTTGCAGTTGGTCAGCGTGGACAGCAACGTCTGGGAACTGAAAGCCCGGGCTCGACCCTCGCAGGACACGGTCGCTGCGGCACCAGTACCCGCCCCGTCTGAGACCCAGGCCGTGGTCACCTTGCCTGCACCGAGCACCCCACCCACGGCAACGCAGATCGCCAGCAACCCCTATGTCACGACCCTGCCCTCGCGCATCGAGATCGCCAACGGCAATGGCACCACCGGACTGGCATTGAAGGTGTCGCGTGAATTGATGGCTTACCGTGGTTTTGAGCGCCCACGGTTGACCAACCACAAGCCTTTTGACGTGCGCACCACCCGGATCCAGTACGTGGCAGGCGCTGAAACCGCCGCACGTCGACTCAATGCCAGCCTGCCCAAGCAGGTGCCTCTCGTGCGCGTGGCCTCGCTGGACAAGAACACCACAGTGAGGCTGCTGATCGGCAAGGACTTCCCCCGTCAAGGCTGACCCTCGCAACGATTTCTTTCACCCCCTCGTCAACTTCCAAGGAGCTTCTCATGGATCAACAACACATCATTGACCCGCAAAACCACTCGACCTGGATCGCCGCCTCGTTCATCGTTGCCCTGCTGGCCCTGGTGGTAGGCGTGATCGGTCTGTACCGCAACGCCACGACGGTGGTGGCCACCCAGGCACAGATCCTCAAGCTGAACCAGAAGATCGAACAACTGCATGGCAAGGGTGCGGCAGTTGCAGCACCTCAGGCATCGGCCCCCGCATCGGCCCCCTGAGCCAGCGGACACGCTCTCGCAGGATCGGCATTCAAAGGGCTTCGGCCCTTTGAGTGTTTCAAGGGGCTCAGCGTGGGTTGCCCAGCACCTGTGTGCCCGTCACGATCATGCGGACCATCTTTTCCAGTTGCTCCGTCAGCTCCGGATAACGCTCCGGAGGCTGATCCATGGCCACCGCGCCCATGGCAAAGACCAGACGCGTGATGGCCCGGGCTGTCAGCGCAGGCTCGTACAAGCCGGTCTGATTGGTCTCGGCCAGGCGGATCAGGTCCAACCTCAGTTCTTCTTCAAAGAAGTTCAACTGCCGGTCCACCGCCTGTTTGAAGGCGTCTGAGCCCACGGCCCCCTCGCACAGCAGGATGTGCAGCAGCTTGTCGCCTCCCCGCAGGCGCTCCATGAAGGCCTCGACCGAGCTGCGCACCACGCTGCGACCATGCACCGCTCTCTGGCGCGCCTCACCGATGATCTGCCGCAGTGAACTGCCCGCCAGATCAATCAGGGCCACGGCCAGCTCATCCATGTCCCGGAACTGGCGATAGAAGCTGTTCGGCGCAATGCCGGCCTCGCGCGCCACCTCACGCAGACTCAGCGACGACACGCTGCGTTGCGGCCCGACCAGCCTGAGCGCCGCCACCACGATGTCCTCTCGCGAGATCACAGGTTTGCGCCCCAGCACAGCGCCCGCCTGCGGCGATGCCGCAGACCCGGCTGGGGGAGGCAGGTGGATCGAGGAGTCGGCAGTCACAGGGCACCGATTTGAATGTCAGGGAAACCCGCTCATCATAATCCCTTATTTAATGCACACGTGTATAGACATTTGTCCTCATGGTCGTACAATCCGCTCGAAAGCTGATTGGAGTCAAGATTGTCTGCATCCCCTTCCGTGTCACTGGGCCAGTGGATCGCCCCGCTGATCGACCCGGCCACCTTTGATTTCTGGGCCTCGCGGCTTCACCCCGCATGGTCCTGGGCCCGTCCGCTGGCCCAGGTGGTGGAACGTCGCGTGGAAGCACAGGATGCCGTGACGCTGGTGCTCCAACCCAACCGCCATTGTTTTGCCGGGCGTCAGGCCGGACGCCCGTCATTTCAGCCCGGGCAACACATCAACCTCAGCGCCGAGGTCAATGGCCGGCGCACCACCCGCAGCTACAGCCTCACCGGCACGCCACGGGCCGATGGCCTGATCTCCATCACCGTCAAGCGGGTTGAAGGGGGCCATCTGAGCACCCACCTGTGCCGCCATGTCCGTGAAGGCGATGTGCTGGAGCTGGGCGATGTCTTCGGTGACATGGTCCTGCCGGCCCAGCCCCAGGGTGCATGGTTGTTCCTGGCGGCCGGCAGCGGCATCACCCCCCTGATGAGCATGACGCGTGCGCTGGCCGAGCGCCAGATGCCGGTCGACCTGACCCTGATCTACTGGGCCCGCACCCGGGCCGAGGTGTGTTTTGCACAGGAGTTGCAGGATCTGGCCCGGAAGTTCCCGCGCCTGCGTCTGCAGGTCGTGCTGACGCGTGAACATGAACTGCTCGCGGACGAAGCCCGTGGCCGCCTGTCGGCCGAGCTGATCAACGAACTGGTGGGTCACGAGGCGCTGCCGCGTCAGCAGGTCATGGCCTGCGGCCCCGGAGGCTTTGTGGAACGCGCCCGGGCCGTCCTGGGCCCGGTGGTCAGCGCCTTCCAGGCAGAAGCCTTCAGCCCATCGGCCCCGCAGGCGGATCTGCATGAGGCCGCAGCCAGCGCCGCCACTGTGCAGGTGCATCTGCTGCGCAGTGGCCGACAACTGGACCTGCCCTCCAATATCTCGCTGCTGCAAGCCCTGGAATCGGCCGGCATGCGCCCCGCATCCGGATGCCGCATGGGCATCTGCCATACCTGTGTGTGCACCAAGCAATCGGGCACCACGCAGGACGTGAATACCGGCGAGCTGGGCACCGAGCCCGGCACCGCCTTGCGGCTGTGCGTCAGTCGCGCCTGCACCGATCTGACCCTGGACCTGTGATCATGAACACCTCCCAAGAACACGCCCTGGATGACGACAGCATTGCCCTCCGCGCGCCGCAAGCCCAGCCCCAGGCTGTAGCCCATGCCACGGCAGCACGCTCCCGCAGCCGCACCCTGAGCGGGGACGAGCTGGAGCGCTTCGGCGCCGAAATCGACGCCCTGCGCGCCCGCACGGTGGCCGACCTGGGTGAGCGTGATGCCCGTTACATCCGAGGCATTCTCAAGGCCGTGCGTTTCACCGAACTGGGTGGGCGTGTGCTGCTGATGTCCGGCCTGCTGCTGTCGGGTGTGTGGATGTGGGCTGTGTGGGCCCTGGGCGTGGCGCTGCTGGCCGTCTCCAAGATCCTGGACAACATGGAGCTGGGGCACAACGTGATCCACGGCCAGTTCGACTGGATGGGCGATCCGCACCTGCAGGGCAAGACCTTTGAGTGGGACATCGTCGGCACCAGCGACAACTGGCGCAAGACACACAATTTCAAGCACCACACCTACACCAATGTGCACGGCATGGACGATGACATCGGCTACGACGTTCTGCGCCTGTTCCCCGAGCAGAAGTGGCACCCGGCGACCTTGTTCCAGCCTGTGTATGCCGTGATCTTCGCGCTGCTGTTCCAGTGGGGCGTGGCCATCCAGAACCTGCGCGTGGGCCGCGTGTTCATTGGCCGCGTCACCTGGCGCCAGTTGCTGCGCGAGGCCGCCCCCACGCTGCGCAAGGCACGCCGCCAGTTGGTCAAGGACTACATTGTCTTCCCTCTGCTGGCCTGGCCAGTCTTCGGCATGGTGTTCCTGGGCAACCTGATCGCCAACGGCATCCGCAATGTGTGGACCTACACCGTCATCTTCTGCGGTCATTTCACGACCCATGTGCAGACCTTCCCCAAGAGCGTCCTCAAGAACGAGACCCGTGCGCAGTGGTATCAGCGCCAGATCATGGGCTCGTCCAACCTGTCGGGCAGCAAACTGCTGCACATCATGACGGGCAACCTCAGCCACCAGATCGAGCACCACCTGTTCCCGGATGTGCCGGCCAACCGCTATGCCGAGATGGCTCCGGTGGTGCGCGACATCTGCCAGCGCTATGGCCAGTTCTACAACACGGGCTCCATGCCCGGGCAGTTCGGTCAGGTGATCTGGCGCATCCTGCGCTACTCCTTCCCCAGCCGGACGACGGGAGCATTGGCGCAAAGCTCACGCTGAGCGCACCCAAGCCTGCGCCACTAAAATGGCGCGCATGAGCGCCCAGCGACTGCCCACGCCTGAAGAAGACAGCCAGACCTGCCAGCAATGCGGCGCCTGCTGCGCCTACTTCCGCGTGTCCTTCTATTGGGCTGAAGCCGACGATGCCCCCGGCGGCACGGTGCCCGTCGGGCTGACTCAGCCACTCACACCCCATCTGCGCTGCATGCAGGGCACGTCCGAGCGTTCACCCCGCTGCACCGCCCTGCAAGGCACCATCGGCCAGGGGGTGAGCTGCGGCATCTATGCGCAGCGCCCATCGTCCTGCAAGGACGTGAACCCAGGGGACGCCAAATGCCTCAAGGCACGTGCGGCCCACCAGTTGCCCTCGCTGAACTCAGAGCTCATCGCCCTCAGAGGATGAGAACCCCAGGCTGAAGCCGATGCGGATGAACACCGCGACCACCAGAGCGGTCATGCCCACCACCAGCCACTGAGGGGCCCCGAAGGACGACAGCGGCTCCCCCACCAAGCTGATGCCCACCGGCAAGCCCACCAGGAAGCCACCGATCACGCCCAGCCGTTCAGGCGTGAGATGACGCTCCTCAGGGTCTGAATCCGGTCTTTCAGAGTCAGACGGATGGAGCCTGCGCCCCGGGGGAAGGATGGAGTGAGCCATGGCACACCTCCTATGTTGCAGTGCAACAATGGTAGATCCAAGCGGGCTGGTGTGCATCCAAACCCAAGCCCTCAGTGAGGTTTTGGGGTCGATTCGACAGCATCCGTCGAAGCGTGCCAATATCGCCGTTGAAGTTCGCGCCAGCAATACCCGGATGTCGCCTCGTCCGAGCGCCAGAGCCAGGCCCCGCACTCCGTCGTGCGGCGCACGCTGATCCCCTTGACCCGATACCGATCCACCACGCTGCGATGCGGATGCCCATACCGGTTGCGCACGCCTGACTGGATCACCGCCATCTGGGGTGACACCGCCTCCACAAACGCATCCGTCGATGAAGTCTTGCTGCCGTGGTGCGGCACCACCAGAACCTCCGCCTTCAGTGCCTGCGGATCGCGTGCCAGCAAGGCGGCTTCCTGCTCGGCCTCGATGTCGCCGGTCAGCAAGATGCGTCGACCATGGGCTTCCACCCGCAGCACACAGGACAAGGCGTTGTCGCCCAGTTCATCCCGGCTGGCCAACTCGGACGCCGAGGGGTGCAGGACCTCGAAATTCACCCCGTCCCAGGACCAGCGCTGGCCCGCCTCGCACATGACATGAGGCGGGCGCTCACCCGATCGGTCGGACCACTGCCTCAGTTCGTGGTCAGCGGCCAGAGAGGTCCGCAATTGCCGTGTCGGCACCGCGCGCAGCACGGAGACCGCTCCGCCCACGTGGTCGGCATCGCCATGGCTGATCTGCAACTCGTCAAGCTGGCGCACGTTCACGGCCCGCAGCAGCCCCACCAGGACACGTCGCCCGGCATCGTTCTCGGGCGACAAGCGGGGGCCCGTGTCATAGAGCAAGGCATGAGCGGCCGTGCGCACCAGCACGGCCGTGCCCTGCCCGATGTCCACCACCGTGACCTGCACCTCCCCATGGGGCGGCGCCGGCTGGATCTGGCTCAGAGAGGTCGGCCACAGCAGCGGCAAGAGGGCGGGCCAGGCCAGCACCCGCCAACGCCAGGGCACGGGTGCCAGCATCCAGGCCCCGGCCATCAGGCCCAACGCCGCGGCCCAGAAGGCCACCGCCGGCCCCTGAACCACAGCCCAGGGACTCTCGGCCAGAACACGCAGCCCGGCCATGCTGCCTTGCACCACCGGCGTCAGGGCATCCCACAGACGCGGCTGCACATAGCCCAGCATGGCCAGGGGAGTGATGATGAAGGAGAACAGCGGAATGCACACCAGATTGGCCAGCAGCCCCACCAGTGACACCGCCTGAAAGAACACCAGCGACAAGGGAGCCAGCCCGGCAGAAGCCACCGCCTGGGTGCGCCACAGGCCCTTGGCGGCCAGACGCAGCTTCATCCACCACGGCATGGCAGGCAGCAGTACGGACTCCCCGCCTGCCAGCATGAGCAAGCCCACGGCGGCAAAGGAAAGCCAGAAGCCCGCTTGCGTCAGGGCCCACGGATCACGCAACGTGACAGCCACGGCCGCCGCCAGCAGCACCAGAGGCCAGGGCCAACGGCGCCCACCGCTGTGCAGGAGCGCCACCATCGCCAGCATGAGCACCGTGCGCTGGGCCGGGATGCCCCAGCCGGCCATCAAGGCATAGAACCAGGCCCCCAGGACCCCGGCCCAGCGGCTGGCCGCGGGCGCCGGCAGCCAGTGCATCAGGCGCACCGAGCGGCGCCACAGGCGGGCCACCCCTGCCGACACCAGCCAGCCCATCATGGTGATGTGGAGCCCGCTGATCGAGGCCAGGTGGGCCGTGCCACTCGCCCGCAGCACCTGCCAGTCGTCGTCATGGATGGCCGACTGATCGCCCACGGTCAGACCGATCACCAGCCCCGCCACGCGTGCATCGCTCACATGCGCCAGCACGCGGTCACGCAGGCGGGTGCGCCAGCGGTCGATCAGGCCACGACGCCCTTGCGCCTCCTGGAGCAAGGCGGCCCGGGGCAGGGACTCGTCCACCCCTTTGCTCAACACCTTGCCCTGGGCTCGCAGCCCCCGCTCGAACATCCACAGCTCGCTGTCGAATCCCCCCGGGTTGCGCAGGCCTCGCACCTCATGGAGTGAGGCCTGCCAGCGCCAGGTCTGCCCGGGCAGCAGACGCTGGCCGGGCTCGGGCTGCCAGCTCAGCGACACCCGCCCCGGGCAGACCGCACTGGCGGGTACCCCCGGCAAGGCCCAGGCTTGACCGGCCCGCCAGCGTCGTCCCTGCCAGAACACCTCCTGCACCTGCACTTCCAGGCCCGTGCCCCACAGGCGCGGCTGCGGCATCGCATCGATGTGCGCGGTCAGGATGAGCGCCTGATCGGCCAGCGCATCGGGCCAGACCTCCTGCACGCCCTGGGCCGCACGCCATTGCGTCTGACCCCAGCCCAGGCAAGCGGTCATGAGACACCAGCCTACAGGGATCAGGAAACGCCCTCGCGCCGCGCCCCGATGTCCCAGACATGAGAGAAGCGCGCCAAGCAGCACGCCCAGCGCCCCCACCATCCAGCCCTCTGGCCCGTCGCCCACCTGCGCCTGCTGCGACTGCAGGGCCACGCCCCCCAGCCAGCACAGCATCGCCCAGGCCCAATGAATGACCATCGGCGCCCCTCCCCCTGCCTGTCTTGTGTGTTTTTGCCCGCCCCGATCCATGCAGGGCTGCGGCTCAGTGTAGGATCAGGTGGTCCATGCCAGCCCGCCCCGAGCACCCCATGAAGTGGGCACTCCTCGCGGGGCTTGCCATGCCGGGCCACTTGTGCCTGAGCGTTTGACGAACCTCATCACCCACACACCAAACCATGTCCATCGCCGACCGCCTGCAATCTCTGGGCATCACCCTGCCGCCCGTGGCCACACCTGCCGCTGCCTACCTGCCCTACATGCGCACGGGCCAGTTGGTGTTCCTGTCCGGTCACATCGCCAAGAAAGATGGCCAGGTCTGGACCGGTCAACTGGGCAAGACCATGGGCACCGCTGAAGGGCAGCAGGCGGCCCGTGCGGTGGCCATCGACCTGCTGGGCACGCTGCAAGCCGCCGCGGGCGGTCTGGACAACGTGGTGCGCATCGTCAAGGTCATGAGCCTCGTCAACAGCACCAGCGAGTTCACCGAACAGCATCTGGTCACCAATGGGTGTTCCGAACTGCTGGCCGAGGTCTTCGGCGAAGCCGGTCGCCACGCCCGCAGCGCCTTTGGCGTGGCCCAGATCCCCCTGGGTGCCTGTGTCGAGATCGAACTGATCGCCGAAGTGCGCTGATCGCCGCCTGCCGCCATGAGCACCTTGTCGCCCCGTCTGATCCTGGCCCTCTCGGGCCTGGCCTGTGCCGCCGCAGTGGTCGGCGCCCTGGTCAGCCAGCATCACTTCGGCATGCTGCCTTGCCCCTGGTGCATCCTGCAGCGCATGATCTTCATGCTGCTGGCCGTGTGGCTGCTGTTGGCCGCCGCCCTGCCGTGGTCAGGCCTGCGTCGGGCCATGGCGGGCCTGGCCGTGCTGCTGGCCGGCAGCGGCGTGGCTGCGGCCCTCTATCAGCACTTCGTGGCCGCCAAGCTCAACTCCTGCGCCCTGACACTGGCCGATCGCATCATCACCGCCACCGGGCTGGACCTGCGCTGGCCCGATGTCTTCGAGGTCAAGGCCAGTTGCGCGGACGCCGCCGTGAGCCTGCTGGGCGTGCCCTACGAGTTCTGGGCACTGGCCCTGTTTGCGCTGGTGGGCGTGCTCGCTCTGGTGAGCGCCCTGGCCCGTCCGGGACATGCTCGATCTTGACCCCAGCCTGCCCACCGCCCTGCTGGATTTTCCCGGGCAGGATGGCGGGCGGCAACGCTGGCATTTCGGGCAGCCCATCCGCTGGCTGGTCGCCCATGACCCGGCCCAGGTGCCCGCCCTGCTGGACGATGCCCATGCACAGGCACAGGCAGGCCGGTGGTGCCTGGGGTGGGTGGCCTATGAGGCCGCCCCGGCCTTCGACCCCCATCTGCCAGTCAAGGCCACCGCACCGGGGGCCGTCTATGCGGCCTGGGCCATCTTCGATCACGCCGAACCCGGCTGGCCGGAGCCGCCCTCCGCTGATTGGCATGCCGGCCCCTGGCAGCGGGCATGGGACGATGTCACCCTGGCACGCCAGATCGAGCAGATCCGCGAGCTGATCCGCCAAGGCGAGGTCTACCAGGTCAATCTGACGGCGCCCCTGGAGGCACCTTTGCAAGGCGCCAGCCACGGTGAGGCGCCCGCCCATACCGGAACACTGCACGCCCTGTTTGCGGCCCTGCAGCGCAGCCAGCCTCAAGGCTATGGGCTGATGCTGGATGCCCGCCAGGTCAGCCGCCAACCCGGTGCCGTGCTGAGTGTCTCGCCCGAACTCTTCTTTGACTGGGACGGCACCCACATCACCACACGCCCCATGAAGGGCACGGCGGCGCGGGGTGCCGACGAGGCCTCGGACCAGGCTGCCGCCGAGCACCTGAAGCACAGCATCAAGGAGCGCGCCGAGAACCTGATGATCGTGGACTTGCTGCGCAACGATCTGTCGCGCGTGGCCGATGTCGGCTCCGTACAGGTGCCCTCCTTGTTCGATGTCCAGGCCCTGCCTACCGTGTGGCAGATGACCTCGACCATCACGGCCCGCACGCCACCACAGACCCGTTTGAGCGAGGTGTTCGCCGCGCTCTTTCCCTGTGGGTCGGTCACCGGCGCGCCCAAGCGCCAGGCCATGCACCACATCGCCAGGCTGGAGCGCACGCCACGCGGCGTGTACTGTGGCGCAGTGGGCCTCATGGCACCGGGAGGCCGCGTCACCTTCAACGTGCCCATCCGCACGGTCAGCGTCTCCACGCCCCCGCCACCCGCGCCCTGGCGCGTGCAATGCGGCATCGGCAGCGGCATCACCCTGGATGCCACGCCCGAGGGCGAAATCCGCGAGTGGCAGCACAAACAGGCCTTTCTGCGGCGTGCCGAGCATCCCTTCGATCTGCTGGAATCCCTGCGGCTTCACAACGGCGAGTGCGCCCGCCTGGAGCGCCACCTGTCGCGACTGGCGCGTGGCGCGCATCACTTCCATGTGGCCACGCCCGCCTCATGGCCTGAGCTGGCCGCACGCGTCCGCGAGGCCCTGTCCACCGTGGCGCACCAACACCCGCAGGGCACGTTCAAAGTGCGCCTGCTGGTGAACGCCCAGGGGGGCGTGCTGGCCGAGGCCGCACCTCTGCCAGACACCCCCCCTGGGCCCACCGTCGTGCTGGCCCAGGTGCCCATGCCCGAACCCGACGAGTTCATCTGGCACAAGACCACCCGTCGAGCGGCCTATGCGCCGTTCAAGCCCCCATCGGGCTGCCTGGACACCCTGCTCTTCAACACGCGGGGGGAGATCACCGAATTCACCATTGGCAACGTGGCCGTGTGTCTCGAGGGTCAATGGCTGACCCCACCCGTCCGCTGTGGCCTGCTGCCCGGCGTGATGCGTGAAACGCTGCTGTCGGAAGGGCGCCTGCGGGAAGCGGTGATCACGCTCGACGACCTATCTCGGGCCCAAGGCCTGGCACTGATCAACAGCGTGCGTGGCTGGATCGACGTGACACTGACACACTGACCGTCCGCTCGTCTTCGGACGCAGCACTTCACCAAAGCCCCGATTTTTTTGTGGATTTATCCACACCTTGGGCAAAAAGTGCACAATAAATACCGATCAGTCACAATAAATACTGATCAGTAAATCCATCAACGCCACTCTCCGGAGATCCATCATGCGCACTTCCGTCACAGCCAAGCCGTCCCGCCTGAACTCCTGGGGTCTGGGCAGCGCCCTGATCGCCGCCGTGTTCAGCGTCACCGCAGCCCCGGCGCACGCATCTGGCGCCTCGCTGTCGGCCTACGTCCAGTGCCGCAATGCGGCGGTCACCCACTTCCCCGGCACCATCGTGGACGCTGCCATCGCCACGCCCGAACTGAGCACCCTTGTCAACCTGGTGGTGGCCGCTGATCTGGTGGGCCCGCTCTCAGGCAAAGGCCCGCTCACGGTGTTCGCCCCCACCAATGACGCCTTCGCCAAGGTCCCTGCCCCCCTGCTCAGCCTGATTGGCAGCAACACCGACCTGCTGACCTCGGTGCTGACCTATCACGTCACCCCCGGCACGGTCGATCCACGCCGCCCCTTGCTGCCCAGCCAGGTCAAGACCCTGCAGGGTCAGAGCGTGTTCGTGGGTTTTGATGCCGACGGGGCCTCGGTCAACCAGTCTGTCGCCGCCTGCAAGGGCGTGAAGACCACCAACGGCACCGTGTGGATCATCGACAGCGTGCTGCTGCCCCAGTTCAAGTGAGCTGAGCGCATCGAGGGGTTGAGCGGGCCGGGCTTCACGCCGGCGCCTCAACCCTGGCAGACTGTCGGTCCTGCTTTCATGAACTTCATGACCACCATGCGTCTGCTGCACACCATGCTGCGCGTTGGCAACCTCCAGCGCTCCATCGACTTCTACACCCAGGTGATGGGCATGCAACTGCTGCGCACCACCGACCGGCCCGAACAGCAATACAGCCTGGCGTTCCTGGGCTACGGCGCCAACCCCGAGCATGCCGAGCTGGAGCTGACCTACAACTACGGCGTCGAGCGCTACGAGATGGGCACGGCCTACGGACACATTGCCATCGGCGTGGACGACATCGTCGCCACCTGCGAGGCCGTGCGCAGCAAGGCAGCGGCCCTGGGCGGTGGCATCACGCGCGAGCCCGGCCCCGTCAAGGGCGGCAAAACGCTGATCGCCTTCATCACCGACCCCGATGGTTACAAGGTCGAACTGATCCAGCACGGCACGCTCTGAAGGGGCCCCCGCACTCCGGCCAGGGCCTTGCCTCAGGGCTTGAGGGCGGCAATCACTGGCGTGCTCACACGCACGTCGCCACATTGCGCCCGGTGGCGCAAGGCGTGGTCGATCAGCACCAGCGCCAGCATGGCCTCGGCAATGGGGGTCGCGCGGATCCCGACACAGGGGTCGTGCCGGCCAAAGGTTTCCACCGTGGCGGCTTGCCCGTCCAGATCGATGGACGGGCGCGGCAGGCGGATCGAGCTGGTGGGTTTGATGGCCATCGACACCCGGATGTCCTGCCCGGAGGAGATGCCCCCCAGCACACCACCGGCGTGGTTGGAGACAAAGCCCTCCGGAGTGAGTGCATCGCCATGCTCGCTGCCCTTCTGGGCCACGCAGGCAAAGCCATCACCAATCTCCACACCCTTGACCGCATTGATGCCCATCATGGCGTAGGCGATGTCGGCGTCCAGCTTGTCGAACAAGGGCTCGCCCAAGCCCACCGGCACGCCTGTGGCCTCGACATAGAGGCGCGCGCCGCAGGAGTCGCCCGACTTGCGCAGCTCGTCCATATAGGTCTCCAGGGCCTCGATCTGGCTGGCATTGGCGGCAAAGAAGGGGTTGTGGTGCACATGCTCCCAGCCCTCGAACTGGATGGCCACCTCGCCGATCTGGCTCATGTAGCCTCGCACCTCGGTGCCGAACTGCTCGCGCAGCCACTTCCGTGCCACCGCACCGGCAGCCACCATGGGGGCCGTGAGGCGCGCGGACGAGCGCCCACCACCCCGTGGGTCGCGGATGCCGTACTTGTGCCAGTAGGTGTAGTCGGCATGGCCGGGGCGGAAGGTCTGCAGGATGTTGCCGTAGTCCTTGCTGCGCTGGTCGGTATTGCGGATCAACAGGGCGATGGGCGCGCCCGTGGTCTTGCCCTCGTAGACACCCGACAGGATTTCGACAGCATCGGGCTCATTGCGCTGGGTGACGTGGCGCGAGGTGCCGGGGCGGCGGCGATCCAGATCGGGCTGGATGTCGGCCTCGGACAGGGTCATGCCCGGAGGGCAGCCATCGATCACACAGCCGATGGCGGGGCCGTGCGATTCGCCGAAGTTGGTGACGGTGAACAGGTGTCCGAAGGTGCTGCCAGCCATGGGAATGGATCAATCGTGCGTGAAAGGCGTATTGTCCCCCAAAGCAAAACCCGGCACGCGGCCGGGTTTCACATCAGGGGCAAGCCGGTGATCAGAGCAGGGCCTGTCGCTCGCCCTGATGCTCGTCCACGGGCCAGTCGCGGATGTAGGCCTTGAGCATGCGGTTCTCGAAGTCCTGGCTATCGACCACGGCCTTGGCCACGTCGTAGAAGGAGATCACGCCCACCAGGGTCTTCTGGTTGAGGGCGGGCATGTAGCGCGCATGGCGGCTGAGCATCATGCGGCGCACTTCATCGATCTCGGTTTCAGGGGTGCAGGTCAGGGGATGGTCGTCCATCACGGAGCTGACCCGCTGGTCACCGAAAGCGCCGCCGTTCTTGACCGTGGCCTGGATCAATTCACGGAAGGTCAGCATGCCGACCAGATCGCCATGTTCCATGACCACGAGCGAGCCGATATCGTGTTGCGACATGGTGGTGGCTGCCTCGGAGAGCAGGTCGTCGGGTCGGACGGTGAACAGCGTATTGCCTTTGACACGCAGGATGTCGCTGACTTTCATGGACGGGTCTCCTTATCGTCGGGATCGATGGTCTGAGCGAAAGGTTGATCAAACCACCCGGTGGACACACGGCGGACACAATCGACCGCAAAGCCGCAGCCACGTTGAAGATGGCCTTGCTGCAATATAGCCGTGATCAGGCGACTCGCCAATGGGGAAATGGGCCGCCAAGCCCGAGTTTCCTCAGTATTTGTCCCCGTTGCCGACCCCGCCCTCATCGGTCAGGGCCTCCTGCAGGCTCATGCGGTCGAGCCCGCCATGCCGCCAGAAACCCGCCGACCAGGCATCGCTGCGCAGCAACAAGCGCTGAACCAGGGGCCCCACTTTGGTGCCATTGGGGTCACACAGCAGCACATAGCGTCCGCCTTCATCGGCCTCGGGCTCGTCAAGCAAGGCCACCCAGTCCAGCTCCTGCAAGGTCTCTACAATGGGCTCGATCTGCAAAGGGTCGGTGCCCAGCCGCTGGGCCAGGGCCATCGCGGTGTAGCCCGCCTGAGGCTGGTGCTGCACGCCCGCCAGCGCCCGCACGATGGCCAGTGCCATCTGGAACTGGTAGCCCGGCGTGTCCGGCCAGCGCTTGACCTGGGACAGCAGGCTGGGCGCGTAGGCCGCGACCACAGCCCCCAGCAGCACGATCAGCCAGCTCAGGTAGATCCACACCAGAAAGATCGGCAAGGCCGCAAAGGCGCCGTAGATCGTGGCGTACACCGGCACCTTGGAGAGGTAGACCGCCAGGCCCTTTTGCGCCAGCTCCAGCCCCACCGACACGAACAGCCCACCCGAAAGCGCATGTTCCCAGCGCACATGGGTATTGGGCACATAGCGAAACAGCGCCGCAAAACCCGCTGTTTGCAGCACGAAGACGACCGATCCCAGCAGAAAGCCGACCCCACCCGGCAGCGCCCCCACCCAGCCACGTGAGGCCGACACCAGATAGGAACTCACCGACAGGCTCGCGCCCAGCAACAAGGGTCCCAGGGTCAGGGCCGCCCAGTACACCAGCACCCGCTGGGCGATGGGGCGCCGACGGCGCACCCGCCAGATCGCATTGAGCGTGTGGTCGATGGTGAGCATCAGCAGCATGGCCGTGACCCCCAGGGCAATCAGGCCCACCCCCCCGAGCTGACTGGCCTTGTCGGCAAAGCGCGTCAGCATGATCATCACCTGCTTGGCGATGGCATCTGGCACGAAACCGGCCAGGAACTGTGTCTCCAGCGCCTTGCGAAAGCGCGAGAACATCGGGAAGGCGCTGAACAGGGCCAGCATCACGGTCATCAGCGGCACCAGCGCGATGGTGGTCGTGAAGGTCAGGCTGCCCGCCGTCACGCCCAGTTGATCCTCGCGAAAACGCATCCTCAAGGTCTTGAAGGTGGCCAGCCAGGGCCACTGCTGCAAGGCCGTGATCAATCTCCGGTATGAAGTCATGGCGGCTATCATGCCATCCCATGACTGCCGCCCCATCCATGCCCGACGAGCTCAACCCGGCCACCCACCCGCCCGAGCGCCTGACCTTGATCCACCGCTGGCGCGCCGTGGCGGTGCTGTGCACCGTCTCGCTGATCGTGCTGGGGCTGCTGTGGGAGCTCCAGCTGGCCCCCTTGCAGGGCGGCACCGGTGCCCTGGCCTTCAAGGTGCTGCCCCTGAGCCTGGCCATCGCCGGCCTGCTCAAGCACAAGCTCTACACCTACCGCTGGATGTCGCTGCTGGTGTGGCTGTACTTCACCGAAGGCATCGTGCGCGGCACCACCGACCAGGGACTCTCGCAGCAACTGGCCTGGCTGGAGCTGGCCTTGAGCGTGCTGCTGTTCGTGACCTGCGCCGTGTACGTGCGCCTGCGCCTGAAAGTACTGCCCCCCAAGGACCAGCGCCCCAAGCAGGACCCCGAGGCATGAGCGACACCGGCACCTGGCTCGCCGCTCTGGCGCGTGACCTGGGGCCGGCCGGCCTGTGGCGCCCCGGCATCGAGGCCGATGACGCCCAGCTTCAGCCCCATCTGCAGGATTGGCGCCGTCGCTATGAAGGCCGCGCGCTGGCCATTGCACGGCCAGTCGACACGGCCCAGGTCGCGCACATCGTGCGTGCCTGTGCAGCTCAGGGCGTGCCCATCGTGCCGCAGGGTGGCAACACCAGCCTGGTGGGTGGCTCGGTGCCCGATGACAGCGGCCAGCAACTGGTACTGAACCTGCAGCGCCTGCGCCAGGTGCGCCACCTTGACGCGGCCAACCTCAGTCTCACGGCCGAGGCCGGCTGCACGCTGCATGAGGTGCAGCAAGCCGCCGACAGCGCCGGGCTGCTCTTTCCGCTCAGCCTGGCCTCCCAGGGCACTTGCACCCTGGGCGGCAATCTGGCCAGCAATGCCGGGGGCACCCAGGTACTGCGCTATGGCACCGCGCGCGAGCTGTGCCTGGGCCTGGAAGTCGTCACCGCACACGGCGAGATCTGGTCCGGCCTGTCCGGCCTGCGCAAGGACAACACCGGTTATGACCTGCGCGACCTGTTCATCGGCAGCGAAGGCACGCTGGGCATCATCACCGCGGCCACCATGCGCCTGTATCCGCGCCCGCGTGGCCAGGCCACGGCCCTCGTGGGCTGCGGCAGCGCTGCCGAGGCCGTGACCCTGCTGCAGCTCGCCCGTCAGGAACTCGATGCCGGCCTGACCGCCTTCGAGGCCATGGCCGCCCTGCCCCTGCAACTGGTGCAGCGTCACCATCCCGAGGTCGCGGCGGTGCTGGCCGCATTGACGGAGTCATCTGCGCGTGGTCTGCCTGCCTGGGTCGTGCTGATCGAGAACGTGAGCAGTGAGTCGAGCGGGCATGCGCACACCCGGCTGCATGCGCTGCTGGAACAAGCGCTCGCCCAGGGGCTCATCCACACCACCGCACTGGCATCCAATCAGACACAACAGCGCGCCATGTGGCAGTTGCGAGAAGCCATTCCGCTGTCCGAGCGCGCGGAAGGCCTGATGGTCAAACACGATATCGGCCTGCCCGCCTCCGCCATCCCGGCGTTTGTGTCGACCTGCGAACAAGAGATTGCCGCGCGCTGGCGTGACGCCCGCATCGTGTGCTTCGGTCATCTGGGAGACGGCAACCTGCACTACAACGTGCAGCCGCCCGCCGACGCATCCAGTGGAACTGCGTTGATCCGCTTCGAGCGCGAGGTCAATGACATCGTCTTCGACCTCGTTGCGCACTTTGGCGGCACGCTGTCGGCCGAACATGGCATCGGGGTCTTGCGCCGGGACGAACTGGCCCGGCGCAAGCCTCCAGTGGCGCTGCACATGATGCGCGCCATCAAGCGGGCCCTGGACCCATCCGGATTGATGAACCCGGGACGGGTCCTGAGCTGATCGGCCTGAATCAGCCCTGGCGACGACGACGAGCGAACAAGCCCATCACGCTCAGCCCGGCCAGGACCATGGCATAGCTCTCGGGCTCGGGCACGGCAGCCACAGCATCGATGCGCATGAGGCGGTCCACACCACTGTTGGGGTGCTGCACGTTCACATAGGCCACATTGGGGTTGGTCTTGTCGAAGTACAGACCCGTCGGCTCGGCGCCCACGGTCGACATGGAGGCCCAACGAGCCATCGACTCGGCCACGCCATCCTTGTCGGCATCGCGGGCAAACCAGATGTCGGCCTGACCACCGGGCTGATCTTCGATCACATAGATGTTGCCTTCAGCGTCGACGGCCAGGTTGTCCGGGTTGGTCAATGCCGCCCCCACGGCCAGGCCCGTGGCCTCGTCCACCGTGCTGCGGCTCAGGAAACGCTTGGCTTCGCTGGTGGCCAGGTTGAAGGAGTAGACCTCGTGGGTCGTGGTGGTGGCGATGTAGAGCACCTCATCGCCATTGCCCAGCACCTGCACTTCCAGGTCTTCGGGGCGCTGGTAGTCCGTGCCACCCACGGTGTTGGCCGTGGCGCGGCCGTCGATGGAGCCATCCACCGCCAGGGTGGACACGCCAGCGAGGGCACCACCATTCACGTCCGAAATCGCGCGCCAGGTGATGGCACCGGTGGCATTGGCATTGCCACCACCATTGACCGCCGCCACGAAAGTCTGGCCCGCAGCAAAAAAGTCATTGCCGTTGCTGGCATTGGGGTTGGCCGACACGTACTTGTAGATGCTGCCGCCATTGAGTTCATCAATGAAATACAGGCTGTTGTTCTTGTCGAAAGCCAGCCCCTCATGCGAGACACGGGGCAGGATGCTGCGATGCAGGAAGGACGTGGTCGTGGCATCGGTGGTGGCCACCGGGTTGGTCACCTCGAAGAGACGGCCCTTGGTGCTGCCCGTGCCCCACGACTCCTCAGCCGTCAGGTAGCTGCCCCAGGGGGTCCAACGAGACGCGTCACCAGACACGAAACCTTGCGTGCCCGAGGTCACGATGGTCTTGGTGACACCGGTCAGCAGGTCGGTACGCTGCACGCCACCGGTGCCCGTTTCAAAAGGGGCAAACAGGTAACGACCGGCATCCGGGCCGGATTCGTTGGCCGTGATCATGTCCCAGTTGCCGCTATTGCTCTCGCCATTGGCCAGTTGGGTGGCGCGATCGGCAATGGACACCTGGGTCCAGTTGGGGTTGGCCAGCTGGAAGGGAGCAGACTCGGGCAGAGACCCTGCAGCCACGCTGGATGCCAGCGGGGTGAATTGATCAAACTGGGTTGACGCGGCAAAGGCCGACGAGGTGGTTGCCAGAACGGCAACGGCGATGAGGGACAGCTTCATGGATTGACTCCGGGTGATGGGATGCGCTGCGGACAACAGCCCAATCACCTTATCGACGCCATGTGTCAGGCAGTTTGCCAAGCCGCGACAGTTCCGTGTCGGTCCGTAGATCGAACGGCTGCGGGGGTCCCTTCGCAGGGCCCCCGCTCAATCCATCACCGATGAAGCGTTGTCCAGGCGCTTGATCAGGAGCCTTGACGACGGCGACGCGCCATCAGGCCCAGCACGCCCAGGCCACCGAGCACCATGGCATAGGTCTCCGGCTCGGGCACGGCCACGGTCACCGAGAAGGCATCGCCCACCTGGCGGCCCGCCAGACTCAAGGTCCAGTCAGTGGCGCCGGGCGTCTGCAAGGGGTTGCCGATGTAGAGCTCCGACGTCCATGCCGGGCTGAAGCTGGCCCAGGCTGCGGTGCTGCTGGCACCCGAGCCGGACACCGCCACGAAGCCATCCGTGGTGATGCTGCTGGGCGGCGAGGCAAACGTGGCGCCATGGAGCAGCACATGGATGCTGCCCAGGCCCTGGCCACTCAGATTGCGCACCAGGCTGCTGAAGCTCAACTGAGAGCTCACCAGATCGGAGGCTTCCACACGGAAGTTCAAGGTCACCGACGACAGTTGCGCCAGATCGATGTCAAAGGACAGCAGATCCGCCGCCGAGTAGTTGGTCACGAGGTTGGACGCCGCGCCCGCGGCGCCTTCGAACGTGGCCGCCGAGGCCTGCCCGGCCAGGACGATGCCCAGGGCCATGGCGCCAGCAATGTGCTTGATTTTCATGATGAACATCTTTCAGGAAACAGGATTACAGGGAGCCGTTGGCCCAGGGGCCGGTGATGGCAAAGGTCACACCCGGGGTCTGGATGTTGACGAACAGGTAACGGCCCGTCGGGTCGAAACAGGCACCGCAGAACTCGTTGTCGCGGTGATCGCCTGCCAGCGAGCTCAGCTTGCCGGCGGCACTCATCTGGGCCGAGGTGGTGTTGATGTTGTTCTTGGCGAAGATGGACACCTTGCCGTCGTCATGCAGCGACATCAGGCGCAGGCCCTTGCCGAACTCGTCGGTGATGCTGCCGCCGTCTTCGCAGATCAGCAGGCCGCCACGGGGGCTCACCGTGATGTTGTCACCCATGGTGCCCACGCTCATGCTGGGTGACGAGTAGATGCAGACCATGACCTGGGTGGCCAGATCCAGCTCCCAGATGGTGCCCTGCGACACGGGACCACCCGAGGTGTCCATCACGTACAGCTTGCCCTCGAAATACCACACACCCTCCCCACGGTTCATGCGCAAGGCACCTTGTTGCCAGCCTTGCACAAAGGGACCTGCCGCATTGGTGATGGTCTGGCCATTCAGGCCCGTGGCATTGCCACGGTTCTGGTCCGGGTTGGCGATGGTGACCCACTCCAGCGCATGGGTGTCGCCCAGTTGGGCGCCGATCACGCTCACGTTGTTCTGCCCCACGACCTTGGCCATCTGCAAGGTGCCGCCCAAGGCCAGAGAGCCAGGCGTGCCCGAGGTGTTCGTCGGCACGTAACGGTAGAAGCCGGACTTGCCTCCCGAGTCCTCGGTCAGATAGACGATGCCGGTGACAGGGTCCACACCTGCGGCTTCATGGGCAAAGCGGCCCATGCCGATGATGGGCTGGCCGGTGGTCTGCAGCGGGTCGGCCGTGACTTCGAAGACATAGCCGTGCTTCTTGCCCGCCGCACTGACCGCGTCGGAGCCGACTTCTTCGCAAGTCAGCCAGGTACCCCAGGGTGTGAGGCCGCCGGCGCAGTTGGTGCGGGTGCCGCCCAAGCTGGGTTCTGTCTTGATCCACTGGCCGTCTCGGAAGGTCAGATTGGTCGTGCCGCCAGCCGAATAGCTGCTGCCTCCCACCACGCTGGCGCCGTTGTCGTACACACCTGGCGCGCCAAAGAAGGTGGCATCGCTGCCCGTGCTGCGCTCATGGTTGCGAACCAGCACCATCTCGGTGCTGCGGCCCACTTTGCGCGTGGTGATGACAGCCATGCCGTCATGCGAGCCGGGCGTGGCCTTACCATTGGCCATCGGATCGCCCGTCCAGCCATAGCTCTTGTAGCTGAAGCCTGCAGGCAACTGCAGCAAAGGCAGCCCGGTGGTGAGATCGTTCACCGGTG
>NZ_DASUIT010000054.1:0-3564 GCF_036279655.1 Aquabacterium sp. | reverse complement strand
CCAGCCGGGTGAGGCTTAACGCTGCGCCATCGCCTCGCCCATGCGGATCGCACGAGCAGGCTCCCACGCAGCGTTGAACTGAAGCGGACCTTTGGGGAACAGCATGACGACCGTCGAGCCCAGCAGGAAGCGCCCCATCTCATCGCCCTGCTTGAAGACGATGTTCTGATCGTCATAACGCCATTCGCGCACCTGGGCGCTGCGAGGCGGGTTGACCACGCCATGCCAGACGGTGGCCATGCTGCCCACGATGGTGGCGCCCACCAGGGTCAGCACAAAGGGGCCCTTGGCCGATTCGAACACGCAGACGACGCGCTCGTTACGCGCAAACAGGCCGGGCACACCGCGTGCGGTCGCGGGGTTCACCGAGAACAGGTCGCCCGGCACGTAGATCATGCGCGTGAGCTTGCCATCGCAAGGCATGTGGATGCGGTGGTAGTCCTTGGGGCTCAGGTAGAGCGTGGCGAAATGACCGTCTTCAAAACGTGCCGCCAGCTGGGCGTCGCCACCCACCAGTGTCGTCGTCGAATAGGCATGACCCTTGGCCTGGAAGACCTGGTCCTTCTTGATCGGCCCGATCTGGCTGATGGCGCCGTCCACCGGGCTGATCAGGTCTGCCTGGGCCAAGGGGCGGGCACCCGCCTTGAGGGGGCGTGAGAAGAACTCGTTGAAGGTCGGGTAGCTGGCGATGTCCGGGTTGGCCGCCTCACTCATGTTCACGCCATAGCGCTTGACGAACCAGGCAATGAAGCGCGTCGTGGCGGCACCGCCGCGCAACGATGCCAATGCGCCGGCCGCCTGGGTCAATGCCTTCTTGGGCAAGACATACTGCATGGCAACGAATAGACGGTCCGACACGTGAGCCCCTCAGTGGTGTGTGGTGGTTTGAACGAAGCCGAGCATTCTATCTTTGTCGTCTGGCAACCTCACAATTCGGACGGGGATCCTGCAAGCACACGCGGCCTCGGGTACAAAGTAGCCTGTCTTTGACTGGAGTCGCCCCATGACGCGCATCCCGACCACCTTGCGCCACTTGCTGCGCCACCACCTGGGCGCCGCCACACGTGGCACGGCGCTGGCCCTGGCCGCCACAGCCGCCCTGCTGGCTCAGCCGCTGGCCCACGCTGCCGAGAAGTTCACCTACATCACCAACTGGTATGCCGAAGCCGAGCATGGCGGCTTCTATCAGGCTCAGGCGACAGGCCTGTACGCCAAGGCCGGGCTGGACGTCACGCTCAAGATGGGCGGCCCGCAGGTCAACATGATGCAGCTGATGATGGCCGGCCAGGCCGACTGCATCATGGGTTTTGATGTGCAGACCATCCAGGCCTGGGAAAAAGGCATACAGGCTGTGACGGTGGCCGCCGCGTTCCAGAAAGACCCGGTCGTCATGATCGCCCACCCGGACGTGAAGCAGTTCGAGCAGCTCAAGAGCCGCACCCTGCTGGTGGGCAGCGCAGGCCAGGTCACCTACTGGCCCTGGCTCAAGACGAAATACGGCTTCACCGATGCGCAGATGAAGCCCTATAACTTCAGCATCCAGCCCTTCCTGGCCGACAAGAACATCGCGCAGCAAGGCTATCTGGCCTCCGAGCCGTTCTCGATCGAGCGCGAAAGCAAGATCAAGCCGAGCGTGTTCATGCTGTCCGACCTCGGCTGGCCTCCCTACGCGATGACGGTCGTCTGCTCGACGCAGACCATCCAGAAACGCCCCAGGCAGGTGGCCGCGTTCGTGAAAGCGTCGATGGAAGGCTGGAAGAGCTACCTCACAGGTGACCCCAAGCCCGGCAACGCCCTGATCAAGAAAGACAACCCCAACATGACCGATGACTTGCTGGCCTATGGCATCAGCAGCATCAGGCAGCAAGGCGCCGTGCTGGGCGGGGACGCAGCCAGGTACGGCATCGGCATCATCACCGATGAGCGCATGAAGCAGACCTACGACCTGCTGGTGCAACACAAGCTGCTGGATCCCGCCAAGGTGGATGTCAAAAAGACCTACACCACGCAGTTCGTCAAGGACCTGAAGGTCATGCCCTGATGGGACTGCCCGCGGCATCCCCTTCACCGGTGATCGATCTGCAAGGCGTCGAGCAGGTCTACCCGAATGGCACGCGTGCGCTGGCGCCGGTCTCGCTGCGCGTGGAGCCAGGCGAGTTCGTGACACTGCTGGGCCCATCGGGATGCGGCAAGAGCACCCTGCTCAAGATGGTGGCCGGGTTGCTGCAACCCACCGGGGGGCGCATCACCTTGTCAGGGCAGACGCTGTCCTTCGTGTTCCAGGAAGCGACCTTGATGCCCTGGGCGGACGTGCGCCGCAATGTGCGCCTGCCGCTGGATCTCGCGGGTGTGGCGCGCCAGGAGGCCGACGCCCGCGTGGACGAGGCCCTCGCCCAAGTGGGCCTGAATGCTTGCGCCGATCAACGCCCCCGTGAGCTGTCAGGTGGCATGCAGATGCGTGTGTCCATTGCGCGTGGCCTGGTCACCAAGCCCAGCCTGTTGTTGATGGACGAGCCCTTTGGTGCCCTCGACGAGATCACGCGCAACAAGCTGGATGACGAGTTGCTGCAACTGTGGCGCCAGCGGGGCCTGACCGTGGTGTTCGTGACCCACAGCATCACCGAGGCAGTGTTCCTCTCCTCCCGCGTGATCGTGATGGGCGCACGGCCAGGTCGCATCAACGAAGACCTGCGCATGGCCCAACCCTGGCCCCGTGATGAGGATTACCGCACCAGCGCCAACTTCAACGATCAGGTGCGGCATCTCCAGCACAGCTTGAGCCAGGCCGCAGCCATGGCATCGGAGCCCCACGCATGAGGGCGCTCATCGACCGGCTCAAACAGGCGGCACTCCCGCTGCTGATGACCGTCATCCTGCTGGGGATCTGGCAGGCCTGGACGGTGATCGACGAGGTGCCCGCCTACCTCGTGCCCTCACCCTGGGTGATCGCCCAGACGCTGGTCAAGGACTGGGCTCTGCTCAGCAGCGCCTTGCTGGTCACGCTCAAGATCACGGTGCTGGCCTTCTTCAGCGCCACGCTGATCGGCGTGCTGGTGGCCTTTGCCATGGTGCAAAGCCGGTGGATCGAAGCGGCCTTTCTGCCTTATGCGGTGCTCTTGCAGGTCACACCCATCGTGGCCATTGCCCCGCTGATCATCATCTGGGTGAAAGACCCGACGGCCTCGCTGGTGGTGTGCGCCACGCTGGTGGCCTTGTTCCCCATCATCTCCAACACCACCATCGGGCTGCGCAGCGTCAACCCGGGCCTGGCGGCCTACTTCAAGCTGAACCGGGCCACACGCCTGCAAACCTTGCTGCGCTTGCAGATCCCGTCTGCGCTGCCGTATTTCTTCGCAGGCTTGCGCATCTCCGGTGGGCTGTCACTCATCGGCGCCGTGGTGGCCGAGTTCGTGGCCGGCACGGGTGGCACGGGCACGGGCCTGGCCTATCAGATCCTGCAGTCCGGCTACCAGCTCGACATTCCCCGGATGTTCGCCGCGCTGGTGCTGATTTCGCTCACGGGTGTGGCGGTGTTTGCTTCGCTGGCCGCGCTGTCGCGCTGGG
>NZ_DASUIT010000053.1:0-5967 GCF_036279655.1 Aquabacterium sp. | reverse complement strand
GGCAGGGCATGGCCCTGCACAACCACGGGATTATAAAACCCACTGAGCGGTTTTTGCGGTGTCGATGTTGCGATTGAGGGGCGCCAGGTCTGGGCTGTGCCCGGTTTCATGGGACGGGGCTGCTAGAATGGCAGCCGCTGCGCCCGTAGCTCAATGGATAGAGTACTGCCCTCCGAAGGCAGGGGTTGCTGGTTCGATCCCAGTCGGGCGCGCCACTGTTGTGGCCTGGGGCAAACACCCCGCACAGCCCCCTCAAAGGCTGAGTCGTTGTGAGGCTTGCGACAGACCTTGGAAGATGCTGCCGGCCAACGACAGCGGAAACCCTTCTGGCAGCCTGCGTCTGACCGCATCAATGACCTCAGGCGTGCGCGCCACAAGCTCATCCAGCAGCGCATCCACAGGGCGGCCATCCACCGTCACCACCCCGTGTCGGGCCCCCAGGGCCACCCAATGTCGCCGCTGGATGTCGTTCATCTTCCAGTGCGCGTTCTTGCCTCGCACCGCCATGGCCAGCTTGACCTTGAATGGCGAGATCTGGTTGGGACCTGGCCCCAGGATGGGGTAGGCCGAGATCACGTCGTACAGCGGCGTGAGCTGAAAGCGCCCACCGGGCCGGATGAACAGGCTGAAGTTCTTGGCATGCCCGTCGGGTGCGCACAGCATCCAGAACAGCACCTGTGCCATGAAGAAGGTGCGTTTGTCGTGCTCGGGTGTCATGGAGCCCGCCAGCACCGACATGATGCGGTCGATGCCTGGGCCCCCCTGGGCTTCGTACTTCAGATCTGGGGCGGTTGCGGTGGCCTGGCACAGGTCTTCCTGCGGTAGGCGGATGAGGTGTCGCTGGCCATCAGGCGCTGTCCACCACATGCGGTCAAAGCGCTCAACAGCCAGTGCCTTCACGTCTTCGAATTGCACGGGCTCGCACGTGGCCACCGGCAGGCCGTAAGCGGCAAGGATCTGCGCGCACAGCCATTCGTTCTCAACCGACTCGCGCAGGTTCAGGCCCATGCCCCCGACCAGGCCCAGTGGGAGCTTGAGGATGTGGGTGGTGGCCGTGGCGCCTTGCGGCATGCACCATTGGCCGTCCAGTTGCAGCAGGGCGGTTTTTTCTTGTGCGCCGGCGATCGAGATGCGCAAGTCGCCGTCTTCCATGAAGCCCGGTGCTGTGGCGGCCGTGGCGTGCCGCAAGACATCGGCCACTTCGGTGTAGCTCAGTGGCCGTGCTTGCCGTGAGACGGTGCTTGGGCTGACACCGTCAGGCAGGATCTGGAGTGCGCCGACGCAGTCCTGGCCCGCTTGCGCCAGCAGATCGAATGGCGCTGTCGATGCGGCTTGGTAACGGCGGGCCAGACGCGCACGGATGTCCGGGCTGTCGGGCAGCAGGTTGTCGAAGTAGTGGCGCACGCGCTCGCCCCGGTGTGGGGCGTTGGTGGGCGTGAAGGGCAGCGACAGGGACAAGGGGCGGCCTTCACGGCTTTGCACCCAGTTCGGGTCGTATTGCAGGGTGTCTGGGCTGTGCGGTGCCATGCGCCAGGTGCCCACGCGGACACCGTTCATCCACAGGCCCAAGGTTTGGGTATGAGAGCGTCTTCCCATGGCGCGGCCTCACCAGGCCGGACCGTCGTCTGCGGCGGGCTCTGCAGCCCGGACGTCGGTTTGGGGTGCGGACTTGGCCTGCAGCAACCACTCCACGCCCAGCAGGTTCAGGAGTTGAAGCAAGCGCTCGGCGCTGACCTTGCTGGCATTGCGCTCCAGCGCGGAATAGGTCTGCTGGGTGACCCCCAGGCGCAGCGCGGTTTCGGCTTGCGTCAAGCCAGCGGCTTTGCGAAACGCTTGAAGCAAAGCTGGCAATTGGTCTGGCGTGCGAACTGGGAACGCTTGCATACAGGTCAAGGTTTGTATCTTGGTTGTACGCATTATTGGCTGTAAACCAACTGTACGCAACAATGGCTGTATTTGTGACTAACAGCGTCTGACATGTTTCCATGCGATCCAGCGCGGACTGTGGGCGTGTGCGCATCTTCTCGGCGTATTGCACGAGGTCATCGAACGCGATGCGGCGATGGGTGCCCACCATCCGGTCGGCCATGATGCATCGCTGTGCAGCGCGGGCCATCTCTGCGTCTTGGGCAGACATGACCGGGGGCATGATCTCTCCGCAGCACCCCCACCAGGCGCTGCAACAGATGTGTGGCAGTGTGTCAATGGTGGACTCAATGACCCCGTGGGTGCGGTAACGCACATTGGACATGGACTGAACTGTCTACACTGATGAAATCAGTGCGGAGTACGGCGTCTTGCCAGTCTGCGAATCCCAGGGAGCAAGAGATGCCAGAACCCCGAGCCAATCGGTTGCTTGCGGCATTACCCCAAGCCGAGTGGCTACGCTGGGCTCCCAGGCTGGAGCGGGTGGTGATGCCACTGGGCTCGGCCATCTATGAGTCGGGCGGCAAGCTCAACCATGTGTACTTCCCCACCGAGGGCATCGTGTCCTTGCTGTATGTGACCGAAGATGGCTCATCGTCCGAGCTGGCCGTGGTGGGCAATGAAGGGGTGGTGGGCATCGCGCTGTTCATGGGGGGCGGCACCACCGTCAACCGCGCCGTGGTCCAGAGCGCCAGCGTGGGGTATCGGCTGAGTGCGCACACCATGTTGGGAGAGTTCGAGCACTCCAGTGCGGTGACGCACCTGCTGCTGCGCTATACCCAGGCCTTGATCACGCAGATGGCCCAGACGGCGGTGTGCAATCGTCACCATACGCTGGACAAGCAGTTGTGTCGCTGGCTTTTGCTGAGCCTGGATCGGCTGCCAGGCCTGGAGATCGTGATGACACAGGAGTTGATCGCCAACATGCTGGGCGTGCGCCGTGAAGGCGTGACCGAGGCGGCCTTGAAGCTGCAGAAGGCCGGCCTGATCAGCTACACCCGAGGCCGCATCACCGTGCTGGACCGCCCCGGACTGGAAGAGCGTGTCTGCGAGTGTTATGCCGTGGTCAAGCGCGAGTATGAGCGCCTGCTGCCCGCACCGGCCTTCGAACCCCACGTGAACGTTCCTCTCTACGCGTCGCCGATCCACGTGGTGCGCTAGGCCACCGCGCTGCCGGCGGCATGCCGGCAGCGCTGAAGTGGGTCATTCCTGGCCGAAGCGGACTTTGGCGGCATTCACGCAACTGGACTTGGCATCACCCGAGAGCGCATCGCATTTCTCGACGGCCACGGCGTGATCGGCGTCGCGCTTGTCTTGCGCGGCGTCCTTGCGCGATGCACGGATGTCCTTGCCCATCTTGGCATCAGCCAGGGCCTTGTCCCGCACGGCCTGGGCTTCCTTGACGCAGACATCCTTGGCATTGCCGGCCTGGTCGTCGCACTTCTCTCGTGCCACGTCATAGGCAGCCTCGGCCTGGGCCACCCACAGCTTGTTGCGGTCGCTGGCTTTGCTGCTGTAGGCGTACTGCTGTTCTGCCAGGGCCACTTTCTCCTTGGCCTGTGCCTCTTCGATGCAGATGTCCTTGGCGTTGCCGGCCTGCGTCGAGCAGGCGGCCTTGTCCACCTTGTAGGTGGCACTGATGCGGGCCTTGGCAGCCCGATGATCCGCCTGCGATGTGGAGGCGGCGTGGGTCGCCGACATCGACAGGCAGCACAGGGCGGCCGCGATGAGGGCCGAGTGGTGTGTGGAGGGCTTGTTCATGTGTTTCCTTCGGGGTGGGGGGGGAGGTGATGGCAGGGACTCAAAGCCGCCCCATCAGGATCAGTACGACGACGATGATGAGGACCAGCCCCAGGCCACCGCTGGGACCGTAGCCCCATTGGCGGCTGTGCGGCCAGGACGGTATGGCGCCGATCAACAAGAGGATCAAGATGATCAACAAGATGGTGCCCAGGCCCATGAGTCGCTCCTTTATGCAGTCAGTGACGGAGTGCCAACTGGCATCTCCGCTCATGTCGCGCGATGACATGAGCGTTCAGACTAGGGCGATGTGGGGGCCATGTCGGTGCGATAGCGCACCGACCGGCGTGGCGCTGTCTCGCTGTCAGCGAGACGACGGAGACGCGCTCTTGTCCATGAGGGCGATCATGATGTGGGTGCTGGCCGGATCCAGGCGCGCGGATGCATGAACGGGCCGAGGCGTGTGGTCCGGGGCGGTCAGGGTCAGCAGGCAGGTGCCCATGTCATGGCCCTGGTTCAGGTGGGTGAGCATCGTGTGAAGGTCGTGGGCGCTGTCGGCCGACAGGAACTCGCTCAGTGCGCGACCTCGCAAGGCTTCTGGGGGCATGCCCAGTCGCTGTTGCCCTGTCTGGTTGAGCTCGATGATCCGTGTGTCGCGATCCACGGTGAAGCAGGACACCGGGGCGAGGTCGTGCCGGTGGGTCCATTGCGCCAGTTCGGCTTCCAGGCTGGCTTGCGCGTTGCGCATGGCCTCGGCCTGCAGCTCCAGCTCGACTTGATGGACCTGCAGCTCATGCAGCAGCGCCAGTGCATCCGCCGCCGTCTCGGGCGAGGAGGCCAAGGTGTGCAGCACACCCAGTGCTGCCGAGGCATCACCCGCGGGCGTGTGGGTGCTGCGTGCAAGCAGGGCCTGTGCTTGCGAGCGCAAGGCCGAGGGGCTCATCGAGTCAGGAACCTGGGGATGCATGGCCAACCTTTGCGCTCAGGCGAAACTGCCTGCTGATGGGACTCTACCCCTTGCGCAGCCGGGACTCCAGCTCTTTCGCACTGGTGATGTCCACAAAGGTCAGCACCACGCCCTGGATCATGTTGGACAGGGTGCGATAGGGCATGATGCGGATGGAGAGCCAGCGCCCGTCGGTGGTGGGGATCTGCTTTTCGCAGGAGCTCAGGGTGCGCAAGGTTTCCTTGGCGTCGTTGTTCAGCTCGGGATAGGTCAGCTTGCTGGCCAGATCGCTCAGGGGCCTGCCGATGTCGCCGTCTCGCAATTGAAAGATGCGGGTGGCCTGTTCGGTGAAACGGCGCACATTCAGGTCGTCATCCAGGAACAAGGTCGCGATGTCTGTGCTGTTGAGCAGGTTCTGCATGTCGCTTTGCGCCAGGGCGAGGTCGTCGAGCTTGGTCTGCAGTTCGCCATTGATGGTCTGCAGCTCTTCGTTCATGGACTGGGCCTCCTCCTTGGAGGTGGTCAACTCCTCGTTGGCCGATTGCAGCTCTTCATTGGCCGATTGCAGCGCTTCGTTGGCGGCTTGCAGTTCTTCCTTGGACGATTGCATTTCCCGGCGCAGGGCCTGGATCTCTTCATGCGCGCGATCCAGTTCATCGGCCATGGCCGTGTCCACCGACGGGCCGACGACGCCGGATCGGCGGCGTTTGGCGGCGGTCGGGTTCCGAACCTCACGAAAGACGACCATGACCATGCCGTTCAGGGCCTTGGGTTCACGCACGGCTTGGACCGTTACGTGGAGCGTGGTGTGGGGTTCATCGTCGATCCGCAGGCCATGCAGTTCGATGGGTTTGGGCTCTTGCAGGGCTTGCCTCAGGGCCACCGCCAGTTGTGTGCGGATGCCAGGGCGGGCCATGACGTGGATGTTCCAGTTGGCCTTGCCGGCCGCAGGCTCCAGATAGCGCCCGGTGCGCCCGCTGATGTAGAGGATGTCGCCATCGGGGTTGACCAGGACGGCGGGGGGCGAGTAGGCCTGCAGCAGGACCTGATCGGCCCGGGCCTGCAGGTTGTTCGGTGGGGAGGGGGTGGTCGACACAGCGGTCTCCTGGCTGTTCGTGCGAGACGAAGCGTGACGATTGATGGGGAAGTCCACGGCCACTGCGCTCAAGGCGTGCTCGTTGCGCAGGTAGAGCCGGATCTTGGGGTTGAGCGGGGTGAACAGGGATTGGGCACGCCCCACGGTTTCGGACCCGCCCAGCAGCATGATGCCGCCCGGGCGCAGGCTGTAGTGAAAGAGCGGCAGCAGCCGGTGCTGCAAGGTGGCGTTGAAGTAGATCAGCACATTGCGGCACGAC
>NZ_DASUIT010000052.1:0-54834 GCF_036279655.1 Aquabacterium sp. | reverse complement strand
ACCGCCCCGATCCAGGTGGCACCCACCCTCACCCTGGTGGACCCCGACAACACCCAACTGAGCTCAGCCACCGTCCGCATCGCCAGCGCCTATGCCCTGGGTGAGGACGTGCTGCTGTTCACCGACGCCTATGGCATCACGGGTCAATGGGACGTCGATCAAGGTCTTCTGACCCTGAACGGCCTGGCCTCGGTGGAGGACTATCAACTCGCCCTGCGCAGCGTGAGCTATCAGAACCTCAGCGAGGCCCCCGATGCTCAGGCGCGCACCCTCGAACTCCAGGTCAGCGACAGCGGGCTGTCCAGCAACGTGGGAACCTGCACGCTCACGGTCTTGACGCAGCCAGATGCGCCAGTGGTCACACCAGGCGTCAGCCAGATCACCTATGTCGAAAATGCCACACCACTGCAGGTGATGGGCGCGGCACTGCTCATCACCGACGTGGACAGCACAGCCTTGAGTCGAGCGGTGATCACCATCTCCACAGCCTATGTTCAGGGCCAGGACACGCTGACATTCGTCGATCAGGCGGGCATCACAGGCACATGGTCGGAGAACACGGGCACACTCACTCTGTCAGGATATGCGAGCCTGTCGGACTGGCAGGCCGCCCTGCAAAGCATTCGCTATGTCAACAGCAGCGACCGCCCCTCCGAAACCGCCAGAGACCTCACGCTGACCGTGCACGACGGCTCGGTGGACAGCGCCCCTGTCACCTGGCGCCTGGACGTGCAGGCTGTGAACGACACGCCGGTGCTGAGTTCGGATGGCGTCACACCGAGCTACACCGAGAACGCGGCATCCATCGCGGTGGCCGACGGCCTGACGATCAGCGATCTCGACCACGATGTCCTGAGCCAGGCCACGATCCACATCGTTGGCCATGTTCCAGCTCAGGACCTGCTGTCCTTCACGAACTCGGGAGACATCACAGGCCAGTGGGATGCCGATCTCGGCACCCTGACGCTCAGTGGCAATGCTTCCCTGGCCGACTACGAGGCGGCGCTGGCGCTCGTTCGCTACACCAACCTCAGCGATGACCCCGACACCAGCCCTCGCACGATCGAGATCACCGTCAGCGATGGCAGCCTGGCGCAGGGTGCTGTGCTCACCCGCTCCTTGAGCATCACGGCACTGAATGACGCACCGGTCCTCGTGGCCACGGGATCGGGCATCGGCTACCAGGAAAACGCACCCGCCACCGAGGTCTGCCCCGAACTGCAACTCAGCGATGTCGACAACAGCACACTCACTGGCGCCACGGTCTGGATCAGTGCAGGCCACGTGTCTGGGCAGGATGTTCTGAGCGTCGATGCCGGCGCGGGGATCGGCAGCCAGTGGGATGCCGAGGCAGGCATCCTGACACTGTCTGGCAACGCCACCCTGGCCGATTACGAGGCGGCCCTGCGCAGCATCCGCTACGCCAATCTCAGTGAGCAACCGGTGGTGGGCACGCGAACAGTGAGCTTGGAGGTCATGGACGCCAGCGATCCCAGTGCCGTGCTCACGCAGACCATCCTGGTCAGCGCCGTCAACGACTCGCCCGTGGCACAGCCCTCCCAAGGCCAGGCCACGCATCAGGAAAACGCAGCGGGCACCTGGCTGGACACCGGGCTTGTTCTCAACGATGTCGACAACAACACCCTGGTGGGGGCCACCCTGCGCATCACGGGCAACCATGTCCTCGACCAGGACCGGCTGAGCATCGTGACGCAGGGCGGTATCGAATGGCAATGGGATGCGACCTCCGGTACCTTGACCCTGAGCGGATCGGCCAGCGTGGCCGACTACCAGGCCGCCTTGCGCAGCGTGCTCTACCTCAATGACAGCGATGATCCGGACACGGCCAGCCGAACCATCACGCTCGTGCTGGACGACGGCGCTGCGGACAACCCGCTCAGCGACGCCCTTCACTACACGATCGACGTCGTCGCCAGCAACGATGCGCCCACGATCGTGGGCAGCACTGGCACGCTGAACTACCTTGAAAATGGCACGCCCTTGCGCCTGGACGAGCAGATCGACCTCTTCGATCTGGACAATGCCGTGTTGAACAGCGCCACCGTGCGCTTCAGCGAGGGCTACGCTGCGGGGCAGGATGTACTCGCCTTCCAGGATGCCGATGGCATCGTCGGCACATGGCATGCCGACACGGGCACCCTGGTCCTCAGCGGGGTCGCCTCCGTGGCCGACTATCAGCTCGCCTTGCGGAGCATCACCTATGTCAACGGCAGCGACAACCCCAGCGCCGGCACCCGCACCCTGCTGATGTCGGTCAGCGATGGCCAGGCCGCTCACGATGTCAGTACCCCGATCACACGCCAAGTGGTCGTCACCCCCATCAACGATGCCCCCGTGATCACCAGCAGCGGCACCGTCAGCCTGATCTACACGGAAAACAGCGGTGCCGTGTCACTGGGTCGCTCGGTGAGCCTGAGCGATGTGGACAACCTGCTGCTGGAGGGGGCCACGGTCCGCATCGACACGCATTACGTCCAGGGGCAGGACATCCTGGCGCTGCAGTCCCAGGGAGGCATCTCCAGCAGTTGGGATGCCGCGACCGGAACGCTCACCCTGCAGGGCATCGCTTCACTGAGCGACTACCAGGACGCACTGGATCGGATCACCTACACCAACACCAGCGACCACCCCGATGCATCCACACGCACGGTGAGCATCGGTCTCCATGACGGAGAAAGCAGCAGCGTTGCCATGGCTTCTCCGGCCATGGCCTTGAGCATCCTGCCCGTCAACGACGCCCCCGTCATCAGCCTCAACCGTCTGAACATCCAGCAAGGATCTCAAGCCACGCCTGAACTGATCGTGAGCGATGCCGAGCAAACGGCGGGGCAACTGCAACTCACGGCCAGCGCCATGACAGGCGGTCAATTCATCGATCTGACATCTGGTCAGGCGGTGAGCACCTTTACCGTTCAGGAGATCAATGCTGGCACCGTCGTCTTTGTGCACGACGGTTCCGGCACAGTCCCCGGCTACCAACTGACGGTCAGCGACGGCATCGCTGTCACCCTGGCGTCGCCACCCGACGTCACGATGATCCGCAACATTCAGATCAGCGCTCCCGTGAGCACCCCGGAGCCCGGCAGCGACAGCACGGCCCCCCAGGATGAAGCTCCCGTTAGCGAGACGGTCTCCGATGAGGCCACCTCGGCCGCAGCCAATCTGGTAGCCGAGACTCAGGCCGCCCCCCCCAGCGACACCACGGCGCTGCAACGTGACAGCCTGGAGCTGCGCCGCGCCGCGCTGGTCCCACCGCCCGCAGTGGAGTTTTCGATGACCGCCTCCCCTGTGCGCATCAGCATCGAGTCTCAAGCCCGCGTCAGTGGATCGCCCAGCCCTGTGGATGTCCAGATCAGCGACTTCATCTACCGCTGGACAGGCTCCCTGCCGTCAGGGGCCGCAGCCGAGGAGCTCAATCGCAGCCTCAATGCCTTGCGTGAACAGCTGACAGAGCAAGACAACAACCGACAACAGATGATGGTGTCGTCCATCGCACTGACGACCGGTTTATCCATGGGCTACGTGATCTGGTTGCTGCGCGGCGGCGCCCTGCTGGGATCCATGCTGTCGTCCATGCCGCTGTGGGGCATGATCGACCCGCTGCCCATCCTCAACCGGGCCTCGGGCAAGCACGCGCTGGCCGATGGCACGGACGCGGATGCACCACTGGAGCAGCTCTTCGATGGGGAGCACCCGACGCCACCACCGCCCCCTGAGGCCCCCGCCAACCCGACCGGGGAGCAACGCTCATGAGGCGACTGGGCACGCGCTTTTATCTGGCCATGGGGCTGTCGTCCATGATGGTGACCCTGTTGCTGCTGGCATCCTATCTGGGTCTGGTGGCCGACCCCGAACTGCTCCAGCGCACGGAACGCGCCACGCTTGCGGAGGCGCTGGCCGTCATCGGCACCACCCAGCTCAACGAGGACGATCCCGAGCCCCTGGCGCAAAGTCTGCGCACGGCCACCTCCCGCCGAGAGGACGTGCTTTCCGTCGGGGTGCGCCGAACCGATCGGACCCTGCTGCTGACCCAGGGCGACCATGCCACATGGTCCCTGGGCAACACCAGTGCATCCACGGATGAGCAGATCCAGATCCCCTTGTGGCACGCCGATGAACGCTGGGGACAGATCGAACTGCGCTTCACCCCATTGAGACGTCCTGGCTGGCTGGGCTACCTGGACGACCCTCTGATCCGGCTGTCAGCCTTCATGGGCTTGACCAGCTTCGTCGCCTTCAGCCTCTATCTGGGTCGCATGTTGCGGCACCTGGACCCATCCCAGGCCATCCCGGGTCGCGTCCGCTCCGCGCTGGACACCCTGACAGAAGGCCTCATGGTGCTGGATGCACGCGGCTACACCGTGCTGGCCAACCAGTCCCTCGCCCGGATCATGGGCGTGGATGCCGACGCATTGATCGGCAAGTCGGCAGACGCCCTGCCCTGGACCGACCGGGACGGTGCGACCCTGGACCGTCACGGCCTGCCCTGGGTTCAGGCGCTCAAGGAAAAGCAGACCCGACGCAATGTGCTGATGTACCTGACCACGGCGCGCGGACAACGCTACACCTTCCGAGTCAACTGCTCGCCGGTACTGGCCGCCGACAAGGCCCAGGGCGTGCTCATCAGCTTCCAGGACGTCACCGAGCTGGAAGAAAAGGAAGTGGCCCTGCAGATCGCCAAGGAAGAGGCTGTGGCCGCCAACCGGGCCAAGAGCGACTTCCTGGCCAACATGAGCCACGAGATCCGCACGCCCATGAACGCCATCCTGGGCTTCACCGAACTCCTGCGCCGACGCGGAGGCCAATCTCAACCGGTGGAGGAACAACGCCGCCACCTGGACACCATCCATGCCAGTGGTCGACACCTGCTCGAGTTGATCAACGACATCCTGGACCTTTCCAAAGTCGAGTCTGGTCGGCTGGAGCTCGAAAGCGTGCGCTTTGCGCCCCACGAGGTGGTCCATGACGTGATCCACGTTCTGGACGTGAAGGCGCAGGAAAAAGGCATCACGCTGCGGGCCGACCTGCAGGAGGCCCTGCCTGCCACCATCCTGGGCGACCCCGCTCGCCTGCGGCAGATCATCACCAACCTGGTGGGCAACGCCATCAAGTTCACCCGCGAGGGCGAGGTCGTGGTCTCCATGCATGTCGAACGGCACGGCAGCCGCTCTCGCCTGTGCATCGACGTGAGCGACACGGGCGTGGGCATCCCTGCCGACAAGTTCACTTCGGTGTTCGAGCCTTTTGTGCAGGCCGAGTCCTCCACCAACCGGCGCTTTGGCGGCACCGGCCTGGGCCTGACCATCAGCCGACGCTTTGCCCGCGCCATGGGCGGCGACATCACCGTCACCAGTGAGCTGGGCCGCGGCAGCACCTTCCACGTCTGGATCGACCCCGGTGAGCTGAGTGACATCCCCATGCTCGAACCCGCTGCGCTGGCAGACCAGGCATCGCCTTTGCGCGCCCTGCCCACCTCGCGCTGGCGCTTCCCGCCCAAGCACGTGCTGGTGGTCGATGATGGCGCCGAAAACCGTGAACTGGTGCGTCTGGTGCTGGAAGAAACCGGCCTGCAGATCAGCGAGGCCGAAAACGGCCAGGCCGCCCTCGACCAGGTCGCCAGCAAGCCCTTCGATCTGATCCTGATGGACATGCAGATGCCCGTGATGGACGGCGCCACGGCCACGCGCAGATTGCGTGAACTGGGTCACCAGTTGCCCATCCTGGCGCTGACGGCCAATGCCATGAAGGGCTTCGAGCGCGGGCTCGACGATGCCGGATTCACTGGCGTGCACACCAAGCCCCTGAACATCGACGCCCTGCTGGCCGACCTGGGAGAGCGCCTCGGCGGACAGCGCCTGGCCGCCGACGAACCGCCCCCCCCTGAGACATCTGCACTCAAGAGTGGGGCGTCGGGTGCCGACAACCTGTCCATGGGCCCAGCGCCCAAGGCGGGCCCCATGGTCTCACGCTTGTCTCAGCACCCCAAGCTACGCAATGTCGTTCGCAAGTTCATCGATCAGTTCCCCGCCAAGCTGTCCGCCATGGATGCCGCGCTGGAGCAACGCGATCTGGTGCAACTCGCCTCGCTTGCCCACTGGCTCAAGGGCGCAGGCGGCAGCGTCGGCTTCGACGACTATTTCGAGCCCTCCAGAGACCTGGAAAACGCCTGCAAGGCCGGTGACCTCGCTCAGGCAGCGCAATTCATGCAGACCATTCGCTCCCTCGCGTCGCGGATGGTGCTCGACATCGACGACCCCATGCCCCAGACCGTGCTTGCAACCCAGGACAGCCCATGAGCGCCATGCCCCATAACAACCCAGGCCACTGGGAAGAGGCTCGCGTCATGATGGTGGACGACGAGTCCCTGCTCACGGATGTGATCCAGACCCACCTGGAAGATGCTGGCTACACGCGCTTCATCGCCTGCAATGAGCCTCGCGAAGCCCTGGACATCATCCGCTCGCACCGTCCGGACGTGCTGCTGCTCGATCTGATGATGCCCGAGGTGTCGGGCTTCGACATCCTGGAGGCCATGCGCAAGGACGAGGCCCTGACCTTCCTGCCGGTCATCGTGCTCACCGCGGCGAGCGACCCCGCCACCAAGCTCCAGGCCCTGGAAATGGGTGCCACGGAATTTCTCTCCAAACCCGTGGATGCCAGCGAGCTGATCCTGCGGGTGCGCAACACCCTGGCCTTCAAGCAATACCAGGACCGGCTGGCCTATGTGGACCCGGTCACCAACCTGTCCAACCGGCAACGCTTCAACCACCGCCTGGACGACGCCATTGCCAAAGGCCTCCAGCAAGAGAGCACGGTCGGCTTGCTGCACATCTCCTGCGACCAGTTTCGCGAAACGCGCGAAACCCTGGGCGTCCATGCCGCAGACGCCCTGCTCAGGCAGGCCGCCCACCGTCTGGTCGAGCTGGTCGCGCCCAAGGCCGATCCCAGCATGATGAGCCTGCACACCGACTCCATGGATCTGGCTCGCATCGGGGATCAGGACTTTGCCCTGATCCTGCCCGACCTGCCCGAGGCCGAAACCGCCGCTGAAATGGCCAAGCAGGTGCTGTTGCTGCTCAATCGCCCCATCGAGGTGGACGGCCATTCGATCTTCCTGACCCCGGGCATCGGTATTTCCCTGACGCCCACCGATGGGCAACACGCCGAAGCCCTGCTCAAGAGTGCGGACATCGCCTGCGCCAAGGCACGACGGTCCAGCAACAAGACACGCTACGAGTTCTTCTCGGAAGAACTCACGGCGCGCTCGGTGGAGCGCCTGACCCTGGCCAACCAGTTGCGCCGCGCCATCGAACAAAACGAGCTGCGTCTGTACTACCAGCCCAAGGTCTGCATGAGAACGGGGACGATCACCGGCGCCGAAGCACTGGTCCGCTGGGAACACCCGGAACAGGGCCTGCTGCTGCCGGGGCGCTTCATTGCCGTGGCGGAAGAGACCGGCCTGATCGGCGACATCAGCGAATGGGTCATGCGAGAAGCCTGCTTCCAGATCGCGCAGTGGCGATCCCTGGGCCATGTGGACCTCAAGGTCTCGATCAACGTGGCCAAGCCTCATTTCGAGGAAGGCCACCTGTGCCCACGTCTGGAGCAACTGTTGCAGGACACGGGCATCCCGGCCCAGTCGCTGATGGTCGAACTCACGGAAAGCATGCTGGTGCAAGACGCCGCCAGGGCCTTACAGCAAATGAACGACTTGCGTGCCCTGGGCGTGGGCCTGTCGATCGACGACTTCGGCACCGGCTATTCGTCGCTGAGCTACCTCAAGCGCTTCCCGGCCAATGAGCTCAAGATCGACCGCTCCTTCGTGATCGACGTGGCCACCCATGACAAGGACCGCGCCATCGTGCAGACGGTGGTCACCCTGGGCCACAGCCTGGGCATGGACGTGGTGGCCGAAGGCGTGGAAACCGTCGAACAGCACCGCATGCTGCAGCATGTCGGCTGCGACGTCTACCAGGGCTTTTTGTTCAGCAAGGCGGTGCCGCCCGCTGCCTTCGAGGCCCTGGTGAGCCGCAACCGCCGGCCACCGGGCGTGACATCGCACGCCCCCACCGACTGGACCGCGCTGGATCAGGCGCCGTCGGCCACGCAATCCACGTAGTAGCGCTTGCTGCCATCGGGCAGATCTTCGGCCACCAGGCCGTGCACATCCGTGGCGAAACCCGGGAAGGCATCGTTGAAGTCCCGCGCAAACTTCAGGAAATCGACAATCTTCTTGTTGAAGCGCTCGCCCGGAATCAGCAGGGGGATGCCCGGCGGGTAAGGTGTCAGCAGGGCCGTGGTGATGCGCCCCTCCAGTTGTTCAATGTCCACCCGCTCGGTCTGGCGACGCGCGATGCAGGCATAGGCATCCGAGGGCTTCATGGCGGGCTCCAGCCCTGACAGATACACCTCGGTGGTCAGTCGGGCGATGTCACCCTTGGCATAGGCCTCGTGCACGCTCTGGCACAGGTCCTGCAGACCCATGCGTTCATAGCGCGGGTACTTCTTGCAGAAGTCCGGCAGCATGCGCCACAGGGGCACATTCTTGTCGTAGTCGTCCTTGAACTGCTGCAGTGCCGTCAGCATGGTGTTCCAGCGGCCCTTGGTGATGCCGATGGTGAACATGATGAAGAAGCTGTAGAGGCCCGTCTTTTCGACCACCACGCCATGCTCGGCCAGGTATTTGGTGACGATGGACGCAGGGATGCCCGTCTTGGCAAACTTGCCCGACACGTCCAGGCCCGGCGTGATGATGGTGGACTTGATCGGGTCCAGCATGTTGAAGCCATCGGCCAGATTGCCGAAGCCATGCCATTTTTCATTGGCCTTGAGCACCCAGTCCGACGGCTTGCCGATGTCGTCGGCCGCGATCTTGTCCGGGCCCCAGACCTTGAACCACCAATCCTTGCCGTACTCCTTGTCGACCTTGCGCATGGCGCGGCGGAAGTCCAGCGCCTCGCGGATGCTTTCCTCGACCAGCGCCGTGCCGCCTGGGGGCTCCATCATCGCCGCAGCCACATCACAGGACGCGATGATCGCGTACTGCGGTGAGGTGGAGGTGTGCATCAGGTAGGCCTCATTGAAGAGGTTGCGGTCCAGCTTCACGTCCTGAGAGTCCTGCACCAGCACATGCGATGCCTGCGAGATGCCCGCCAGCAGCTTGTGGATGGACTGCGTGGAGTAGACCACGGCCTCCTTGGGGCGCGCGCGCCCCTTGCCCATGGCGTGGTACATGCCGTAGAACTTGTGGAAGGCCGCATGCGGCAGCCAGGCCTCATCGAAATGCAGGTTGTCGATCCAGCCGTCGAGCATGCCCTTGATCGTCTCGGTGTTGTAGAGCACACCGTCATACGTGCTTTGCGTCAGCGTCAGGATGCGGGGCTTGGCCTTCTTGGGGTCCACCCCCTTGAGCAGCGGGTTCTTGGCGATCTTCTTGCGGATGGTCGCGGGTTCGAACTCGCTCTTGGGGATCGGGCCGATGATGCCGAAGTGATTGCGCGTGGGCGTCATGAACACCGGGATGGCCCCGGTCATGATGATGCTGTGCAGGATGGACTTGTGGCAGTTGCGATCCACCACGACGATGTCATCGGGCGCCACGGTGTGGTGCCACACCATCTTGTTGGAGGTGGACGTGCCGTTGGTCACAAAGAAGCAGTGGTCGGCATTGAAGATGCGCGCCGCGTTCTTTTCGGACTCGTAGATCGGGCCGGTGTGGTCCAGCAACTGGCCGAGTTCTTCCACCGCATTGCACACGTCGGCGCGCAGCATGTTCTCGCCATAGAACTGGTGGAACATCTGGCCCACCGGGCTCTTGAGGAAGGCCACGCCGCCCGAATGCCCCGGGCAGTGCCAGGAGTAGGAGCCGTCCTGCGCATAGTCCATCAGCGCCTTGAAGAACGGTGGCGGCAGCGCGTCGAGGTAGCTCTTGGCTTCACGGATGATGTGGCGCGCCACGAACTCGGGCGTGTCCTCGAACATGTGGATGAAGCCGTGCAACTCGCGCAGGATGTCGTTGGGGATGTGCTCGGAGGTGCGCGTCTCGCCGTACAGGTAGATGGGGATGTCGGCGTTCTTGAAGCGGATCTGCTCGATGAACTTGCGCAGATTCAGCACCGCCGGGTCCAGCTCAGGGCCCGGCGTGAACTCTTCGTCGTCGATGGACAAGATGAAGGCGCTGGCGCGGCTTTGCTGCTGTGCGAACTGCGCCAGATCACCGTAACCGGTCACCCCCAGAACCTCCATGCCTTCCTTCTGGATGGCGTCGGCCAGGGCACGGATGCCCAGGCCCGAGGTGTTTTCAGAGCGGAAGTCCTCGTCGATGATGACGATCGGAAAGTGGAAACGCAGCATGGGCCACCCGGCAGCAAAAAGACAGGAAAGCGCGAAGTGTAGAGCGCTTGTGTGGCAACTGCGTACACTTGGCGCAGGAATTGATCATCTGGAGGCGATTGTGGACGCAAGTACCCTGTGGTGGCTCGTGATGGGCGCACTGGTGGCCGCCGAACTGGCCACGGGCACGTTCTACCTTCTGATGCTGGCCCTGGGGGCCGCCGCAGGCGCCCTGGCGGCCCACGCAGGCTTGCCCGAAACGCCTCAGGTGGCCGTGGCAGCCATCGTCGGAGCCCTGAGTTCGGGCGGCTGGTACCTCTGGCGCCGACGTCAGGGCGCCAACCAGCAGCCGCTGGGCACGCATGCCGACCCCGATGTGACCCTGGATCTGGGGCAGACGGTGCTCGTGACCCGGTGGGAAGAGGACGGCTGTGCCCACGTCACCTACCGGGGCGCGCCCTGGACGGCCCGCCTCAAGGCCGAGCATCCCGATCAGCCCCCCTCCCCCGGCCCCCACCGCATCTGCGCCATGCAGGGCAACCAGTTGATCATTGAAAAGGTCTGACACCATGGAAATCGCACTCGTCTTCCTCGTCATCGTGGTCATCTTCGTGATGAAGGCGGTCAAGGTGGTCCCGCAGCAAAGCGCCTGGGTCCTGGAGCGACTGGGCAAGTACCACGGCACCCTGACCGCCGGCCTCAATCTGGTCATGCCCTTTGTCGACCGGGTCGCCTACAAGCACTCGCTCAAGGAGGTGCCCCTGGACGTGCCCAGCCAGGTCTGCATCACCAAGGACAACACCCAGCTGCAGGTCGACGGCATCCTGTACTTCCAGGTGACGGACGCCATGCGGGCCAGTTATGGCTCGTCCAACTTCATCGTGGCCATCACGCAACTGGCGCAAACCACCCTGCGATCGGTCGTCGGCAAGATGGAGCTGGACAAGACCTTTGAGGAACGTGACCTGATCAATGCCGCCGTGGTCAACGCCCTGGATGAGGCCGCACTGAACTGGGGCGTGAAGGTGCTGCGCTACGAGATCAAGGACCTGACACCGCCGGCCGAGATCCTGCGCAGCATGCAGGCCCAGATCACGGCCGAGCGTGAAAAGCGCGCCCTGATCGCCGCCTCGGAAGGCCGCCGCCAGGAGCAGATCAACATCGCCACCGGTGAGCGGGAGGCCTTCATCGCCCGCTCCGAGGGTGAAAAGCAGGCCGAGATCAACAAGGCTCAAGGTGAGGCCGCCGCCATCAGCGCCGTAGCGGAAGCCACCGCTCAAGCCATCCGCATGATCGCCGCGGCCATCGAGCAGCCCGGGGGGCAGCAGGCGGTGCAACTGAAGGTGGCCGAAAAAGCCGTGGAGGCCTACGCCCAACTGGCCCAGAAGAACAACACCATGATCGTGCCGGGCAATATGAGCGAAGTCTCCGCCCTGATCGGCACCGCCATGACCTTGCTCAAGGCCCAGCCAGCCGCTCAGGCGCCCGCGCCGAAGTAACGCTTGAGGCCCGCCAGGATCATCTCGACCGCGATGGCCGTCAGGACCAGGCCCATGAGCTTTTCAAGGGCATTGACCACGCTGTCGCCCAGCCAGCGGTACAGCCGCTCACTGAGCAGCAACACCACGGCGCACACGGCCATGGCCGCCGACAGCGCCATCACCCAGCTCCACATTTGCTCAGGCTGACGCGAGGCCAGCAGCAGCACCGTGGCCATTGCCGAGGGGCCGGCCAGCAAGGGAATGGCAATGGGGAAGATCAGCGGCTCGCGCCGCGGTGCTGTGCTGGAAGCATCGCTGTCGAACAAGCGCTGCCCCGACGAGAAGATCACCTTGATGGCCACCAGCAGCAGGATCACGCCCCCAGCCACCTCCAGAGAGCGCTCTGACAGGTGCGTGGCGCGCAAGAAGACATCGCCTCCGAACATGAAGGCCAGCAGCACGCCAAAGGCCACCAGCGATTCGCGCAAGGCCACCCAGGCGCGGCGCTCCGGGGCCACCGAGCGCATCACCGACATGAAGACCGGCAGCGTGCCAAAGGGGTCCAGCACCAGCAAAAGCAGAATGAAGGCTGAGGTGGTGGTGTGGGTCATGGATCCAATTGTGCGCCCTGGCTACCGACATGAACCTCCAAAGCAAGCCTGGATCCACCCCGAAAATTCAATCCACCGCGCTCACCCCTTGATCATTTGACCAGTGCCACCCCGGTTCTTCGCCCGTAGACCTCGATGGCCTCTACCAGGCGCGAAGCCTGCATGGACATGCTGTCAGCGGCGGCAGCAGACTGTTCGACAAGCGCTGCGTTTTGTTGCGTCATCTGGTCGAGTTGCCCGACGGCCGTGTTCACCTGGTCAATGCCACTGGACTGCTCGACACTCGACGAGCTGATGTCACCAATCAGATCCGCCACTCGGCGCACCTGGCTGACGATGTCTCCCATGGCGACTCCAGCGTGATTGACCAGCTTGCTGCCTTGCTCGACCTTCTCCACGCTGTCGCTGATCAGCGTCTTGATCTCTTTGGCAGCGTTGGCGCTGCGTTGTGCCAGGCCACGCACCTCGCTGGCCACCACGGCAAAGCCCCGCCCCTGCTCACCCGCCCTGGCGGCCTCCACTGCGGCATTGAGCGCCAATATATTGGTCTGAAAGGCAATCGCGTCAATGACACCGATGATGTCGCTGATCTTGCGGCTGGACGTGGTGATGGCTTCCATCGTGCCCACGACCTCATTGACCAGCGCGCCCCCACTGGCGGCGGACTGACTGGCCGTTGAAGCCAGCTCGGTTGCCTTGGCCGCCGTTTCTGCATTGTTCTTCACGGACGCCGTCATTTGTTCCATGGAGGCTGCGGTTTGCTCCAGGTTCGCCGCCGCGGCCTCGGTGCGAGCGCTCAGATTGTTGTTGCCCTGCGCGATCTCGCTGCCCGAGTTGCGCAGACCGTGGACCTGATGACTGACATCGTCGACCAGCGCTCGCAGATTCAGGCCAGACTGATTGATCGCACGCAGAATCAGACCAATCTCATCGACTCGATTGAGGTGCTGCATGTCGCCTGGCTGGCCTGCGGCCACGCTCTGTGCCTGCCGGAGCAACTGCTTGAGAGGATGCGCCAGCTGCCTCTCCAGCCACCAAGCCACCAGCAGCGTCAGGCTCAAGGCACCGAGGGCATAGCCCCCCAGCGCTGCACCTTCGACGCCGGCCAGCGATGCCCCCAGGATGGCCATCAATGCCAAAGGCCCAACCGACAGTCGCACCCGCCAACGTGCGGGCATGGTCTGCAGCGCCGATGTCCAGGCCCAGGCGCCAGTGCGAACAAGCAAACCCTTGTGAAAGGCCAGTCCCTTGGCGCGCCCCTCACGAATGTCTCGGTACAGAGACTCAGCATGAGCGATTTCAGCACGGGTCGGCTTGGTACGAACCGACATGTAACCGACGGCTTGCCCCTCACGCACCACCGGCACCGCGTTGGCCCGCACCCAGTAATGGTCGCCATTCTTGCGGCGATTCTTGACCAGGGCCGTCCAGGAATCACCCGACTTGAGCGTGGCCCACATGTCGGCAAACGCCTGGGCTGGCATGTCGGGGTGCCGCACCAGATTGTGAGGCTGCCCCATCAACTCATCGCGCTCGAAACCGCTGACCGAGATGAACGCCGCATTGGCATACATGATGTGACTTTGTTTGTCAGTCACAGACATCAATGTGGCATCTTCCGGGAAGTCGAATTCTCGTTGGGTGACGGGCAAGTTGTTGCGCATATGCAAGCCTCTTTCGACCAGGGGTGACGATGTCTGCGAACGAACGGATCACAGAACACCAACTGGTCCGTTTTCGTCACTATTAATGCTGCCTTTAATCATTTATTCGCCAACGAATCAGTTGATGGCCTGTTTGTGGCGCAATTCTCGGTTTGATCCCCATGGATTTGATGCTCCAATGCAGTCAACCCTGGTTAGGTTGACCGTATCCATGCTGCCTCACACCCTTGCCCTGATCGACGACGACCTGGAGTACACCGAGTTCCTGTCTCAACACCTGCGAGAGCAGGGAATTCAGGTGGATGTATTCAACAACGGCCATGATTTCCTGGCACACGCATCGCCCTACAGCTACGACTTCTATGTCGTCGATCTGATGCTGCCCGGCATCGATGGTGTCGAGTTGATCAAGATCCTGCGTCTGCGCAGCGATGCGGGCGTTCTGGTTGTGTCAGGGCGCGTGGCCCCGGATGTCTTCAAGAGCGTGATCACGGCGGGCGCAGACATGTATCTGACGAAGCCGGTGCAGTTCGAGCAGGTCGTCATCGGCATTCAGGCGGTGCAACGCCGAGCAGGCAAGGACAACGCCAAACCGGCCGAGTGGAAACTGGACCGCCCTGCGCGGCAACTGGTCGCGCCCGATGGCGCGCGAGTGGATCTCAGCGAGATCGATCTGGCCCTGGTCGAATGCTTTGTTCAGGCCGACGGAGAGGTCGTCAGCCGCGAGCTGCTGTGCCAGCACCTGGGCAAAAGCGATGAGCACTACGACGCCGGTAGCCTCAATGCCACGATCTACCGCCTGCGCAGACGCATCGAGCGGGCCACGCCCATCCTGGTCCCCCTGCAATCGAAGTCGCGCGTGGGCTACGTCTTTCGCGCACCACTGAAGGCCGCCTGACGGTCACGAGCGACCGGTTCTCGCTCAGACCTCGGACGACGGTGTCAGCCACAGGCGCATCGTGGCCCCATCAGGCCCGTTGCGGACCAGTTCGGCACGTCCACCGTGCATGGCCATCACGCGCTGCACGATGTAGAGCCCCAGGCCATGACCCGGTTGTCCAGGCTGCCGCTTCCCTCGAACTCCGCGCTCGAAGATGTGCGGCACCAGATCCGGCTCCATGCCCGGGCCGGCATCCTCCACATCAATGACCAGTGCCAGGGGCTCGTCGGAATCGGTCAAGCGCACAGTCACCGGCGCCCCCTCCGGGCTGTATTTGAGTGCATTGATCAGGAGATTGCGCAGCGCCATGCGCATGAGGCTCATGTCCATGGAAGCGGTGCGGGTCGAGGTGATCCGCTCGATCCGGATTCGCCCTCGTTCACTGCCAGGGATGTCGGCCAGGGCGACCCCCAACAAGGCGTCGATGTCCGTGTCGGTGCGCTCGATGGCATCCTGCCGGCCGAGCAGTGAGGCCACCGCCAGGCGATTGTCGATGCTGGACTGAACCTGCCCGATCACGGTCTGAGCGCGCCTTAAGCGCTCGGATGCGCTCGTCTCACCCACCTCGCTGAGCACCGTGGCTGCGCTCTGAAGGGCGGCCGTGGCATTGTTCAGCGGCTGGCGAACCTCGTGGGCGAGCACATCCAGCATTTCCCCCCGTTCCTGCAGCAGGGCGTCGAGCTGGCGCGCATGCTCTTCGATCTGCAGGCGCAAGGTGCGCTCACGATGGAGCGCGTCTTCGGTCTCACGCAGTTGCGTGAGCTCGGTCACCTGGACCATGAATCCCTCGACCACCCCGTTGACCACGTCCGGGATGTACCAGGCCATGGCAAAGCGTTTGGTGCCTCCCGGACCGGGGATCAGCCGCTCGAAGGTCTGTTCCTCACCGCGCAAGGCCGCTTCGATGTAGGGCTTGTTCAAGGCATACAGATCGGGCCCGAGCAGATTGACGATCGAGGTGCCGATCAAGCGCTCGGGCGTGATGCCGAACCAGCGCTTGTAGGCCTGGTTGGCATAACGACAGATGAGGCCCTTGTCCCAGTAGGCCAGCATGGACGGCAGGCGATCGACCAGCCGACGCAGGTGGTATTGGTCATCCTGATGCACTTCGATGTTCATGGTGATGTCCTCACTGCGGATCAGCGCTCAGCAAGGCTTTCAGGCCCGGCTCATCGAGCACGGGCACCCCCAGGTCGCGCGCCTTGTCGAGCTTGCTGCCGGCCTCTTCGCCTGCAACGACGTAATGCGTCTTTTTGGAAACCGAGCCAGCGACTTTGCCACCGGCCTCCTCGATCAGGGCCTTGGCCTCCTCCCGACTCAAGGTGGGCAAGGTGCCAGTGAGCACCAGGGTCTTGCCCGCCAGTGGCAGCGGACGTGTGGCCGCCTCGCTGGGATCGTGCTCCGGCCAAGTGATGCCCGCTGCGCGCAATTGCTCGACCACCTCGCGGTTGTGCGGCTGATCAAAGAAGGTGCGGATGCTCTGCGCCACCACGGGGCCGATGTCGTTGACATGCAGCAGATGGTCGACCGACGCATCCATCAGCGCATCGATGCCCCCGAAATGCCGGGCCAGGTCCTTGGCCGTGGCCTCGCCCACGTGGCGGATGCCCAAGCCGAACAGGAAGCGCGCCAAGGTGGTCTGCTTGCTCTTGTCCAGTGCGGCCAGCAGGTTCAGCGCACTCTTGTCGGCCATGCGATCCAGGGCTGCCAGCTTGATCAGGCCCAGCTTGTACAGGTCTGGCAGCGTGCGCACCAGGCCGCCATCCACCAACTGGTCCACGAGCTTTTCACCCAGGCCTTCGATGTCCATGGCGCGGCGTTGAGCAAAGTGCAACAGGGCCTGCTTGCGCTGTGCCGCGCAGAACAGCCCCCCCGTGCAGCGGTGATTGACCTCTCCGCACTCGCGCATCACCGTGCTGCCGCAGACCGGGCAGGCCATGGGCATACGGAAGTTGGGGACATAGGTGTCGCGCTGAGTGGTCACGGTGCCCACGACCTCGGGGATCACATCCCCGGCACGGCGGACGATCACGGTGTCCCCCACCCGCACCTTCTTGCGGCGCAACTCGAAGATGTTGTGCAAGGTGGCATTGGTCACCGTGACCCCACCCACAAACACCGGCTTGAGGCGCGCCACCGGGGTGAGCTTGCCGGTGCGGCCGACCTGCACGTCGATGCCCTCGACCACGGTCAGTTGCTCCTGCGCCGGGTACTTGTGCGCCACGGCCCAACGGGGTTCACGCGTGACAAAGCCCAGGCGCTCCTGCAAGGCGCGCTGGTTGACCTTATAGACCACCCCATCGATGTCGAAGGGCAACTGGTCACGCAAGCGGCCCATGGCCTGATGGAAAGCCACCAGGCCACGTTCACCGGAGGCCCCTTGCGCCACGGTGCGGTGCTCGCACACAGGCAAGCCCGCCGCCTGCAAGGCATCGAGCAGGTCACTGTGGGTGTCGGGCACGCTCCAGCCCCGCACCTCACCCAGACCGTAGGCAAAAAAGCTCAAAGGCCGCTGCGCGGCGATGGCAGGATCCAGCTGACGCACGGCGCCCGCCGCGGCGTTGCGAGGGTTGACAAAGGTCTTGTCGCCACGCTCACGCTGCTGCTCATTGAGCCGCTCGAAGTCGTCGCGGCGCATATAGACCTCACCGCGCACTTCCAGCACCTCGGGCGCCAGGCCCTGCAGGCGCAAGGGGATCTGGCCGATGGTGCGGATGTTCTGGGTCACATCCTCGCCCATCTCGCCATCACCCCGCGTGGCCGCCTGCACCAGCACGCCCTGCTCGTATCGCAGGTTGAGGGCCAGGCCGTCGAACTTGAGCTCGGCCGCGTACTCGACTGGAGGATCGCTTTCCTGCAGGCCCAACTCGCGCCGCACACGGGCATCAAAGGCCTCGGCCCCTGTCGCTTCCGTGTCCGTCTCGGTGCGGATCGAGAGCATGGGCACGGCATGGCGCACGGGCGTGAAACCGTCGAGCACCCGGCCGATCACACGTTGCGTGGGCGAGTCGGGTGTGCGCAACGCCGGGTGTGCCTCTTCGATGGCCTGCAGCGCCTGAAACAAGCGGTCGTACTCGGCGTCGGGGATCTCCGGCGCGTCAAGCACGTAATAGCGATGAGCATGATGGTGCAGTTGCTCACGCAAGCGACGGGCCTCGTCGGCCGGTGTCGGTGCCGGGGACGGCAAAGGGGGCGTCGGCTGGCTGGCCCCGCCAAACAGATCGTTCTGCACGCGTGTGAAAGGGTCCTTGGCCCGGTTCGTCAGCTGAACAGCCGGCGCGCGGCTGCGGAGCCCGCAGCCAGGTCTCTCTGCGCCAGAGCTTCATAGAGGCGCTGCAATTCGGTCTCGATGGCATGGAAGGCCGCCGGCGCAAAGGCACGCCCCTGGTCGTCGGCCATGAAGGCGTCCAGCGCCAGCGACAGGGCCTCACCGGCCGCACACCAGCTCTTGAAGGGCTCCTGCTCGGCTGCCGTCTGCGGCACGTCGAAGGCCAATTGCACCTCCCTCAGGCTGGCCTGATCAGGGTCGTCGGCAAAGGCGGCCTGGGCATCGAAATGCAGTGTCAGCACCGGGGGAGCGCCCTCTTCCAGCCCAGGCATCACCAGTCGGCCGGGCAGCACGCCAGGCACGAAGCCGTGGCGGCCGGCCTGCTGCTGCAGATAACCCACCGACCAGGCGCTGCCCTTGGCAAACAAGCGCATGGCCAATTGGGCATCGTGCGCACTGGCAAAGGCGTCCAGCTCCTTGGAGCGGGCCACCACGTCCAGCATGTCGGGGAATTCCACGCCTGCGCCCAGTGAGTCGGCAAAGGCCTGGATTTTCTGGACGAACTCGGAGTATTCGATCTCGTTGAGCCCTCCCAGACGGTTGGCCAGCAAGGCGCCGGCCTGTAACTCGCTGTAGGTCACACCCGTTTGAGGCGGCTCCCATTCGCCACAATCGGCGCGCAAGCCCTCGATCATGAAGGACTTGCTGCCCGCGCGGCGGGTCGACGGCAGGTGGGCCATGACCTGCTCACCCGTCAAGGGGTGGTCCACGCTGATGACGGCAATGGCATCGATGAGGGCGTCCAGACGTGGTCCGCCTTTCTTCACCGGCGGCAGGGACGTGCCTGCGACGCCTGTCACCGCCAGAGGCACCGTGTCGCCCAGCATGTCGCCCACGCCATCGGTCTGATCAGGCAAACCTGGCATGGGGTCATGCGGATCGGATCGCCTGGGGGCCCGGGCGGCGGTCTTGCGGGCGGTCCAGGCGCCATGGGCGACCACGCCGGCCAGCACCGCGCCACCCAGCAAGGCCAGTCCCAGAGTCAATTCATTGTTCATGGCTCGAATCTCTTGTGTCAGGCTGCATGGGCCATGCCCAGCGCCGCTTCCATGTCCACCGCCACGATGCGGGAGACACCTTGTTCTTGCATGGTCACGCCCACCAGTTGCTCGGCCATCTCCATCGCGATCTTGTTGTGGGAGATGAACAGGAACTGGGTGCCGCTGGACATGCTCTTGACCAGTCGGGCGTAGCGTTCGGTATTGGCGTCGTCCAGCGGCGCATCGACCTCGTCGAGCAGGCAGAACGGCGCGGGGTTCAGCTGGAAGATGGCAAACACCAGGGCAATGGCCGTCAGGGCCTTTTCGCCACCCGAGAGCAGGTGGATGGTGCTGTTCTTCTTGCCGGGCGGGTGGGCCATGACCTGCACGCCTGCATCCAGGATCTCGTCGCCTGTCATCACCAGCTTGGCGCTGCCTCCGCCAAACAAGCTGGGGAACATGCGCCCGAAGTGCTCGTTGACCGTGTTGAAGGTCGCGCCCAGCAGGTCGCGCGTCTCCAGGTCGATCTTGTGGATCGCGTCTTCCAGGGTGCCGATGGCGTCCATCAGATCGGCCGTCTGGGAGTCCAGAAAGCCCTTGCGTTCGCGGGCGGCGATCAACTCGTCGAGTGCCGCCAGGTTGACCGCGCCCAGGGCATTGATGTCCCGCTGGATGCGATCGATCTCGGACTGCAGGCCATAGAGCTTGACACCGTCTTGCTCGATGCGCTGCGCCAGGGCGTCCAGATCGACCCCGGCGGCCGTGAGCTGCTCCATGAACTGGGCACCGCCCAGGCTGGCGGCCTGCTCTTCGAGCTGCAGCCGGGTGATCTGATCGCGCAAGGGCTGCAGGCTGCGCTCGAACTCCAGGCGCTGCTCATCAGCCCGGCGCAACTGGGCTGACAGGTCGTCGTAGCGGCTGCGGGTCTGCGCCAGCGCGGCTTCCTTGTCCAGCTTGACGGCCAGGGCATCGTCCAGGCCAGTCTGCGAGGTCGACTCGCTCAGGCGGGCATGCTCTTCGCGCAATTGCACGGCCGAGGCCTCATTGGTCTGGATCTGCTGGGCAGCGGTTTCGATACCGCGCTGCAACTCGCCCCGACGGGCCTCCATGGTGCGGGCGCTGAACTGTGCCTCCTGAGCCTGGCGCTCCAGGGCGCGCGACTGCTCCCGCGCCTGATGGAGCTTGCGCTCGGTCTCGATGACAGACTCTTCGAGCTGGGCGTGTTTTTCCTGGGCATCGGCCAGGCTCAGGTCCAGCTCTTCAAAGCGGGCCTCGCCCATGGCGCGGCGCTCCTGCAACTCATCGAGGTGGGCATCGATCTCAGCCAGCTCAGCGCTGATCTGCTCTCGACGGCTGTGGGTCTGCTCGGCCTGCTGCGTCAACCTCAGCACCTCGACCTGCATCTGGTGCGTGCGCTGCTGCACCTCGGAGGTCTCGCGACGCGAGGTCGCCAGGCGCTGCGAGGCGTCGGAGTAGGCTGCCTCGGCACGGATCAAGGCCGAGCGAGCCTCTTCGGCCATCAAGGCCTGGGCGCGCACCTCCTTGTCGAGGTTCTCGATCTCCTGAGCACGGGCCAGCATGCCGGCCTGCTCGGAATCGGGCGCATAGAAGCTGACCGCAAACTGGCTGACCGCGTGACCGGCCCGGGTCATGATGACCTCGCCATGCGTCAGCTTGCTGCGGCTGGCCAGGGCCTCTTCCAGGCCGCTGGCGGTGTAGACGCCCTCCAGCCAGTCGTTCATCAGGGCCTTGATACCGGCATCGTTCAGGCGCAGCAGATCCGACAGACGGGGCAGCGTGGTGTGGGTATTGCTGATGCTGGACGAGGGCAGACTGTAGAAGGCCAGCTTGGCGGGCGGCGCGTCGTTCTCGAATGCGCGCACGGTCTCGACACGGCCGACTTCCAGCGCGGCCAGACGCTCGCGCAGGGCGGATTCCAGGGCGTTTTCCCAGCCGGGCTCGATGTGGATCTTGCTCCACAGGCCTTGCAGGCTGTCCAGTCCGTGGCGGGCCAGCCAGGGCTTGAGCTTGCCTTCGGTCTGCACCTTGTCCTGCAGGGCCCGCAGGGCTTCCAGGCGCGCGCTCAGCTCCGATTGTCGGGCCGTCTGGGCATTGCTGTCGTGTTGCCGCGCCTTGCGGGCATCGTCCAGCGCGGGCACGGTCTCGGTCAGCTCATGGAGTTGCGCCTCGAACAGGGCCAGCTCTTCCTGGCCGTGTGCCAATTGCTGACGCAGATCGTTCAGGCGGTGGTCATCGGGGGCCGCCAGGCCCTGCTTTTCCGCGGCCAGACGCTCGCGGCGCAGATTGAACTGGCGCGACTGATCGTCGATGTTGCGCGACTCCGCGGCCAGCAACTGGATCTGTTGCTGCACCTGCCCGGCCACACCGCGCTGCTCATTGGCCCGCTGCGTGGCCGCACGCACGGCATCTTCATAGGTGGGCACCTGCATGGCGAGTTCTTCAGCCTGCGCGGCCAGCACCTCGGCCTGCTCCTGCGCCTGCATCATGCGCTCGGCCAGTGTCTCCAGCTCCTCCTGGGCCGCATCGCGGCGCTCCGCCCACTGTTCGTTCTGGCCCTTGAGTTCGGCCAGTCGCTGCTCGACTCGCTGACGGCCTTCGACCACATAGCGGATGCGCTCTTCGAGGCGGCTGACTTCCAGGTTGGCTTCAGCCAGAGCCCCTTGTGCCGTGTGCAACTCGTCGCTGGCATCGTAATGGGCCTGGCGCACGTGCTCCAGCTCGGCCTCGACGCCACGGAGTTCGGCCATGCGGCCTTCCAGGGCGTTGGTGGCCTCCAGGGCAGCCAGCTTGATGCGGGACTCTTCGGTGGCGGCATCGCGGTGCTTGAGGAACCACAACTGGTGCAGCTTGAGCGTGCCCTGCTCCTGCAGATCGCGGTACTTCGTGGCCACCTCGGCCTGGCGCTCCAGACGCTCGAGGTTGTTGTTGAGCTCGCGCAGGATGTCTTCGACGCGGGTGAGGTTCTCGCGTGTGTCCTTCAGACGGTTCTCGGTCTCGCGGCGACGCTCCTTGTACTTGGAGACGCCTGCAGCCTCTTCCAGAAAGAGGCGCAGCTCTTCTGGCTTGGACTCGATGATGCGGCTGATGGTGCCCTGGCCAATGATGGCGTAGGCGCGCGGCCCCAGGCCTGTGCCCAGGAACACATCCTGCACGTCACGACGACGCACGGGCTGATTGTTGATGAAGTAGCTGGAGGTGCCGTCGCGCGTGAGCACGCGCTTGACGGCGATCTCGGCGAACTGGTTCCACTGGCCGCCCGCGCGGGCGTCTTCATTGCTGAAGACCAGCTCCACGCTGGAGCGGCTGGCCGGCTTGCGGTTGCCCGAGCCATTGAAGATCACATCCTGCATGGACTCGCCACGCAGCTCGGAGGCCTTGGACTCGCCCAGCACCCAGCGCACGGCATCCATGATGTTGGACTTGCCGCAACCATTGGGGCCGACCACCCCGACCAGCTGACCAGGCAGATGGAAGTGCGTGGGCTCGGCAAACGACTTGAAGCCAGACAGCTTGATCGAATTCAGGCGCATGCAATGGCGGCCGAAAGGCCAACTTAAGTCATTGATTTAATTGAAAAAACCCGCAGAACATCCAGGCGGGCCTCTCAGGGGATGATAGCATCGCGTCTTTGGGCTTTTGCCCTTGCAACCACAGCAATTCACCATGGCCAAGAAAGCCCCCGCCGTGAAGGTTGGCACCCGTGCCAAACCGGCCACTCCGCCCTCCATGCCCTCCCGCACGCTGGACGTGTTCCCCAACCCGGCCCCCGAGCGTGACTATGTGATTCAGTTCCAGGTGCCTGAGTTCACCTGCTTCTGCCCGCTCACCGGCCAGCCTGACTTTGCGCACTTCACCATCGACTGCATTGCCGACAAGCAGTGCATCGAGCTCAAGAGCCTGAAGATGTACATGTGGAGCTACCGCAACGAAGGCGCCTTCCACGAAAAAGTCACCAACGACATCCTCACCGACATCGTCAAGGCCATCGACCCGCGCTTCGTTCGCATCACGGCCAAGTGGTATGTGCGTGGCGGCATCTACACCAATGTGGTGGTCGAGCACCGCAAGAAGGGCTGGAAGCCCCAGCCTCGCGTGGACCTCCCCACCCACAACGCCGAGACCGGCCTGCTGGGATGAACCCCTGGCTGTCCACCTTCGAGTGGACCGCGCTGGGCGTGGCGCTGATCGTCGCACTGACCTTCCAGCCCTGGCGCGTGCTGGCCCACCGGCCCTTGCAGAACCCCTGGCTCGCCGCCATGGTCCTGCTGCCCTGGGCCTGGTGGACCCGAAAGCTGCTGCCCTCGGGCATGGCCCTGCACATGTCGGGCGCCTGCCTGCTGGTGCTCATGTTCGGCTGGCCCATGGCCGTGCTGATGCTCGTGCCCATCGGCCTGCTGGCCACGCTGATCGATGTCTTCGGCCCCCAGCACCTGAGCCGGGTGAGCACCGGCCTGGCTGGCACACCCGAATGGTCTGCCCTACCGACCCTTCTGAACGAGCGCCTCGATGGCATCGTCTCCCAGATCGTCTGGATGGGCGTGATCCCGGCCACCGTCGCACTGTGCATCGGCCTGCTCATGCGGCGCTGGCTGCCCAGGCATCTGTTTGTCTTCATCCTGGGTCGAGGCTTCATGGCCACGGCGCTGGCCATCACGGCCTCTGGCGCGCTGGGCCTGTGGGCCGAACGCCAGCCCCCCGGGCTGGACAGCCTGGAGTGGATGCTCGGGCACTGGCTGTTGGGCTGGGGCGAGGCCATCAGCACCGGCATGCTCACCGCCATCTTTGTGGCGTTCAAGCCGCACTGGCTGCTCACCTATTCCGACGAACGCTACCTGCCAGGGCCCGGGCCATCCCCATGAACGCGCCGCCCCCGTCTCGGGAGAACCCGACCCTTACACGCGGGGGTTCCCTCCTTCAGAGGGTCACGTTCGGTTACATGTCCATCAAAAGAAGAGACAATCGGGTGCAGAAGGGATCGCTGTCATGGCGAATCCGCACCCACTCGCCGATGATTCAGACAACCCCTACACCTTGCAGCTTATCGAGGACGTTGTGGCTGGCCACGGGGCTCATGCTCGCGGGGATCACTGCGCACGCCTGCCAGATCAAGCCGGTGCAGGCACAAGGGGTCAAGGCACCGGTGGAAGGCGTGATCGTCCAGGCCTTCACCTGCAAGGACGCCGAGGGCGAGCATCTCTTTGTGGAATCCCGGCAAGCCGGGCCCTCTGCCCAGGGCAAGGCGGCACCCGCCGAGTTGTCCTTCTACAAATTCACCACCAGCGGTGCGGCTTACATCAAGCGCTGGCAGGCGCGTGATTTCGCACCCACGGATGAACGCAGCGCCTCCAGCGCACGATCGGCACGCGCGCCGCGCACCGATCGATTCATCGTGCGGGATGTCGACGGCGATGGCGTGGTCGAGGCCTTCATCTCCTACACCCTGCCCGCCCAGGCGCCCAACCCGGACGACGGCAAGTTGCTCGTTTACTACAAGGACCGCAAGTTCGCGATCCGTGGCGCCGTGGCGCAAGGCCCCGGAGATTTCGGCTCGCGGACCCTGGACGCGGGCTTCAGCGTGCTGCCCGCTCCGGTGCAGAGCTATGCGCTCAGCCTGTGGGACAGCGTGGCCCTGCCCAAGAGCCTCAATGCCACCAGTGGTTTCAACATCACGCAGGCGCCAGAGCATTGAGTGCTCAGGGCTGGGATAATCCAGCCCCATGAATCCGCTGCTGTCCAAACTGCAACCCTACCCCTTTGAGCGCCTGCGCGCCCTGACCAAGGGGGTCACACCCAACCCGGCCCTGCGGGCCATCAGCCTGGGCATCGGCGAGCCCAAGCACCCCACCCCCGACTTCATCAAGCAGGCCCTGACCGCCGCGCTCGACGGGCTGGCCAGCTACCCGGCCACCGCCGGCGAGCCCGCCTTGCGGGAGTCCTGCGCCCGCTGGATGCAGCGCCGCTACCAGCTCACGCTGGACCCAGCCACCCAGATCCTGCCCGTCAATGGCTCGCGCGAAGCCCTCTTCGCCCTGGCCCAGGTGGTGATCGACCCCACGCAGCACCAGGCGGCCGGTGGCCCCACGGTGGTCAGCCCCAACCCCTTCTATCAGATCTACGAAGGTGCCGCCCTGCTGTCCGGGGCCCGCGTGGTCTATGCCAATTCCGACCCCGCCCGCAACTTCGCGGCCGACTGGAGCGCCATCCCGGAGTCGACCTGGGCGACCACGCAACTGCTGTTCGTCTGCTCGCCTGGCAACCCCACAGGGGCGGTCATGCCGCTGGACGAATGGCAACGTCTGTTTGACCTGAGCGATCGCCATGGCTTCGTGATCGCTTCGGACGAGTGCTATTCGGAGATCTATTTCCGCGAAGGCCAGGATGCCGCCCCCCTGGGCGGACTGGAAGCGGCTGAGCGCCTGGGTCGCCACGATTTCAAGCGCCTGATCGCCCTGACCAGCCTGTCCAAGCGCTCCAATGTGCCGGGCATGCGCTCGGGCTTTGTGGCGGGTGACGCCGACATCATCCAGGCCTTCCTGCTCTATCGCACCTATCACGGCAGCGCCATGGGCCCGGCCATCCAGCGCGCCAGCATCGCCGCCTGGGATGACGAGGCCCATGTGGTCGACAACCGCCGCCTCTACCGCGAAAAATTCGAGCGCGTCACGCCCATCCTGGCCAGCGTGATGGATGTCGCCCTGCCCGACGCCGGCTTCTACCTCTGGGCGGCCGTGCCTGCGATCAGCGCCGAGCGTGGCGCCCAGGTGGGCCTGAGCAGCGACGAATGGTTCGCCCGCGAGCTCCTGGCTCAATACAATGTCGCCGTATTGCCCGGCAGCTATCTGGCCCGCGAGGCCCAGGGCCTCAATCCGGGCACAGGCCGCATCCGGCTGGCCCTGGTTGCCGGCATCGACGACTGCGTCGAGGCAGCCGAGCGCATCAAGGCCTTCATCCAGACCTTGTCCTGAACACCCTGTTGAACATCACCGAGAGAGACTCCCCATGAGCCAACTGCAATCCGTCATCGATACCGCCTGGGACCAGCGCACCGAACTGTCCGCTGCCAGTGCCCCCGCCGAAGTGCGTGATGCCGTCAACCACATCATCGACCAGCTCGACGGCGGCAAGCTGCGCGTGGCCGAGAAGATCGACGGCAGCTGGGTCACCCATCAATGGATCAAGAAGGCCGTGCTGCTGAGCTTCCGTCTCAATGACAACGTGCCCATGGGCGACGGCCCTCTGCAGTTCTACGACAAGGTTCCCACCAAGTACGATGGCTGGAGCGCCGAGCAACTGCGTGCCAGCGGCGTGCGCGTGGTGCCTCCCGCCGTGGCGCGCCGTGGCAGCTTCCAGGCCAAGAACGTGATCCTGATGCCGTCCTACGTCAACATCGGTGCCTACGTCGATGAAGGCACCATGGTCGACACCTGGGCCACCGTGGGCTCGTGCGCCCAGATCGGCAAGAACGTTCACCTGTCTGGCGGCGTGGGCATCGGCGGTGTGCTGGAGCCCCTGCAGGCCAACCCGACCATCATCGAAGACAACTGCTTCATCGGCGCGCGCTCCGAGGTCGTCGAAGGCGTGATCGTCGAAGAAAACTCGGTGATCTCCATGGGCGTGTACCTGGGTCAGAGCACCAAGATCTATGACCGCGCCACCGGTGAAGTGACTTATGGCCGCATCCCGGCCGGCTCTGTCGTCGTCAGCGGCAATCTGCCCAGTGCAGATGGCAAGTATTCGTTGTACTGTGCGGTGATCGTCAAGCGCGTGGACGCACAGACGCGCTCCAAGACCAGCATCAACGACCTGCTGCGCGCCTGATCCTGGCGTCACGGCCACTGTCCAAACCACCTGGGAGACCTCTGATGAGTGATGGGAACCTCGAACGCGTTCTGCGCGTCATGGCCGAAAGAAAGGCGTCAGACGTTTTTCTGTCTGCCAACACGCCCATCCTCATCAAGATCCACGGTCAGATCCTGCAGCTGACCGACCAGATCCTCACACCCTCGCAACCCCGTCAGTTGCTGGCCGAGATGCTGACGCCTGCGCAGATGGAAGAGCTCGACGAGACGGGCGAGCTCAATGTGGGCCTCACCATCCGGGGCGTGGCCATCTTCCGCCTCAGTGCTTTCAAGCAGCGTGGTTCGGTGGCGGCGGTGTTTCGCTACATCCCCTCGGACATCCCCGAACTCGACTCCCTCAACGTGCCCGAAGTGCTGGCCAATCTGGTGCTGGAAAAGCGTGGCCTGATCATCCTGGCTGGCGCCACCGGCACCGGCAAGAGCACCACGCTGGCCTCCATGCTGGAGCATCGCAACCAGCGCATGACCGGTCACATCCTGACCATCGAAGACCCGATGGAGTTCCTGTTTTCCAACAAGAAGTCCATCGTCAACCAGCGCGAGATCGGCCGTGACACCAGCTCGCTGCAGGTGGGCCTCAAGAACGCCCTGCGTCAGGCGCCCGACTGCATCCTGATCGGCGAAATCCGCGATCGCGAAACCATGACGGCGGCGATCTCCTACGCCCTGTCGGGCCACCTGGTGCTGTCGACCCTGCACGCCAACAACAGCTACCACGCCCTGGGCCGCATCCTGTCCTTCTACACCCCCGAAGCGCGCCCGGCCCTGCTGGGTGATTTGTCCTCGGGGCTCAAGGCCATCGTCTCCCAACGTCTTCTGCGCAGCACCACAGGCGGCCGTCTGCCGGCGGTCGAAGTGCTGCTCAACACCCAACTGGTGGCCGAGATGATCGCCCGTGGCGACTTCGGTGGTGTCAAGGAGGCCATGGAAAAATCCCTGGCCGAAGGCTCTCAGACCTTCGAGCAGGACATTGCCCGCCTGATCAATGAAGGTCTGGTCACCCGCGACGAAGGCATGGCCTTCTCCGATTCGCCCACCAACCTGATGTGGCGCCTGCAAAACGACATGGGCGGCACCACCAAGCTGGCCCCCAAGGCCGAAGAAGCAGACGACGGCCCCTCCTTTACCGAAATCACCCTGGATGTGCACGGGCACGACACCTCGGTGGCCAGCGGCCGCCGCTTCTGATTCCCCCACACCGCCTCAAGAACCCCTGTTGCCATGTCCGATACCCTGCGCCTGGTCGAGACGCTGATCTCGCGTCCCTCCGTCACCCCCGATGACGCCGGCTGCCAGGCCCTGATGATCGAGCGCCTGAGCGCCGTGGGTTTTGAGTGCACGACCCTGAACTTCGGTCCTGCCCAGGCGCCCGTCACCAATCTGTGGGCCATCAGGCGTGGCGCAGGCCACGCCCAGGGCGCTCCGACGCTGGTCTTTGCCGGGCACACCGACGTGGTCCCCACCGGCCCGCTGGACCAGTGGAGCAGCCCCCCATTCGTGCCCACCCACCGCGACGGCATGCTCTTTGGGCGAGGCGCCGCCGACATGAAGACCTCACTGGCGGCCATGGTCGTGGCCAGCGAAGAATTCATCGCGGCCCACCCGGATCACCAGGGCAGCATCGCCTTCCTGATCACCAGCGACGAAGAAGGCCCCTCGGTCGACGGCACCGTCCAGGTCTGCGAGTGGCTTCAGGCGCGTGGCGAGCGCCTGGACTGCTGCATCGTCGGTGAACCCACCTCGGTCAAGTCCCTGGGCGACATGATCAAGAACGGCCGCCGGGGCTCCTTGTCGGGCAAGCTGCGCGTCAAGGGCGTGCAGGGCCACATCGCCTACCCCCACCTGGCGCGCAACCCCATCCACCTGGCGGCCCCCGCCCTGGCCGAACTCGTGGCCATGCGCTGGGACGAAGGCAACGAGCATTTTCCGCCCACCAGCTGGCAGATGTCCAACATCCATGCGGGCACCGGGGCCAACAACGTCATCCCCGGCGAGTTGCTCATCGACTTCAACTTCCGTTTCTCGACCGAATCGACACCTGAAGGACTGCAGGCGCGCGTCCATGAGGTGCTGCAACGCCATGGCCTGGACTACAGCATCGACTGGGCACTCAGCGGCCGCCCCTTCCTGACCCGCCCGGGCAGCCTCATCGAGGCCATCAGCGGCGCCATCACCGCCGTCACCGGCCTGCAGACCGAACTCTCCACCTCCGGGGGCACCTCGGACGGGCGTTTCATCGCCCAGATCTGCCCGCAGGTGGTCGAATTCGGCCCCATCAATGCCACCATCCACAAGATCGACGAATGCGTGGCCACCCAGGACATCGATCCGCTCAAGGACATCTACAAGCAGACGCTCTCCCGCCTGCTGTGCTGACACCCACTCATGACCATTTCCGAACTGATTGAATCCGCCAGCGCCCGCCTCACCGAGGCGGGTGTTGCTTTTGGGCATGGCACCGCCACCGCCTTCGACGAAGCGGCCTGGCTGGTGCTGTGGTCTCTGGGTCTGCCCATCGACGACCTCGACAGCGTCGCGGCCCAGCCCGTCAGTGCCGAGCAGCAAGCCCGGGCCCAGGCCCTGATCGAGCAACGCATCACCACCCGCCAACCCGCGGCCTACCTGACGCACGAAGCCTGGCTTCAGGGCGTGCCCTTCTACGTGGACGAGCGCACCATCGTGCCGCGCTCCTTCATCGCTGAGGTGCTGGCCGATGGCAGCATCGACCACTGGCTGGGTGAGCACACCACCCGTGTGCTGGACCTGTGCACCGGCAACGGCAGCCTGGCCGTGCTGGCCGCCATGGCCTGGCCCGACGTCACCGTGGATGGCGCCGACCTGAGCGACGATGCGCTGGCCGTGGCCCGCATCAACGTGGACAAGCACGCTCTGTCCGAGCGCATCACCCTGATCCACAGCGATGGCCTGGAGAGCGTGCATGGGCCCTACGACCTGATCCTGTGCAATCCGCCGTACGTCAATGCCGCCTCCATGGCGGCCCTGCCCCCGGAATACCAGGCGGAACCCGCCATGGCCCTGGGCTCAGGCAGCGACGGCATGGACTTCTGCCGCCACCTGATCGCCACCCTGCAAGGCGATCCCGCCCGCTACATGAGCGAGCAGGCCGTGCTGGTGCTGGAGATCGGCAACGAGCGCGCCCACTTCGAAGCCGCCTTCCCCGATCTGCCGGTGGTCTGGCTGGACACCTCCTCCGGCGCCGATCAATTGCTGCTGATCACCCGTGAAGCCCTCACCCTGGACACCGAGGAGTCGCAGGCATGATCACCTTGCGCAACATCACCCTGCGCCGAGGCACCAAGGTCGTGCTCGAAGGCGCCAGCGCCACCTTGCATCCCGGCGAGAAGGTCGGCCTGATCGGACGCAATGGCGCGGGCAAATCCTCGCTGTTCTCGCTGATCGCGGGCCGTTTGCAGCTTGACGCCGGCGACATCGAAATCCCTCCCAGTTGGCTGGCACCGGGGGGCTTCGCCGAGGTCGCCCAGAACATGCCCGAGACAGACGAATCGGCCACCGACTTCGTCCTGCAAGGGGATGCTCGCCTGATGCAGGCGCGTGAAGCGCTGGCCAAGGCCGAACACGAAGACGACGGCCACGCCATGGGCGAAGCCTATGCCGCGCTGGCCGACGCGGGAGAATTCGATGCTCCGGCGCGTGCGCAGGCCCTGCTGATGGGTCTGGGTTTCAAGTTCGATCAGCTCGAAGCCCCGGTCAACAGCTTCTCCGGTGGCTGGCGCATGCGCCTGCAACTGGCCCGGGCGCTGATGTGCCCCTCCCAGTTGCTGCTGCTCGATGAGCCCACCAACCACCTGGACCTCGACGCCCTGGTCTGGCTGGAGGCCTGGCTGCAGCGCTACGAAGGCACGATGATCGTCATCAGCCACGATCGCGAGTTTCTCGATGCCATCACCAAGGTCACCCTGCACCTCGATGAGGCCAAGCTGACCCGCTACACCGGCGGCTACACCGCCTTCGAGATGATGCGTGCCGAACGCATGAGCCAGCAGGCCGCCGCCTACGCCAAGCAGCAGGACCGCATCGCCCACCTCAACAAGTTCATCGCCCGCTTCAAGGCCAAGGCCTCCAAGGCCAAGCAGGCACAAAGCCGCGTCAAGGCCCTGGAACGCATGGAAAAGCTGGGCCCCGTGCTCACCGCCAGCGACTTCCAGTTCGAATTCAAGGAGCCCTTGAGTCTGCCCAACCCCATGATGGCGCTCAAGGCCCTGAACTGCGGCTACCAGACACCCGAAGGTGACATCACCATCGTGCGTGACATCAACCGCTCGGTCATGCCTGGCCAGCGCATCGGCATCCTGGGCGCCAATGGCCAGGGCAAATCGACCCTGGTCAAGACCCTGGCCCACATGCAGCCACCCATCGCGGGCGAGATCACCGAGGGCAAGGGTCTGAGCATCGGCTACTTCGCTCAGCAAGAGCTGGACGTGCTGCAACTGGACGACGGCCCGCTGATGCACATGGTGCGGCTGGCCCGCGACGTCGGGCCCCCGGGGCGCGAGCAGGAGTTGCGAGACTTCCTGGGCAGCTTCCGCTTTGTCGGCGACATGGTCACCCAACCTGTCGGTCAGATGAGCGGCGGCGAAAAAGCCCGCCTGGTGCTGGCCCTGCTGGTGTGGCAGCGCCCCAACCTGCTGCTGCTGGACGAACCCACCAACCACCTGGACCTGACCACCCGGGAGGCGCTGAGCATGGCGCTCAACGAGTTCGAGGGCACGGTGATGCTGGTCAGCCATGACCGAGCCCTGTTGCGCGAGGTCTGCGATGAGTTCTGGCTGGTGACCAAGGGCGGCATCAACGATTTCGACGGCGACCTGGACGACTACCAGCGCTGGCTGATCGAACAAAGTCGCCTGCAGGCGGCCGAACTCAAAGCCGCCTCAGCGGCGGCACGGGCCCCGAAGGCCGAACCGGCGGCCGCACCGATCGCTGTCGTGGTGCCGACGACCACGCCCATGGCCGCCGCCCCCAAGGAAGCACGCCAGGAGGACCGCAAGGCTTCGGCCCAGGCACGACAGCGCCTGGCTGAACTGAGCAAACCCCTCAAGGCTCGACTCAAGAAAGTCGAGGACGCCATGACCGCGCTGAGCACCGAGCGTGATCAGATCAACGAGGCCCTGTGCAGCCCTTCGCTGAGCACCGCCGAGCGCGGTGACAAAGGCAAACGCCTCAAGACCGTCACCGACGACCTGGAGGCGCAGGAACTGCTCTGGCTGGAGCTCAATGAGGAACTCGATCAACTCCAGCAGCAGGGGTGATCAGCCCGGGCGCAGGTGCTCGGAAGCGTCCTGACATTGGATGCACAGTCGCGCCTCGGGCACCGCGTCCAGGCGTGCGGCGCTGATGGCCTCGCCACAAGCACCGCACCAGCCGTAATGTCCGCTGCGCATGCGAGCCAGCGCGTCGTTCAAGGCCGCCAGTTCGCCTTGCTCGTGATGCAGCAAGGCCACGGCCTCCTCGTCCGACTCGTTGTTGAGCGCCCCTTCGGCCCCCGCCAGAAAGTTATTGGCGGTGGCCGAGGCCTCTGACGACAACTGGGTGCGCAGCGCAGCGTCACGCGCCACCAACTCATCCACCTGGGCCTGCATGCGCTGGCGCAGCGCCTCCAGATGTGCTGGGGTCAGATGCTCCGGCTGGCCGGCCACTGTGTTCACGGACATGAGGATCTCCAAGGTCAAAGTCGATCAGGATCAGCTCAGGTCACGTCGACACGGCCTGCACTGTTGCGTTCCCGTTTGGGCAATGTCAACGAGAGCACGCCGTTGTCATACTTGGCCACGGTGCGCGCCTGGTCGATGTCATGCGCCAGCGAGAACTGACGAGACACCGCTCCTTCATGACGCTCCCGCCGCAGGATGCGGTCGCCCTCCTTGACCTCCTTCTCCTGGCTGATATGGGCCGAGATGGAGACCAGATTGCCATCGATGTGCACATCAATGTCCTTCTTGTCCACGCCAGGGATGTCGGCCTTGACCTCGTAGGCCTCGGCCCCTTCCGTCACATCCAGCTTGATCGTGGGGGCTGCGCTCTCGTCCAGGCGCAGCGCAAAGGGACGCATCAGGCCGGTCAACAGGTCACCAAAGGAATCCGTGGGGAACATCGTCAGATCGCGGCGTTGCTTCATATCGTCCTCCATCCATGGACAGTCATCGATCATGACCCGCCCCTTGCCACAGGGCGGATCGGCCAAGGTACTGCACTGGCTTTCAAGCTTAGAAAAGCAGTGCTCATTGGTCGTTGACAAAGATCAAAAATCCCCTCGCTACCCCTTTGGGGGCCCTCCGCCCTGCCCGGCGCCCCCAGGAAAGCCCCCTGTTCGCAGCACTGACATCCGTGAAGAAACCTCAGAAAACGGTGTTAACCTCTTGATTGAGTTCAACTTTCAAGGTTGACGGGCAGATCGTTCTGCCCTAGGCTTGCGACCCATGCCTTTTCTTTCCCTCACGCCACAGGGCCTGATGAACGCGCCAAGCACGGTCTGGCGCTTTCAGGGTCTGTGCCGGAACCTGGCCTTCGGTGTGATCTGCCTGCTGCTTGCGGCAGCCGCATCTGCTCAGAACGCCACGCCCACCGGGTTGCCTGATGCAGCCTCGGAGCGACTGGAATCCAGCGCCAACGACGAACACAGCGACCCCGTCACCCGATTCCTGAGTGACAAAGGCCTGCTGGACACCCGACCGGTGACCGAACTGGCCAGCCAGATGCGGGACAAGGCGTCTGATCTGGCCTCCGATCTGGTCATCTCCGCCATGGACTTTCTGGGCGTGCCCTACCGCCGCGGCGGGCAATCCAAGGACGCCGGTTTTGACTGCAGCGGCTTCACCCGCCATGTCTTCGAGCGCAGCATCGGCATGGTGCTGCCTCGCCGCGCCGCCGAGCAGGCCAGCATGCCCGGCATGATGAGCGTGAACAAGGCTGAACTCAAGCCCGGTGATCTGGTCTTCTTCAACACCCTGCGCCACACCTTCTCGCACGTGGGCATCTACATTGGCGACAACAAGTTCATCCACTCGCCCCGCGCCGGCGGCAGCGTGCGCATCGAAGACATGCGTCTGGCCTACTGGCAACAGCGGTTCGATGGCGCCCGTCGCGTGCCAACCCTGAGCAAATCTCCTCTGAACACCAGCGCCCAGGTCGACAGCGCGCCCTGACCCCCCCTGAGTTCAGGTCTTGTGCGGGCGCAGCGGCGCCGTCAGGCCGGCATGCCCGACAATGCAAGGCATGCGAGAAGCCCGCGTCATCCCGCTGACCCCCATCCACAGCCACCCGGAAGGCGTGACTTCCGCCGTCAAGCCTTTGCCGACCGCATCGGCACCTGGCACCGGCGCGCTGCGTGACCAGCTCTCTCGCCCACTGCGCGATCTGCGCATCTCCGTCACCGACCGCTGCAACTTCCGATGCGGCTACTGTATGCCGCGCACGGTCTACGGACCCGGCCACCGCTTCCTACCCCAGCCTGCACTGCTGAGCTTCGAGGAGATCGAGCGCGCCAGCCGCATCTTTGTCTCCATGGGCGTGAGCAAGCTTCGACTGACCGGAGGCGAGCCGCTGCTGCGCAAGCAACTGGACCGACTGGTGGCACGCCTGGCCGAGCTGCAGACACCGCAAGGCGAACCTGTGGAGCTCACCCTGACCACCAACGCCACCCTGCTGGCCACGCAAGCTGCCGCACTGCGCAGTGCGGGCCTGCATCGCGTCACCATCAGCCTTGACGCACTGGACGACACCATCTTCCAGCGCATGAACGATGCGGGCGTCTCCGTGGGCAGGGTGCTGGAGGGCATCGAGGCCGCCCAGAAGGTGGGGCTGGGTCCGCTCAAGGTCAACATGGTCGTGCAGCGAGGCGTCAACGACCAGCAGATCGTCCCCATGGCACGTCACTTCCGCCACACCGGCATCGAGCTGCGGTTCATCGAATACATGGATGTCGGCTCGACCAATGGCTGGCAGCGCACGCAGGTGCTCCCTTCGAGCGAGGTCCAGGCCCTGATCGAGTCGCACTTTCCGCTCACCCCCCTGGCGCCGCGGCAGGCTGGGGAGACCGCGCGCCGACACGCCTATGCCGACGGTGCTGGACAGATCGGCTTCATCTCCAGCGTCACCCAGGCCTTCTGCGGTGACTGCAGCCGCTTGCGCCTGTCCACTGACGGACGCCTCTACACCTGTCTCTTTGCACGCCAGGGGCACGATCTGCGCGCTGCCCTGCGCTCCAGTGCCACGGATGAGGCGCTGCAGGGCCAGTTGCGCGCACTGTGGCAGCAGCGCGATGACCGCTACTCGCAGATGCGTGGCCTGGCCGAAGCATCGCCACGACAGGCGTCCCCGAACGCCCTGCCGATCGAGATGAGCTACATCGGTGGCTGAAGACACCCTGCCCCTTGAAATCGACGCCTGGTTGCTCAGCGGCGGAGAAGGTCGTCGCATGGGCGGACAGGACAAGGGGCTCATGTTGCGGCACGGACAGGCCCTGGCCTGGCAGGTCGCCCAGGCACTGGCACCACAGGTGCGGCAACTCAGCATCAATGCCAACCGACACCTCGACACCTACGCCCAGTGGCCCTGGCCCGTGGTCCCTGACGACGCTGATCTGCCCAAGCTGAGCGGGCCGCTGATCGGCATTCTCACGGGCCTGCGTCGCACCCGGTGCGACTGGCTGCAACTGGCCCCCTGCGACAGTCCGAACCTGCCCGCCGATCTGGTGGCCCGATTGCACAGTGCCGCACTCGAACACGGCGCGGACATCGCCGTACCGTTCACGCGAGACGAGGCCACAGGAGAGGACAGGCACCACTGGACCACCGCTCTGATCGCCCACCAGACTCTGCCCAGCCTGGCGCAGGCGGTGCAAGAAGGCGAGCGGCGCGTGCACCGCTGGATCACACAGCAGCGCTGGATAGGCGTATGCTTTGCGCCGTCGGCGGCCTTTGCCAACATCAATACTCCGGAGACATTGCATGGTCACTCATGACCTGACGGGATTGCGCATTGCCCGCGTGACCCCGGCTGAGCTGAGCTCGTTCAAGAGCCTGCGCGATGAAGGCCTGCGCCTGCATCCGGAGGCCTTCGATGCAGACCTGGACATCGAGCAATCCCGACCTCCCGAGAGCTATATCGGGCGCCTGGGCCTCTACGAGCCCCTGGGTGGCACCTTTCTGATCGGCGCCTGGGTGCGAGATGAGATGGTGGGCATGGTCGGACTGGAGCGCCACAGCCTGCCCAAGTTGCGGCACAGCGCCGAACTCAACAGCATGATGGTCAAGCCCACGCACAGTGGATGCGGCATCGGCTTCAAGCTGATCGACGAATGCCTGCGTCAGGCGCGCGCCGCCAGCGGGCTTGAGTTGATCACCCTGAAAGTCAGCACGGCCAATCAGCAAGCCGTGCAGCTCTACGAGCGCGCGGGCTTCAAACCCTGCGGCATCGTGCCTCGCGCCGTGCGTCTGGTGGGCCCCGGCGGCTCAGCGGTCTACGTCGACCGCCTCACCATGGCCTTGCTGCTCAAGCCCTGAGGCCGCAAGGCAAGGCCTCACTGCTGAGCGGCCCCCCGGTTGGCCAGCGCATCAGCGCGCTCGTTGCCCGGATCGCCCGCATGCCCCTTCACCCAGCGCCATTCGACCTGATGGCGCGCCGCAGCCGCCTCCAGCGTCTGCCAGAGCTCGACATTCTTGACGGGTTTGTTGTCTGCGGTCTTCCAGCCCCGACGCTTCCAGCCGGTGATCCATTCGGTGATGCCCTTGCGCACGTATTCACTGTCCGTGTAGAGCACAACCTGACAGCGCTTTTTGAGCATATTGAGCGCCTCGATCACCGCCGTCAGTTCCATGCGGTTGTTGGTCGTGGATCGCTCGCCGCCCCACATCTCTTTTTCGTGAGGCCCGCTCACCATCCACACGCCCCAGCCCCCCGGGCCAGGGTTGCCCTTGCAGGCTCCATCGGTATAGACCACCACCTTGGGCAGCGCCTCATCACTCATCATTCTCTTTCTTGTGTTGCCGTGGACAGCCTGTTGCCCTCCACGGACTGGATATGTCGATTGGCCACCACGGCCGGAGCCGCACTGACCGGCACACGCTGTCGCTTGATCTTGCCCACCAGGCGCATGCCCCGCGCCCGCTTGATCGCCACGACGAAATACACCGCCCCCAGCACGGGCCACCAGCGGTCACCAGCGCGCTCCATCCATTGCAGACGCTGCCACCACTGAGGTTCACGCACCAGCGGGCGATAAAAACCAAAACACCCGGTGTCGACCTCCATGCCCAGCAAGCGCAGCCAGTCACGCAGCCGCCAGTAGGCGATGAACTCCCCCTGGGGCAGCACCAGGGCGCGGTTCACACCCCAGCGGCCCATGCGTTGCCACACGCCCCACAGGCTGGCGGGGTTGAAGCCCGCGATCACCACGCGCCCCTCGGGCACCAGCACACGCTCCACCTCACGCAAGGTGTGGTGCGGATCGCGTGCCAACTCCAGCGCATGCGGCAGCACCACCAGATCCAGGCTGTTGCTGGGAAAGGGCAATGACTCGAAATCACAGCGCAGGTGCGCCGTGGTCCCGCATGCCCCCATGGCCTCCAGCGTCAGAGGCACCTCCGGAGGCGTCCAGCCTTCGTAGGCCGCATCCAGCGCCAGCCAGCGATGCTGCATGCGGTTGGCCCGCAAGGCATCCACCTCGGGCAAACCCAGTTGCAAGGCATGAAAGCCGAAGACATCGGCCACGAGCCGATCCATCTGGGCTTGCTCCCATTCCAGCAAAGCCTGCCCGGGGGGCATGGCCAGCCAGGGGTGCAACTCTATAATCGGCTCGACTTTCGTCATGAAACTGGTCGCCCTACCCGCCTTTACCGACAACTACATCTGGATGATCCACAACGGCCGCGAGGCCCTGGTGGTCGATCCGGGGGATGCGACGCCGGTGCTCGAAGCCTTGCATGAGCAGCAACTGTCGCTGGCTGCCATTCTAGTGACCCATCGGCACCCGGACCACATCATGGGTCTGCCTGCCTTGCGCCCGCACTGTACAGGGCCCATCTACGGCCCGGCGCTCGAGCCCGTCGAGCAGGTGACCACCACGGTTCATGAAGGCTCGGGCTTCGAGGCGCTGGGCCTGTCATGGCAGGTCTGGGACACGCCCGGCCACACGGCCGGCCACGTCACTTACATCGCGCAACCCCAATCTGGTTTGCCCTGGTCTTCAGCCCTGGTATTCTGTGGGGATACGCTGTTCTCGGCGGGATGCGGTCGGCTCTTCGATGGCACCCACGAACAACTGGCGGCTTCGCTGGCCCGCTTGGCCTCGCTGCCCGATGACACCTGGCTGTGTCCGACACACGAATACACCTTGTCCAACCTCACTTTCGCCACTGCCGTCGAGCCTGACAATGCCCAACTGGGGCATGTGCGTCAGCTTTGCGAGCAGCAGCGACATCAAGGCCTGCCGACCCTGCCCACCACGGTGGCCCGGGAAAAGGCCATCAATCCGTTTCTGCGCACGCAAGAGCCCACCGTCGTGGCCAGCGCCCTGCACCAGGGCGCCGCGAGCACCGATGCCCAGACGGTCTTCACCACCCTGCGCCTCTGGAAGAACACCTTCAAAGCATGAGCATCTACACCCTCCCTCCTCGCGCCTTGCATCGTCTGGCCTGCGCCACCACCGTGGCCCTGACCCTGCCCTGGATGACGGGATGCGCCGGCCTGCAGGACACACTGAACATGAGCCGCCGCGAGGGCAAGGCGCCCGTGGTGGTCGCTCAGATCAAACCCGTCACACGCCTGGTCGAAGCACGCAATGCTTCGGACTCCGAGCAACTGGCCGTCAACGAGGCCCGCCCGGCCAATGCACCCTCGGTGATCACCCGCGCACTGGTGCCCAATGACCTGCGCAGTCAACCCACCGCCGCCCCGCAGGGCGACGAAGAGGCACGGGAAGCCGCCGGCCTGCCCACCGACCCTCTGCGTCCCGACATGACGCTCAACCTCGACGACATCAATGCCAGCACCGATCTGTGGGTGCGCGTGCGTCGTGGTTTTTCCCTGCCGGCCCTGGACAGCTCACTGGTGAGCGACCACGAGCGCTGGTATGCCAGCCGCCCTGACTATGTGCAGCGCATGATGGAGCGGGCCAACCGCTACCTCTACCATGTGCTCGACGAGGTCGAGCGCCGCAACATGCCCGCCGAACTGGCGCTGCTGCCCTTCATCGAAAGTGCCTTCAATCCGCAGGCCATGTCATCGGCGCGTGCCTCTGGCATCTGGCAGTTCATGCCCGCCACGGGCAAGGATTTCGAACTCAAGCAGAACCTGTTCCGTGACGACCGCCGCGACGTGCTGGCCTCGACCCGGGCGGCCCTGGATTACCTGACACGGCTGCACCGCCAGTTCGGTGACTGGCACCTGGCCCTGGCGGCCTACAACTGGGGCGAAGGCAATGTCCAGCGCGCCATCAACCGCAACCTCAAGGCAGGCCTGCCCACAGACTACCTGAGCCTGAACATGCCCCCCGAGACGCGCAACTACGTGCCCAAGCTGCACGCGGTTCGCAACATCGTGCAGCACCCCGAGGTCTATGGCCTGAACCTGGCGCCCATCGAAAACCACCCCTACTTCGTGAGCGTGCCCATCCAGCGCGACATGGACGTGGCGCTGGCGGCCCGCCTGGCGCAGATGCCCCTGGCGGACTTTCAGGCGCTCAACCCCTCGATGAACAAGCCCGTGATCCTGGCGGCCGGCACCCCTCAGGTCCTGCTGCCCTACAACAACGCCAGCCAGTTCATGCACAACCTGGGTCAGCACCGCGGCCCCCTGGCCAGCTGGACCGCCTGGGTCGTGCCCAAGACCATGCGCCCCGCCGAGGCTGCCCGCCAGGTCGGCATGAGCGAGAGCACGCTGCGCGAGCTCAACCACATCCCCCAGCGCATGCTGGTCAAGGCGGGCTCCACGCTGCTGGTGCCACGCTCGCAATACCGTGAGCAGGACGTGTCCGAGAACATCGCGGACAACGCCATGATGAGCCTGGCGCCAGATCTGCCGCCCATGCGCCGCATGACCCTCAAGGCCGGCAAGCGCGACACGGTGGCCAGCATCGCCAAGCGCTATCGCGTCTCGGCCGCCCAGGTCGCTCAATGGAACAAGACCTCTGCTGGCGCACGCTTCAAGCGCGCGCAAACCGTGGTGGTCTATGTGCCCGTGAAGGCGTCCAAGCGCCAACTGGCATCGGCAGCCAAGGGCAAAAGCAAGGGCAGCCGCGTGGTCGCCTCCTCGGCACGGACCAAGATCAAGGTGGCCAGCGCCAGCAAGATCCGCAGCTCGACCCGCCATGGTGGGATCAAGAGCCGCACACCCATTCGTCAGGGCAAGGTCCGCGTGGCCTCCGTCTCGCCTTGATCATCAAGGCCTGAGCCATCCGCAGGACGGCTCAGCGGCGATCCATGAGGGCATGGGCAATCGTGCCCAGGTCCACATACTCCAGCTCGCTGCCCACCGGCACCCCGCGGGCCAATCGCGTGACCTTCAGTCCTCGCGACTTGAGCTGCTCGGACAGCACGTGGGCTGTGATCTCGCCCTCGGCCGTGAAATTGGTGGCCAGCACCACCTCGTCGACCACGCCGTCCATGGCTCGGGCGAGCAAGGGCGCGAAACCGATGTCGCGCACACCCACGCCGTCCAGAGGGCTCAGCGCGCCCGCCAGCACGAAATACATGCCGCGATAGCTGCCCGTGCGCTCCAGCGCGGCCAGATCGGCCGGCGTCTCGACCACACACAGGACCCGCGCATCGCGCGTGGGATCCAGGCAGATCGAGCAGATGCGGTCGCGGCTGAAGGTGTGGCAACGCTCGCAATGCCCGACCTCGTCCACCGACTGCAGCAGCGCCTGCGCCAGCTTGATGGCGCCCGCGCGGTTGTGCTGCAGCAGATGAAAGGCCATGCGCTGTGCCGACTTCTGACCCACACCGGGCAAGGCACGCAATGCCTCGATCAGGCCCTGAACAACCGGGTCAGACATGGGCAGGAATCCGGTCGATCAGAAGGGGAACTTCATGCCAGGAGGCATGGGCATGCCTGCCGTGAGCTTGCCCATCTTCTCGGCGGAGGTGGCCTCGGCGCGACGCACGGCATCATTGAAGGCAGCGGCCACCAGGTCTTCGAGCATGTCCTTGTCATCGGCCAGCAGGCTGGGGTCGATGGTGACGCGCTTGACATCGTTCTTGCAGGTCATGAGCACCTTGACCAGACCCGCGCCAGACTGGCCCTCGACCTCGACCAGCGCCAGCTCGTCCTGGGCCTTCTTGAGGTTGTCCTGCATCTGCTGGGCCTGTTTCATCAAGCCGGCGAGTTGTCCTTTGAGCATGCCATTTCCTTTCGTTCGCAAAGTGGTGATTGTCGGGCATCAGGGGATGCCACAAGGGGGCGGGGGATCACAGGGGCGCTATGGACCCTGGCACCACCCGCGCACCGGGGTATTGTTCCAGCAAGCTGTTCACCAGCGGATCCTGCTTGATGAGGCTCTCCGCTGCGGCCTGTCGACTGGCACGTGCCGCCTGATCGCGCAGCGCGGGTGTGTCACGGGCCACACCGGCCTGCAGCTCGATGCGCACCTCTCCCCCCAGCGCCTTCTGGACCGCCTGGGTCAGGCGCTCGCGCTGCACGTCGCCGCGCAGGCTCTCGCGCTCGACACGCAGGGTCCACACGGTCATGCCCGGCTCGTCCTGCACGGCCACACATTCGGCCTGCACGGCCAACTCTCGCACCAGCGCCGTGATCAGGCCCTCGCTTTGCAGCCGCGCCACCACGTCGGCCCAACGGTCGCCCAGAGCCGTGGTGGGCACCACCGGCACGACCGTGGCCGTGAAGCCATGGACACGTGCGGGCGTGGACACCGGATCTGACGCACGCTCGCTGCTGGCGACGGCGACGGCGGACGCCAAGGCAGGCGCCGACACAGGGGATGCCGGCTTGCCCGCCTCTTCAAAGTCATCCATCTCCGCAGGCATGGCGCCGCCGATCGCCCCCTCATCATCCCAGGGAGGCGGCTCGGGGCGGGGATCCGGCGACGCTGCGCGAGCGGGGGCGGGCGCCACCACCGAGGCAGAAGGTGCAGGGGCCGGCACGGGAGCGCTCGGGGGCCGCGGCGTCGCTTGCGCGTTGGAGACAAGGGGCCCGGTGGCCGCCTGGGCCGCCGGGCCTTCAGCTTTTGGGCGGATGCCCTCGCGCAGCGTGCTGCCCGGCTTGAAGGCCAGCCAGCGCAACAGGATCATCAAAAGACCGGCGTATTCATCCGGGGCCAGCGGCAACTCTTGACGGCCATGCAGCGCCAGGCTGTAGAACATCTGGGTTTCATCGGGCGCGTAGCGCTCGGCCAGGGCCTGCCAACTCGCCGTTTCAGGATCGCCGTCGGCCATGCCGGCCACCGTCTGCAGCAGGGCCATGTGCTGCAGGGCGGCCGCCAGTTCATCCAGCGTGCCTTGAGCAGACAGACCCAGTTTGCGCAGACCGTCCACGGATTCGACCAAGGCGGCACCATCCCCCTCGACCACCGCCTGCAGGATGCGAACCACATGCTGACGGTCCACCGACCCCAGCATCTGCCGCACCACGGCTTCTTCCAGGGCGCCCCCACCATAGGCGATCGCCTGATCGGTGAGCGACAGGCCATCACGCATCGACCCCCGCGCGGCGCGCGCCAGCAAACGCAAGGCCCCGGGTTCAAAACGCACGCCTTCGGCCGCCAGCACCTGCTCCAGGTGCTCATGCACCGTCTGCAAGGCCATGGGCCGAAGATTGAACTGCAAGCACCGCGAGAGAACCGTCACCGGCACCTTTTGCGGGTCGGTGGTGGCCAGCACGAACTTGAGGTAGTCGGGCGGTTCCTCCAGCGTCTTGAGCATGGCGTTGAATGCCGTGTTCGAGAGCATGTGGACTTCGTCGATCATGTAGACCTTGAAGCGCCCCACCACGGGTTTGTAGACGGCCTGGTCCAGCAATTGGGAGATTTCTTCGACACCCCGGTTGGAGGCGGCATCGAGTTCCACGTAGTCGACAAAACGACCCGCATCGATGTCCCGGCAAGGCTGACACTGACCACAGGGCTGAGCAGTGATGCCCCCCTGCCCATCCGGGCCGACGCAATTGAGCGATTTGGCCAGGATCCGGGAAACGGTCGTCTTGCCCACGCCACGGGTTCCCGTGAAGAGGTAGGCGTGGTGCAGGCGTTGCTGCGTGAGCGCATTGGCCAGGGCCTGGACCACATGGCCCTGGCCCACCATGGCCTCAAAACTGCGTGGGCGGTACTTGCGCGCCAGAACCGTCGATGTCATGGCGGTGATTGTAGGCGCGTCAGGTGTGGCATCGGGGCGACTGACCCGCAGCTTCACGATATGGCCGTGCTTGCCCTGCGCCATGCACAAGAAACCCGCTCATCCATCAGCCAGTCACAATTTGACACAGTTTGAATGATGCACGGCTTCACCCCCCTACCTTCGGCCTATGAAATATTCACGGCTGACCCTACAATCCTCTTGCGTCAAAAGCACAAGATTTAACGATGCAGAATCTCATGGTTTGTGCTAGTGGTTTGGCGCACCACGGTTGACCCGTTCTTTCAGGCCCGAAAGATCTGGTGCAGTCGCCGAACAATCCTGCCTTTAAGGGCCTGTAGTCATGTCGTTTGAAAATCTTGGATTGGCCGAGCCCATCCTGAGAGCCATATCCGAAGCTGGTTATCACACCCCCACCCCGATCCAGAGCCAGGCCATTCCCGCCGTTTTGAGTGGCGGTGATCTGCTGGCGGGCGCTCAAACGGGTACCGGCAAAACGGCAGGCTTCACCCTCCCCCTGCTGCACATGCTGATGGCCAACCGGCTTGCTCGCGTGGCGGGTGAGCGCACCCATGTGCGTGCACTCATCCTCACCCCCACGCGCGAACTGGCCGCCCAGGTTGAAGAGAGCGTGCGCACCTATGGCAAGCACCTGCCGCTGCGCTCGATCGTGGTGTTTGGCGGCGTGGGCATGAACCCCCAGATCGATGCCCTGCGCCGGGGTGTCGACATCCTGGTGGCCACCCCCGGACGCCTGCTCGATCACCACCAGCAAGGCACGGTGGACCTCAGCAAGGTCGAGTTCTTCGTGCTCGATGAAGCCGATCGCATGCTGGACATGGGCTTCATCCACGACATCAAGCGCGTGCTGGCCGTCTTGCCACCCAAGAAGCAGAGCCTGCTGTTCTCGGCCACCTTCTCCGACGAGATCAAGGCCCTGGCCGAGCGCTTGCTCAATCAGCCCAAGGTCATCGAGGTGGCACGCCGCAATGCCACAGCCGACACCGTCGAGCAGGTCGTTCACCCCGTGGACCGCGACCGCAAGAAGGAAATGCTGGCCCATCTGATCAGCAGCAACAACTGGCATCAGGTGCTGGTGTTCACGCGCATGAAGCACGGCGCCAACCGGCTGGTTGAGTTTCTGCAAAAGCAGGACATCACCGCCATGGCCATCCATGGCAACAAGAGCCAGAGCGCCCGCACCCGAGCGCTGGCCGAGTTCAAGAGCGGCGATCTGCAGGTGCTGGTGGCCACCGACATCGCGGCCCGTGGCATCGACATTGATCAGTTGCCTCACGTGGTGAACTTCGAGCTGCCCAATGTGCCCGAGGACTACGTGCACCGCATCGGTCGCACGGGCCGCGCTGGCTCGGAGGGCCGTGCCATCTCCCTGGTCTGTGTGGACGAAGAAGGCTTTCTGGCCGACATCGAGCGGCTCATCAAGCGCAGCATCCCGCGTGAACTGGTGGCCGGTTTTGAACCCGACCCCCACGCCAAGCCCGAGCCCATCCAGTTGGGTCGTCGGGTGCTGCATGGTGGCGGTGGCGCCAAGTCGGGTGGTGGTGCGCACTCGTCGCACCGCTCCGGCCATGGTCAGGGTGCGCGCCAAGGCCAGGGCCGACAAGGTGCTGGCTCAGGTTCGGGTGGTCGCTCCCATGGGTCGGGCCAGGGACGTGGCCCGGGCGGCCAGGTGCGCGAGCGCGAACGCACGCGCTGAATCGCCTTTCGGCGGCGGCATCCCCTGACACCGGATGCCGTGCACCCACAAAAAAACCCGGCCGAAGCCGGGTTTTTTCTTGCCGAAGCGGCGCTTGAATTACTTCGAAGCAGCAGCGGAAGCAGCCGAGGCGCCAGCAGCAGCCTTCTTGGCCTTCTTGACCTTCTTGGCCTTCTTGGCGGGCTTGGAAGCAGCAGCGTCAGTGGCAGCAACAGCCGAAGCAGCAGCCGAAGCGGCGGGAGCAGCAGCAGCCTTCTCAGCGGCGAAAGCGCCCATGGCGAACATCGAAGCGATCAGAGCGGCGATCAGTTTTTTCATGAAAAAACTCCAGGGAGTAAAGGTTGGTTGTATTTCACAAGCCCAGGGGCCCCCGAGCTTGCCTTCCATCAACGCCAGGCCTGTGCCGCCGGTTGACAGCCTATTTGAAAAAAAACGTGTCGGACCGATTACTCGAACCGATCCTCCCGCAGCCACTTGGTGGCGACCCATTTTTCACCCCGGATCACCGGCGCACCGCCGTGCAGAGTCCCCGTGGCCGGATCGGGCCGGTCGTAGGAGAAAAACACGGCATGCCCCTCCATGGGATGAACCGCCAGATCAATATCGGGAAATACCGTCGCACCCCCCTCTTGAGGAGTATTGAGATAGAGCACCAGCGTGGCCACACGTTGCCCGCCGCGCTTGAGCACATTCGCCGTGCCAGGTTGCGCCGGATCGAAATAGTCGTAATGCGGACGATATTCAGCGCCAGGCGCATAACGGAGCACCTGCAAACCCTCGCCACGCTCGACCGGCCAATGGACCAGGGCCGCCAGACGAGCTTCGATGCGCTCGACAAGCTCCCCCTCACCCCGGTTGAAGAACATGCCTTCACTGGTTCTGGCCTCATTGACTTCGCTGCCCCCGGTGGCGTGAACCACCGTCTCGGAACGGGCCAGGCGCTCCGCTGCCAGGGTGCGCAGGGCCGCACATTCCTCTGGAGAGAGCACGTCGGCCAGCACCACGATGCGAGGCCGGGCCAGGCTGGTGACGATCCGCACGGTGCGGTCATGGGCCCAGACCTCGTTGACGCCGCTCGGCACGAAGGGCATCGGGGCTGATGTCGACACCGGCACTGCAGCCCCGCGCAAGCCATCCACATGGGCCTGCAGGGTGTCTTCCAGCGCCTCGATGGCCGTGTCTTCGTGCCAGCCACTGGCCTTCATGGCCTGGAGCACGGCCTCCACGCCATGACCGGCCTGGGCCTGCTCGACGATCCAGTGGCGCAACTCCGGCGTGATCACCTGAGACATCGAACCCTCACCCCTCAAGCCGCCAGCTTGCGTCGAAACACCAACCGATCCGGCTCGGAGGCCTCGGCCACAAAGGCATAGCCTTCGGCATCGAAGCTCTGGAGCGCCTGGACCGTGCGTGCCTTGTGCACGATGGCATGACGCGCCATGAGCCCCCGAGCCCTTTTGGCATGGAAGCTGATGATCTTGTACGCCCCCGCTTTCCAGTCCTCGAACACGCACTCGACCACTCGGGCCTTGAGCGCCTTGCGCTTGACCGCCTTGAAGTATTCCTGGGAGGCCAGGTTGATGATCAGATCGCTGCCCTGGGCGGCCAGCGTGCGGTTGAGGTGTCCGGCCAGGGTGTCACCCCACCAGGCATACAGGTCCTTGCCGCGCGGATTGGGCAGCCGGGTGCCCATCTCCAGGCGGTAGGGTTGCATCCAGTCCAGTGGGCGCAAGATGCCATACAGGCCGCTGAGGATGGCCACGTGCTCCTGGGCCCAATCCAGTTGCGCCGGCTTGAGCGTGGCCGCCTGCAGGCCTTCGTAGACGTCGCCATTGAAGGCCAGCACCGCCTGCTTGCTGTTGGCCGCCGTGAAGCGCGGGCTCCAGGCGGCGTAGCGAGCCACGTTGAGCTGCGAGAGCGCATCACTGAGGTCCATCAGGGAGGCGATCTGCGCCGGGCTGTAGGGGCGCAGCACCTCGATCAGGGCGGCAGATTCGTCAATGAACTGCGGCAGGGTGTGGCGATCGGTGACCGGAGGGGACTCATAGTCCAGGCTCTTGGCCGGAGACAGCAGGATCAACATGGTCGACAGGGATCCTTACAGCGTCTCGCCACCCACGCCGCGGTTGACCGGGCAGAGCTCGCCAGTCTGCAGCCCATCGAGGATGCGCAAGACCTCTTCAGGGTTGCGGCCCACATTGAGCGAATTGACCGACACGTGCTGGATGACATTGTCCGGATCGACGATGAAGGTCGCACGCAGCGCCACGCCCGTCTGGCGATCACGCACACCCAGTTGGTCGACCAGGGCCTGACCGTTGCCCTGCGTGTCGGCAAAGCTGTAGTGCCCCAGGCTGCGCAGATCTGCGTGCTCGCGACGCCATCCCAGCTTGGAGAACTCGTTGTCGGTCGAGCCGCCCATCACGATGGCATCGTGATCGGCAAACTGCTTGACCAGCTTGTCAAAGGCCACGATCTCGGTCGGGCACACGAAGGTGAAGTCCTTGGGGTAGAAGTAGATCACCTTCCACTTGCCGGGAAAGCTGTGCTCGGTGATGTCCTCGAACGCCGAATGACCGTGTTCCTCATGGTGGTTGAAACCGGGCTTGACGCCCACCACCTTGAAATGCTCCAGCTTGTCGCCGATCGTTTTCATGGATGCTCCTGCAAGGCTCGAATGTTGGCGGCGCCCGCGCATTTCAGGCACCATGGGCGAGATCTTAGCCCGGGTGGGCGCCGTCGCAGGCACAAAGCCCCGCATCCAGGTGAAAGCCGGCGCCCGCCTACAATCCGCGCTTGTTTGACCGGAGACACACATGGCCCTGTACCGCATCAGAGACAAAGCCCCCGAGGTGCACCCCTCGGCCTACGTGGCCGAATCGGCCGATGTGATCGGCCATGTGATCCTGTCAGAAGGCAGCAGCGTCTGGTCGCAGGCGGCGATCCGAGGTGACAACGAGACCATCCGCATCGGCGAGCGATCCAATGTGCAGGAAGGCGCCGTGCTGCACACGGATCTGGGCTACCCTCTGACCATCGGCACCGACGTGACCGTGGGGCACCAGGCCATGCTGCATGGCTGCACCATCGGTGATGGCAGCCTGGTCGGCATCCAGGCGGTGGTGCTCAATGGTGCTGTGATCGGCCGCAACTGCCTGGTCGCCGCAGGCGCCCTGGTCACCGAGGGCAAGATCTTCGAGGACGGCATGCTGATCATGGGCTCGCCGGCCAAGGCGGTCAGGCCGCTCAATGAGACCGACATCGCCCGAATGCAACTGGGGGCCGCGCTCTATGTGAGCAAGGCGGGTGAATACAAGACCGACATGGTGCGGGTGGACTGATGAGCGACGAACTGCATAAATTCATTTTCGAGGGCCTGCCCGTGCGCGGCATGCTGGTGCGCCTGACGGGCAGCTGGCAAGAGGTGCTGCGCCGGCGTCAGTCGGCCGACGCCTTCCCCGAGCCGGTGCGCCACCTGCTGGGCGAGATGTCGGCTGCAGCGGTACTGATGCAAGCCAACATCAAGTTCAACGGCGCCGTGGTGCTGCAGGTCTTTGGCGACGGCCCCATCAAGCTGGCCGTGGCCGAAGCCCACCCTGACCTGAGCTATCGCACCACCGCCAAGGTGGTGGGTGAGCTGCCCGCCACCGACAGTGGTCATTTGCCCCTGGAGGTGATGGTCAATGTGCATGGCAAGGGGCGTTGCGCCATCACCCTGGACCCCAAGGACCGCCTGCCCGGCCAGAACCCCTACCAGGGCGTGGTGCCGCTCAACGGCGACCACCACGAACCGCTGCACGAGCTCAGCCAGGTGCTGGAACACTACATGCTGCAGTCCGAGCAGCTCGACACCAAGCTGATCCTGGCCGCCGACGACGAGGTCGCTGCCGGCCTGCTGATCCAGCGCCTGCCGGTGGAGGGCCAGGGCAATCTGGCGGGCCAGCGCCACCATGAGGACGAGATCGGCCTGAACGAGCACTACAACCGCATCGCCCACCTGGCCGCCACGCTCAAGCGCGACGAGTTGCTGACCCTGGACGCCAACACCATCCTGCGCCGTCTGTTCTGGGAAGAGGACGTGCGCCGATTCGAACCCCTGGAAGGGCTCAACGGTCCCCATTTCGAATGTTCCTGCTCACGCGAACGGGTGGCCGGCATGCTGCGGGGCCTGGGCCGCGAGGAGGTGGACTCCATCGTGGCCGAGCAAGGTCAGATCGATGTGGGCTGCGAGTTCTGTGGTCTGCACTACCAGTTTGATGCGGTGGACGCGACCGAACTGTTCACCAGCGATCCGGACCACCCGCCAGGCTCAAACCGCCTTCAATGAGTCGCCTCCAGGGCGACCTCCCAGTGCCAGTCCAGGGCCGACAGCAGGTGCTGCCAGTCCGGGTTGATCTGCGCAGCCAGACCTGCCCCTGTCAGGGGTGAGGTGATGCAGAGGGCCTGGGCGGTGAGCGGGTGCTCAAAGCCCAGCGCGAGTGCGTGCAAGCACAAGCGCCCCACCCCCAAATGTCCAGCCCACCAGCGGTTGTGGGCGCCCTTGCCATGCGTGGCATCGCCAATGATGGGGTGAGACAGGTGCTTGAGGTGTCGGCGGATCTGATGCCGGCGCCCGGTCAGCGGCTCACAGGCGACCAGGGAGGCTCGCGTGCTGGGGTAGCGATCGACCGGCACATCGATCTGCAAGGTCGCCAGGCGCCACATGCGAGTGATCGCCTCCTGCGCTGGCGCATCGTCGGGTGCGTCGTCGGGGCGCAGGGCGTGATCGACGGTGGCCTCGGCCGGGCACCAGCCCCGCACCATGGCCACATAGCGCTTGCGTACCCGACGCGCCTCGAATGCTTGCGCCATGGCGCGCGCCATCTCGGCACTCAAGGCCAGCAGCAACACCCCGGAGGTGCCTTTGTCCAGGCGATGAACGGGATAGACCATCTGGCCGAGCTGATCGCGCAGGGTCTGCAGGATGATGCGGGTCTCGTGCGCATCCAGCCCGGTGCGGTGCACCAGCCACCCCGAGGGCTTGTGCACGGCCACCAGATGCTCGTCACGCCACAACACGGTCAGGGGGCCACCCGGTGCCTGATCGTCCGTCATGCGCCACGGCTCAGCCAGTGCTGCTCGCACTCGCCGTCATCACAGTTGTCGCAGAACCATCTCCAGCGCGGCCCGGAGGCGGCTCGCTCGCGTCGCCGAGGCTCATCGAGCACATGCTCGACCATGCCCAGGGCCTGATCGATGCGAGCCACGCCCTGGCCGCTGACCACGGCAAACGGCGCACGCGCACGCAGCAGGACCTGGCGCAGCAACTCGTCCACGGGGCGGCGGACATGGGGGCCGTCACGCTGCAGACCATCGGCCACCCAGGGCAGGTCCATGGCGGTGAGCAGGGTCATCGCGGCCTCAGCATGGTCGCTGATGGCCCCGGGATACAGACTGTGGTCCTGGAAGATCAGCTCGCTGTAGACCGCGGTGCTCAGTGCCGTGGTGTCGGCCAGCACCACGGCATGGGTCTGAGCGGCCTGCCGGATGCGCCGCGTCTGCTCAGCGGCGATGCCGGCTTGCTCATGCGCCTGGGGCGTGCGCCCGTGGTGATCGCAGAACTCGCGCAGAACTTCGCCGACCATGACGGCGTCCACCCCACGTGCACCGAGCACCCGTGCCAGCTCGCGCGCCAGCCAGGTCTTGCCGGTGCTTTCCGCGCCAATGATGGCAATGATCTGCCCGAGTGTTCCCACTGTCATGCGCTCTCCCGGGCGATCCGAAGCCAAGCGCGCCATCCCCAGAGCGACAGGAGCGCGAACAAGCCATAGAGGATCACCGTGAGCCACAGGCCTTTGTAAGCGAACAAGGCCATGCTCACCAAGTTGACCAGCAGCCAGCAAGGCCAGTTGTCCACCCATTTGCGCCCCAGCAGCCACTGCCCCACCAGACTGCCCGCGGTGGGCAGGGCATCCCCATAGGGCACGTCCGAGTCGGTCACCTGATCGAGGATCCAGCCCAGCGCAGGCCAGGCCAGGCCAACGGCCAGCACCGCCTGCCAGCGCTGGGCGGCGGGCATCACCCGCACCCTCAGACGCTGCTGGCGCTCGTCGGTGCCTCGCAGCCATTGCCACCATCCCCACACCGCCATGACCACGAAGACCAGTTGCAGACTGGCCTCGCCGTAGAGCTTGAAGCGGGCGAACAAGACGCCGTAGAGCAAAGAGCTGATGATGGCCAAGGGCCAACCGAGCGGATTGACCCGCAGATTGAAGCCCACCATGGCCAGCGACAGGATGAAGGCCAGACCTTCCAGGCGGCTGACGGGCACACCCCAGGCCGTCCACCAAGGAGCGACCCAAAGATCAACCCACGCCAGAACATCGGCCTGCGCCAGGGACAGCGTCATCGCATCGACCGGGGATCAGCGGGACGTGATCTGGACGTAGATCTCGTCAGGCTTGACCATGCCCAACTCGGAGCGTGCGATCTCTTCGGCCATGTCCAGGCCTTCCTGAAGATCCCGGACCTCGGCGGCCAGTTGCTCGTTGCGCAGCTTGGCCGCCTCATTGCGCTCGTTCTGGTCCACCAGTTGAGCCTGCAAGGACATGGCGCGGGGCACCCCCCCCTTGCCGAACCACAGTTCGGCCTGGATCACCGACAGCAAAGCCACGAGAATCAGGGTTACCCAACGCATTTTGAAAGCTTACCACTTCCATTCATGGTCTGAATATGCCGAAAGGGAATTTACCTGGGTAAGCCCCTCGTGCACAATCAAACTCAAAGCAAGGTGGTTCCATAAAACACGGAAGGCGCATGATGATGGATCGCTTGAGCCTGTGGTTCCAGCTTGGCTGCGACAGCGCGCCGACGGAAACCCTCAAGCGCAAGGTGCTCAACGTCAATGCCGCAGCATGGGCCACCTTGCTGTTGATCGTGTTCTTTCACCTCACGTATCTGGCCACGGGCAACCCTGGGCTCGTCCGGGCCAGCTGGGCGCTGCTGCCCTTCTATCCCTGCGTGCTGCTGGTGCCGTGGCTCAACCATCTTGGACTGCATGCCGCGGCGCGGTGGTTGTTGCCCCATACCATCACGGCGCTGATCGTGCTCAATATATGGGTGGCCAACGGCACGTGGCTGGGCATTCACTACTATCTGATCGCCATCATGGTGGTGGTGCCTGTTCTGTTTCCATTGCAGCAATGGCCCATCCCGACGGTGTTCTTTTTGCTCAACACCGTCTTGTTCATCTACTGCGAATATGTTGGTTTTCCACCGGCGGCAGAGATACTCTCCCTGGACAGCGGCACGACCCGGCTGCTGCGCTTCCTGCATATCAGCACCAGTTTGCTGGCCGCACTGATCGTGTCCTTTGTCGGAGACTGGATGGCCAGCCAGAACGAGCGCGCGCTGGAAGCCATGTCCAACATCGATGCCTTGACCAACCTGGCCAATCGTCGGCAGATGGTCCGGCGCCTGCAGGAATCCGTCGCCTTGAGCAAACGCTCCGGGCAGCATGGCGCGGTGATCTTTCTGGATCTGGACAATTTCAAGTCGCTCAATGACGTTCACGGTCACGCTGCAGGCGACCTCCTCTTGCAAGAGGTGTCCCGGCGCCTGCGCAGTTGCCTGCGAGAGATCGACCTGGTGGCGCGTTTCGGTGGCGACGAGTTCGTGATCATGCTCACCCTGCTGGGCCGGGATCCTGTGGCCGCCAAAGGCCATGCACTGGGTGTGGCAGAAAAAATCCGCGTGCAACTGGCCGAGCCCTATCAGTTGCTGGTGCGCGTGGGCAGTGAGGTGGAACAACTCGTCGAACACCACTGCACCGCCAGCATCGGCGTGACCTTGTTCCAGGGTGACCCCCTGGACGAAGAAGCCGTGCTCAAGCAAGCCGATGCGGCCATGTACCGAGCCAAGGACCAGGGGCGCAACGCCATCTGTTTTCACACGCCGACACCCACCACCACCCCATGACCCCATCCTTCGGTGCCTGGCTGGATCTCGGTTGCGACAGGACCGCCGACCCAACCCAAAAGCGCAAGATCAGGAACGTCAACGCCACGACCTATGTGGTGCTGGTGGCCTATGCGCTCTACCATGCGGCCAATCTGGCGCTGGGAGAGGCGGGGCTGGTCCTGGCCACCTGGGCCATCACCCCTTTCTACTTCAGCATCGCCGCCGTTCCCTGGCTCAATCATCGGGGCCTTCACGGTCTGGCACGGTGGGTGCTGAGCCTGTCCGTGACGCTGACCATGCTCTGCACCATGCTGCTGGTCGCCGGCTCCTGGTTCGGTCTGCACTTTTATTTCATCTCGGTCATCGTCGTGACCCCCATGTTCTTCTCGCTGGAGCAATGGCGCAGCATGGTGAGCATCTTTGTACTCAATGCATCGCTGTTCTTCTACTTCGAATATGTCGGCGTCACACCGCACCCGCTGATTCTGTCCACGACACCGGCCACGATCGAGTTCCTGCGCATATCCCACACCTGCACCAGCCTGCTCACTGTGCTGGTCATCTCCTTTGCGCGAGACCGAGGCGCCAGCCAGAACGAAGAGTCCTTCGAGGAGTTGTCCAGCATCGACATGCTGACAGGCCTGCCCAACCGGCGCCGCATGCTCCAGCGCATCCGCGAATCGATCGCCATGGGCAAACGCACGAAGGAACACAGCGCCTTGTTGTTCCTGGATCTGGACAATTTCAAGTCGCTCAATGACCAGCATGGACATGCCACAGGCGACCTTCTGCTCAAGGAGGTCGCTCGGCGACTGAGAGCGTGTCTGCGAGAGATCGACGTCGAGGCACGCTTTGGTGGCGACGAGTTCGTCATCTTGCTGAACATGCTGGGCCCAGATGTGGCCGCCGCCCGGGAGAACACCCGGCGTGTGGCCGACAAGGTTCGTGCGTCGCTGGCCGAGCCCTACCACCTGGTGGTCAGTCCCAGGGGTTCAGCCCAGGATCAGGTGGTGCATCACTGCACGGCCAGCGTGGGTGCACTGGTGTTCCAGGCGAACAGCCTGCCACCCGAAGAGCTGCTCAAACTGGCCGATGCGGCGATGTATCAGGCCAAGGAGCAGGGGCGAAACACGGTTTGCCTGAGTGAGCGCACGGTGGCGTGACAAACCAAAAAAAACCGCCCGGGGCGTCCGGGCGGTTCATGGCGATCACCGTCAGGATCTGACGGCAAACCGCAGAGCATCATCAGCGCAGGTTGTAGAACGCGCTGCGGCCAGGGTACACGGCAACGTTGCCCAGGTCTTCCTCGATGCGCAGAAGCTGGTTGTACTTGCTCATGCGGTCAGAGCGGCTCATTGAACCGGTCTTGATCTGGCCAGCATTCAGGCCCACGGCGATGTCCGAGATCGTGTTGTCTTCGGTTTCGCCAGAGCGGTGCGAGATCACGGCGGTGTAGCCGGCGCGCTTGGCCATCTCGATGGCGGCGAAGGTCTCGGTCAGGGTGCCGATCTGGTTGATCTTGATGAGGATCGAGTTGGCGATGCCCTTGTCGATGCCTTCCTTCAGGATCTTGGTGTTGGTGACGAACAGGTCGTCGCC